>NZ_CP024199.1:260000-973333 GCF_002844375.1 Thalassospira marina | reverse complement strand
CATCATGTCGGCTGTCACACGTGCGACGATATCCGGTGCAATCGGCCCTTCATACGGGCACACCACGATACAGGAGACATAGCCCCTTACCGGGATTCCTGCGTCTTTGGCTGCCGCGATAACCGGCCGGAAACGATCCAGACTTTCGGCAATGCGGCAATTGATGTTCTTTTGACTGAAGCTTTCCGAAGCAGAAGCAAAGATCGCCACTTCATCGGCGCGCGCCGCAACCGCCCCCTCAAAAGCCCTGAGATTAGGGGTCAGCACGGAATAGGTTACGCCGGGATGGCGGTTAATTCCGGCCATGAGCTCGCTGGCATCGGCCATCTGTGGCACCCAGCGCGGGGAAACAAAACTGGTGGCTTCAATTCGCTTGAAGCCACAGGTGCCCAGCATATCGACGAGTTTTATCTTCGATGCGGTTTCGACAAATTTCTTTTCTGTTTGCAGGCCATCACGGGGGCCTACCTCGACGATTGTGACCTTTTTGTCTTCCATCATGGCGGGACTCATTTCATATGCTCGGGCAGCCAGGAGATAAGATCGGGCAAGGCAACGCAGATTAACAACCCGACGATCTGCAACAGAAAGAAGGGCAGTATCCCGCGGTAGACCACGCTCATATTGATGTTTTTGGGCAAGGTTCCCTTGATGTAGAACAGGGTGTAACCGAAAGGCGGGCTGATATACCCCATCTGGATCGTCAATGCGAACAGCACCCCAAACCAGATTTGATCAAAGCCATAGAACTGAACAACCGGCAGAAAAACCGGCACGGTCAGCAAAATGATGCCGATCTCGTCAAGCACGGTCCCCAGAAAGACAAGGATCAGCATCATCAGGGCCAGCACCACATAGGGGTTTGCATCCAGCCCTTCCAGCAACTGGAACAGGGTATCGGCCCCGCCGAGACTGGTAAAGATTGCCACATAGGCCTTGGCACCAAGGGTAATCCAGAGAATCATGCCTGTGGTCTTGAGCGTTCCTTTCGCGCATTCCTGAAGCATATCGAACTTCAGATTGCCCCGCAGCAATGCGGCGATTCCCGCGCCAAATACACCTACAGCGGCGGCCTCGGTCGGGGTGGCAATGCCCAGGAAAATCGACCCCAGCACCATGATAATGATCATTGATGGAAGGATAAGGGTTTTTAGCGACAGAAATTTTTCGCGCCAGCTGGCCCGAAAACCGTCTTCGCGCGCGGGGATCATTTCAGGACGGAAATATCCGATAACAAGGATATAACCAATATAAAGCGATCCCAGCAGCACGCCCGGAATGATACCGGCAATCAACATTTTGCCGATCGAAACCTGGGCCGTCACGGAATATACAATCGTTAAAACCGAAGGCGGAATCAGAATACCCAGCGTACCCGATGCGCAGATCGTACCCGAGGCAAGACGGGGGTCATATCCGCGCTTTAACATTTCAGGTAACGCAAGGATGCCCATAGCCGTCACAGCAGCCCCGACAACCCCGGTCATCGCCGCCATGACAAGGCAGATAACCACTGTGCCAATTGCCAGGCCCCCGCGCACATGCCCGAACCAGAGTTCCATCGCGCGGTAGAGATCCTGAATAACATTGGAGCGTTGCAGCAGCATCGCCATGAAGATGTAAAGCGGAATACCAAGCAGTGCTTCCGAATGCATCGTGTCAAATATCTGCAGGACGAGCACAACAAGTGCGTTCGCATCCCAGAATATCACGGTGAACAGTACCGAGAGACCACCGAGCACGAAAGCAACCGGCAGCCCTGCCAGCAGGAAAACACTTAGCCCGCCAAACATGACAATGAGAATTTCGGTCGATGACATTAGTTGGAGACCTCATGCTCAGTGGCGGCATCGTGCATGGCGGAAGGATCAAAAAGGACACGCAACCATTCGACCAGAGCCTGCAATCCAAGCAGGACGAGTGCCAGCGGTATGAAAAACTTCACCGGCCAGATCGGCGGGTTCCACGAGGAATAGGACGTCTCGCCATATTGCCAGGCCTGTTCTGCGAACGGCACGGCATAAAACAGCAGGATGACGCAAAATGCGATAATGACGGGATAGTTAACGATCTCCAGCACCCGGCGCACGTTTGGGCTGACGGCATGTTGAACGAGATCAAGATTAACATGGCCGTGTTCGTGCAACAGATAGGGACCTGCAAGCAGGAAATAGGGACCAAAGACAAGCGTCGCCAATTCCATTGCCCAGGACGAGGGCGCATTGAAGATATAGCGCGAAACGACGGCAAAAAGCATGACAGGCACAATGATGAACATCAAAAGGCTGGCACCCCGAAAGACCAGCCTGTTAAGCGCCGTAACCATGTCGTAGAGGGTTTTGACCAACAAAGGCATGTTTGCTCGCTAACTGAAAAAGATTGGATACGCCGCAAGCGGCGTATCCCGGGATTTGTCAGGCAAGCAAGCCCAGTTTTTGCATCTGGGCAATCTGGCTATCCAAAATCTTGTTGGCAAGCGCATCGTTCTTGGCTGCCTTGCGCCAGATTTCCGCTGCCTTGGACCGGTTTGCTGACACATCGGCCTCGTCAAGCTCGATAACCGTCACCCCTTTGTCCTTGAAAGCGGCAAGGGCGCTGGCATCGGATTGGGTTTTCTGGGCCTGATATTCATCCGAGATTTCCCGGGCAGCTTCGGCCAAAGCGACCTGGAAATCATTTGGCAAACTATCAAACGCAGCCTTGTTTGCCACATAGGACGTGGCGGTTGTCGGCTGGTGTACGCCCGGCAGAATGATGAATTTGGCGACTTCGGCAAGTCCGGCATCCAGATTGGCCTGCAGGTCGCCGCGATCGGCAATGTCGATCAGGCCTTTATCAAGTGCGGAATAGACTTCGGATGTCGGAAGCGGCGTCACCGCAACGCCAAATCCTGCCATCACCGTCGATGCCAAACCGGTAAAGCGCCCTTTCTTGTCTTTGAAATCAGCAATCGTTTTGATCTCGACCTTGGAATGGATCGGTTCCTGATCGTAGATGGTTGGGGCAATGTAGTGAAGACCTGCTGGCATGTAGGACTGGCGCGCCATTTCCAGACCGCCAAGATCATAGAACCAGGCAGCGTAGTCCGCCGAATTTTTGTAGCCAAAGGGGATGGTGCTGATAAAGGCATGGGCAGGGATTTTGCCCGCTGTATAACCGTCAAATGTCTTCATCAGCTGAAAGGCACCGCCGCGAACCGCATCGAAAGACTGTGCCGGCGGCACGATTTGACCTGCCGAAAAAAGCTTTAGCTCAAAAGCGCCATCGGTCTTTTCGGCCACTTTCTGAACGAACCGTTCTTCGTATTTCTGTGGCGTGGTGCCACCATCCCACAGCGACTGCATGCGCCAGGAAATCTTGCTGGTTTTTGCAATCGCCGGGGTTGCAAACCTGGTTGCGCCCAAAGCGACAAGACCACCTGCGCTCAACTGCAACAGGGAACGACGTGATATTTTAGTTTTCAACATTTTTTCCTCCCTTGGAAAATAATTATCTGCCTTTTTGGCATTCTTCTTTTTGGTTTTATCAGTGACACGGGTCAACGTGGCAGGGTCCTTTTGCAAGGACCCTGCATCTGGTTACGACTTGCGAAGTTCAGCCAGAAGGTCTTGCGCCCGCTCGACACGGACATCATGCGCAGCGGCCAGTTCTTTGGCCACGGCCTCGATCTCGGGGCCGACAGCACCGGCGACAATCGCAATATTACGGGCATGCAATGCCATATGGCCCCGCTGGATACCCTCTGTTGCCAAGGCCCGCATTGCCGCCATGTTCTGGGCAAGACCAAGAGCCGCGCAAAGCTGTGCCAGTTCGGTTGCGGAACTGATATTCAGGATTTTCAGCGCCAATTTCGCCAGCGGATGGGTCTTGGTGGCACCACCGACGATACCAACCGCCATCGGCAGTTCAAGCGTGCCAACAAGATGACCGGAAGTATCCTTTTCCCAGGTCGTAAGCGACGTGTAACTTCCCTTGCGGGTCGCCCAAACATGGGCACCGGCTTCAATCGCGCGCCAGTCATTGCCCGTCGCCACAATCAACGGGTCAATCCCGTTCATGATGCCTTTGTTATGGGTTGCGGCGCGATAGGGATCAATCGCGGCAAACTGGTAAGCTGCCACCATGCGGTCGATCATTTCTTCGCCGGACAGATCCTTTGTCGCAAGTGCCTCGGGTGTGACCGCGATCCGTGCCCGAACAAGCCGTAGATCCGCCAGGTTCGACAAAATACGCAACCTGACTGTGCCACCGGTCAATTGTTCGACCAGCGGTGCCACGCGTTCGGCCATTGTATTGACGGTGTTGGCCCCCATTGCGTCACGGACATCCACGATCAAATGCATGACGACCATGGCGCCACCGGGTGTTTCCGGGAAAACATGAACTTCAATATCGCGGCAACCACCGCCAAGCCCGATCAGTACCTTGTCGCAGGCATTGGCTGCTTCGATAATTTTCGTACGCTCGGAAAGGATTTTAAGACGCGCGCCATAGGGATCGGAAAGCCCGACAATCTGAACCTGGGCACGCATCAGCGGATCGGTGGCAGATGTTTCAAAGCCCCCACATCCGCGAACAATACGCGCCATATAAGAAGCCGCGGCAACAATTGACGGTTCTTCAACCACCATCGGAATGATGTAGTCGCGCCCGTTAACGGTAAAGTTGGCCGCAACCCCCATGGGAAGTTCGAATGTGCCGATCACATTTTCGATCATGCCATTGGCTGTTTCGATCGGCAAAGCCCCTGGGGCTTCAAGTAATGCGGCCTCATCCTCGCCAAGGCCGACGGCCTGGACAACCTGCTGCCAGCGTTGTTGCGGCGTAAGATTACGGAAACCTTCCAGACGCGAATTTGCGACGCCCGACTGCGCTATCACCTTAGATCCTCCCATGTTGATTTTCGGGCGGGCGCTTTTTCATTCCTGCGCCTGCCGACTTTTCTTTAATCTAAATATATTGTACCATCTCAACAAGGTACAGTTTGGCCCATGGAAAATTAACTGTACCATTCAAATTTAAGGAACAGTCGGAGGGGTGCCGTGCCCGAAAAGGAAAGCAAAGCCGAACAAATTGCGGCACGGATTGCGCTTTCGATTGATGAAGGTGTGCTGGCCAAGGGCACAAGGCTGCGTTCGTTGCGGGCGGCGGCAAATGCCTATGGCGTTTCCAAAAATACGGTTGTCGAGGCATATGACCGGCTGATCGCGCGGGGCTATGTCGAGCCACGGCACGGGGCGGGCCATTATGTTATGGGAGTTCGACCGCAACCCACGGACCCCATCACCGCACGACAGGCAGAAGCGGTTGATATCGCCACCCTTTTGCACGAACAGCTGGAACACAGCTTTACCACACGCCTGGGCGACGGACGCCCCCCTGCGGAATGGGTTGAAGGCTCTGTTTTAAAAAGTCACCTGCGCAATATTGCCAGCGGCCATCGCGGCCTGTTTGAACATGCCTATGAAAGCCCGATCGGTTTCATGCCGCTGCGCGAAACACTTTCACGCATGCTTGACGAACGCTCGATTGCGGTTCGGCCTGAAAACGTTCTTTTGACACTTGGTGCCAACCACGCCTTTGACCTGATCATTCGTCAATATTTGCGCCCCGGTGATACCGTTTTGACCGATAGTCCGGGGTATTATCCGCTATTTGCCAAGTTGAAACTGGCTGGCGTCAGGATGGAAGGTGTCCGACGCGAACCCGACGGGCCAGACCCGCAAGACCTGACCCAAAAGGCCCAGGCGACCGGCGCACGGTTTTTTTTCACACAGTCGCTGGCACATAACCCGACCGGAGCATCCCTGACACTTGGGCGTGCCCATGAAATTCTCAGGATTGCCGAAAGACTGGATTTCATGGTGGTCGAGGATGATGCATTCGGTGATCTTATGCCGCCAACCGCGCCTCGCCTTGCGGCACTCGACCAGTTGCGCCGCGTTATCTATGTAGGCACCTTTGCCAAAATTCTGTCGGCCAGCTTGCGTGTTGGCTATGTTGCGGCCTCACCCGAAGTCATCGGCAATCTTACCAAGATGAAGATGTTAACCATCGTCAATTCATCGGGTTACGTGGAACGCATTGTCCACACTGTTCTGAATGACGGACATTACCGGCATCATTTGAAACGGTTAAACGGGCGGATCAAGAATGCACATCTTGCTGCCGTTCGCACGTTACGCAAGATCGGTTTGCGCCCCTGGCTGGAAGAAACAGATGGCTATTATATGTGGGTAACCCTGCCAGACGGCGTTGATGATATCGAACTAACCCGGCGCGCCGCGCGGGAAAGCATTTTTCTTGCGCCCGGATCGGTATTTGAAATCAACCGTGCGACAGAAGACCAGGGGCATCTGCGCCTGAACGTCGCCTATATTGATGATCCAAGGTTCATTAACTTTATCGAACGTGAATTGCCCCGGCAATCACCCACCTGAATGCGATATCAAACCTTATGGCCGTGACACGGATTCCTGGCAGGGGAACAACCAAAAGATCACGAAGCTCCTAGGCAGAGGCTTACTGCTCCTGCACGTTTCCTGCGTTCAGAGGACTTCCTTGACCTTGGTCGCCAGTTCCTTGAGCGAAAAGGGTTTGGGCAGGAAATGGACGCCGTTTTCTTCGTCCAGTTCATCGCGATAGGTATCTTCTGCGTAACCGGAAATGAAAATTACCTTCAAATCGGGCCGTTCTTCGCGCAGCTGGCGGATCAGGGTTGGCCCGTCCATACCCGGCATGACAACATCCGAAATTACCAGATCAATTGTCTTGTCGGTTTTTTCCAGCACTTCCAGCGCGTTTTCGCCATTGCTGGCTTCAAGCACATCATAGCCCTTGCCACGCAGCGCGCGGGCCCCAAAGGTGCGCACCGCATCTTCATCCTCGACCAGCAGAATAGCACCACTGCCGGTCAGATCGCGCGACGGGGTTTCTTCGGCAACGGCCTGGCTGGCGGCCAGTTCTTCGGCGGTGATTTCATAACGCGGCAGATAGATGGTGAAAGTGGTGCCAACGCCCATTTCACTATCGACCGAGATGAAACCGCCCGTCTGTTTGACGATGCCATAAACGGTTGAAAGGCCAAGGCCGGTGCCTTCACCGCGCTGCTTGGTCGAGAAGAAGGGTTCAAAAATGCGGGTCAGGTTATCCTTGGGGATGCCAATGCCGGTATCGCGTACTTCGATCCGGACATAATCGCCCGCCGGGATAATTTCGGTACCGGCATGTTTGGTTTCATCAACAATTTCATTACCGGTTTTGATCGCCAGTGTCCCGCCATCGCCCGACATGGCATCACGCGCATTGACCACCAGATTGATAATCACCTGGTCAAGCTGGCCCGGATCAACCTTGACCAGGCCAATATCACGGCCATGCGCCACTTTAAGGTCGATTTTCTCGCCAATCAGGCGGCGCAGCAGGTTGGACATTTCAGCCAGGGCATCGGTGATATTGATGACCTTGGGCTGCAATGTCTGCCGGCGCGAAAATGCCAGAAGCTGCCGGACCAGATTGGCGGCGCGATTGGCATTCTGCTTGATCTGCATGATATCGGCGAAGCTGGGGTCGCCCGGCCCATGACGCGACAGAAGCAGGTCGCAGAAGCCGATCATCGCGGTCAGAAGGTTGTTGAAGTCATGCGCAACACCGCCTGCAAGCTGGCCAACGGCCTGCATTTTCTGGGATTGCGCGAACTGTTCTTCAAGGTTTTTCTGCTCGGTCGTATCAAGGAAATTCAGCAGCAGCGCGCCGCTTTCGCCTGAACGGCCCGCAACACGTTGCAGGTAAATATGCGCCGCTACCCCGCGTGAACCCTGCAGGCGTGCCTCGATCTGGCCGCCCTTGCCCATGCCCATAACGGCCTTGGAAAGGTAACGCGCCACATCGTCGCGGTCTTCGGGCAGGATCAGTTCCAGAATGGAACGGCCAATTACCCGTTCGCGACGCTGCCCTGCTGTTTCGATAAAGGCGCGATTGGCATCGGTGACTGTGCCGCTCATATCGGCCAGAACAATGGAAAGCGGGCTGTCATCAAAGAACCAGCGCACCCGGCGTTCGGTTTCGGCCAGGGCATGTTCCCATTCATGGGCAGGCATCGGGTCGGGGAAGACAACGGCCTGGCTGCGAATCGGCCCTGTATTTGGGGCGTTGATGGAATGGGTGATAAAGCACTTGATCGGCTCGCCCCCGCGCACCTTTAGGCGCACTTCGCCGTTCATGCCGTCACCCACCATCAGATCGGCAAGCTCTACCGTGCCACTGGCGTAATCTTCGGTGCTGCCGCCCAGCCACGTTGCCAGGCGCTGATTGACGTAAAGAATACGCCCGTCTTCATCCAGGCCAAAGACACCGACCGGCAAACGTTCGATCATCAGATCGGCATGTTCAAAGCCACGTGTACCCGCAGGCAGATGCGAGGCAATGCCGCCAATATGGTCGGGAACGTCGGGTGACAGGCTGGCAGCAACATTGCTGGCATCCTGCAGGGCAAGCTGGCGGCCCTGTTCGACCACCATGGCGGTGCGACTGGCTGCATCAACACCATCAACCGTCCAAAGCATTTGCCCGCGCCGCGCATCAGCCGGGGTTACGGCAAGGCGCAGAGTGCGTGATGCGGCAAGGGCGGCGGTGGCAGGGGTTAATGTTGCGCTGTGGCCTGCGTCATTTGTGCCATCCGCCCCCTCGCCCGCATTGCGCGACACAAGATAGGAGGCAACGGCGGCAGCCTCGGCGTCCGGGTCAATTGCGGTATGGCCGGTTTTGGAAATGTCATCATCATCACCATTTCCGTCACCATGACCATCAGCACTGGCGACCGAGCCATCAGATGCGAGATCGAGATAAATCTCGCCGGCTTCGCCGCGCATGGCGCGTGCGCGAAGGTCGGTCAGATCGGATGTATCAAGATCAAGAAAGCCAAGGCGGGCTTCGAGGGCGGCAAGCATATCTTCGCCCGGTTCAATGCCCAGTTTGCGTGAAAAAGACGGGTTGGCATAAAGGGTGCGGCCATAGGCATCAATCAGCGCGATACCAATATCGGATGCGGAAAAACCCGAAACCAGCGGTGCCAGATCGCGTTCGCCGGTTTTACGGCGCGCCGTGATCGACAGGGCAGCAACGGCCAGAATGGCAACACCGGTTACCATTGACCCAATGATCCACATCATGCGTGGGTCGATGCCCGCCTTTGCCATGACCTGCATCATGACATAGATGAACCCGACAAACGCCACACTTACTGCAAGGATTAACCCCCGTAACAGCACGTCACCGCCTTTATTACCAACAGCTTATTACGACAGCCTATAGTTTTAGCTGCAATTGCGCCCACTGGCTACCAGCAAGTTTTCCGGTAGTTCCCCCGGGGCGGTCCCATCGAACGATGCAAACACGGCATCGTCATGGCATGAAACGCAAAAAACGCGATTTCGTGCGCGACACAGCACAAAAAATGCACATTCCCCCTTAAGGGTTGGGGAAACAGACAAGATGCATACCCAAAGGCAAACAGCCCCTTAAATGCCAAAAGGGCCACGGTCATGATCCCGCGGCCCTTTCGAATCAGATTTACGAGTCACCGGGTTGTGACAAACAAGCCCGGCACCTGCCTGCGCACAAACGCCTAGAGATGGCGCGAGACGAACTTTTGCAGGGTGGCACGTACGGATTCACCAATATTGAATTCGATGCTGGCTTCACCATCATTGACCGCGCAAACACGGCCCGACAACGCACCGGCAATGGCGGGGACTTCTAGTTCGATCATCATGCCCTGAGCAAGTTTGCTGGCCGATTTGATCAGCGCGCCGCCTTCGGAAATATTGAGGATTTCGGCGTCAAAGCTGTTTCCATGCACCTTGGCGCGGGTTTTGATCGATACCTGCGCGCGCGGGGCACCCCGGCGGTCCACATCGCTGGTCGAGGTACGGACAACATCGACCAGAACCTTGCGCAGATCGCGCACGGCATGGGCCACCTGATCGGACAACTGGCCGACTTCGGCAGCAAGATCGCCGGTAATGGCGGCTTCGTCCGATACCTCGCCAATACGGCCAGACACTTCACGGGACGCAGCAGCACTGTCATTGACGTTGCGGGCGATTTCGCTGGTGGCGGCACTTTGTTCTTCAACGGCGGCGGCAATCGCGGTCGAGATCATATCGATATCGCGAATTTTCTCGGCGATCTGGGCAACTGCATGAACAGCGGTTTCGGTTACGGCCTGAATTTCACCGATCTGACGGGTGATTTCGTCGGTCGAACGGCCGGTTTGCGTTGCCAGATTTTTCACCTCCTGGGCCACGACGGCAAAACCCTTGCCGGCTTCGCCTGCGCGTGCAGCTTCGATCGTGGCGTTCAGGGCCAGAAGGTTGGTCTGCGCGGCAATGCCGGAAATCAGTTCGACCACTTCGCTGATGCCGTTAACGGTTTCGGACAGCCGTGCAATGGTGCTTTCGGTTTCGTTACTGGCCGAAACGGCCTCGGCGCTGATGCGGTTGGCGTGATCGATCTGGGTGTTGATTTCAACCAGCGACGAGTTCAGTTCCTCGCCCGCACCGGCAACGGCTTCGACCGTGGCAAGTGCCTGATGGGACGCCGATGACACCGACTGCGCATTTGCCTGCACCGTATCGGCCGATTTGGACATACGGCTTGCCGCCGATGCCAGATTGCCCGATTGCTGGGAAATGGTTTCAACCACGCGGCCGGTTTCGGTTTCAACCTTTTCCGCCATGGCAAGCAGGGCATCGCGGCGGTTCTTTTCGGCGTTCAGGCGTTCCTGTTCCTGCTGCTTGCGCATCCGGTCAGCCTGCAGGCCGGTTTCGCGGAAAACTTCCAGCACACGGCCAAGATCGCCAATTTCATCGGTGCGGTCGGTTTGCGGTACGACAACTTCGTAATTGCCTTCGGAAAGTTTGCGCAAATTACCAACCATGCCCGTTAACGGCACACCGATACGGCGATGCATGAAAAGGGCGATCAGCCCGCAAACAACAACAGCGGCAATCGTGACACCGGTGGTCAGATAAAAAACCTTGGTGATGCTGGCATCAAGTTCGGTCAGCTTGTTGGCAAGGTGGTCTTCGGTGCTGGAACTGAAAGCCTGGGTTTCGCGAACCATGGCGACCAGGGCTTCGGACATTTTCTCGGCCTCGGCGTCGAAACTGCCCATAATCTTGTTGCCCTGTTCGGACCCGCCAGCAATATAGGCCTTCGCCATTTCCTTGCCCTGCGCGTAATAGGACGGAAAGGCGGCTTCGACCGCGGAAAGGGCATCGACGATTTTTTGCTGGTTCAGGCGCGTGGCGATTGCACGCGCTTCGTCCAGGTCCTTTTTAAGGGCTTGGGCGGCCTCTTCGGCCATATCAAAACCGTCATCAAGGCCATCCTGCCCGCGGGTCGCCGAAATGTCGGACAGCCATTGCTGCACCTGGATGACATTATAGCGTGCATCGGAAATGCTATGGATCAGAACGGGGATATCATTTGTGGTAACAGAAGCAACTTCGACGGCTTCCGAAGTGGTACGTCGTGCATCCAGGTCAACAAACCCGATACCGACAGCGACCGCGACAAGCATCACAACGATGATGGCGTTGGACAGCGCGATCTGCCCTGAGAGACGAAGCTTCATACAGACATTCCCGAACGTTCCACCCCGGCAAGGTGGTGTAAACTGTTAAACGAACAGCACCATTTTGTTATTTGATTGCGCAATGGCGACTGTAACAGGCGGATTTCGGTATAGCATAACCTATACAATGCGGTGGGTATATTTATATCCCCGGGATGGTTTTCAACATGGGTGAAACAGAAATAGCACAGCTTCACGCCATGAAATAATGCACAGGCGGCAGGATAAGCGCCAGAGATTACCACCCCACCGCCCCCTTGCCAATGGCATTAGGCCATTGTGATCGCATGATTTTAGATCACTGTAACATTCGGGAAGGCCCCGCCGCCGTTTGACAAGGTGCACATAAAGGTGCCATCCGATTTACCATCAGGCATAACAGCAAACAGGATATGCATGATCGGACGCAAGAATAGGCCGCGATGGGGGCCACGCCGACCTAGTTGAATTTTTTGCCCCGCACCCGGAAGACGTAGGAGATGATTTCGGCAACGGCCTTGTAATGTTCGGGCGGAATTTCCTGATCGATCTCGACCGAAGCATAAAGCGCGCGGGCCACCGGCGGGTTTTCCAGCACGGTGACATTGTTTTCCTTTGCCACCTCGCGGATGCGCAGCGCGACATTATCCTGCCCCTTGGCAACACAGCGCGGGGCCTGCATGGTCAGGGCATCATATTTCAGAGCGACAGCATAGTGCGTCGGGTTGGTGACAATCACGTCGGCGCTGGGCACATTCTGCATCATGCGGCGTTGGGCACGTTCCATACGGATCTGGCGGACCTTGGCCTTGATTTCCGGGCTGCCTTCGGTCTGTTTATATTCGTCTTTCAGTTCCTGTTTGGACATGCGCATGGTTTTGTTAAATTCATAGCGCTGATAGGCAAAGTCCATACCGGCAATAACCGCTGTAAGCGACACAGCGGCAATCAGCAGAATAATGATCAGCTGATAAAGGTGATCGAGTATTTCGGGCAGGGAAAGCTGGGGATACAGTTCGATATCATTCATTTTCGGAATGATCACCACTGCAAGCACCGCACCGACAAGAATGATCTTCATGATATTCTTGACGAATTCGACCAGCGTTTTCATCGAAAACAGGTTTTTCAGGCCCTTGAGCGGACTGAGCTTGGTGATATCGATATTCAGCCGTTCGGCAGAAACCACCAGCCCGTTTTGCACCAGATGCCCGGCTGCGGCAAAAAACACCAGCAGCAAAAACGGCACACCCAGGATTTTGAAAAACCCGATAATCATATCCTGCCATAACAGCCGGATGCTTTCGGGGTCGAAGCTGAAATCCTGGGGATGCATGATAAATTGCAACGAGTAATTCCGCACGCCATCGGCCATGCCGGGCGCCATCATCATGATTACCAGTGCACCACCAAACAGAAGCACGAAATTGCCGACTTCCTTGGAAACCGGCACCTGGCCCTTCTCTCGCGCGTCATCGAGCTTTTTTTGGGAAGGGTCTTCTGTTTTTTGGCTGTCGTCTTCGTCGTCGGCCATGCTCACATCCTGGAAGGGACCAGACCGGGATTACCCCGCCTGATAGCACCTAGGGGGCGGTAAAGTTTTCCAGCCCGTTTTCAAAATACCCTGAAAACACCAACATCATGGATGGCATTACAACAAGGAACAAGAAGAAAGCCACCGCGATTTGCACCGGCATCGCGACAAAAAACACCGGTAATTGCGGCATCAGCTTGTTAAGCAGGCCCAGCGCAGCCTGCAGGACAACCGAAATCACCAGAAACGGTGCCGCCATTTTCATTGCGATCGTAAAGCTGTCATTGATCGCATGCGAGATAAACTCGCTCATATCGCCGACCGGCAATTTACCGCCGGGGGGAAACAGGGTGTATGTTTCAAACATGGCCTGGATCAGCAAATGATCAAGCCCGGTGGCAAACAGAAAAACAAGCCCCACCTGGGTTAGCAGACGCCCGGTTACCGCACTTTGCTGCCCGGCAATCGGGTCATTGGTAAAGGCGTTGGCCATGGATGATGTGTAGGCAATGATCGAGCCTGCCGTTTGCAGCGCGGCCATCAGGATTTGCCCGAACATGCCAAAAAACAAGCCAATGGTAATTTCAAATGCCAGATAGACAAAAAGCGTGGGTGCATCACCGGGCTGTTCGGGAATAAGCGGGGATGTCAGCGGGGAAATTACCACCGCAATCCACAATGCCAGCAAAAGCCGCACCCGCGTTGGCACCATGGTTGAGCCAAAACCCGGCATGAACGCAAACGCCGCCCCCACCCTGGCGAATGTCATCAGGACAACATAAAGATCAAGAACAAGAAGGTCCTGAAGCGATGACATTTAAAGCCTGTTAGGGGTTGATCACACCAGACCCGTAAAATGAAATGCCGGGCAAATTGAAAGCCGGTTGGATATCCCGGCTAATTGGGCAGGCCGATAAAATGGTCAACCATGCGGTTGGTAAATTCGATCAGCTCGCTCATCATGAAGGGCAGCAGGACCAGCAGCGAAATGAAAATCACCAGAATTTTCGGAACGAAGGTCAGCGTCATTTCCTGGATTTGGGTCAGGGCCTGAAACAGGGCAATGATCAAACCAACACCTAACGCAATCAGCATGACCGGCCCGGAAACCTTGATCAGGGTCCAAACCGCGTCATAGGCCACATCCATGATTTCGGCCTGATTCATCGAAAAAGCGTCTCCGTCGCTGTTGCGCTGCCTTGCGATGCTATTGGCGGCCGGCCCTTGCAACCGAACGCCCGTATTTCTTCATACAGGATGGGTGCGCCCCGCCGCCATGATTTTGTTGTGGCATGGATGAACGCAAAAAGAAAGGAATGCAGAAAAAGAAAATGCCGCATTTCCCTGCATTTCGCAAGCAATGCGGCACCGTGCAGATTTTGCCGGGCGGTTAAAAAACCGGTCAGATCGGCATACGCAAAATTTCCTGATAGGCCTGAAGGGCCTTGTCACGAACGGAAACAACCGTGCGCAGGGTGACTTCGGCAGCAGAAACCGCCGTCACCACTTCATGCAGCTCGGCCTTACCCACAATGGCTTTCTGGGTCATGGTTTCGCTGTTCATCATGGTTTCGCGGGCATCAACGGCGGCATCGCGCACCATGTCCGAAAAGCTTTGCCCCGGGTCAACGGCGGTGCCGTTCTGGATACGATCCGCAGCCGTGTCGGTTTTGCCATCAGCCGCATTGCGGTAGGCAGAAATTGCATTGGCAAAGCTGTTATTGATCATGGCGCGGTCTCCTTATCCTTGAGGGTTAACCTTAACGGATAATGTCCAGAGTCTGCAACAGCATGCTGCGCGAAGACTGTATCACATTGAGATTGGCTTCATAACTGCGCTGGGCTTCGCGCAGGTCCATCATCTCGATCATCGGTTCAACATTCGGAGTCTGAACATAGCCCTGGGCATTTGCTGCCGGGTGGGATGGTTCATATTTCAGGCCGAACGGCGATTTGTCGTCGTAAACCTTGTTCACCTTGACCAGATCAACACCGGTTTCGCGGTCCATGACGTTTTTGAAAGTCAGGATCTTGCGGCGATAGGGGTCTTCACCAGCGCGGGTCGGCAGGCTTTCGGCGTTTGCCATGTTTTCAGCTGCGACGCGTAACCGGGTGCCCTGTGCCTTCATGCCTGCGGCAGAAATCTGAAATGCGCGATAGAGTTCCATGTCATTTAATTCCTATTGAATGCAACAGCTTAGCTGGAACGACCAATGGCCGTTTTGATCATTTCACTTTGCTTGGCATAAAGGCGCGTCATGGTCTGAAAATCGATGCGGTTTTCGTTCATCTTGACCAGTTGTTCTTCGATCACCACGGCGTTTTTGTCCGGTGCGACTTCGTAGTTCTTGCGAACTTCTTCCGCCTTGAAATTCTGCGGCTTGTGCAGGCCCGCACTGTGGCCCGGTTCGGTTTTGGCCATTGCCAGAATGAACTGGCGATCACCACCAACCTTTGCCGGGTTAAATTCCTTAAGGTCTTCAGGGCGATAGCCGGGCGTATCGGAATTGGCGATGTTCTGGGCGATAACCTGCTGACGCTGGTTAAGCCAGTCCATCTTTTCTTTCATGTTGGCGAACATGCTCAGTTTGCCGATATCCATGATAACTACCCTTTCTCGTTCCGACCCAGTATCGGGTTTGGTGGTAAAGCCGGAGTTAACGAAGCGTTTTCGAAGTCTCTGACCTTGTCCGTCAGACCCGGTTTCACCCGACAACCATTTCCTTGCATATCCCGTGCCACTTTCCTAAAAAGCAGCAATTGCTTTATGCCTGATGCCCACTGGACCAATGGCAACAAAGCGGGCATAGTCATGCAACCCGAACAGACGGGCCTCGCCCGGATTAAAAGAACCAGGACCAAACATGCTCTATCTGACCCGAAAAGTCGGCGACTCCGTTATCATTGATGACAATATTGAAGTCACCGTGGTCGAGGTTCGCGGGAAAACCGTAAAGCTGGGCTTTACCTTCCCGGAAAATATCCAGGTTCTGCGCCGGGAACTTTATGACCGCATCCAGGATGAAAACCGTTCGGCAACCGCCAGCGTTGATCTGGCCCGTATTTTCAACAGCCGCGACGATGATGCCGATACCACCCCTGCCAGCGACAAACCGGCCCGCAAGGCCGATGTCAAACGTGGCGACAGTTCCAAAAACACGTCGGAAGACCAATAATTAGCGCCCCTTTGCGCTAAACCCGCCTTTAGCGCAGATGCCGGAATTAGCGGCCCTTGCAACACGCCTTGTGCGCGGGTCATTTTATTTGCCCCTTCCCTGTTGCCTGCCCGGCCAATTGCTGCGAAACCAATTTGGGCGGGATAACGTCACCGCCGAAAAGCCCACAGGGAATTTTGCATCGATTGATGGCTGGCAAGGATTTATTGACCAACAGCCATCTATGATCAACCCTGTTTGGAATGGACCGGACCTGTTTTGGGCCATTCGCGAATTGATTGGGCAAAAATGACCGGCAAAAAAAGCAGCATTGACCTGCTGGCGGAACGCGATACGCCAGAAAGGGAAAAACTTGCCGCACCCGGCCGCAAGGACCAGGTGGCTGTTGCCCTGCGTTATTTGCAGGGGCGCGACAATGCGCCAATCCTGGCGGCAAAGGGCCAGGGCAGTGTTGCGGAACAGATTTTGCAGGTTGCCTTTGCCAAGGGCATCAGGGTTCGCCAGGACAGTGACCTGGCCGAAATTCTGATGGCGGTTGATGTGGATAGTGAAATCCCGCTTGAAGCCTTTGCCGCCGTGGCCGAGATTTTGAACTATATCTATCGCATCAATCAGATTTACGGCACACAGGACCGTGCCACCACCACCGACAATGACAAGATTTCCCGGTTAGTGACCACCGACGATAAATTGCAGGAACCGCCGCATGACGCTTGAACAGTTCAAACAGGATTTAAAGCGGGTTTTATCCCTGGTCGCGACCAGCCAGCGCTTTCTTGATGAAGGCAAGGTGGTGGAACTGGGATCATTGGAGACACGCATTGCCGATTTGTGCGGCAATGCCAAAAACCTGTCCCCCGCTGACCGCGAAAAGGCAGCGCCCTTCCTATCGGCGCTGAAGGCCGACCTTGACCGGCTGGAAGAAGGGATGCGCAGCGAACATGCCAGTTTGCAGCGCCAGCTTCGCGGCCTGAACAATTCCAACCAGGCGATCAATGCCTATGCCCAGGCTGCGCGCAACCGCTAAGCCCACCGGATGCTGCGAACAACAGCCGATATGACGGGGCAGGTTTGGCAGGCAAAGACCATACCCAAACCGGCCTTACCGCCCGACCTGCACCTTGCAGATCATGGCCGGTCTGACCAGCGCTTAGGGTTTAAGATGTGCCAGGGGCACGGCCAAAAGCGCACGATGCAGGATGGGAACCGGGGCGCTTGTTGCTTGCACCATTGCCAAGGGTGCGATAATCCACAAAGATCATGATTGCCGTCGCCCGGCGCGACCAGTTTGAAAAACAGGGGATAGTCAGCCAGCGATGGATATGGGGTCGTATTTCCGGTTTATTGCCGCACTGGTATTTGTGCTGGCGCTGATTGGCGTGATCGCGCTGTTGGCACGGCGGTTTGTGCCCGGTGCACGCACGATAAACCGGGGCAAAAAACGCCGACTGGCCCTGATCGAGGTTTTACCCCTTGATGCCAAACGCCGGCTGGTGCTGGTGCGCCGCGATGATACCGAACATCTGATTGTTTTATCGCCAAATGGCGATGTGGTGGTGGAACGCAATATCGGCACCACGTTCGAGCAGCTTCTGGGCGATGAAGACGCAACAGAAACCCGCAAAGATGCGCCCCAAACCACCACTGACAGCGAAAACCGGACAGCCCGCAATGACCGGAATGTGATGCCATGATGTTTTTCCGCCCCACCCCGCCCCGCAAACAGGCACAAGCCCGGATGACCTACGAGACGCCAGCGGGTGATGCAGGCCATGCAGGTAAAACATCCGGCAGCACCACACAACGCGGCGCGAAGATGCGGGTTTTGAAACTTGCGGCATTATGGTCGCTGCTGCCGCTGATGGCGGTGCTGGTGGGGGGGGATGTTGCCCATGCCCAGTCCTTCAACCTTGATCTGGGTGACGGGCCGGGTGTGACATCCACCGGGCGGATGATCCAGCTGATTGGCCTGATCACGGTGCTAAGCCTGGCACCGGCCATTCTGGTGATGGTCACATCCTTTACCCGTATCATTGTGGTTCTGGGCCTGTTGCGCACAGCCCTTGGCATTCAGCAATCCCCGCCCAACCAGGTGATGGTCAGTCTGGCGCTGTTTTTGACCCTGTTTATCATGATGCCAACCATGGAACGGTCATGGGATGAAGGCCTTCAGCCCATGATCAATGGCGATATCGACGAATTTGAAGGCATGGACCGGGCGATCAAACCGGTGCATGACTTCATGATGACGCAAGTGCGCGACCGCGACCTGGAACTATTTGTGAATATGGCGAAGGTCACGGTTAGCAACCCCGATGATGTGCCGCTGCGCGCCCTGATCCCGGCTTTCATGATCAGCGAATTGCGCCGCGCCTTTGAAATCGGCTTTTTGCTGTTCATTCCCTTCCTGATCATCGACATGGTGGTTGCCAGTATCCTGATGTCGATGGGCATGATGATGCTGCCGCCTGTGGTGATCTCGCTGCCCTTCAAGCTGATCTTTTTTGTGCTGGTTGATGGCTGGTATCTTATTTCCGGGTCTCTGGTGCAAAGTTTTGGCGGCAGTTAGCCAAGGCAACGCCCCCGGTGTTTTATGCCTCGCACGGAACCGGCACCGTCTGATGATGCAAAACGGGTTTCTGATCGCCGATGTCTGATATTGGATTTAACTTCACCGCCAGCGCCTATACCTTTTTCAGCCTGATGTTATTGCCAGGTGTGGCATTGGCAGCATTGGGGCTGGTCTATGCATTGGTTGGATTACGCCTGAAGGCGCCAATATTTGCGCCGGGCAAACTGGCGGGACTTTCGCTTATTCTGATCTGGGTTGATGCCATTGGCCTGTATCTGCTGTGGAATGTGCAGCCGTTTCAAAACTGGTATCCACCGCAAAACGAAGCCCTGCTGGTACCGGCTATCATCTTCCGCCTGACGGTCGAAATTGCCATTTCGGTGGCGGTATTTACGCTGCTGCGCCGGTCGGTTTTTCGCCCGCGCCCCAAGCCATAAACCCGATATCAACGAAAAGCCCCTGCACGGTATAACCGGCAGGAGCGTTTTTATTTCGGTTGCGGCTTAAGGATTGCGCAGATCGCGGCCAGTATCAGTCGATGGCGCGAAGGCCAACATTGACGCGGCGCGGGGCCGGGTCACTGGCGAAAAGCTGATCGGCACGGCGAATTTCATCGATGGTCATGCGTGCGCGCACGGCATCAAATTCGCGATAGGCATGGGTGTTATTGGCCGGTGCTGCCATTTTCAGCCAGTAATAGGCCTGGACATTGTCCTGATCGACACCATTGCCAATGGCATAAAGGCGACCCAGCGCCGACTGGCCATTGGCCGAACCCTTGCGCGCAGCACGTTCGTACCAGCCCGCGGCACGTTTCATATCAACCGGCACGCCAAGGCCATGTTCATACATGACACCAATCAGGTGATACCCGCCGGGATGGCCCAATTCCGCCAGATCCATCGCCAGATCCAGCGCCTTGCTGTAATCGGGTTCGCGATGTTTGACGCCGAAAATCAGAATTTGCGTCATCTGGTATTTGGCCGAAACGTCGCCCTGGTCACAGGCCATGGAAAGCATCTGCCAGCCACGGTTAAACAGCTTGAGTTCCGAGCTATGGCAGAAATACATGGCCAGATTGGCCTGGGCATAGGCATCACCTTCGCCAGCGGCAAGTTCAAACCAGCTGATCGAGGCTTCGATATTGCGTTCTGCGCCAAGGCCCACGCCAAAGGCATAACCAAGGGCGGATGCAGCCTCGATGCTGCCGGCACGGGCGGCGCGCAAATTGAATTCAAAGGATTTGGCCGGGTCGCGTTTTACGCCGCGCCCTTCAAGATACAGATAGGCAAGTACGCTGGCCGCCGCGACATCATTATTATCGCAGGCCGACTGCAACAGTTCGACAGCTTTACCGTCATCCTGTTCAACGCCCCATCCATTAAGATAACAGACACCGAGATTATAGGTCGCGACCGATGAACCGCGGTCAGCTGCATCGCGAAACCATTCGGCGGCCATGTCGGGATTTTCGGGTACGCCAAGGCCCTTGGCATAAAGGAAGCCAAGATTGTTGGCCGAGGTGCCCTCGCCTGCTTCGGCTTCTTCGCGGAACCAGTAGGCTGCTTCGCGGTACCATTGCTGGCCTTCGCCGGAATCCCGGCTGACACCAATGCCCTTGCTGCGCATGAAGCCATAGCAGACAGCGGCAAAAGCACGGCTTTGACGGTGGATCTGGTCAAGGATACGACGGGTAGCTGATTCATCACGCGGCATTCCGATGCCACGGAAATTTTTCAGGGCAAGATTCAGCTGCGCAAAGATGTCGTGTTCGACATCCGCGTCATCGTAATAAACCATTTTGAGTGCGCGATCCATCTGCCCTCAGTCCTCACACACTAGAAATATACGAGTAAAAGAATAGACAAATATTTGCAAAGTGCAACTGCCTATTCTTACGACTAGCGCCGCATGGTAACTGCCAGTTACGGAAAATCACCTGTTGGCGGTGCGAACCATTCTGCGTCAATGCGCGATTTTGCTTTCGCGTCTCTGTCCTTGGTAACTTTTTGCGACAGGGAATATTGACCCTGCCAGTTATAACCGACGCAAGCAAAAGGGTGCTGTGACGGTTGACACAGCACCCTTATTTTTTTGATCCATTCAAATCAGCGCAGGACAGCAGATGCCGTGGCTGGCATCAATTGATCGCGCTTAGCTGGGTTTTTTCCAATTGATCCCGATAGTTACCAAGGAAGCCTTTGAAGTCTTCGACTTCTTTGATCTCGCCTGCGATGGAACGATAATCGATCAGGCCGCGTGTGGGGGAGGATGTGATCAGCTCAAATCCTTTGGCGTAGGGGCCTTTGGACATCAGCGCACCATAGCGTCGCTTAACCATATCAAGTTCGCGTTCCCGGCCCGACATCGCCAGATTGATCGCCCAGTTCAGCACATATTGGGCGCGCTGATCACTAAAGCCATCGACGATATTTCCCGGGTCACTTCCCACCAGACGCTGGAAACTATCGGCCATTGCGCCGTAGTTTTTCTGTTTTCTGTAATATTCGATTCGCAAAAATTCGGCGTCATCGGTCATATCATCGGCCAGAAGCTTCATGGCTTCTTCACCCTGATCGGTATCAAGCAGGGCACGGGCACGCAGATGCAGACGCTGATTTGTCAGGTCATCGCCAAGTTCGGGGCTGTCGCTGGAATCCAGAACATCAAGTGCCTGTTTGGGTTTGTCATCGAGCAGATAAACCAACGCCAAACGGGCTGCCACCCGGGCCTTTTCATGGCCGGTCAGGCGGAAATCGATCTGATGAAGCAATAAATCCTCGGCCCGGCCAAACAGTTCGACACTGACCATGCGATCGGCAAGACGGCGGATGAGTTCATCCCCCTTTTCACCGGCCGGGGTCAGTTCGCGGAATTCATCATAAAGGGCGACGGCCTTGATGGCGGAGATATTGTTGATGTCATCGCCAAGGTAAAGGTCTTCGAAGGTTTTATGCATTTTTTCCGTTACCGCCGGTGTGGACGGATGGTTGGGGAAGAAAATGGCGGCCTGGCGCAGGGTTTTCAAACCATCGCGGAAATGTTTGCCTTCGATTTGCAGGTTCCCCAGCCGGCGCAGAACGGCGAGTTCAAAATCATCGCCGCGCCAGGCGAAACGCAGTTTTTCAAGCTGGGCGATGGCATCATCAACCGTTAGGCGTTTTAATTTCAACAGCAGTTCGGTGCGGTCAAAAATGGCATGTGCCCGCGCCTTGCGGTTATCACCATCGGCAACTTTGTCCCAGGTGGCAATGGCCTGGTCAAACTGCCCGGCTTCCTGTTCAAACAGGCCTTTCAGATATTCCACATCCAGAAGCTTGTTTTTCGGTGCGTCCGGTGTTTCCAGCATCTTGCGGATGACTTCCATCCCCGCCTTCGGATTTTTGACAATCAGGGCCTGTTCGGCAGCAACCGGGCCAAGACGCATCAGAAGTTCGGGCGGGTAACGATCCAGCAGATGAATGGATTCCATCAGGTCACGCGCCCCTTCATTGGGGCGGCCGCGTGCGGCATTGTTTACCGCACGCCACAGTTTGGCTTCGGTCATGTCGCCAACGCGCGGGTCGGTTAACAGGCGGTCGGCTTCTTCATATTGGCCATTCAGGAACTTTGCCGCCCCTTTAAGCGCGCGAAATTCGGATTTTTGGCCGATCAGCGGGTCGTCACGTTCCATCATTTCGATCATGGCATTGGCTTCGGGGCCAAGGCCATTGGCAACGTAATACCGTGCCATATCCAGCCGCGCCTTGTTGCGGTGTTCATCGCCGCTATCGACAACTTCCTTCAGAAGACCGGTAATGGCTTGGTTGTAATTATCCAGCCCGCCGCGACGCCAGTTATCGAGATCAAAGATACGGCCTGCATCGGCATCATCGCCAGTGCGGGCGCGAACCCCCGTTGCCGATGCCAGCAACTTTGCCCCTTCGGGCGAAATATTAAGGCCGTTATCAGCCGTCACCACCACGGCCTCGCCCCGTGTGGCAGGTGCGGTCGGATCGGCGATTTCGCCCTGGTTGGCCGCCCCGGTGCGGTGCGAAACCTTTACCCGGTCATTGATTGGCGCAACCACAACCCCCTGAAAGGATGGCAGTACGTTAAATTCGGGGTAATGCAGTGCGCTTTCAATACCGTATCCGGGCTGGGTGGTGGGCACCACGCGCAGGGTATCGCCCACTTCGGGGTCTTCCACCGTCATGGTGTCGTGAACCCCGGTCAGGGGAACGGCCAGCCGGGCCTTGGTATCGTCATCAAGTTCAATCGTCGGGCCAAGGCGTTCTACGGGTTGAAGCTGCCCGGCCTCCATGGTGACAACCCAGCCGCCCAGTTCATCCTGCTTGGTGATCAGGCCGACCCCTTCGGGGATGGTCATGCGCACCAGCGTCCCTTGCGGGTTTTCAAGCTGCTCGATCACGCCAATCACCTGGTTGGCTTCCTGACGGACACGGCCCAGATCCAGTTCGGCACGGGTATCAAATGCAAACCACAAAAAACCTGCCCGGTCCCAAATGGCGGCCCCTGTTGGCCTGCCAAAGGGAAAGGTCAGTTCCAGTTTCGAGGCATCCTGCGTGACACCAACAACGATTTTACCAATGCTTTCAACGGCCGCGGCCTGCCCTTCCGACGCGGTTGCGGCTGGTGCACGGGGTGTTTCGGGCGGACCAAGTTTACGCGGGGCATTGGCATTTGCGCCGTTATTGACCGGTGCCTTGCTGCCCGTATTGCCCGATGCCGACGAACCGGACGGTGCGGTTTCTGGTGCGCCCGGTGGCGTGATGGGTTGGGAAACAACATTGTCATTCCCCGAAGCAGGGCTGCGCGGCGTACCTGCCGGGGCTTCGTCGCCCTGCGGGTTGCCATTAACCCCCATGATATCCACCACGACCTTGGTGCCAGAGCGGAAATGACGCAGGCTGCGCGCCGGATCGGTCGCAATTTGCACACCAAGCGGCGTGGTGCCGGTTTGCGTTAGCGTCACGCCACGGGGCAAACGCCGGGACGTGGCGACATCATCAATGCGCGCCGGGCTGTCAAACACGATGCTTTTTTGCCCGTCCGGCCCGGTGACCTGATAATTGACGTTTTTGGGCCAGTCAAAAACCAGCCGGTAAAAGGTCGGATGCCGGCCAACACGAATTTCCAGCCCCGGCACATTCTGCCCTGCCGCGTTAGTGGCAGCATTGGCAGGCGGTTGCGATGCCGGTGCGCTGGCAGATGGTGCCGCAGAAGGCACCGAGGGCGACGTTGGTGCAGGTGCCGGGCGCGAAGGTGCCGGTGTGGCGGGCTTTGCCGCCGGTGCAGGCATATTGCCGCTAGCCGGTGGCGTTGCCGTAGGGGCGGGCTGCGCTGGGGTTGGTGCAGGGGCAGGTGTTGTTGCAGGAGCTGGCGTTGGCGTGGGTGTTGGCGCAGGGGTTGGTTCTGGCGCGGGTGCGGGTTCCTGCTTATCCAGGATATCAAGCACCACATTGTTGCCAACGTTAAAGGCGCGCACGTCAAAATCATTGCGCAGCACAAAGGCAACCGTGCGACCATCGGGGTCAAAGAAGGCTTCGGAGACATAATCGCTGATGGGATCAACGACACCGCGTAGTGATGCCACCAGTGGCTGGTTAAACCGGACGACCAGCTGATTGCCGATGATTTCGGCGGTATATTCGGTTTTGCGGTCCCACTGGATGACGATGCGGCCATAACCATCATGGTCACCGGAACGGATGATCACGGGATTGGCGGATTGGGCATAGGCAACCGGCGCCGTTTGCACCGCGACCACCATACCGGCAGTCGCGACGGCAACAGCCAGCAACAGTCGCGTTAACCCAAATCGCATCCCTTATGAACCTCCGACACCACTCCCGCCGTGGGGTTCAATGACAATGTCTACACGACGCGCCATTTCATAGCGCTTGTCTTCATCATCGGTCCGCGGCAGTTCGTCGTATCTTGATGCCGCAAATCCGTAAATATTTATGTAATCCAGATAACCGGACTTTTTTAATTCGTTTGCGACTTCGGCCGCACGGGCCAATGACAATTCCCAGTTAGAGGCATAGCGGCTTAGACCGCTAACCGGGCGCGGGTCGCTGTGGCCCTGCACGCCGACACGGTTGCCGATATTCGACAACACCCCGCCCAGCAAAAACAGGGCCTGGCGGGCAGGCTGGGCCAGTTTTTCGCTGCCGGGCACAAACATCACATCGCCAGGCAGGGAAATAACCAGTTTATCCGATGCATGCTTCAATCGCGCATGCTGCAGGATCGGGTCCTTGCGAATGGCCCCTTCGATTACCGAACTTAAATAATCAAGGTTCATTGCCGGTTTGCGATAAACCCTGGGAATATTCATTTGTGCGGTTGGTTCATCGGTCGGATCAACCGGTGCCGGGCGGATGGATTGCGACAGGGAATCAACAACTTCATCCCAGCGGTCCACCTTCACGCTCGACATTGCAAACAGCATGACAAAAAAGGTCAGCAGCAGCGAAATCAGGTCTGCCAGGCTGAGCATCCAGATCGGCGGGCCGGTCGGTTCTTCCCTTTTTGGTTCGTCGATCATCCGCCGTCTCCCGCTGGGGCCGGTGCGCCGGTATCGGTGGCGCCGGGTTCGGTTGTCATATCGGGGGTTACGCCGGGCGATGCCATTGGCAGGGGAATGGTCACTGACGGGCCACCCGTATTGTTTTTGGGCAGGGACGGCAAAGGAACCGTCATTTGCATCGCGCGTTTGGCAGCAGCGGCCCGTTCGGCTGCGGCCTTGGCGGCGGCTGTCTGATCCCAGAAAAACCGGAAAGTGACAATAAACGGATCCGCACTGGGATCGATGCCCACATCAATCGCACGCGCCGGTGCGCCAGCGGCAATGACCGCCCGGGCAAAGGCACCAGCACGGGCAATTTCAAGGCTGCCATCAATCGGCACGGTGCCATGTTTGCCAAGATTGCTGCCCAGCATCATTTCCATTTCATATTGCGCACCGCCGCTGGTATCGGCCAGGGCCGTGGCCAGATTGGCAACAAAACCGCGCTGGCGTTCACGAATGGTGATTTTTTCCGGGTCAAAAAGCTGGTCGGTATGCATCATGACTTCAAGCAGCTTGCCCGGCTGCAGCACTTCGACCCGCGCCACCTTTAGCGGTGACTGAAACAGATCGCCCAGTTTTTGCTGGGTTTCCTGGGCGGCAATCAGCGGCCCATCAACCGATGTGACGGTATCAAGGCTGGTGGTGGGGGGAAGAATGGATGCAAAGGCCGATGAAAGGCTTTGCTGCACTTTCTGGGCCTTGACCTCTTCATAGGTAGAGATGGTGTTGAGAAGGATAAAAAAGGCCAGAAGCAAAAGATAAAGCGACAAAAACAACGCCGTCGTACCACCGGTGGCGGCACTTACGCGTTGTGGGGCGTCATCTTCTGCTTCTGCCATACCCGTTCGTCATTTCGCCCAAAGGGTCAATTAAACATCGCATCAATATCGGCCTGCGACACACCCTTGCCTTCAAGCTGCGGACCATTAAGCAGGGCATCATCGCCACTGGGTTGGTCCTTGGCCTTGCGGGGGTTTTCCGCGGCATAACGTGCGATTTCCGCGCCAAATGCCGTTACCAGCCCCTCGACCCGTTCTTCAATGGCTTTCAGTGCCTTGACAACCTTGGTCGTACGCTGCCCGGTGATGTCCTGGAAATTGCAGGCTTCATAGACGCGCATCGTGGCATTGGTCACGATTTCGGCCTGTTCGGGCGGCAGGGTAGATGCAAATTCTTCAAGTGAATCCATCGCATCAAGAATTTCGTGCGTGGCACCTGCCGTTGCATCAACGATGGCATCAAGCTCGTCAGTCGCATTCGGGATGTATTCGGCCTTGATGTCATCAGGACGCAGCGACGCGATTTCCGATTTCATCTTGCGGATGATGCTGGAAAGCTCGTCAAGTTCGCCAAACAGGCGTTTTTCATCCTGATTGTCGGTCTTTGTGCTGGCAGGAAGATATTTCGCAAGGCTTTCAACCAGCCCGGAAACTTCCTCGATCTTAAGATCGCCTTTTTCAAGGCGTTTCTTAAGCTGCGTCAGCAGATCACGTAGTTGGCTATCATCCACGGCGGTATCACGGGACAAAATGCCCCGTGCCCCTTTTCTGACTTAGAAATCACCAAGAACCGTGGTCAGCTTACCCTTGAGGGTTTCGGCATTGAACGGCTTGACGATGTAGTTTGATACACCGGCCTTTTTCGCCATGACGACGTTTTCGGTCTTGGCTTCGGCGGTGATCATGATGAAGGGAAGGTCCTTCAGTTTTGCATCGGCGCGAACTTCCTTCAGCAGCTGAAGGCCAGTCATCGGCTCCATGTTCCAGTCGGAAATAACCAGACTGAACGGCTTCTCACGCAGCTTGCGCAACGCCATGCTGCCATCGGTTGCTTCTTCAATATTGGTGAAGTTCAACTGACGAAGAAGATTACGGATGATACGCAACATGGTTTTGTAATCATCGACAATCAGAATTGGCATATTGGGATCGACGGACATTTACCACTCCATGATGCTGTCAATCTGGAAAAATACCCAGCTTCGGTTAGGAACATTATCTTCGTGATGTACCTATTTAATTAAGGTTAATCAAGGCTTTTCACTTCGATAAAAATGGGACTTCACCCATCCGGAATCAAGAACAGCCCTAAAAACCCGATGGTTATTTTTCACTTTCTTGGGCTTCGGTGTTTTATTAGACGCAGACAGGTTACGGATTTGTCAATGGCAGCGTGCTCAAATCGCGCTTATAGGCAAGTTCCGTTGTCAGTGCGCGTGCGCGGTCCGGCGTCATTTCGGCCAGAACAGCAGCGGTGTTGGCTTCGCGCATCCCCTGGGCGACCTGCAGCAGGATATTCATATCCAGATCGTTCCAGATCCGGGCGGCGTCCTTTGGCTTCATTTTTTCATAAACCGTGATCAGTTTCTTGATCCGGTCTTCGTCTTTTTCGTCTTTCTTTTCAACAAGCTGGGCAATGGTTGTTTGCAGCCGTTTCATTTCGGCGATTTTGCTGTCGATCCGGGCTTCGGCTGCCGTGATCAGGCTTTCGCGTTCATCAAGGCGCTGTTCACGGCGGTCCAGCTCTGCCCGGCGGGCCGACAGGTTTTGCAGAAGGTCAATTTCTTCCTGGGTAAACAGGGTCGGGTCCCCGCCAAAGCTGGGCGGGTCTTCCGGGGTTTCGCCACTGGCAGCGGCTTCCTGGTCCATCGCCGGGGTGGATGCATCGCCTGCTGCCGGGTCATCAAGGCCCGGTTCACCGGCAATACCGGCGGCATCGGCAGGATTTTCCTGCGCGCGGGCGGCCTGCACCATGCTGACAGCGGCGGCTTCCTGCACGTCCCCGCCATCGCGCCAGATTGACACGACATCAGCGACCTTAAGCGACAGGACAAGCCCTGACACCAAAATCAGCAATGGCAAAATACGCAAAGAAGACATTCACTCACCCGACAGAATTCAAAGCACCCATTGTGGTGCGACCTGAAAACCATATTTACAAACTGCCTGCACAGATCACAGGCCCATTATATATAAAAATGGGTCGCAATCATGCCTGGAACAAGCCCGTTTTAATAAACAGGCCCGCTATTTATGTCATGGCAGTATCGCAAATCCCCACTTAATTCCCCAAAAACCGGCTTTCAGCCCCGGTTATCTGACCGATCGCAACGCAGCAAGCAATTCCCGTTCGGCTTCGGACCGGCCGGCATCCTGATCGGCGTCATCGTCATCCAGGATATTTGCCCTGCGATCTTCACGCGCGGAAAGCGACGGCCCGCGATCTTCGATCGGCGCATTGCGGGTGGCTCCACCTTCATAGGCATTACGGCTGTTTTTCATTTCGGTATCGCGCACCATGCGGGCGGCAAGTTCCTCGGCCCGGGTTTCAATACCGACACGATCATTACGTTCATCAAGCGGCGGCTTTGCCCCGACACCGGCGTTACCACCTGTGGCAAAGCCTGGCTCGGCAGAAGCTGCCGGGCCTTTGCGCGCGGCATTGGCGCCGCTTGCCGCCTTTTCCAGGCGATTGGCGATTGCATCGCCCCGGTCAACCATAAAGGACAGGTCCTCATGCAGGCCGGTGGCCCGCTCGATATCCTCGCGCAACGCGTCCCCGCTTTGCGATGCCATTTCCTTCAAGGACTGGATCAGAATCTCGGCGCGTTCCGTTGCGGCATTAAATGCCGACAGGAACTGCTCCATTTCCTCGCGATTGCGACGAAAGGCAGCAAGCCTGCGATTAAGCATCAGCGCATAGATGATTGTCGCCAACAGCAAAACAATCATCAGGAGATCGAGATAGAACTCGAAATCCATCAGCTGGTTTCCTCCTTGTTTTTCCGCGCCCGTTCCCGCACCTGAATGGCGATTCGGTCCCCTTTTCGCCCCATCAGACCACGAAACAGGGCGACATCCCCGCACCGTACTTCCACCGGTGATGTTGGCCCGGTATTGAGCAACATCCGGTTCCCTACCTCCAGATTGATCACATCGCCCAGCGACATGACCTGTTCATCCAGAACAGCCAGCAGGTTAACATGCGTCTGCCACAACTCGTTGGCAAGGTGGTTTTCCCAGATCGAGTCACGGCCGAACTTTTCACCCATGAACATCTGGAGCAGCAATTCACGAACCGGCTCCAGCGTTGCATAGGGGATCAGAAGTTCCAGCCGCCCGCCGCGATCTTCCATATCGATACGCAATTTAGCGACAATGGCCGCGTTGGCATGACGGGCAATGGTGGCAAAACGCGGGTTGGTTTCCAGGCGTTCAAACCGGAAATTAACCGGGCTTAACGGGTCAAACGCGGCGGAAAGATCGCCCAGAACCACATGGATCATGCGTTCGACCAGATTGCGTTCAATCGTGGTATAGGGGCGGCCTTCAATACGCATAGCCGCCGTACCGCGGCGCCCGCCCAACAACACGTCCACGATCGAATAGATCAGCGCGGAATCAACGGTAAGAAGGCCGTAGTTATCCCATTCCTCGGCCTTGAACACACCCAGCATGGCCGGCAGCGGGATCGAGTTCAGATAATCGCCAAAACGCAGCGACAGAATATTATCAAGCGAGACTTCGACGTTGTCCGAGGTGAAGTTACGAAGCGAGGTCGACATCATACGCACAAGGCGGTCAAAGACCACTTCGAGCATCGGCAGACGTTCGTAAGCCACCATTGAGGAATTGATGATCGCCTGGATACCGGACTGGTCGCCCGACCCGCTGCCATCGTCAAAACCCAGAAGGCTGTCGATTTCGTCCTGGTTAAGAACACGCGCAGAGCCGGGGCCGACAAGGTCTTCGTCCTCGCCGCCATCTTCGCCAAGCATGGATTCCCATTCGGCGGCCATATCATCGCCGCCGTCGCCATCCTCGCCACCGCCTGCCATGGCTTCCCATTCGGCGGCTAGTGCATCATCATCATCTTCGTCGGCCATTGGCGTTTATCCCAGGCTCAATATCCGCAAATCTGCCGGTACAAAAACCTATTGTACCAGCATTTCCTTAAACAGGACGTCGTTAATTTTTGCTGGCTTTGCCGCCGCACTTACCCGGATCAGCAATTCTTCACGCAGACGGAACATGCCTTCGGACCCGGCAAGATCTTCCGGGCGCAATTCGCGAAGATAAACCTGAAAATTGTCGACAATGCGCGGCATCATCTGTTCAACTTCGGGCACCTTCAACTGGTCTGCCACTTCCAGGCTGACCCGGATTTTAAGATAGCTTTGCTTGCCGCTGCCGGCATTCAGGTTGACCAGAATTTCCGGCAGATCCACAAAGCCGACATTTTCGGGCACACCCGGCGCCTGTTCAATCGACTGGTCAGGTGCCTGTTCTTCGGTGGTCTGGCTGTCGCCACCCAGCACCATATCAATAACCGGCTGCATCAACCCGGTGAAATAGGCCGCCGCAGCGCCCCCCACCAGCAGCAGAACCAAAAGGACAATCACAATCAGCAGCTTTTTACTGCCGCCCTTGCCACCGCCTTCTTCTTCAATTTCGTCGACGTCGTCACCCATCTGCGTGTCCTGCCTGCCCTACACAGCCTTGCCCAAGGCCGGTTTCCCATCAAAAAGTCACCAGCCTGACAGCATTAACCCGGCCACGTTAACATTCCGTTGCCCCACAATAGCCGCTGTGCTGCCAATCGACAACACCAGCCCGACCCGCAAGCCGCGCGTAGCTGCCTGATTTTACAGGCCGGTTGTGGCGCAAACCCCTTTAACATTTGGGATCAAAATTGCGCAATACCAGCAATTCACCCGGTGCTTTGCAAAAAGACTGCCAGTTTGCACAAATTATACAGATTTAACCCGCATCCGCACGCGCCCGCCGACTGACCAAGTGGTAAAACCGGCGCTGAATTATGCCATAGATAATATCGAAAGCAGAAATCAGGCGAATATCACAGTTAAACACCCCTGCCCAAGCGCCTACCTCCCCTGCAAAATCGCAAAGCAGCCAACATCAACCACGCCGCGCGCAACTGGCCTTTTCTTTACCAATTCAGCCCGGGCGTTTCTTGCCGCCTGCCAACCTTGTGATACGGGGCAACTTTTACCCAACGGGAATAAAGTGTTTATTTTTATGTATTTATCAAATTTGGCACGCCATTCGCATTGAAGCTGGCAACCAATTTTGCCTGTAACCGGGATTAGAGCCAGATGGAAAATACATCCTATATCGCACTGTCGCGCCAGCGTGTTCTGCGCAGCAAGATGGACACCATCACGCAGAACCTGGCGAACATGGATACCAACGGCTACAAACAGCAGAACATGATGTTTACCGACTGGATGGCAGCCAACAAGGACGCCCCTTTCCGCGGTGAACGCAAGATCGCACTGGTGCAGGATATCGGGCAGTATCGCGACACCACGGTTGGCAACCTTGAGCGGACCGAACGGGATTTTGACGTCGCACTGAGCAAACCCGACATGTATTTTTCCATCGATACGCCCAATGGCGTGCGCTACACGCGCAACGGCAATTTCTCGCTTGATCCCGGCGGGCAGCTTATCACATCCGAAGGCTACCCGGTGCTGACCGATGCGGGCCAGCCCCTGTTTTTCGGGCAGGCTGATACACGGGTAACCATTGCCGGTGATGGCACGGTTTCAACCGATGTGGGCCAGGTTGGCAAACTTGCGGTTTCGACCTTTGACAATGTCCAGCAGTTAAAGCCTGAGGGATCATCGCTTTATAACACCGACCAGCGGCCCCAGGCCGTTGAAAGCCCGGGTGTTGTGCAGGGAACGCTTGAAAAATCCAACGTCAATCCGATCAAGGCAATGGTCGAAATGATCGACGTTCTTCGCACCTATCAGTCGGTTACCAAAACCGTTGAAAACGAAAACCAGCGTCAGCGCGACATGATCAGCAAACTTGGCGATGTGCGCGCCTGAGTTTCGCACCGCCTGACATAACCAGATTGGCCAGCCCTTAAGCCGGCCGTTAAGACAGCGCAACCGAGCGCGAGATGAGGAGACAAAAATGCGGTCACTCGATATTGGAGCCCTGGGCATGATGGCACAATCCACCAACGTGGATGTGACATCAAACAACATCGCCAATATGACCACCACCGGCTACAAGCGCCAGCGCGCCGAATTCCAGGACCTGCTGTATCAGGACCTGCGCCGGGCGGGTTCGCCGTCATCGGATACGGGTACGATTGTGCCTGTCGGTGTGCAGGTGGGTATGGGTGTGAAAACAGCCGCAATTGGCCGTTATATGGGCCAGGGCAGTGCGACCCTGACGGAAAACGAACTTGACGTTGCCCTGCAGGGCCGTGGGTATTTTCAGGTTGACCTGCCCAGTGGCGAAACCGCCTATACCCGCGACGGTACGTTCAAACTTGATGCCAACGGCCAGATCGTGACGAAGGATGGGTATGCCATTCAGCCGGGTATTACCGTGCCCAACAACGCAACATCGATCACCATTAACGGCTCTGGCGAAGTTTACGCCGAAATCGATGGCCAGGTTGCCCCGCAGAATTTGGGCCAGATCCAGCTTGCCACCTTCATCAACCCGGCAGGGATGGACGCCCTTGGCGACAACCTGTTTCTTGAAACCGATGCATCGGGCACGCCGACGACCGGCACCGCTGGTTCGGTTGGGTTTGGCAAACTGTTGCAGGGCTATCTTGAATCATCAAACGTTAACGTGGTTCAGGAAATTACCAACCTGATCAAGGCCCAGCGCGCCTATGAAATGAATTCCAAATCCATTTCGACCACCGACGAAATGATGAGCGCAATCAGTAACCTGCGTTAAGCCCCGGCATTAAGCCCGCGATAACCCCAACGGGTCAGGGCTTTGCGCATCCAATATTCCCCCGAATAGCCATTCGGGGAAACGGGCAGGTTTTTGGTGCAGGCAAATTTGCGAATTGCTTTACCGGTCATTGGTCTTTTGGTGCTAACATCATGGGCATGATGATACGAAATATTGTTGCCGCCCTTGCACTGGTCGTGATTTTCCTGCTGCCCGGAAACGGGCAGGCACAGGAAATGGATGTTCTTTTGCGTCCGCAGGCCCATGTCGAGGGTGCCTATGTTACATTGGGCGATCTTTTCAGCGGCCTTTCGGTCGAGCAGGAAAATGTTGCCGTGGCACATGCGCCCCAGCCGGGCCAGCAGGCCGTGCTTGATTATCGCTGGCTGGCAGGAATTGCCCAGCGCTACAAAGTTAACTGGCGGCCCCGCACCACCGCAGACCAGATCATCGTAACCCGTGACAGCCAGACGATTGGTATCGAAGAAATTTCCGATGCAATCCATGATGCCCTGTCGCAAAACGGCATCCCGGCACCTTTTGCCGTGGATATGGGCGGCGAAACCTTTCGCATTGACCTACCGGTAGATGCACCAGCCCAGGTCGAAATTACCGGGATGAATGTCAATCGTCGTACCGGGCGTTTTATTGCCGATGTTACCACCGGGCGCGGCACCAGTTCGCAACGAACCTATCGCATGAATGGCCGTTATTTCCCGCTTGAACAGGTGCCCGTGCTGGTTGACCCGGTTCGCCGTGGCGATATCGTGCGCCCTGACCAGGTTGAAATGCGCGATTTCCGGTCTGACCGGGTACAGGCCAATGTCCTGCGGGACCCGGATGATGTGATTGGCAAGGAAGTCCGCCGCAGCATCGGCCCGGGTGAACCGCTGCTTAATCGCGATTTCACCGCCCCCATTCTGGTTAAACGCGGTGCACTGGTGACGATCCGGCTGGAAACAGCCAATATGTCGTTAACGGCACGGGGCAAGGCGCTTGAAAACGGGTCGCTAGGCGACGTGATCCGGGTGGTGAATTTGCAAAGCAACAAGACCGTTCAGGTCGAAGTTACTGCCGAAAATGATGTCCGCGCCATTCCGGCCATGAGCCAGTAATTCCCGAATAACGCCTCCTATACGCGCTTTTCCCGTCGCAAGCACGCACCAGACAGCGTGCCCTAGCACCTTCCTTTGGCCGCCAATCCCTTAATCCAAAGCATTTTGCAGGCGATGAAGCAGCGCAAGCGCTTCATTCTCACTTAGCGGCGACACGGCATTTGCCAATGCTTCCTCGACCTGCAGGATCGCCTGCTTGCCCTTTTGCGCCATTTCCTCGCCTGCCTGGGTTAAACGGGCCAGTTGGCGGCGCCCGTGATGATCATCCTGCCGACGGACGACATAACCCGCCGCCTCCAGCCCGGCCAGAACCGACTGCATGGATTGCGGGGTGATGAAAGCCGCATTTGCCAGATCCGCATTTGTCATATCCGGTTGCGCTTTCAGCGCTGCCAGCACGGCATTTTGTGCCGTTGAAAGACCACAGGCCTTTAACGCTTCGTCCATGCGGCGGCGCAGACGGTGCTGGGTTCTTTTCAGGTTATAGCCCAGCGAGCGTTCCAGACTCTCTTGCTTTGACATATAAGGTTCCTTATATTATATCAGGTAGCTGATATTCACTTATAGCAAGGGCCGAAAAAACATGGCAACTCTTACCGGTATTGATTTTGTCGGCATTCAGGCCGAAGACCTGGATGCGGCGCGGGATTTTTATCATGGCAAGCTGGGCCTGCCAGTTATGTCCGGACCGCCCGGTGCCGTTGTGTTTGACAGCAAACCGGTGCCCTTTGCCGTTCGCACACCGGTCATGGATTTAAGTTCGGCCAGCGACCATCTGGGCGCTGGCATTGCATTATGGTTTGCCTGCGATGATGCCGATGCCCTGCATGCGGAACTGGTTAAAGACGGCATTAAAATCGTCTTTCCGCCAAAGGACGGGCCTTTTGGCCGCTATTTCGCCTTTTGTGATCCGTTTGGCTATACGATTACGGCGCACACAGCCGTCACCCCGGCGAACTGAGATGACAGATTACTGGATGGGGGTTGCCTGCGCCCAACATGCACGGGCCGGACGGGATGGCGGGTTTGCCCAGTTGGGTCACGGAAAACGTTCCGCCATCAGCGGCCTGAAACAGGGCGACTGGATTGTTTATTATTCCCCGAAAGAACGGATCGACGGTGGTGAAACCATACAGGCCTTCACCATCATCGGCCAAATCACCTCGGCGGCACCCTATCAGGCCGATCAGTTAATGGGGTTTCATCCCCATCGCGTTGATGCGGAATATGTAATCAGCGCGCAGCCCGCCCCCATCCGCCCGCTGCTGGACCAGCTGGAACTTACCCGTGGGCGGGGTGCGAACTGGGGTATTGTCCTTCGCGGGTCAAAACGTAAATTAAGCACGAATGATTTTACCCTCATCGCCCGCGCCATGGGAGTTACCCCATAACAGCCGGGCAATTGGCTGGTGTAGTTGGTGTCAACATCACTGTAAAATAAAGCCCGCTCGGTGCATCGCTTAGCCCGGCAGAGACTGACTGGCATTTATTGCCGCAGGTGGCCCCCACCAGGGGCCATCGTCTAATACCACCGCATGTTCAGCCATCTTTCTTGCGTCCTGCTGACCGGAATCCTGCCAGTGCCGCAAAAAACACTGCGTCATTTCAGAGGGTTCGCGGCACATCGCACCCCGGCAAGCTTTGCCGTCCATACCTCCGCATAACTGGCACGAAGGTTGCTAGTTAAAGGGTGCGGAACCCAGGAGGATAAAATGACCTATATAAAACCACATCAGGCGGCGCTAACCCGGCGCCTTGGCAGTTTCCCCAAAATGGCGGTGACTGTTTCGCTGATTTGTGCGACGGCCCTGCTTTCGGGCTGCAATACCATGCGCCGTCTTTCGGAAGTAGGCGAACCGCCGAAATTATCAGGCATCAATAACCCGACGCAATCGCCCGGCTATCGCCCGGTCAGCATGCCGATGCCTGCCCCGCAAGTGGCCGAAAACAACCCCAACTCGCTTTGGCGTACGGGTGCACGATCCTTCTTCAAGGATCAGCGCGCAAGCCAGGTCGGGGATATCCTGACGGTCAGCATCGCGATTGATGACAAGGCCGAACTGGCAAACACCACCGCGCGCACCCGCCGGAATTCGGAAGATATGGGTGTTCCGTCGCTTCTGGGCCTTGAAACCCAGTTTACCAAGGTTTTGCCTGAAACGATTGACCCGTCGAACCTGTTTAACATCGACAGCAATTCGTCAAATTCGGGCGGCGGCACGCTGGACCGTAACGAAACCATCGATCTTAAGGTTGCGGCGATCATTGTGCAGATTCTGCCCAACGGCAACTATGTCATTCATGGCCGCCAGGAAATCCGGGTGAATGCCGAAGTCCGTGAAGTGCAGGTTGCCGGTGTGATCCGCGCGGCCGACATCACGTCGACCAACACGGTTTCCTATGACAAAATTGCCGAGGCCCGCATTTCCTATGGCGGACGCGGCACCATTTCCGATGTGCAGCAGCCGCGCTATGGCAGCGAGATCATGGATATTCTGCTGCCCTTCTGATTTGTACGCACAGGCTTCGGGGTTCCGCAGACGGGCAATGTTGCCCGCCCCGACGACCGGCTGGCAAGCAATTGCCGGCCGGTTTTGCGTTTGAGGCCATTTCTGACTGGCAAATGGGAAGGGGGAAACCGTAAATGTGCCCGCGACAACCGCCAGACAAAGAAAAAGGGACCGGCCCGATTGGGCCGATCCCGTTTCTGGGTATCCCCGTTATTGCGTTTCTCCCACAAGAAACAAATTTCTTCGGCCGCGAGATTGCTTTTAGATCCCGTCTTGTGCCGTATATTTTTTTTACCGCCGCGCTTAGTCGTCGCGCCGCGTGCGCTCCATCCGCTCATGGCGTTCCTGGGCTTCGATGCTCAGGGTCGCAATCGGACGGGCTTCTAGTCGTTTAAGGCTGATCGGTTCGTCAGTTTCTTCGCAGTAACCATAGGAACCGTCTTCAATACGGCGCAGAGCGGCGTCAATCTTGGAGATCAGCTTGCGCGCACGGTCACGCGTCCGCAGCTCAAGTGCCCGCTCAGTCTCCGCAGAAGCGCGGTCAGTAAGATCGGGTTCTTGCAATCCTCCGTCCTGAAGATTTGCCAGTGTTTCTGAAGATTCGTGCAAAAGTTCTGCCCGCCAGGCCAAAAGCTTCTGACGGAAATATTCCCGCTGACGCGGATTCATGAACTCTTCGTCCTCGGCGGGACGATAGTCAGGTGGTAACGTGATAGTCATGTATGCCCTCTATACAGGACTCACCGATCGCGCGGGAATATAGAGGTCGCAGCCTATGGGCGCAAGCTGATTGAACAATTTCGCCAAATTAATCGAAATAACCCGGAAAAATCTTGTAAATTCAAACATATATGCGCATTTGCCACAACTAACGCAAACCGGCAACATCCAGCTTCGCTAATTCAACCCGTGCGCGCAGTTCTATTTCATCTAGAACCTCGGCCAGGGCTGGATCATCGATTTCTTCGCGCTGTTTTCCCACCACATCAACCAGTTGCGCCAATTGCGACGCCGGCAGACCACCGCCCAACAGGGCGTTACGCACACGGTCAAGCTGGTCCAGCAGGGTTTTGGCCCGGGCGACAGAACGCTTGCGCGGAGAATCCAGCGCATCACCACTTTGTTGCAGTGCCAGCAGCGCATCCAGAGCGCTGACAGATGACGGTGCATGCAGTCCGCCCGCGCTAGCTGCGCGTTCCGGCCCCTGCCCGCTTGAACGCATGGCATTGGCAAAACCCTGGTCTGAGCCACCCGTGCCCGAAGCCTTGCGTGTCGATGCACCCGATGTGGTGCCTTTTGATCCGCTAACCTTCATTGTGTCTACTGCCTTGCTATGCGTTCCGCGCCACTACATATGCCAGCAATGGGATGCCGGGCATAAATCCGTTTATATCCCCTATCTGGCGCCAAATCGGGACTTTGTCGAGTCTTCCTGAAACAGGCGGCTTGGGCAACCGGAAAAAAATGCCGGGTAGCCCGCCCCGCATGCGCAAATCTGCAACCAGACACCAATAAACGGATGTTTTTGCAAGAAAGATTCAAAAACCAGTCGCATGCAGGCCTTGAGAGTCTTCGACTGGCACGCTTTTCGCTTATTCCCTGACGCAGGCATCGGTCTTTGGATGCCACACGAGTTAACCGGCGATTTTTTCGCCACAGACACAGCGGAACAACCACCATGATCAAGCGTCTTGGCAAATTTGCACTTCAGGCAGCGGTTATCGCGGCACTGGGCATTTTCGCCCTGGCCCCGATATCGGCAGCCCATGCACAGTCGCGCATCAAGGATATCGCAGATTTTGAAGGCGTGCGTGACAACATGCTGGTTGGTTATGGTCTTGTTGTTGGCCTGAATGGCACAGGCGATGATTTGAAAGACGCCGAATTTACCCGCCAGAGCATGGTTGCCATGCTTGAACGCCTGGGTATCAACGTGCGTGACCAGATCGAAAACCTTGATTCCGACAATATCGCCGCTGTGATGGTGACCAGCACCCTGCCGCCGTTTTCCCGCCAGGGGTCGAAAATTGATGTTAATATCAGCGCCATTGGCACGGCCAAAAGCCTGCAGGGCGGGACCCTTCTGGTGACACCGCTGGTGGGTGCTGACGGCGAAGTTTACGCCGTTGCACAGGGCCCGGTTGCCGTGGGTGGCTTTAGCGCGCAGGGCAATGCCCAGACCGTGGTCAAGGGTGTACCGACCGCAGCGCGCATTGCCAACGGCGCCATCATTGAACGTGAAATCGACTTTAACCTCAATGCGATGAACACGATGTCGATTGTGCTTCGCAACCCGGATTTCACCACCGCGCGCCGTATTTCCAATGCGGTCAATGCCTATCTGGGTGAAGTGGCAGCCCGCCCCAGTGACCCGGGCACCGTACGCCTGAGCGTGCCGGACCGTTACCAGAAAAACGTCGTTGCCCTGCTGACCGATATTGAACAGTTGCGTGTTGAGCCCGACCAGATTGCCAAAGTGATTATTGATGAATCCACCGGCACCATTGTCATGGGTGAAAATGTTCGCATCAACCGCGTTGCCATTGCCCAGGGCAACCTGACGATCCGGGTTACCGAAACCCCGCAGGTTTCCCAGCCGGCACCGTTTTCGCAAGGGGGTACGACCACCACCGTCCCGCGTACCGATGTGCAGGTTGATGAAGGCGCAGACAAGAAGCTGGGCATTCTTGATACCGGTGTGACGCTTCAGGAACTGGTGGGGGGCCTTAACAGCCTGGGTGTTGGCCCGCGCGACATGATCACAATTTTGCAGGCCATCAAGGCTTCTGGTGCCCTGCAGGCCGAAATCGAGGTGATGTAATGATGATCGATGGCTCCAGCGCTTTGATGGCGCAGGCACAAATCAGCGCCCAGGCCAGCCGGGCATCCTCCATTGCCTCGGAAGCCAGCACCCTGGGTGCGGGCAAACAGAAAACCCTGGCAGCAGCCCAGGAAGCCGGCAAGAAATTTGAAAGCATGTTTCTTTCCCAGATGCTGAGCCACATGTTTGCCGGCATCGAAACCGACCCCAATTTTGGCGGTGGTCACGGCGAAACGATGTTCCGTTCCATGCTGGTTGACCAGTATGCGCAGAAAATGACCAGCGCAGGTGGCGTGGGAATTGCAGATGCCGTTACACGCGAAATCCTCAAGACGCAGGGAGCCTGATATCATGACGACGGAACAGATGGTAATTGAGCTGAAAAGCGTCACTTTTGACCTGATTTCGCTGCTGGAACGCGAAACCGAAGGGATGCGGACGCTCGACACGGCAGAATATGACCGGTTCGTATCGGAAAAATCTGCCCTGTCGATGCAGTATGAACAACTGGTTCAGGAACTGCGCACCCGCGGCGATGACCTTAAATCCATGCCCGAAGATGAAAAAGCCGAACTGCGCGAGTTGCAGGCACGATTTCAGGAAGCGGCAAAACGCAATATGCGCGCCCTGAAAGCCGCCGAAATCACCAACCAGCGCATGATCGACACCATCGTCAAAGCAGTTAAATCCCGCGCGAATGAACAGGTTACGACCTATAACCGTGGTGGTTATGTGAACAGCCCGGCCGGGCGCGGTTACAGCACCAGCAAAAACCGCGGCAGCCTGTCGATCAGCCTGAACGAAACGTTTTAAGGCCCAGGGGAAAAACCATGTCACTGACACAGGCCCTTAATTCAGCAATTACCGGATTGAACACGGCGCAATCGCGCATTTCAATCACGTCGTCGAATATTGCCAACGTCAATACGGTCGGCTATTCGCGCAAGATTGCCGGTCAGGAAGCGCTGACCCTGAATGGTCAGGGTGCTGGCGTTCAGATCGGCGATGTCACCCGTAACGTGAATGCGGGCCTGCAATCCGAACTGCGTGGCGAGCTGGGCAAAGCCGGTGCGGCCGAAGTCCGTGACGAATTTTACCAGCGCGTTCAGGTCCTGTTTGGTACACCGCAATCGAACTCGGCCATCAGCCAGCGCATCAGTGACCTGTCCGATGCCTTTGAACAGCTTAACAGCACGCCAGAACAGAACTCGCCCAAGGTGCAGGTTCTGGCCGCGGCAACGCAGCTTGTTGATTCTTTTAGCAAACTGTCCGATCAGATCCAGACCCTGCGAAGCGATGCCGATGACAGCATCAGCCAGGAAATCAATTCAGCCAACCAGCTTCTGTCGCAGATTGCCAAGCTTAATACCGATATCGTTCGACTGGGCAATATTGACCAGCCGACCACCGAACTGCGCGACCAGCGCGACCAGAAGGTCAACGCGCTCTCCAAAATCATCAATACGTCGACCTATACCCGCGATGATGGCTCGATGGTCATTTTCACCGCCAACGGCTCGCGCCCGCTGCTTGACCGCAGCCCGGTGACACTGACCTTTACGCCAACAGCCGGTTACGAACCGGGCTCCAGCGGTTCGGGCATTACGCTTGATGGCGTTGATATTACCGATGAAATCAAGACCGGCACCCTGCGCGGCCTGATCGACATGCGCGACCAGGATCTGCCGCAACTTGCCGACCAGGTTAACGAGCTGGCAACCCAGTTGCGTGACGCCATCAATGCCGAACACAATAAAGGCACCGCCTTCCCACCGCCAACCAACCTGACCGGTTCGCGCCAGATCGAAGGTACGGATATTTTTTCGGGCACCGGCACCTTCCGTGTGGCCGCCCTTGATTCGGCTGGCGAGATTGTCAGCTATTCCGACATCGACCTTTCCGCCCTACCCAGCCCGGCGACGGTCAATGATCTGGTTTCCGCAATCAATTCATCAAGCGCGTCGGGCGACCTGCAGGCAAGAATTGCCGATGGCCGCCTGGTGATTGAAGGCAAGAACGGCAACCGCGTTGCCGTAAACGAACTTGATAGCGCGGTGACATTAAGCGACGGCCGCACCCAGGGCCTGTCGCACTATTTTGGCCTGAACGACCTGTTCACTACGGCAAAAAATTCCCGCACCATGACATCGGACCCGCAGGCCGATGCCACCAGCGCGCTGGGTGTTTCGGGCACGCTGACCTTTTCTGCCGGTAGTGGCGCCCTTTCGGCGACACCGCTTTCGATCACCTATGCCAATTCCGACAGCCTGACAACAATCCAGAACAAGCTGCGCGCGCAATTGACCGGTGCCCTTGGCCTCACGGCCGAGCAGGCATCAAACATGGTTTATGTTGCCACCGATGGCGATCGTTCGCGCCTGGTGATTGCCAATGATGCCAACATGATGGCGACCGATACCGGCAATCTGTCATCCAAAATCGGCCTGAGCGAAGACCAGCCCAACCTGGCTGGCAGCATGACGGTGTCGCACGACATTCTGAACGATCCGTCGCGCCTGTCGCGCGGCACGCTCAATGCCGATGTTTATGAATCAAAAACCGGCACTGGTGGCGTGACGATTGCTGATCCCTCGGCATCGATTGCCGGGCTCGGCACACCGGCATCGCCGCCGGCACCAGCGGGCACGAATTATACACTTAACATCGTCGGTTCGTTTGGCACGGTGCCGATCTCCTACAATGGCAGCACCGACTCGCTGAATTCGATTGCGGCACGCATCAATGCCGATTCAACGCTGACCGATAATAACATCAATGCCGAGGTCTATTTTGATGGCGCAGCAGGCACCTACAAGCTGCGCGTACAGGATGCCGATGGTGATTCGATGTATATCACCGATAACTTCGCCACCATGCCCGCCGCCGGTGCAGGCCAGACCAGCCTGGTTGAAACGCTCGGCCTTGGGGTGCCTTATGGCATTCGCGAAGGTGACAACTCGTCGGCGGCAAGCCTTGCCGGTGCCCTGTCGCGTACCGATATCGGCTTTAGTGCTGCGGGCGGCCTGTCACCGGAAAAAACGTCGCTGATCGATTATGCTGCCAGCATCATCAGCACAGCATCCACCAAGGCCGCGGCAGCATCGGACAACAACGAATTCCAGACCGCCCTTGCAGCCGACCTTGATACACGCATCCAGAACGAAGCCGGCGTTAACCTTGACGAGGAAATGTCGGACCTTATCATCTTCCAGCGGGCTTATTCCGCTTCGGCCAAGGTGATTTCGACCGTTGATGAATTGTTTGATGCATTGCTGAATGCGGTTTAAGATACCGCGAGTAATGGAGAGTTAAAATGGTAACCCGGGTCGCAACCTTTACCAGTCACACATTGCTTAGCAATCTGGCGCTGAGCAATGCATCCAAATACACGGAACTGAGCAATCAGGCTGCCAGCGGGTACAAGTCGCGCAGCTATTCAGGTATTGCCAATGATGCGCAACAGCTTTTGAACCTTGAAGGCTCATTGACGCGCAATGACCAATATCTGAACAATATCACCCAGGTAAAACTGCGTCTGCAGAATATGGAGTCGGCGACCGACTCCATGTCTGATATTGCCACACGTATGAAAACACTGCTGCTGCAAGGGCTGAGCAACTCTCAGGCTGACGACCTCAATATTGATGAAGAGGCCCGCCAGGCCCTTAATCAGGTGCAATCTCTGCTAAATTCCACACTTGATGGTCGATTTTTGTTTGGCGGAGCGACGACTGACACCGCTCCTGTCAGTTTTGACAATACGCCCGTTCCAGATACTTACTTTGCCAAATTTACTGGTTCTGACACTGCGACACTCGATTCACTGGGGGTCTCAACCGCAGGCAGCCTCGACATTAATGGACAAACGGTGACATATTCGCCGACCGACACCATCAAAGATCTTGCAAACCAGATCAACCAGCTTTCGCCGCCACCGGCCATTGCAACAGTGCGACAGGATCCTGACTCGAATAACTATCGACTGGTGATTGAGGACTTTTCTGGCAACGCTATGTCGATCGCAGAAACCGGAGGCGGCAATCTGCTCGATGGCTTGTCACACAATCCAGCACTTAGCGCTGAAACAGGCTATTATCAGGGCGACCAGAAACGACTTGCGGCCCGTGTGGACGAAGAATATTCCGTCAATTATGGGGTACGTGCCGATGACCCGGCATTCGCCAGCCTGATTGCCAGCTTGAGAATCGTCTCGACCACAACAGATGAAGACTCGCTAAAGATGGCACTAGGTCACATCAATTTTGCAATTGAAAACCTTCCCAACGTGACATCGAAAATCGGGATCGACGTCAAAAACGTCGAGACTATTGAAACACAGCATCAAGATTTCGCAGTCTTCGCCAACAATGCGATTTCTGACATCGAAAATGTCGATGTTCCTTTGACCCTGGCAGAGCTTGAGCAATACAATACGGCCCTTCAGGCCAGTTTCCTGACGATCTCCAAGTCTTCCGAAAACTCACTGGTAAATTATCTACGTTAAACCTTGATATAAAACATGGAAAAAACACCCAAACTTGACGATGCTGCCATCAGACATCACATGTCCAGGGTGTTACATTGGGGAAAGACCACAGGAAATGACCAATCAGCCAATTGATGAAGCCAGCGTACCCAAATCGATTCTTGTTGAAACCCGGTTTGGTGACATCGAATTTATCTGGGACAAGGCGATTTATATGCCGGTCGGCCTGCTGGGCTTTACCGACCAGCATGTTTTTGGTCTGGCCAATATTCCGGGCAAAAGCCTGGACCAGTTCAAACTTTATCAAAGCCTGACGGACGCCGACCTATCCTTCATAATCGCACCTTACAATCCCGAAAGCGGGATTTATGATGCCGCAGATATTGAACGCGCCGCGCAAAGCCTTGCCATACCAGAAGAGGACCTAGCGATCCTTCTGATCGTGACCGTGCGTCCAACCGGCAATGACCAGGGCTATACCATGTCGGTCAACCTTCAGGCACCGGTGATCATAAATACAAGTCGCCAGATCGGCTGGCAGCATATCATGCCGCATGACAAATATCCTGTTCAGCACGACCTCTGAGCTTGCTTCAAGACGCAAAGCGGGGAATCATTTTCGCTTCGCGGACTGCATTTTTCGCCAGATAGACCGCACGTTGCTGGCGAAGAAAACCTGAAGTCCGTTATTATCATTAGGTAATTCGGGATTTCAAAAAACTGTAGACTCTATCTCCGCAGTTGGGTATATTTTGACTATCGAATCGGCATCCCCTGATCAAGAAGATCTCGGTGCCATCCGGCAAGAACGCCGGGTTTGATTGGCAAGATCGCCAATTGCAAGTGATCCATGTAGGAGTATATCACTATGGCTTTGAATATTATTTCCAACTACGCCGCCAACGTTGCACACCGTAACCTGCAGGCTTCCGATGACATGGCGACCCGTTCGCTCGCCAAACTGTCTTCGGGTACCCGTGTTGTGTCTGCGCGTGACGACGCTGCATCAATGGCTATTGGTTCTCGTTTGAACGCCGAAGTTCAATCTCTGAAAACGGCAACCGTTAACATTGGCCAGGCAAACTCGATGCTGCAGATCGCCGATGGCGGCATGAGCACGATTGACAACATTCTTGTCCGGATGAAAACTCTGGCGGTTCAGGGTTCTTCCGAAAACCTGTCGTCTGTGGAGCGTGGATACGCTTTTGACGAATTCAGCACCCTCCGTGACGAACTGGATCGTGTTTCCTCATCCACGAAGTTTAACGGTGTTCAACTGCTAGCCGGTCAGACCAAATTGGGTTTTGATCCAGCCGCTTTTGGCACGGGTAATGCTGCAGCTGATATCGGAGCAGATTCAGGTTTTGTCAGCTTCGACGTTGCTTCAGATGCATCAGGCATCGCTACCGGCAATCAGGTGACCGTTGACATTGCAACGACCGGTACCACCACCGTCATGAGCCTGACCAACGTTGCTACTGGTGTATCGCAATCGGTTGATGTAAGCGATTACATTACCGGTGGTGCGAAAGAACTCACCGGCACGCAAACGAAAGATTTGTCGTTCGGCCAGTTGGGCATTAATGTAAAGATTAACTCCAACTTTGGTGCGACAGCTGCTGCTGGTCTTGATAGTGCTACTGATGCATCCACTCTGACTACGGCAGCAGAAACAGGTGCCGCAGCCAGCTTGACCTTCAAAATTGGCTCTGGAAACAATCCTGCCCAGGACGATTTGACCTTTGACCTGACTGTGGTGAACTCACAAACTCTGGGCTCAGGAACAGGCAATAATCTGACTGACATCACCGACTTTAACACGGCCGGTGCAGCAAGTGCCGCCATTGATGTTGTTTCGGACGCAATTGATCAGCTTCAGACAGCTCGCTCGGCAGTTGGCGTTGGACAGAACCGTCTGGATTTTGCATCGCAAAACCTTGCTTCATCAATCGAAAACAACGAATCTGCTCGATCCACTCTTCTTGATCTTGATGTTGCGGCGGAAATGACCAGCTTCAGCTCAAAACAGGTTCTTGTCCAGTCTGGTGTTGCCATGCTGGCACAGGCCAACCAGATGCCGCAGAACCTGCTGCGTCTGCTGCAGTAATCCGGATATTCGTACGAGAACGGGGGCTTGTCCCCCGTTCTTTCTACGGATTATCCTTTGTCGAGATATTCGACATAGGAGGCCCAAATGGATATCACCCAGGCTTTATCGTCGCATCATACGCCCGCTTCGGGCAGCAATGTCTCCGGCGTTCCTGCAGGTGGTTCAACCAATGGGTTGACATCCGTACAGACGAATTCCTCTTCTGCCAGTACACCGGTATCAAGATATCAGGCATCTGGGGATATTGCTCCGATTGATGCAACCGATCAGCTAAAGCAGGCATTTGCCGACCTTGATCTTCCCGACCGCCCGCTAGACAATTATCGGATTGAACTCAATTTCAACCGTGATACCGGACGTGTTGTTGCAAAGGTAACTGATCGTTCAAACGGAGAAATCCTGAGGGAAATTCCCTCCAAGGAACTTCAAAACCTCTTCTCCCAAATTCGTGATTACCTCGGTACCTTTGTAAACGAAGAAGCCTGAAAACTGTTAAATAAACGCAGTACAGGCATGGTATTTGCGTAGGTTTCAGCGCATAATCGTTTTGGGCAGATTTTGCCCAGTATTCTGTTACCGGGAGACGCATCATGAGCGGCGTCAATTTAAATAACGTCTATGTTGGCGATAACGGTCGAATTCAGTTTTCGGGGCTGAGTTCTAATATCGATTTTGTCGATGTTGTTGACCAGATGATGAAGGCACGCCGCATCCCGGCTGACAACCTCCAAAAACGCATTGATTCCAACGACGAAAAACTGACTTCACTTCGAGAACTCCAAGATTTGGTCAAAGATTTACAAAGCTCTATTTCCAACCTTTATGGTGCGGCCAGCTTTGACAAATCGAAAAACACCTTTGCCTCGAAACAGGTTTTCACTTCTTCTGCGGATGGTAATGCCGCTAACCTGATGTCAGTTAGCGCAAATAATAACGCAGCTACAGGCAGCTATAAGTTTGAAATTTCGCAGATTGCCTCGAAACACAAGATCGGTGCAGAAACCGTCAATGTTAACCCGGATGACGATCTAAGCACTGCAACCAATGGCAGTGGCACGGCAATCGGTACCGGTACTTTTACAGTTGGTACTGCCAAAGGCAGCATCCAAATCGAAGTTACGGGAACAGATTCTCTTAAAGATATCCGCGATAAAATCAATTCAACAACCAGCACATCAGGCGTTCAGGCATCGGTGGTGAAGGTTGCCGATGGTCAATCAACCATTATTCTGACGTCAACAGAAGAAGGCTCTACCAACCGTATATCCCTGTCCGATGACACGGGCAATGTCCTGCAAAATTTGGGTATTCTGGTTGATGATGGCGCTGGTGGCACTCAGCTTAACGCTGCCCAGGAAATTGATCCGGGAAATGATGCGCAATTCACCATGGATGGCGTATCAATTACACGTTCCTCGAACGATATTGACGACCTTGTCGATGGCCTGTCGATTAGTCTCTACGACGCTGAGCCAGGTATGAAAATCAATGTTGAGGTTGAACAAGATTTAAGTGCAGCGAAAAATGCCATAATTGGGTTTGTAGATGCCTACAATGCCGTCAAGTCCTATATCAACGAAAAAACCTATGTTGACCCACAGACGAATGAAGCCGCTGAAGGCTCTGTTTTGCTGGGGAATTCAGCGGTCAAATCGATTGAAACCAGTTTACAACAGATTGTAGGATCTACCCCTTTTCGCAGTACATCCCAAAGTTCTGATCTTTCCGTTTTAGCGCAAATAGGCATCTCACTAACTTCTGCAACACCAGCAGGAGGAAGCGATGATACGAGATACAGTGCTGGGACATTGGAAATTGACGAAACAAAGCTTAATGACATGCTCATTAACAACGCAGACGAAGTTGCCGAACTATTTAACTTTAATGCCGTCAGTGACAATCCATCGTTCAATATGACTGGCTTCACCGGAAACACCGGTGCAGGAAGTTATCAATTTTCAGTCACCAAAGATGCTAGTGGTACGATCACCAGCGCAACCTATACTTTAAACGGCGAAACAAAAGATGCCACCATTAGCGGCAACAGCATCTCAACGGCCGATGGGCTAAGGTTATTCTATAGTGGTGCAGATGGCGCAACCGAAACTGCAACCATAAACACTTCGGTTGGATTAGGGGCTCGCTTACAGTTTGCTATGCAAGACATGTTGAACAGCGAGAATGGTAGCCTGCCGCAAGAAATTGATGCCGTCGAAACTCAGAACACCAGTTATCAAGAAAAGATAGATCGTATTGATGCTAGAATAGCGAGCGAGCGTGAAGTATCGCTCAACAAGTTCATCAATTTGGAGAAAGCGCTCGCCCAGATAAAAACCGTTCAGAACTCGCTCGATGAGTTGATGGCGGCAGGGAAAAGCGATAACTAAGAGACCGGACTAATTTCTCCGACCTCCGTCTTTTGACTATCAGGGAATATGGCATGAATACAAACGCAGCCCGCGCCTATGGCGACCAGCAGGTCAACACGGCATCGCCGGCCCAAATGGTTTACATGCTGTATAACAAGGCCATATCTGTGCTTCAGGAAGCCATCAAGGCGATTGAAGCAAATGATATTGAGGCCCGCTGTAATGCAAATGGCCGCGCGATGGAGATTATCGCCCATCTGTCAGGGACGCTTGACCTTGAACAGGGTGGCGAAATTGCCCGTAACCTGCAGGAAATTTACCGTTTTTCGATGGTCCACCTGATGAAGGTTGACCGCAACAACGATGCGCAAGCAGCACAGGATGTGATCGGCCTTCTGACCCCGATGCGGGATTCCTGGGCAATTCTTGCACGCCGGAGCACGGATGAACTGCGCCAGGCCGTTCAGGGTGCCAAAGATGGCAATCTGGAACAGCAGGACCTTTCTCAGGCTGCGGCTGCACCGACATCGGAACAAAGCGAAGGCGCACCCCGTTCGTCGGCATCGGAAGACGAACCGAAACAGCCGCCGCGCCCGTCCGGTATTTCGATCTCGGCCTGATCTTTCGGCCAGACGTGCGATATCATCGTCAGGCCCACCAATCAGAATGCCAAACGCCCCGATTGCAATCCGGGGCGTTTTATTTTGCGCGGAACAAACAATATGCACTGTTACCTGCGCCTTCTCACTTATCTGCTTACAAAAGTGGGCATTCTCGGTCAGAATCCCCGGCAGGCAATACCTGTTCAAATATCGCTATCGCAGTTGCCCGACAGGCAAAGGCTGCACAGACAAGATAGGCGGCGCCATGCTTTGCGAAAACATTCCCATCCCGGCAAGTTCCGATCCAATATTGACCGGTCTTTGATAAGCCCAGGTTTGGTTGGTGAGATGGGGGATGCGTTTTTTTCAGTTCGCGCCCATTAGCAGGGTCTTTCCCGCTCAGTCAGAGAAACTCCAGGAACAAAGCATTCAGAATAAAGACGAGGCCAAGCCTGACGAGAATGAGGAAGGTGAAAGCGTCAATGCACTGGCGCCCTCACCTACTGGCGATTTGGCATAATACCCCGGCAATATCGGTAAAAATCCACCCATTTATACTGGTTCATTTTTGCCGTCGCCAATGCACCCCGGTAAAGACCTGCCAAAATCGCGGATATAGACAGACCGGCAAAAAATGCCTGATGGCGCCTGCCCCGCGTTAAAGCGTTGATCGGCATTAATATTTCGTAAACATGAAAACTGGCCCGCTGTTTGCATTATCTATCGCAGACTTACAAAAGGGACCGTGTCATGCACAGCTCTGCGATCGATAAAATCAGTACGCCTACCATATCGGTGCCTGCGCAGAACCAGCCTGCCAGCAGCAGTGTGGCCTTTGCCGACATCATGGACAAGGTTCATGCTGAACGGGCAGAGAATACTGCCCGGACGCAGAACCGACCGGCAAATAATGCCGCCGAGGACACCGCATTGCGCGACAACCGCAGCAATCGGGATGACCGGTCGCCGGTAAATACTGCCGCACGCGATGACCGAGACGCATCTGCGCGCAATGATCGCCGGGACGACGAACCGGTTCACAAAGCCGATGATTCCCGCAAGGATGATATCGGCCACAAAGACAAGCCGAAATCAGCCGAACGCCCTGATGACAAAAAGGATGCCGTGGCAGACGACAAGCCCGCGCAGGAAACTGCCGATAAAGACACGGGCAACCCAAAAGACACCCAAGGTGCCGGCGACGACGAAAAACTGGCGGACACGAGCAAACCTGCCAACGCCGGCACCACCCCCGATCAGGCCGAAGCAACGGGCGATCAAACCGTTGCCGAAGCCATTGCCGCAGCAACGCAGCCTGTTATTGCCAGCCAGACCGTCATTGGCGTCCCCACCGGGATGGGCGCACAGGCCGAAAACATGCAGGGCGGTGACGGGTCATCAAAGGATGCCCTGCTGAATTCGACCGCCCTTTCGCAATCGGGCGCGGCAAATGGTGCCGTGCAGGGCGATGGCAGTGCCGCCAAAACCATGCAGGCCGCGGCAATGGCCGGTATGGAAAGTGACGCAACAGCAGATGGCACCGGAAACGATGCCAAAACCGGGTTTGAAGCCGCCCTGAAACAGCAGGGTGCCGCCAAACCGGATGCAAACGCCAATACCGGCAATAACAGCCAGAATGGCAATAACAACACGGCAAACGCCGCCAATGCCAACAGCCAGGCCGGCAGCACCAATGTGGCAAATCTTGCCGCCTTGCAATCGGCCGCAACGCCGCAGGGTGCCACCCCGGCCGCCAGCAGCAGCCAGACCACGGCCAATGCCGGTGTTGGCGCGATTGACGGGGCCAGCGCCAATAGCGCAGTCACCGGCCTGCCCGGGCAAAATGTAGCCAGCACCACAACAGCCACGGTAACGGCACAGGCTGCCAGCGCACAGGCGGGCAAAGGGGCCGCGACCGCCGAAACGGTGCAGCAACAAGTGGCCGTACATATTAAAAATGCCGCCAGCGATGGCGTGGACCGTATTTCGGTTCAATTGCGCCCCGAACATCTGGGCCGGGTCGATGTGAAACTTGAAATTCACCATGACGGACATGTCCAGACCGTGGTGCAGGCCGATAACCGCCAGACCCTTGATATGCTGCGCCAGGATGTCAAAGGCCTGCAGCAGGCCCTTCGCGATGCGGGATTAAGCGCTGATTCACAAAGTTTCACCTTTGAGCACCGCCAGGAAGGTGGCCAGGGGCAAAACCAGAACCAGCAGGCCGGGAATTCCGGCCGGAATGGAACATCCCGTCCCAATGAGGGTGACATTATCAGCGGTGCCGAACTCGCCCAGCATGTTGCTGTCGGATACGGCATCAATTCCAACGGCCTTGTTGATATTCGCATTTAGAGACCGGAGCTAGAAGATGACTGTTTCATCCCTGACCAATATTGGTCTTCAGACCTCCAATCAGAATGCGTCCTCGTCACAATCGGCCGCATCGCTGTCGCAGAACTTTGATACCTTCCTGACGCTGCTGACAACGCAGCTGAAAAACCAGGACCCGACCTCGCCGATGGAAAGTGACAAATTCACCGACCAGCTCAGCCAGTTCGCCCAGGTGGAACAGGGTATCCAGACCAACAAGAACCTTGAAAACCTGCTGACGATGCAGGGCCAGCAGCGCCAGCTTTCGGCACTGTCCTATGTCGGTGCACAGATCGAGGCGGTTGGCGACACCAACTGGCATCGCGCTGGCGAAACCATGGACTTCAAATACAGCATTTCGCCCGAGGTCCCCTCGGCCCAGCTGCAGATCGTCGATCAGGACGGCAAAACCGTCTATTCCGAAACGGTCACCGATGTTTCCGGCGTCCAGTCCTTTACCTGGAATGGCAAGGACAATTCGGGCACGGACCAGGAAGAAGGTGCCTATACCCTGGTGGTCAAACCGCTGGGTGATGATGGCGATACCTTCAAGGATTCCAAAGGCAAGGCCGCAACGGTTTCGATCGGCATCGTGGGTAAGGTCGACAGTGTCGATATTGGCGATGACGATATTTATCTGCGGATCGGCGATGTGTCGGTTCCGTTTGCCACCCTGACCAACGTCAAGCTGGCATCGAATTCTGATGAGAACTCCGGAACAGGTAGCACCGGAAATGAAGGCGACGACACGGCAACCGACGACGCTGCCTGATCGTTAAAGCAACTTAAAAATACCTAACAGCCTGTAAGCGCAGGAGACAGAAAATGAGCCTTTTCGGTGCAATGATTTCCGGTGTATCCGGCCTGAACGCCCAGAGCCAGAACCTTGGCGTTATTTCGGACAACATCTCGAACCTCAATACGGTTGGCTATAAAAGCACCGTGGGTCGTTTCTCGACCCTGGTGACCCAGGCCGCCACCCACACCAATTACACCCCTGGTGGCGTACAGTTTCACCCGACAGCCCTGATCAGCAAACAGGGCCTGTTGCAGGCAACGTCCTCCACCACGGCAGCCGCCATTTCCGGCGACGGTTTCTTCCTGGTGCGCGATACCGCAACCCCGGGCGAAGACAGCGAACTGTTCTTTACCCGTGCCGGTGACTTCAAACCGGACGATAACGGCTATCTGAAAAATACTGCCGGCTATTATGTGCAGGGTTGGGCGACCGACCGTAACGGTCAGCTGCTTGACCGTACCGGTGCTGTCACCTCGTCCAACAGCTCGGCGGCTGGCGACCTTCAGGTGCTTGATATCAATTCCATCCTGACGGCTGCGGCATCGACCACGCGGATTGAATTTGGCGCAAACTTCAACGCCGATGAAACCCCGCTTGCCGGAACACCGACCACGTCAAGCACCGCCGGTATCGTTGCTGACACCACCGACCTTACGACGCTTGCCGGTATCAATGCGGGCGATACGTTCGACATTACGGTTGGCACCGGTGCCGCACAGACCATTACCATTGCCGCAGGTGAAACCCTGAACAGCCTGGCTGCCAAGATTTCGGCCCTGACGGGTGTTTCGGCAACGGTTGACACCACCAGCACCAACCACACCCTGTCGATTTCCTCGACCGATCCGGAACAGACCCTGGCCCTGACCGACACCAGCGGTGACCTGGCAGCCCTTGGCTTTGGGACCCTGACCACAACGGCAGCCTTTACACCGGGTGCGGGTAACATCGCATCGGGCGCGATTACGGCAAACAACACCCTGCCGATCACGGTTTATGACTCGCTTGGTACGGCGCACAAGCTGAACCTGCAGGTCGTCAAACTGGGCCAGAACAAATGGGGTTACGAACTGACCGGTTCGACCGCAACCGGCCAGCTTGATGCTACCGCACATCCGAATGGCCTGATCGCATCGGGCACCATGACCTTTGATGGTAACGGCGCGCTTAAAACCTTTACCGATGAAGGCGGCCTGTCACGTGTTGACCAGCCGATCACCGGCATCACCTGGTCCAACGGTGCCGAGCCCAGCTCGTTCACGCTTGATGCCGGGACCATTGGCCAGACCGACGGCATCACCCAGTTTGCTGCTGGCACGGACGCCAACGGCAACCTGATCGACTATACCACGCACTTCATCAACCAGGATGGTGCACAGGCCGGTACGATGGTGAATTATGGCTTTACCGAAGACGGCTTCCTGCAGGTCGAATTCGCCAATGGTGTGAAACGCCCGGTCTACAAGCTGGCGGTTGCCACCTTTGAAGCACCGGATTCACTGGAAAACCACACGGGCAACGTTTACCGCCAGACCCGTGAATCCGGTGACTATCTACTGCGTGAACCGGGCCTGAACGGTGCGGGTTCGGTTGTGGCTTCGGCACTTGAATCATCGAACGTTGATCTGGCCGAAGAATTCACCAACATGATCGTGACCCAGCGTGCCTATTCGGCCAACACCAAAACCATTACCACCACGGACGAAATGCTCGACGAGCTGATCCGGGTGAAACGTTAATACCGGCTGGCGCGGGCTAATCCCCCGCGCTGCTGGTCTGGCAGCTTCTGCCACAGGCTTACTGTTAGGGACTCGCCCGGCTTTTGGCCGGGCTTTTTTTTCGGCAAACGGGTACCTACATAGTATAATATCGAGCATTCAACCCCGAATGCCCATAAACGGGCACCAGTGGGCAAAAATTGCCGGTCGTTAACCTGTTCTTCAACTTGGACCCCTATTCGTGATAGGGGTTGGTAGGCATTGCTAGCATGCCAGTTTGGGAATTGGGGTGACCGAGCGGGATAGGAGCAGCCTGAATGGGCGGCATTTTACAGACTCTCAAGAGCCTGGGGCCGACACGTCTGATGGCGTTGTCGGGCGTGGGCCTATTGCTGATTGTGTTTTTTGCTTTTCTGATTCTGCGCGTATCCGCGCCGAACATGGATCTGCTGTACCGTGACCTGTCCCCTGCCGATGCCGGCCAGATCGTTGACCGCCTCGATAGCCAGCAGATCGATTATCAGCTTCTGAAGGGCGGCACTGAAATTCTGGTTCCTGCCGACCAGGTCAACCGCCTGCGCATTGCCATGGCCGAAGCCGGGCTGCCGTCGGGCGGATCTGTCGGTTATGAAATTTTTGACAAACAGGATGGCATGGGCTCGACCAGCTTCGAGCAGAACATCAACCATGTCCGTGCGCTTGAAGGTGAGCTTTCGCGCACCATTGCCTCCATTCAGTCGGTCAAGCAGGCCCGTGTGCATCTGGTTTTGCCCAAACGCCAGATGTTTTCGCGCGAAACCCAGGAACCCAGTGCGTCTATTGCCCTGCAGCTTCAGGGCAAGGAACTTGATGCCGAGCAGGTCGCCGCCATTCAGCACCTTGTTGCCGCTGCCGTGCCGCAGCTTGTTCCCAGCAAGGTTTCCATCATTGATGAGCGCGGCCATCTTCTGGCGCGTGGTGATGGTGAACAGCAAACAGCGACCTTCCTGACCCAGACCGCCGATGAAATGCGCATCCGCAATGAAACGCGCCTGCGCAACACCATCGAAGACCTGCTGTCGCGTTCGCTTGGCTATGACCAGGTGCGCGCCGAAGTCTCGGTCGATATGAATTTCAACAAGGTCACGACCAATAACGAACGTTTCAACCCCGATGAGCAGGTTGTGCGTTCCAGCCAGACAGTTGACCAGACATCGACCAATACCGAAACCGATGGCACCGACCCGGTTACCCTGCAAAACAACCTGCCGGACCCGAACCTGAGCAGCAATGGCGCGGGCAGCAACAGCCAGGAAAACCGCTCGGAAGAAACGGTCAATTACGAAATTTCCAAAACCACCACCACCAGCATCAAGGAAATTGGCGAAATTTCCCGTGTGACGGTGGCTGTGCTGGTTGATGGCACCTACAGCACCAACGAAAATGGTGAGCAGGTTTACCAGGAACGTTCGCCCCAGGACCTGGACAAGATTGCCGCCCTGGTCCGCAGCGCGATTGGGTATGACCCCAACCGTGGTGACCAGGTTGAAGTCATCAACATGAAATTTGCTGATACATCCGACATGTTCAGCGATGCACCGGTTGATACCTTCCTTGGCCTCGACAAAAACGAAGTCTTCCGCATTGCTGAAATGCTGGTACTAGCGATTGTCGCGATCCTGGTTATCCTGCTGGTGGTTCGCCCGCTGCTTACCCGTGCCTTTGAAACGCTGCCCAGTGCGGCGGATATGGCCCAGCGCCAGCTTCTGGCCGAAGATGGCAGCATGCTGGCCGAAGGCGGGCAGCCGGCACTGGCGGGCCCTGCCCCGGTACCGGGCGCACATATGGCTGACGAGCATGACGAACTGATCAACATTTCGCAGGTCGAAGGCCGGGTGAAGGCATCGTCGGTCAAAAAGATTGGCGAAATTGTCGACAAACACCCGGAAGAGGCCCTGGCGATCATTCGCAACTGGCTTTATCAGGAAAACTGATCACCGCTGGTATGATGTTGCCTGTTTGACATTCCTGATCCGGGGTTACGGCCCCGGACTAACACCCGACAGATTGCCGAAATGACATGACTGCGATCGAAAAATTCAAATTCACCTTAAATTTTGACGACGCGGACACCGTTATCCGCCCTGCGGGCGCGGAAGAAGAACATTATTCGCTAAAGCGCAAATCGCAGAAAAAGAAAAAAGAAGACGAGGCCCCGCCGCCCCCACCCGCCATTTATACCGAAGAGCAAATGCAAACCATGCTGCGCGATACCGAAACGCGCGCACGTGAAGAAGCCTTTGCCCAAGGCCATGAACAGGGCCTTAACCAGGGGCGCGAGGAAATCCTGAATTCGCTGGAAAAGGCGGTTGCCGATACAGCCCAGCTTTTGGCGGCACGCCTTGTACATATCGACGAGTTGCAAAAGCGGGCCCATGCCAGCACTGCCGAAGATGGCATCCATGTTACCCGCGCGATTGTCAAAAAGCTATTGCCGGCATGGGTGCAGGAAAATTCGACCGTCGAAATCGAAAGCATCGTTCGCAAATGCCTGTCGAACCTGTTTGATGCCCCCAAGGTGCTTATTCAGGTCCATCCCGAAATTGCCGGGGAATTGCAGGCGCGCGTAAGTGAAATTGCCCAAAGCAGGGGTTTTTCCGGCCAGGCCGTTGTGGTGGGCGAAGCCAGCATTGCCAAGGGTGATTGCCGTGTATCGTGGGGCGATGGCACGGCCGTTCGCGACCAGGCCCGTACCTGGGGCGAAATCAACGCCATTGTTGAAAATGCGATTATCGCACATCGCGAAGCCCATGCCCTGCCCGACAATAACCCGATGGCAGACCCCGCCGTGCAGGAAAGCCGCCTGCCCGAGCCGCAGCCACAGCAGCAACCACGACCAGCCCCCGTTGCCCAGCAGGCAACAACAGGTGAGGTTGCAGGGGAAAGCAATGCCCCGGCCGAACAGGCGCAATCATCCGTATCGGCAACGGCAACAGCACCGGCATCACCTGCGGGGCCGTCAATGCAGCCTGACCAGCCAGCCCAACATGCCCCATCACCGGCGGGTGTTGAAAATGCGGATGGGACAGAACTGCCAAAAGGCGATAATTAGGGTGCGCCCGCACATGCCAGGCAAAAGATACCTTTGGCAAAATAAAACAATAGATTGCATCACAGCGGTGATGAAAGCGACAATGCAGGTTCGGCAGGAGCAATCCGCCCCGATACAAGCAGGAGAACAAAATGGCAGATGATGACGATCTTGAACTGTCCGAACTCGATGATGATGATATCGAGCTGGAAGGCGAAGGAACCGAATTGCTGGCCGGACTCGATACCAGCGGCGAGGGGATGAAAACCTCCAAGGACCTGGAAGCGGTTTATGATATTCCCGTTCAGGTCTCGGCGGTGCTGGGAAAAGCGACCATGCAGGTCAGCCAACTGCTGAAATTGGGTCGTGGTGCTGTCGTGGAGCTTGACCGCAAGGTTGGGGAAGCTATTGATATATATGTCAACAACCGCCTGGTCGCCCGCGGCGAAGTGGTTGTGGTGGAAGACCGTCTGGGTGTAACCATGACGGAAATCATCAAATCAGAACGAAACTAGGCTGGTCAGAAGGATAGCTGGGAATGGCGGACGGGGGGACGAAGACGACGTTCGACATCGCAACGGTGGTCGGACTGCTCGTCGGGTTTGCGCTGGTGATAGCTGCGATTGTGCTGGGTGGGTCGCCCGGCGCATTTATTGACGTACCATCAATCCTGATCGTGCTGGGCGGGACGGCCGCAATTACGGCGGTGTGTTTTGCCCTGGGCGAATTTCTGGGGATTGGCAAGGTTCTGGCGCGGACAATTTTTCATCCGTCGCGTAACCCGTCCGATGCGGCCCTGCAGATTTTGCAGCTTGCCGAAATTGCCCGCAAGGGCGGCGTCCTGTCCCTTCAGGGGCATCTTGATAGCCTGCTGAGTGAAGAATATCTGTGGAAGGGCCTGTCGCTTGTGGTGGATGGCACCCCGCCCGAGGAAGTCGAAGGTATCATGCGCAAAGACATGAATGCCACGATCGCCCGCCATCACAAGGGGGCCAGCATCCTGAAAAAAGCGGGCGACATTGCCCCGGCCATGGGCCTGATCGGGACACTGATCGGTCTGGTGCAGATGCTGGGCAACCTTGATGACCCGTCGTCAATTGGCCCGTCCATGGCGGTCGCCCTTCTGACAACATTTTATGGTGCCGTGCTTTCAAACATGGTTTTCATGCCACTGGCCGCCAAACTGGAACGTAACTCGCAGGAAGAAGAACTGCTGAATTCGGTCTATATGGTGGGTGCCGTTTCCATTGGCCGGCAGGAAAACCCCCGCCGCCTGGAAATGCTGCTGAATTCCATTTTGCCGCCGGCAAAACGGGTCAGTTATTTTGATTGATCTTCTGTTGCCATTTTTTAGTGATAAATCAATGGTATCACAGCACAGACACACAAAAAGCGGATCAGAAAGAGATTAGGCAATGCAGGTATTGATCGTTGGTGGACTGGGCGGCCAGATCGGCGCAGCCAGCAAGATCGCGATGGCCCGGGGTGCCTCGGTACAGTTGGCCGAAAGCGTCACCACGGCGTTAAACATCCTGCGCGCGGGCAAGCGGATTGATCTGGTCATGGCCGATATCGCGCTTGATGTTGGTGCGCTGATTACGGCCCTGTCGACCGAACGCATCAGCGTACCGGTGGTGGCCTGTGGCGTGGGTAATGACATTAACGGTGCGGTAAATGCCATTAAGGCCGGTGCGCAGGAATATATCCCCCTGCCCCCCGAAGCCGCCCTGATTGCGGCCATTTTTGAAGCCGTAACCGAAGAAAGCCATGCCCTGATCCATCGCGACCCGCGCATGACCGAAACCCTGCGTCTGGCCGAACAGGTGGCACGCAGCAATGCATCCATCCTGATCACGGGTGAAAGTGGTACCGGCAAGGAAATTTTAAGCCGGTTTATCCACCGCAAATCCAACCGGGCGGACAAACCCTTTGTCGCGGTGAATTGCGCGGCCATCCCGGATAACCTGCTGGAATCAGAACTGTTCGGCCATGAAAAAGGGGCCTTTACCGGCGCCCAGGCCCGGCGTATTGGCAAATTTGAAGAGGCCGATGGCGGCACCCTTTTGCTTGATGAAATCAGTGAAATGGATGTTCGCCTGCAGGCAAAGCTGTTGCGTGTTATTCAGGAACGCGAAATTGACCGGCTGGGCGGCAGCAAACCGGTCAAGGTCGATGTCCGCATTCTGGCGACATCAAACCGCGATCTGGAATCCTATGTCCAGCAGGGCAATTTCCGCGAAGACCTGTATTTCCGTTTGAATGTCGTCAATCTTGATATTCCGTCGTTGCGCGAACGGCCGGGCGATATTCCGGTGCTGGCAGAATTTTTCGTGCGCAAATATTCCGAAGCCAACGACATGCCGATCCGCCCGATCAGCCCGCTGGCGATTGACCGGCTGATAAGCCATTACTGGCGCGGCAATGTGCGTGAACTTGAAAATACCATGCATCGCGCGGTGTTGATTGCCGGGCCAGATGAAATCGGGCCAGAGGCCATCATGCTGACGGGCGGCGCACCTGCTGGCGCGCAATCACAACCCGCCCCGGCACAGCAGCCCGCTGCCCCCGCAACAGCCCCGGCAAACGGCAGCGACCCGCGCGACATTGCACGCAGCAATGCGGCCGCAGCGGCCTATAACCCCACCTATGTCAACCAGGCCTATCGCAATTCCGGCGCGGCAAGCAGCGGTTATGGCCAGCCTGCCCCCCATCCTTACGATGCGGCCCGCCCCGCCGAACAGTCCGCCGCCCATACACCGGCAGCCCCGGCAGATGATGCAGCCCATACATCCCATCACGCGCCAGATGGCAGCGGGGTGCCGTCTGCGGAAACGGCTGATCACGGGGTGATTTCTGACAATGGGTCGATCACGGCAGCGCTGGTTGGGCGCACGGTGGCCGATGTTGAACGTGAACTGATTATCGATACCCTGAAACATTGTTTTGGCAATCGCACGCACGCCGCCAATATATTGGGTATATCGATCCGTACTTTGCGTAACAAACTGCGCCAATATACCGATGAAGGGGTTGATATTCCGCTGCCGGGCAATGGGTGACCGGGCAGGGAAGCGCGCGGCTGGAAACTGTGCTGCCCCTTTTAAATAATCGATTGCGCAAACACGGTGACATGGCACCGGATCACGCATAAAAGACGGGCAGGAAAAAAACCGCCAAACCGGGCAACAAGCAGGAACAACGTTTACGAATATGGCAGATGGTCGCCAAATAACCCCTTCGGGGTCTGGAAAATCCGACGGTTCGGCCGGCGGGGGCGATTTTATGGCCAATATGCAGGTCCGCGTACGTGCGGCCCTGCGCCGCGGCGACATTGCCATGGCTTTGGGCTTCGTCCTGATCCTTGTGATCATGATGTTCCCGTTGCCGACCTGGTTGCTCGACATGTTCCTGGCGATCTCGATCAGCTTTTCAATCCTGATCCTGATGACGGCCCTGTTTATTCAAAAACCGCTGGAATTCAACTCGTTCCCGACAATCCTGCTGGTTGCAACATCGTTGCGACTGGCCCTTAACATTGCCACCACGCGCCTTATCCTTGGCCATGGCCACGAAGGACCACAGGCAGCAGGGCATGTTATTCAGGCCTTTGGCAGTTTTCTGGTCAGCGGCAATTTCGTTATCGGGATCATTGTTTTTGCCATCCTTGTGATCATCAACTTTGTCGTGATCACCAAGGGTTCGGGCCGTATTGCCGAAGTCGCGGCACGTTTTACCCTTGATGCCATGCCCGGCAAGCAGATGGCGGTTGACGCCGATCTGTCGTCAGGCCTGATCAACGAGGAACAGGCCAAGGCCCGGCGTAAGGAACTGGAAGAAGAAAGCGCGTTTTTCGGCTCCATGGATGGTGCATCGAAATTCGTGCGCGGTGACGCGGTCGCCGGTATTCTGATCACGTTTATCAACGTTATTGGCGGTATCATCATCGGCACGGCGCAAATGGGCCTGTCGCTGAATGAAGCAACCGAAACCTACACCATCCTGACCGTGGGTGACGGCCTGGTTTCGCAGATCCCCGCACTGATCGTGTCGACCGCAGCAGGCCTTCTTGTCACCAAAGGCGGCATGGAAGGTGCGACCGAAAAGGCCGTTTTTGGCCAGGTATCGAACTACCCTGCCGCCCTTGGCATTGGCGCTGCAATGATGGGCGGCATGTCGCTTTTGCCCGGTATTCCCATGATCTGGTTTATGGGGTCCGCCATTGGCCTTGGTTATCTTGCCTGGTTCCTGAGCAAACGGCAAAAGGCCGCCGCCGAAGTTGCCACGCGCGAGCAAAGCGATGCCGCCGCACAGGCCGCCGCCCCGCCCGCCGAAGAACCCATCGCCAATGCACTGCGCATGGATTATGTGCGCCTTGAACTGGGTTACGGCCTGCTATCACTGATCAGCACGGAACGCGGCCAGAAACTGACCGACCAGATCAAAGCCCTGCGGCGCCAGATGGCGGCGGATATGGGCTTTGTCATGCCCAGCGTGCGCATTCAGGATAACATGCAGCTGCCGGCCAATACCTATGTCGTGCGCGTCAAGGAGATCGAGGCAGGCCGGGGTGATTTGCGCCCCAACATGCTGCTGGTGATGGACCCGCGCGGCGAGGAAATTACGCTGGCCGGTGAAAAAACCATCGAACCGACCTTCAACCTGCCTGCCATGTGGGTGGAACAGGGCATGAAGGAAGAAGCCATGTTCCGGGGCTATACCGTGGTGGACCCGCAAACCGTGATCACCACGCACCTGACCGAAGTTGTCAAGGACCATATGCCCGAGCTGCTATCCTATGCCGAAACGCAAAAGCTGCTTGACGAGCTGGAAGACGAACAGAAAAAACTGGTCGAGGATATTATCCCCGGTCAGATTTCGGTCGGTGGTGTGCAGCGTGTCCTGCAGGCCCTGTTGACCGAACGCATTTCCATTCGTGACCTGCCGACCATTCTGGAAGGCATTGGCGAGGCTACTGCCTTTACCCGCAATCCTACCTTCATGACCGAACATGTAAGATCGCGGCTGGCCCGGCAATTGTCCGATACCAATTCAAACGCCGATGGTGTTATTCCGCTGGTAACACTGTCGCCGGAATGGGAACAGATTTTTGCCGAAAGCCTGGTGGGCAGTGGCGAGGAAAAGCAGCTTTCCATGCCGCCAAGCCAGCTTCAGGAATTTATCAACAAGGTGCGCACCACGTTTGAGCGCCTTGGCATGATGGGGGAATCCCCTGTCCTGCTGACCAGCCCGGGTATTCGCCCCTATGTCCGGTCGATTGTAGAGCGTTTCCGCCCGGCAACGGTTGTGATGTCGCAAAACGAAATTCACCCCAAGGCACAATTAAAAACAATGGGGCAAATCTGATGATCGGGCAAAAAGAGGCGTGCCATGCGTCTTAAAACATTTACCGCCCCGACCATGAGTGCGGCGATGGCGCTGGTCAAAGAACATATGGGGGCTGATGCCATCATTGTTTCGACCCAGGATATTCCCGGGTCGGGCGTGCGCCTGACCGCCGCGATTGATAGCGAACCTGAATTTGATATCGGCATTGGCACTGGTGTTGACGATGGCTTGGGTGCGCCCAGCCTTGATGAACTGATCGAGGAAGCCGAAGCCGCCCTTATCCGCCATTCGGTGCCCGAAAGGTTGCGCCTGCGCCTGTGCGATGCCATGGGCCGCGAACGTAACCCCGGCAATGTCCAGCAATTGCTGGCAAGCGCGTTAGACGAGATTTTTGAATTTACCCCGTTGCCCGAAAAAAGCAGCCCGCGCGCCATTGCCTTTGTCGGAACGCCGGGATCGGGCAAGACCCTGTGTGTGGCCAAGGCCGCCGCACGGGCGGTGATGAAAAAACGTCGGGTCGCCGTTTTGACCAGCGATACCAAACGTGCCGGTGGCGTTGAACAATTACGGGCCTTTACCAAAATCCTGAAAATTCCGCTGGGCATCATAAAATCGCCAGATGATTTGCGTAACCAGTTTGAAGCGGTGCGGGGATCGGACCTGGTGTTTGTCGATACGGCAAACTGCAATCCCTACCTGCAGACCGAACTGGCAACGCTTGGCGAATTTTTGCAATCCGTTCCCAGCGAGCCGATCCTGGTTTGCCCTGCCGGTGTTGATGCCGAGGAAACCGGGGATATTGCCAATGCCTTTGCCGAATGCGGTACAACCCGCATGCTGATAACACGCCTTGATGTTGCATCACGACTGGGAGGGGCGTTATATGGTGCGGACACAGGAAACCTTTCCCTCTGCAATGTCAGCATGACCGCACAGGTTGCAGACGGGTTAACAGCCATTAGCCCGGTCGCACTGGCAAAGTTGCTTATTCCTGCCAGACACAGCCACAAGAAAACGAGTTTCGCCGAGGTCATGAAATGACATCCAAAACTGATGCCACCCCCAAACAGGCAGGACGCCCCAAGGGACGTAATGTCATTGCCATTGCCTCGGGCAAGGGCGGTGTGGGCAAAACATGGTTTGCCATTTCGCTGTGCCATGCCCTTGCCCTGCATGAGCTTAAGGCATTGCTGTTTGACGGCGACCTGGGTCTTGCCAATATCGATATCCAGCTAGGCCTGATGCCCAAGCACGACCTTGGCAGTGTTATTTCCGGCCGCCTTGCGCTGCGCGATGCCATTACCGAATTTGAAGATGGCGGGTTTGATATTGTTGCCGGGCGCAGCGGGTCGGGCACGCTTGCCAATTTGTCGACCGCCCGCCTGCAGGCCCTGTCAGATGACCTGCTGCAAACCGGCAAATCCTATGACAAGGTATTGATCGACCTGGGCGCGGGCGTGGACCAGGGCGTGCGCCAGATGACCAGCCTTGCCAATACCGTTATCGTATTGACCAATGGTGACCCCACCGCCCTGACCGATGCCTATGCCTTTATCAAAGTAACCCATATGGCACGGCCCAAAACCGATATCCGGGTGGTGGTTAATCTGGCGAAGGACAAAAAGGAAGGCGAAGCCATTTATGGCAAACTTCTGAAAGCGTGCGAGGGTTTCCTTAAAATCTCGCCGCCGCTTCTGGGTGTGATCCGGGCAGATAGCAAGGTTTCGGAATGCATCCGTAACCAGACGCCGCTTTTAACCCGTCATCCCAATTCAAATGCGGCACAGGATATCGAGGCAATTGCAACAAGGTTGATCGAAGGATAGCCCGTTATGGCCGCGAGCAGCCCCACCGTCCCATCTGTTTCGGGTGCCAATGCCGTTGGCGCTGGAAATGCGGGTTCGGGAAATGGGGCGGCCACGGCCATTGTGCAAAACCCGCCCGCCGCCCTTACGAAACTGCCCGTCGACAGCCTGCTTCAGGCAACGCTTCAGGCCAAAAATGGTGCCGAAGTCACCCTGCAAACCAGTGCAGGGAATGTCACGGTCAAACTGCCCCAACCCCTACCCGGTAACCTGAATGATCTGGTATGGGTGCGCATCATGCCGCAAAGCGGTGCTGATGGCAGCAATGGCCTGCGATTGCAGGTTTTACCCCAGATGTTGCCCGGTGGAGGTAGCGCTGGTGGTGCCGCGGCTGGCAGTGCGGCAGCAGCCACAAATGCCAACCCGGCCAGCATCCTGCCCGGTCAAAGCTTTACCGGCATGACAACCAGCACCCTGTCTTTTCCCGGTGGCAGCACATTACCCGCCGGTAGCCAGGTGCAAATGATGTTTGTTGGCCCCGGTGCCGCATCCCCGGCCAAAGCGGCCGGGTTAATGGCGGCGGGCCAGGGTTTGGGCATGGCCGGGGCAACATCGCAAGGTGGCCTTACCAGCAGCGGGAATTTACCCGCCACCATCCTGGCGCAACAGGGCGCAACAGCAGGCGGGGCAGCAGGTGCGGCTGGTACAAATACCGGCCTTCTGGCGGCAGGGGGTGCCAAACCAGCAGCCCCGATGATTTTGACCGGCACGGTTTTGCCGCCCGGCAGCCCCGAAGCCCGGATGCTACCCGATGGTTTTACCGCCCTTCGCACCAATGCCGGGATTGTTGGTGTGCGCCTGCCTGTACCAGCACCGGTTGGTGCGACACTTTCCTTTGCCATTGATGCCAATAACCTTGCCGCCGCACGCCTGCCTCAGCCGGTAATGACCGAGGGCGAGTTAATGGCCCGTGGGCAGGCCGCCAGCCTGAGCCAGGATTGGGACAGCCTGCAACGTGCCATATCCACGCTGGCCCAAAGCGACCCGCAGGCCGCGCAAGCCCTGCTTAATCAAATTCCTGCCGCAGGCCCGCGCCTGACCACAACAATGATGTTTTTCTTTACCGCCATTGTTGGGGCCGGTGGTTCTGCCAAAAGCTGGCTGGGGGATCGCACGATTGGCGCGCTTGATAAAAGCGATGGCAAGGATAGCGGCCTTGGCAAAAAGCTGGACAAGGATTTTAACACCCTGCGCGGCATGGCTAGCGAACCGCGAAGCGACGGCTGGCGTGTAATGTCGATGCCCTTTCAAATGGGGGACCGCATTGAACAGATGCAGTTTTCCTGGCGCCAGACCCAAAGCGACGAGGATGAAAGCCGCGATCAGAAACCCAATGATCCCGGCACCCGATTTTTGCTGGATTTATCCTTTACCCGGCTGGGTCATACCCAGTTGGACGGGCTGGTGCGCAAGGAAACGCAGAAATTTGATTTGATCGTACGCACCGAAAACACCCTGGATGGCCCGCAGCGTGACGATATCCGGGCTATTTTCAACCAGGCACTGGCCATTTCCAAACTGGGCGGCAGCCTGAACTTCCAAAACGGTAACCGCTTTATCGAGGTCAGCCGCGAACCGGCAACACCCGGCCCGCAAAAACGCGGCCTTGAGGCTTAGGCCAGCACCACCAAGCATCCTTGTCACACTGGCTTTGGGCGCAAAGCAGGATTATGCTGTAAAATTCAATTCCCTATCGGATACAGGCCCATGCTGGAAATTTTTGAACGTCGCAACCTGATCGAAACCGAAGCAAACCCCGGCGTTCAACTCGATTATGTCGTGACACTGCATAGCGAATTACGCGGGGCGCCCAACGTTTTTCCCGCCCGGCTAAGCCTGCGCTATGTCCCGGACCGGCTGATCCTGAAACCGGGCTGCCTTGCCACCTATTTCCAGGAAATCGAAACAATTGAATTTGTTAATCTGGAACAGGCCGCCGTTTTGTTGATGGAAGATTTCAACAACGAACTGGTGCCCCGCTGGATTAATATGCGGCTTGATAAACACACCGCCGATAATGGCAGTGTGCAGCATCATGAAGCAACCCTGGAAGACCGCCAGCCGCGCTGGAACAATGCCCGCCTGATCGAACGGCTGGAACGGTACTGATTGGCAGCAGCCTTGCCTGCCAGCCCCCTTCCCTGCCCGCGCCAAACCCGCACATCACCCGGTATCAAACAAAACGGGCGGCAAATGCCGCCCGATTCATATGAATATAAAACGGTGGTGATCGCTTAGCGGAATGGTTGCCCGTGGATCCAGATGGACAGGGAATAGCGCGTTCCCGCAACAGTCGGTGCCACCCGATGCAGCACAAAACTGGGAAACAGAATGGCAGAACCCCGTGTCATCGGTGCATCAATAATATGCCCGGCGGGGTTAAGCTGTAGCTGGCCACCTTCATATTCGGTGGGTTCGGAAAGCTGGATCACCATGGTCAGCTTGCGCCGCCGTGCGACTTCCGATGCGCCAATATCGCTGTGCCAGTCATAATGGCCGCGCTGGTCGCCTTCATAACGGGCGATCTGGGCATTTTCGGCAAAATCGGTCAGGCCGAAATCAAAACATTCCCGGTTCGCCGTTGCCACCAGATCAATGATCCGGCGCATGACTTCGGGTTCCTGTTCTTCGTTGAACCAGCCAATCTGGCTGCGGCGGATATGGCTTGCCGATTGCCCCTGAACCAGCCCGCCTTCATCCAGACGGTCATTGAAATTGGCGATCAGCCGTTCGCAGGTGGCTGCGTCCAGTGCGTCGGGCACAATCAGAGACATTTCATCAGGGAACATATCACCAAGACTCCAAAAGGCGCCCGATTGGCGCACGCGCCGATCTATACCGCTTTTCCCATGCTGCCTAGCGGAAAATAACACCCGCGCGCAGTTTTTGGGATGGGCAAAACCGGCACAACAAAATCAGCCCGATATGGCAATTTTTAGACTGTTGCCATAATAAAAAAGTGCCATTTTCCCCGCCATTTCAGGCAACTGGACCATTTAAGGTGATAATTTCGCCCCCGGTTGCGCTGGCGTCGTCGGGGTCGTGGGTTACCATCAGGGTGGGTAATTGCTGCTTGCGGGCCTGATCAAACACAAATTCGCGAAACTGGCTGCGCAATTTGGCATCCAGCCGGGAAAACGGTTCGTCCAGCAACAGGGCAGACGGCGATGATAACAATACCCGCATCAGGGCCACCCGGGCCCGCTGCCCCCCCGAAAGTGTTGCCGGGTCCCGCCCGGCAAACCCGGCAAGGCCCGCGATTTCCAAGGCCTGTTCCACCTTTTCGCGGCGATGCCCTGCACCTTTGATATCACCAGGCAAGGCAAAAGCCAGATTGCCCCCCACCGATAAATGCGGAAACAGCAAATCATCCTGAAACAGGATGCCAACTTGGCGGTCCTGGGGGGCCAGATCATTAATCTTTCGCCCGCTTAACCACACGCTGCCCTGCACATCAAAACCGGGTTCAAGCGTACCGCAAATATGCCCCAGCAATGATGATTTGCCCGCCCCGCTTGGCCCCATCAGGGTAACAATTGCGCCCGGTGCCACCACCAGATCAAGGTCACACAAAACCCGCCCGCGCAGCGTGATTTTAACGCCATCAAGGACCAGACCTTTGCGCGATTGCGGGTTTTCAACAGGTGGCATTGCTGTGTTTTTCCTTTTTTGTCCCAAAACCCAAAGACCCAAACATCATCCGCCATGGCGCATTGCGCGCCGGTGACGAAACCATATTGCTGGCACCAGCATGGCAATGCCAAACCCGGCAAAGGGCAACAGGGCCTGCAACAGCCCGTAAATGCCAATCATGCGGCGATCATTACCGGCAGCAAGGGCAATGGCATCGGTGGTGATTGTGGCAAACCGCCCCGCCCCGATCAAAAGGGTTGGCAAATATTGCCCGATGCTAACTGCAAAACCCACGGCAAGGGCGGCCAGTACCGGCCGGGTCAGAAGGGGTAAAACCACCTGCCAGAACACCCGGTTCGGGCTGCCCCCCAGGCATAACGCCGTTTGGCGATAGCGGGCATCAAGGCTGCGAAAGGGGTCGGACAGGGATAAAAACATGTAAGGCAGCACAAAAACCAGATGGGCAATCACCACCGATATAAAACTGCGTTCCAAACCAATGCTGCCAAAAAACACCTGCAAACCAAACATGAAACTGATTTGCGGCATCAACAATGGCAGGTAAATCAGCCACATTGCGCCTTGGCCTGGCTGGCGGCGCTGGCGTTTTTCCCGCTCAAGACAGGCCAGCACCAAAATGATTGCCAGTATGACCGCAGCCAGCCCGATCAGGATGCTATTGCCCATGGCGCCCATAAGGGCGGGTAATTCGCGCTGCCATAATTTCAGGGTGATCTGCCCCGGCAGCAAATCGGGATACCGCCAAAAACCGGCGATGCTCCAGACGGCCAAACTGGCGATGCCCAAAATAATCAACCCGGCACTGATGCCCGAAATTGCCGCTGCTATCAGGCGGAATATCCCATCGTTACGATACCGCCTGCCGCCCTCGGCCCAGGCACGACCCCAAATCGCCACCAGTTTTTCAATCAGCAGCCAAAGTACGATAACACCGGCCACCAAGCCCAATTGCAACAGTGATGCGGCAGATGCCATAAACCGCATCGATAGGTCCGGGTCCGATAACCAGTGCAAAATACGCACTGCCAGCGGTGCCGGGGTCGTGGGGCCCAAAATCATGGCAACATCCACCACCGATGCCGAATAGGCCAGCACGGCAAAAACCGGCAGCCTGATTTGCGGGTAAATGCGCGGTAACACTGTTTTTAACCAGCCCGCAATCGGCCCATAGCCCAAGGTCAGGGCGACTTTGCGGGTTTGCCCGGCATTGGCCTGGGTCATGGCCCCCAGTGTCATTAAAAACAGAAACGGGATTTCCTTGATCACAAGGCCCGCCACCAGCGCGATGCCCCAGCCATCCTGCAGGGTGATGATATCGGGCGGGCGGCCCCACCCCGCCAGCGGGGCAAATACCCGCACGATCCAGCCTGACGGCGCAATTAAAAACGCCAGTCCAAATGCCGCCGCCGCATGGGGCACCGATAATAACGGGGCCAAAATGCGTTCAATCACCCGAAAAACCCGCGTGCCCTGCCAGGCGGCACAAAACAGCATCACGCAAACAAAGGAAATTATCGTTGCCAACAGTCCACTTAAAACCGACAGGCGCACCGATATCCAAAGGCCCGGCTGTGCAAAAAGTTCCTGCCAGGGCAGCAACGATACATGATTGCCCCCCAATGCCGGCAAATAGCCAAAAGCCGGCAACACCGTCCCCACCAGCCCGGCCAGAACCGGGCCGACCATCAACAGAACGGTGATAACAGGTGCATATCCTAGCACGGGCAGCCCATATCCTTTGTTATTGCGCTATCCCCCGACAACGCCCCTATTGGGCAACGCCAAAACGTTTCTGCCATTCGCTTTCGACCAGTTCCATCCAACTGGGGTGGGGTTCCGGCAGGACATTGCCCATTTCAGCAGGCGACAGGGTGGCAACACCCAAATTAAGCGCATCAAATGCCTTGCGGTCCGCATCCGGGATTTTGTTCATATCCAGCACGGTAAAGCTGCCCCAGATTTCAGGGTTCTGTTTACGCAACTGGGCCTGCGGCGACATTAAAAAATCGGCCAGCACCACGGCACCGGCCTTGGCCGATGCATTGAACGGAATGGCGACAAAGTTGGTATTGCCCAGCGTGCCGCCATCAAAAACAAAGCTGCGCACCGTATCGGGCAGCTCAAAATTGGCAATCGCGGCCGAAACCTCGGCTGCGCTAAAGGAAAAGCCGATATCAATTTCATTATCCGCCATCATGGCACGCAGCGCCGCGCCATTGGCCGGGTAAGCCTTGCCTTCGCGCCACAAAACCGGCTGCAATTTGGCAAGATAGGTCCAAAGCGGGGCCAGGACCTTTTGGGTATCGGCCTTGCTTGCAGGTTTTTGCAATACCGCCGGGTCGGCAACCAGTTCGGTCAGAACCTGCTTTAAAAAAGATGATCCCATATAATCGGGCGGTTGCGGGTAAGTGAACCGGCCGGGATGATTTTGCAGCCATGCCAGCAGTTCCTGTGCGCTGCGCGGGGCTGTTTCCACGCGCGACGTATCATCAAAAAAGCTAAGCTGCGCCATGCCCCACGGGGCTTCCAGGCCGTCAGTCGGCACGGTAAAATCATTAACCGTAGTGGGTTTGCCCGTAACATCAACATATTTGAAATTCGGTGTCTGTTCGACCCATGGGCCAAACAGCAGGCCATTGCGCTTCATGGCGGCAAAGTTTTCACCGTTAATCCAGATCATATCCACCGCACCGCCATCGTTTTTACCAGCGGCCTTTTCGGAAACGACCTTGGAAACCGCATCGGCGGTATCGGCCAGTTTGACCTGCTTTACCGTAACGCCATAACGTTCCTGCACCTGTTTGCCCGCCCAGGCGATGTAATCATTAATGCGCGGTTCCCCACCCCAGGCGTACCAGTAAACGGTTTGTCCCTGGGCCTGCTTTACCACCGCATCCCAGTTTTTCATGTCCGGTGCGGGGTCAGCACTTGCAGGCAATGCGGCCAGGGCAACGGCCCCACCCAATAGGGATGCCGCCAACAAACGGGCCAGCGTGACAGTTTTGGACATGATGTTTCCTCCCCCGGAAAGTCATTAGGTGGTCCTGCGCCATCAGGCTGGCATAAAACCATGACGGAACAATCAAATTTTACCGCCGTTATCAACCTGATATGCACTGTTTTCGGGCCTGCGGGCGGCGAAATCAATTCACGCTTGCGTTAGATGCAGTGCAGACACATCTTGATGCGACAGTGCCGAACAGGCGACAAAACGGAAACGGGTATTTAAATGTTTGACTGGATCGCCGACCCCCATATGTGGGTGGGTCTTGCTACCCTGACGGCACTCGAAATTGTTCTGGGGATCGACAATATCGTTTTTCTGTCGGTCATTGTCGCCAAACTTCCACAAAAACAGCAAAAAGCAGCAAGGCGCGCCGGTCTTTTGGGGGCCATGCTGATCCGTCTGTTGCTGCTGGCCTGCATGGCCTGGGTCATGGAGCTGACATCGCCCCTGTTTGAAGTTTTAGACCGCGCCATTAGCGGCCGTGACCTGATCCTGATTGTCGGCGGGCTGTTCCTGATTGCCAAGGCATCAATGGAAATCCATCACACCATTGATGAACCCGAAGAACACGAAACCAGGGCCGTTGCGGGTTTTGTCGGCACCATCATCCAGATCATGCTGCTTGATATCATATTCTCGCTGGATTCCGTGATTACCGCTGTTGGCCTGGTAGACCACCTGACCGTGATGATGCTGGCCGTGATCATATCGGTCGGTGTGATGCTGTTTGCTGCGCGCTTTATTGGCGATTTCGTCAATAACCACCCCTCGATCAAGATGCTGGCCCTGTCTTTTCTGATCCTGGTCGGGTTTGTGCTTCTGCTTGATGGCGTGCAAATTCATGTCCCCAAAGGTTACATTTATTTCGCAATGGCCTTCAGTCTGGGGGTCGAAACGCTTAACCTTCTTAATCGCAAACGCAAAAACAAGGCGAAACAGGCAGCAACCGGATCATGAAAAAAATCACGCCCCCTGAACGGCTTGCCAGCGCATTCGCAACGGCCGGGCTAAACGATATTGATGTTCTGGAATTTCCCGCTGGCACCCGTTCGGCCGCCGATGCAGCCGCCGCCATTGGCTGTGACATCAGCGATATTGGCAAATCACTGGTCTTTCAGGCCAAGGATAGCAACACACCCGTTCTGATCATTATGAATGGTGCGGACCGGGTTTGTGAAAACAAGGTTGCCGCCCTGATCGGTGAACAAATTGGCAAGGCGGATGCAACACAGGTTCGTACCCATACCGGTTATGCCATTGGCGGCGTACCGCCCTTTGGCCATGCCAATGCCCTGCGAACCCTGATTGATGAAAAACTGCTGGCAAAGCCGGAAATCTGGCTGGCGGCAGGGACACCCAGCAGCGTTTTTTGCCTGACCCCGCACCAGCTTTGCCACATCACCGGCATTTCGACCGGGCATGATCTGGCGCTTGAAGCTTAGGGATTAAAGCTCGTTGCCCGGCAAAGATTAAATCAAACCATCTTTGCGGGTGGCGGCACGCGCGCCGATCTCATCAAGGCTTTCCTGTTCCTTGCGGTCTTCTTCGGCACGTAATGCCGCCACGCGGTTGCGCTCGGATATTTCGGCAGTTTTCATGTCCTTGAATGCCTGTGCGACCTCGTCACGGAACGCATCAATCCTGGCTTCCTGCGCCTTGATCCGCTGGTCCAGTGCTTCACGTTCCACAATGATGGCACTGGCAAAATTGCCATAGGCAAAACCAGCCGTTTGCGGGTTTTCTGCCGCCACTTTCTGTTCTGACTTCAGGGCAAGTTCAAGCTGCTGGCGTTGCTCGATCAGATGTTCAAGCACGCGCATCATCTCGCCCAGTTCACGCTGCTTTTCATCCAGCGTCCATTTGCGAATACGCACCAGCGTTTTAAAATCCTTGGCCATTTCCCGGCCCTTCTCCTTACCCCGGCGGAGTTAGATGCCGCCGCAGCACATCATCATGAAATTGCGAATTCTGACCGTCAATATCAGCACCTAGCGCCCCAGGGCACGTTTGGCGGCGTTAAGGTCGGTCTGGCGCTGGGCCGACTGGCTGTTGATCGGCGCACCCGGGCGTGCGGCGTGGCCGGCATTGCCAGCGACCTGCGCATTGCCGTCCTCGACCGGGGCCATATCGAGCCTGCGTGCCAGATCGGCATAACCATCGGCAAGGCGGGTGCATTCATTTTTGCGCTGGCTTAAAAATTCCTCGATCAGCGGAAAGTAATGAATGGCTTCATCCACTTTGGGGTCTGTCCCGCGGCGATAGGCGCCAAGGCGGATCAATTCCGCCATATCATCATAGGTTGCCAGCAACTGGCGCGCCCGCCGCACGATCTGGTTTTCATGTTCGTTGTTACAGCCTGGCATGGTTCGCGACACGCTGCGCAAAATATTGATCGCCGGGTAACGCCCCTGTTCGGCAATCGAACGGTCCAGCACCACGTGCCCGTCAAGAATACCACGCACGGCATCGGAAATTGGTTCGTTATGGTCATCGCCATCGACCAGAACCGTAAACAGCCCGGTGATGGACCCTTGCCCCGGCCCGCCAGGACCGGCGCGCTCCAGCAAGCGGGGCAGTTCGGCAAAGACAGTTGGGGTGTAACCCTTTGATGCCGGTGGTTCGCCGACCGACAGACTGATTTCACGCTGGGCCATGGCAAAACGGGTGACGGAATCCATCATGCACAGCACGTCGCGGCCACGATCGCGGAAAAACTCGGAAACTGCCATGGTCATATAGGCAGCCTGGCGGCGCATCAGCGGCGGTTCATCGGATGTTGCGACAATCACAACAGACCGGCGAAGGCCTTCTTCGCCCAGGTCATCTTCGATAAATTCGCGGGCTTCGCGGCCACGTTCACCGATCAGGCCGACAACGGAAACGTCCGACGTGGTGTGGCGCGTCATCATTGACAGCATGCTGGATTTACCCACACCGGACCCAGCAAAAATACCCATACGCTGGCCACGGCAGCAGGTTAAAAACGTATTCATGGCGCGCACGCCCAAATCCAGCTTGCCCGAAACACGCTGGCGGGTATGGGCCGATGGCGGGGTTCGGCGAATGGCATAGGGCAAATTGCCCTGTGGCAAAGGCCCCTTGCCATCCACCGGTTCGCCAAAGGCATTGATCACGCGGCCCAGCCAGCCTTCATCGGGGTAGATTTGCGGCTGGGTATCGGCCAGTTCGACCTCGCAGCCAATGCCAATGCCGTCCAGCGCGCCAAAGGGCATCAGCAAGGCACGTTCGCTACGAAATCCAACGACTTCACAAATGACGGCTTCGCCATCACGACGCACCACCTTGCAGCGGTCGCCAATCGACATCGCACCCTCGACGCCACCAATTTCAACCAGAAGCCCCAAAACCGCTGTGACGCGACCCACAACCCAGTAATCGGGAACACGGCGAAGGTCGGCGATGATGTTTTTGCCAATCTGGAACATGGGGGCCTTTTGCGTCGTCTCGATGGTGATGCGCGACGCGGGGGTGGAAAACGCCGCGTCCTGATCCAAATATAATGGGAGAAGGGTTAATTTACAAAGCCAGCGATCAAACGCAGCCGTAATGCCGCCAAAGTTCTGACCTAGTCAGGGCGCTCTAAACCCCTGTTAAATCTTTATTTGGTCATGACGGGAACAATATGGCGGTAAAAAAGTTAACAAATTGCGACTCGTGCGCTTGCCACGAGTCGCAAAGCAACGTATCGTTAACGAAACGGGAAAAATCCCACGATACGGCTGCTGTTGGGGCATAGCCGGGACAGTCCGGATAAAAACCAAATTTATTGCGGAATATGGTAACGGAGCGGAGCGGAAAATGCGGGTGCTGCTTGTCGAAGATGACGACGCCATGTCGGACAGCATAGAACTTATGCTGAAGTCCGAAGGGATGGTTGTGGATACCACCGACCTTGGGGAAGATGGCCTCGAGATCGGTAAATTATACGATTACGATATTATTTTGCTGGACCTGATGTTGCCCGATATTGACGGCTACGAGGTTCTGCGCCGCCTGCGTGATGCGCGGGTGGAAACGCCGGTTCTTATTCTTTCGGGCCTGACGGAAACCGAAGACAAGGTCAAAGGCCTTGGCTTTGGTGCCGATGACTATCTGACCAAACCGTTTGACAAAACGGAACTTCTGGCACGCATCCAGGCGATTGTCCGTCGTTCCAAGGGGCATGCCCAGTCGGTGATCGCCACGGGCAAACTTCATGTCAATCTTGATGCCCGTACAGTCGATGTTGCCGGTTCGCCGCTGCATCTGACGGGCAAGGAATATGGCATCCTGGAACTGCTGTCGCTGCGTAAAGGCACGACGCTGACCAAGGAAATGTTCCTGAACCACCTTTATGGTGGCATGGACGAACCCGAATTGAAGATCATTGACGTCTTCGTTTGCAAACTGCGCAAGAAAATCCAGTCTGCAACCGACGGCGACAATTATATTCATACCGTTTGGGGGCGCGGATATGTGCTGCGCGACCCCGACGCAAACGGGGCGCACGCGGCCGCCTGATACAGGCACCGTCAAGGCATCCCGCTATCTGCCATTAAAATACCCCGCAACCGTGATGGCTGCGGGGTATTTTATTGAGCCTTTACCCAACTAAAGCCCTTTGCCCTTAATCAGGCTCATTTTGCCGCTGTCATTTGTTGCCCGGCAAGGAGAAGTCCGCAGGGCGTAATGGTTTTACGGCCAAGGATTTCGACGTAGCAGGGCGACAAATGAAAGCCGCCCGAAGGATTCCATTTCGACGGCTTCTGGCTGTGTTACATCACTTGCCCGATACACCGCATCGCGCTGCGCGATGTGCCTTGCCAGAAGACACGCCGAAATGAAACAAAATGAACCTGATTAAGGGCAAAGGGCTTTAATTAACGCATTTCAGGCAACTGCCTTAACCGCCAGTACCAGCCGCTGCATCCGGGGCGGTTGTCCCTGCTCCGGCGCTGGCATCGGTATTGGCCTGTGCTGCTGGTGCAGCCGCAATGGCGGCATTAACCAGCTCGGCACGGATGGCATCGACAACGGCACTATCAACCGTCACCACGCCCCCGCTGACCGGGGCGATTTTCGCCAGGGTAACATTGGCATCGGTTGGTACAAGCAAACGGATATGACGCAGCGTTGATTGCAGGTCTTCTTCCTGCAAGGTGGGTTCCGCATCCTGGCCCAAATCGGCGGCATTGGCGGTACGGGCGGCTTCACCCACGATTTGCATCAGTTCAAAGGCGGCATTTTCCGCCTGTGCCTGCACAACCCCGGTTTGGGACAGGGTTTGCAGCATGCCTTTGACATCTTTGTAATTATTGATCCGCCGGACACTGGCAACATAGCTATCCGTAACCTTTTCAACAGCGGCAATGTCGCTGGTGGTTTTGGCATCAAGCTGCGCGATCAGCGTATCAAAGGTTGCCTGCTGCAAATCCAGCGAGATGCTGTCATAGCCCTTTTCGATCTGAACCACGACGTAGGTTTCATCGCGAAACAGCGGCAATGCGTTTTCATCCTGTTCATTCGATTTTGCAATACCGCCAGCCGGGCATTTACCATCCGTTGGTTTCGGGTTTGCCACAACCAGGCGGCCACGCGACTGGGCATAAAACACATCACACCAGCGAAAATCGCTTTGGCGTTCCTGCTTGCGCACAAACACATAATTCCCCGCCGTCAGCACGGCAGGTTCTGAAAAGCTGGCACCATTTTGGGCGGGCAACAGCGTCATGGTATAGGAAAATACCGTATCGTTTTTATTCCCCTGCAACAGCGCGCTGCCGAGGGAATCCAGAACCCGCAGGGTACTTGATGCTGGCGGATAAGCCGCACCGCCCAATTCGGCAAGCTTTTTAAGCAGGCTTGAAACGGCTTCGCTGCCGACTGAATCCAGTTCAAGGATATAAAGCTGGATTACCAGCCGGTTCCCGTTATAGCGGATCGGCCCGTAAACCGGTAATTGCGACAGATTAAGAAACTGGCCCGGTCGCACATCGTCGGAATAATAGATCACACGCCCGCTTTTGACGGAATTTGGCCCGTAATCAACCGCATTGCGCCCTGACTGATCCGACATTTCATAGACATTGGCGACAATGGCAATTTCGCCCTGCTTGTCATCGGAAAACAGCGCACTTTCGATGAAATCCTTCATAAAGACCTGTTTCAGGTCCAGGGTGATGGTATCGCCCGCAACAATGGCACCAGTACTACCGCCATTGGCCGTGGCATATTTACCCTCCAGATACATCGCACCCGCGCTTGAACTGCGATCAACATGGTAATCAATCGCCCCCTGATCGACAAAGCTGCACCCGGCCAGCACCGCGCCCAACATCGCCAGCCCCGGAATTCCCCAATTCTTCATGACCCGCCCCAATTTGAATTTAATTCAAATTCAATTCTATTCAAAGTTGCGGGCATTGAAACAAAAAAACGCCCGGTTATATCCGGGCGCTTTAATCATCGGGGCTGTATCAGTCCGAAAAATGGTCAGTCTTTTTTATCATCGGGTTTGCGCGGATAGGTCCGGCTGAAACTTGACGATGACGGCGTACTGGGCCGTGTCGATGAAAAGCTGCTACCTGTGCTGCCAGCACTGTCACTCCCGGCCGGGCGCGTGGGTCGTTGATAGCCACTTGAGCTATCTGACGAACTGCTGCTGCCAGTGCTACCCGTGCCATAACGCGACGTGCCCAGCCTGGACCCGCCGGTGGTTGACGGGCGGCTATAAGTGCTGCCGGTGCTGCCAGTACCACCTGTTGTGCTGCTGGTGCCAAAGCTGCTGCGCGGGGTTGTCGTCGATGATGTACCGGTGGTGCTGGTCGAGCGCGGCGTTAAACCGCTTGTCCCGGCTGAGGACGGCGTGGTGCTGCCTGCACTGCCCTGCATTGATTTGGGTTTCGGAAAGGCAAAACCGCCACCTGTTGTCGCCGCCGCGCCAGTTGCACCGCCAGCCTGTACTTTTTCAAGTTCGCTAACGTCAACATCGGGCGCGCCGGGGCGGTTAAGCTGATAAATGCCGCGCTGGCGCGCCAGCGGTTTGAATTTATCGGAAATGCCCAAAACCGTTTCCGCACCACCCAGGAACAAAAAGCCATCATCGGGCATCTGTGCGGCAATGCGCGAAAGCACATCGGTTTTGGTCGGCTGGTCAAAATAGATCAGGACGTTACGGCAATAGACCACATCGAACTGGCCCAGCGGCTTTAGATCCTCAAGCAGGTTATATTCGCGATATTGCACCTTGGAGCGCAAATCAGCCGAAATCTGCCACATGTCATCGGCCTTCTGGAAATGTTTGACCAGAAGCGTAATGGGCAGACCACGCTGGACTTCGAACTGCGAATACAGCCCGGCGCGCGCCTTGTTCAGGATTTCGCGCGAAATGTCGGTGCCGATGATGTCAATGCGCCAACCGGCGAGCTGGCTGGCGAAATCCTGCAGGATCATTGCCAGCGAATAGGGTTCCTGCCCGGATGAAGCCGCCGCACACCAGATGCGCAGGTGACGCTTGCTGGCCCGGGCCTTGATCATGTGGGGCAATACCACATGACGGAACTGGTCAAACGGTTTGGTATCTCGAAAGAAGAAGGATTCATTGGTGGTCATGGCTTCGACCACATCTTCAATCAGCGTGCGGTCCATGCCGCGCAACGCCCCGATCAACTCGCCAAGGTCCTTGAGACCGCGCTTGCGCGCAATCGGCATGAGCCGGCTTTCGAGCAAATAGAACTTATCCTGCGTCAGGACCAGGCCCGAGCGGGATTTGATCAATTTGCTAACGAAATCAAAGTCTTCCGGCTTCAACATCTTGTGTTAACGACCTCCGGCAAATTTTTTCACGTAAGGGGCAATGCCCCCTATTGGCAGTATCGCCGTACAAATTCCCGCCTGGGCAGCAGCACCGGGCATGCCCCATACCACACTGGTAGCTTCGTCCTGGGCCACCACCATGCCACCTGCCGCAACAACATTGCGACCACCCAGCATACCATCCTGCCCCATTCCGGTCAGGATGATTGTCAGCATATTCCCGCCATAGCTATCGACCAGACTGCGCAGCATCGGGTCCACCGACGGCCGGCAGAAATTTTCCGGTGCATTCTGGTTCAGCGCGATTTTGCGGTTATTGCCGCGCCCCTCTACCACCATGTGGTAATCGCCGGGGGCCAAATAAACCCTGCCGGGCTGAACCGGTTCGCCATTTACGCCTTCGCCGCATTTAAGCCCGGTCAAACGGGTAATATGTTCGGCCAGAATGGTCGTAAAGGTTGCGGGCATGTGCTGGGTAATAAAAATCGGCTGTCGAACGCCAACCAACCCGCGCAAAACTTCAAACAGGGCTTGCGGCCCCCCTGTTGAGCTGCCAATGGCGATAGCTTCAACATTAACATGCTTTTCCGGTACCAGGCTGATCTGGCCCTGAACACGGCCACGCCGGGCCGGTGCCGGGGCATTGCCTGCGGCGGCTGCGCGTTTGGCCTTCGCATCGGCGGTACGGGCATTTTGCGGTGCCGGGCGGCGCGCCGGTGCCTCGCGGGTCAGGCCGGTGGCGGGTCGGGCCGGTGCGGCCTCGGCGGGCCGGGCGGCAACACCACCGGCGACACCTGCCGGGCGGCTTTGCGCCGGTTTACCGGGCATAAGGGGCTTGGCAACACTGGCCGGGGCCGTTGCATGGTTTGCCGGGCTGGTCATGCCTGCCTTTTTCGCGGCAACGGCGGCATCTTCTATCAACCGGCCGGGATCACGCGGTGCCGGGCTGGCATCGGTTTTGGTATGGGCGCCTTCACGAGCCGGGCCATGGTCATCATGCTCGCGCGCGGGCGCCATCGGCATTGGCCGCATTTGCGGGCGCATGGGCTGTTGCATCGGGCGCGGGCGTAATTCGGCGGTAAAACGTTTGCGCTGAATACGGCCAGGCTTTTGCAAAACCTGATGTTCAAGCGACATTTCGGCTCGAAACGGCTTTGCGCCGTCATGATCGCCATGTTCAACATGGTCGCCCTGACCATCGGCCCCTTCGCCAGCACCACCAACATGATGGGTAGCATCGTGCGTCGCACCGGATACATCGCCCGCCCCGGCGGCTAAACCACCACCATGGCCGGAACCATCACTGTTAGATCCGGCATCACCAGGGGAATGTTCATCACCGGCGACGGCATCGATATCGGCATCATCGTCGAAATCGCCATCGTCAAATTCCTGGGACTGTTCCAGCATCTTGCGACGCTGTTCAGACCATGCCTTGACCTTGTCGATCAGTTCGGTTCGGAAACCTGACCCGACATTGATATCCTTGGCCGAAGATGGCTTGGGAATGTAATCCACCGCGCCCAGCGTCATGGCCTTGAAACTGATATCGGCGTTTCGCTTGGTCAGGGTCGATGCCATGATCACGCGAACCGTCGGGTCAATTTCCAGAATTTTCGGCAGGGCCGTCAGGCCGTCCATCACGGGCATTTCGATGTCGAGAACAACCGTTTCAATGCCACCTTCGTGCATCACCCCCAGGGCATCTTCCCCGTTGGCAACTGCGCCGACTACCTCGATATCCGAATCATCCTGCAACATACGCGCGACAAGCCCGCGTACAATTGCCGAATCATCAACGATCAGGACTTTGTATGGTGGATCGATGTGGTTTTGTTCCACAGGCACGATGTTCCCGCTTGGTCAAAAGGCCGCAACGCCCAAAGCGATGTCGCGGCCACAAGGATCAGATCAGGCCAACCTGTTCAAATTTGGCCTGGATGATCTCGCTATCAAAGGGCTTCATGATGTATTCATTTGCCCCGGCGGTGATGGCTTCCTGAATATGCTCCAGGTCGTTTTCCGTGGTGCAGAATACTACAACGGGTTCATCCCCCCCCGGTGCTGCACGCAGATCCCGGAGGAACTCGATGCCGCTTTTAACCGGCATGTTCCAATCAAGCAGCACCGCGTCAGGCATGTCGGACAGGCACTTTTCAAGTGCTTCCATACCGTCTTCGGCTTCGACAACCTCGAATCCCAATTCCTCAAGGATACGGCGTGCCACCATTCTGATGACTTTTGAATCATCGACGACGAGACAACTCTTCATCGATTTCCTTCTCGCAATTTCACTTGTTAAGCCACGACCGGCAATATCCGGGCGCCGGGCGCGCCCGGAACATCGTTAACAGACAGACATCAGCCTGCCTGCTTTACTGACCCTGCAAAATCAAGCAGCCGGGTCACATCAAGAATAACCAGCAGGTTCTTTTCAAGACGGAAAATCCCGTCGGAAAATTCCCGCCAGCGCGGATCAAGAGTAGCCGGGTTCCGTTCAAATGCATTCTGCGGAACGCTAAGAACTTCACCGACCTGATCGACCATGAGGCTGTATAGCTCGCCACCCTGGTCAACCACGATGCTCATTCCGGGATCTTCAACTTCCTTGTTGCGCAGGCCAAGGCGCTTGCGCACGTCAATTGCGGTCACAATACGTCCCCGCAGGTTCAGCGAGCCTGCCACTTCTGGCGGAGCAAGCGGAATACGCGTGATGCGCTGCGGGCCAAGCACGTCCTGCACGGTCAAAACCGGGATGCCAAACATCTGTTTGCCGATTGTCGCCGTCACGAAATCCTTGGTTGATCCCCCCAGATCAAGGGCCGTGTGGCGATCGGAACTGGGGACAAGTGCGTTTTTGTCACTCATGATACTTTACCTTCGACTTAGACAGCGGCCAGCGTCTGGATCAGGGTCGATACCAGGGCATCACGGTCAAACTTCGCGACATAGTCGCTAAATCCGGCACGGCGTCCCCGCTCGAAATCCTCTTCGCTGGTATGAGACGACAGGGCGATAATCGGAACTTCACCCCAGCTCTCGTCATTCTGCAGGCTTTCGGCGAATTCAAACCCGTTCATGCCCGGCATTTCGATGTCGCTGATAATGGCGTCAAACACGGCACCATTGTTTTTCAGCTCGATCGCCTGTTCGGCACTTTCAACTGACGTCACCTTGAAACCGGAAACCGACAGCATCGGGGTCAGCAGGTTACGGAAGAACGGGCTGTCATCAACAAGCAGAACCTTCTTCTTCTCGCTGCCGCCTTCTTCCTTGCCAAACCAGTCGCTAAAGGCCAGTTCAAGATAGTAGCCTGCATCAATCAGATCGGTTGCCTTGCCGTCGATCACGGCCGAACCGACCAGACCATCGCGGTCGGCTGTCAGTTCAACATTAAGGACGTCATCAACGATATCGACGATTTCATCGACAACCAGGCCCATGGTCCGTTCACGATCCTGGAACACCAGGGTCGGCTGGCGGCCTTCGCCCTTCATCTGATAGGCACCGTCAATAAAGACCAGCGGCATCAGCTTGCCACGATACTGCACCAGCGGACGACCGTTTGAATATTCGATGCTTTCAACATCGATTTCTTCCAGTCGGGCCACCAGGGCCAGCGGCACGGCGCGAACTTCATTCCCGCCAGCACGGAAGACCAGCATCGACGTGGTTTCGCGATCCGAGCTTTCCGATTTGGCCTTGGATTCGACACCCTGCTGGCCGCCAACGGTGATTTCACCTGTACGGGTCGCAATGCCATTCGGATCAAGGATCATGATCACGCTGCCATCACCCAGGATGGTATTGCCCGAGAACAGCGACAGATCACGCAGGATCGGCGCCACCGGCTTGACCACGATTTCCTCGGTGTCAAAGACGCGGTCAACGATGATACCAAAGCTGTAGGTACCGACCTGGGCAACAACGATGAAGGCTTCTTCATCAACATCGCCTTCGGCGGCTTCATCAAGGCCCAGTATTTTCTTGAGCGTGACAAGCGGCAGCAGGCGGTTACGCAGGCGCAGGACCGGGGTATCGTGAATGCGTTCGATCGAATGTTCGGAATTGCTCGATGCACGAACAAGTTCCAGAACGCTGATCTGCGGGATGGCAAAACGCTCACCGCCGCTTTCAACGATCAGGGCCGAAACAATCGCCAGGGTCAGCGGAATTTTGATGATGAAGGTCGACCCGCGGCCTTCAACCGATTTCAGTTCGACCGTACCGCCGATTTTTTCGATGTTGGTACGGACAACGTCCATGCCCACGCCACGACCGGAAACCGACGTTACCTTTTCAGCCGTCGAGAAGCCCGGCTTGAAGATGAACTGGTGGATCTGCTGATCCGACATGTTTTCCAGTTCGCCTTCGGTCACCAGACCATTGGTCAGCGCCTTGGACTTGATACGTTCAACATTAAGGCCGCGACCATCATCGGAAATTTCAATGATGATGTGACCGCCTTCATGATAGGCGTTCAGCGTGACCGTACCGGTTTCCGGCTTGCCTGCATCGCGACGACCCTGAATGTCTTCAAGGCCATGGTCGGCAGAGTTACGGACCATGTGGGTCAGCGGGTCCTTGATCAGTTCAAGAACCTGACGGTCAAGTTCGGTATCGGCACCGATCATTTGCAGATCGATCTTTTTGCCCATTTCAAGGGCAAGGTCGCGAACAATACGCGGCAGCTTCGCCCATGCATTGCCAATCGGCTGCATACGGGTCTTCATCACACCTTCCTGAAGGTCGGTGGTGATGTGCGACAGACGCTGAAGCGGAACGGTAAATTCGCTGTCATCCTTGCCACGTACCATCTGCAGAAGCTGGTTACGGGTCAGCACCAGTTCGGAAACCAGTGTCATCAGGTTTTCAAGCAATTCAACGTTAACGCGGATGGTCTGGGCCGCGACGGAGCTTTCCTTGGTTTCATTGCGCACATGGGCGTCATGCTTGGCACCGGCATCATGTGCCGGGGCAGCGGCCTGAACGGCCTGCGATTTCGGGGCTGCAGGCGGCGTTGCCGCAGCAGCAGGGGCCGAAGGTGCGGGCTCGGGTTCCGGCTCGGGCTCGGGTTCCGGCTCGAACGAAACTTCCGGTTCCGGCTCGGGTGCGGGCGCGCTGGCCTGGGCCTTGGGCGCACCACCGCTTCCGGCAGGAAGTGTTCCGGTATCGGCAAAATGGTTGAGGCGCGAAATCAGATCGGCATCATTTCCGTCGGGCTCGGTCTCGTTGGTTTCAAGCTCGCCCAGCAGGTATTTGATGGTGTCGATGGATTCAAGAACCAGTGTTACGGCATCCGGGGTAACGATCAGTTCGCCATCACGAATCTTGCCCAGGACGTTCTCGCCGGCGTGGGCAACAGCTTCAAGACGCGGCAACCCCAAAAAGCCGCATGTGCCCTTGATGGTGTGAACCAGACGGAAGATATTCGACAGAATATCCGGGTCATTCGGGTTCTGCTCAAGCTTCACAAGCTCGACGTCAAGCGTCGAAAGACTTTCCGAAGTTTCGGTCAGAAATTCACTTAAAAGATCGTCCATATACCCCCTCCACAATGCCGGCAATCAGACCATCACCGGACCCGGGACGTCAACCGCATCAAATAGCCCAATCAATTCGAATTCCCGTCTTACACGAGAGCTACCATGTAGGTAGAGCCTAGCATACGGTTTTACTATACTGGCACGTCAATTTTTTTAAACATAGATCAAAGTGACAGAATTTTCTTCGGCTTCCACCTGTAGATGCTTCCCTAGTCTTTCGGCTAGGTTCCGGGCAAAAAAGCCCTGAATGTTACGTGGATCAAGGTCCTCCGGGTCGACCGGCCCCGAAAGCACATTTTCAATCTCCGGACGTATTGCAGCGCGTTTTCCACGGGCAATCACCCGTATTTTCGCCCCGGAGTCGCATTGCACCGAAATTTCCCCGCCAAATGGCAAAGCCTCGCGCGCCATCATGATCATATTCAGGACAACACGCGCCGTTGTCGCATCAATGCCGGTATCGCTATCCCATTCCAGCGTCACCTTGCCGTCGGCCTCATAGGCCTGGGTCACGGTTTTGCGCATGGTTGCGGCGTCCACACTATTGCCCGCGCGCCCATAAGCCAGACGGAAAAGCTGCAGGCGGCGCTGTGCCTCCTGCCCACTTCTGCGCATCAGGGCCAGCGCCTCGTCATCGGTGCCGCCTGCCTCGTCCATCAGTTCGGCCCCCGCATTTACGGCGCCGACCGGCCCAACCAGATCATGGCAAATTCGCGAGCTGATAAGTTCTATCAGGATAAGCTCTAGCTGCCTGTCCTGCTGCATGCACTGTGCTCCAGATTCTGATGGTGCGGCTTCCCCCGAAGCCGCATCCCCACATAAAAACAAAGCGTATCCCACACGGATACGCGGGAATCCATCGCCCTAATGTGCAAAACAGGTATTAAAACCTTATTTAAATGGACAGGCAAAAACGCATGGCACGGGGCGCGAAAAACCATCATGCCCTGTTTTCCTTCTTTGTCACGACTGCGTTGCAATGATAGATTTATGCCAGCAGTTACCAACAGATCAGCCCTGTTAGCGCAGCCTGCCTGACACGCCACAAAGGATGCCGGTGCAGGCGCATAACGGCGACACATAAAAAGAACGCGGTTTACATGGATTTTCTACTGACACCCGGCACCATTGTTCGCCATCCCAACCAGCCCGACTGGGGTTTGGGCCGCATCCAGGCCGTGAATGGCGACAGCCTTGCCGTCAATTTCGAGGAAGTTGGCCGCCAGATCATTCGCACCCGGCATGTCGTTTTGGAAATTGTCGAACCGGCAATGGGTTACGAATAAGATTGCCCCACCGGCGCCCTATCGGCCGGGCCCGCCCCGCCCGAAAACGGGCAGCCCCGAATAATTCAGTTGCGTTCTGATGACCCCGAACAAATGCGGACAGGATAATGACAAAAACCGAAACGCCCCTTGCCCCGGACAGCTTTAAAAAACGCCATCATGATGCCGCCTGGACCGTGCTGGAACGTTTTGCCGTGGGTCTTGCCGATCGGGCGCGCAGCAACGGCAATGCCATCAGCGTGGATGAAATCAATAAATCTCTGGCATCGCTCAAGGGGCAGCCAAACCTGTTTGATGAAGCCTGGAACGCACTTAAAACCGAGGTTTCGGCCGCCAACACACGGCGCACGCCTTCTATCCGCAACGATCCGTTTGGCCGTTTGATGGTCAGCCGTTTTGCCCACCTTCTTGAAGGGCGTGAAGCAGGTGACCTTGAACATGGTGCATTGTCGCGCGATATGCTGCAGCCGTTTTTCCATGCCATTCGCATGATGGTCGGGGCCGACACCATCGAGCAGATCGATGCCGAAATCCGCAGCATCGTCGAAGCCCATGCCGATGAAGAAGACGAAATGCGCGATGCCACCGATTACTGGGACCATCTGGCAGAAAACCCGCTGGTTTCCAAACAGATCACGATGGTTTTCGTGCGGATGGCAATGCATTTTTCCGATTATGCCAAACGCAAAAACTGGTTCATCCAGCTTGTGAATGACAATATGCACCGCAATGGTGCGACGTGGGAATTCACCGAAGACCATTTCATCAAACTGATCCGCGCCCTGTTTCGCGATGTGCGCGCCATTCTGGCAAGCCCGGAGCGTTCAGCCCTGCTGGCCGCTGAAATTGACCACGACAAAGTCAGCGTGCTGCGCAATGTCATGGCCAATCTGGACCGCGACATTGCCGCCCTGCATAACCGCGAAGCCGCCACCTGGCAGGAAGAAGACCAGGCCTGATACGCCATCAATGCCCGTTGCCATGATCGCAACAGGCATTTGCGGGCGTGAATATCGCCCTGTTCAGCAAAAAGTGAGGAAGCGGGCCTTGCCCGCGGCCCTATCCATGCACTATCTGTTTTCAAACGGGTGTGGGGAATCCGGAACTTAGAAAAATTCAGGCAGGGAAACCGTGCACAAACCGCTGATCGACAAATATGGCCGCCATGTCTCCTATTTACGGGTATCCGTAACGGACCGGTGTGATTTCCGCTGCACCTATTGCATGGCCGAAAACATGACTTTTCTGCCAAAGTCGCAGGTCCTGACGCTTGAGGAACTCGATCAGCTTTGCAGCGCCTTTATTGCGCGCGGCGTGCGCAAACTGCGCCTGACAGGCGGGGAACCGCTGGTGCGCCGTGGTATTATGGATCTGATCCGCGATCTTTCCCGCCATCTTAAATCCGGTGCTCTTGAAGAACTGACCCTGACGACAAATGGCAGCCAGCTTGCCACCTATGCCGATGATCTGGCACGCGCGGGGGTCAAACGCCTCAATATCTCGCTCGATACGCTGGACCATCAGAAATTTGCCGAAATCACCCGTCGCGGCCGCCTGGAACAGGTGCTGACCGGTCTTCAGGCCGCAAAGGAAGCCGGCATTGGCATTAAAATCAATGCTGTTGCCCTGCGCGGACAGAATGAAGACGAATTTTCGCGCATGCTGGCGTGGTGCGGGCAGGAAGGTTTTGATCTTTGCCTGATCGAAACCATGCCGCTGGGCGATATTGATGGGGATCGCACCGATCATTACCTGCCGCTGACCGTGGTGCGTGAACGCCTTGAAAAAGACTGGACGCTGATCCCCAGCAACCATGTCACGCCGGGCCCGGCACGTTATGTTTCCGTGGCGGAAACCGGCGGGCGCCTGGGCTTTATCACGCCGCTAACCCATAATTTCTGCGAAGGCTGCAACCGCGTGCGCATTACCTGCACCGGCACGCTTTATATGTGCCTGGGTCAGGAAGACCATATCGACCTGCGCGAAATCCTTCGCGAAAATGACCCGGCCGCACTTGATGCTGCGCTTGATCGTGCCATGCTGCTTAAACCCAAGGGCCATGATTTCATTATCGACCGCAAGGGCCAGAAACCCGCTGTTTCCCGGCATATGAGCATGACGGGCGGTTAACCTGCCCTGCCAAAACGGCAAAGTAGATTTCAGGTTTTATATATATCAAAGGCGGACCAGATCATCACTGGCCCGCCTTTTTCGCATCCGCGATGGCGGTATCTCTTAACGTTCAAAAACCACCGGAAACCAGTCTTCGCGCAATTTTTGCCCTGCCTGCATGTCATGGCCCGGAAACGGGGGGGATGTGCGGCCCGGCCGTTCAACATAGCGGGCATCATCCCCCACCAGTCGCAGTGAAAAGGCGCGGCGGCGGTTTTGTGTCAGATTGCCGCGCGCCCCATGCAGAATGCGAAAATCAAACGCCACGGCATCCCCCGGCTCCATATGCCACTCGCGAATATCCATGCCCTCGGCATCCGGGTCTGGCACGGGCATATAGGTGTCTTCATCGGGGTAAAAACTTTCTTCCGATAACCAGCGTGTCGGCAACACCGCGCGCGGCCATTTGTGCGACCCGGCCACACAGCGCAATGTCGCCTCGCGCACCGGGTCCAGCGGTGACCAGAAACTGATGGTCTGTTCCCCCTCGACAAAATAATAGGGGCTATCCTGATGCCAGGGTGTGGGTTTGGATGTACCCGGTTCCTTGACCAGAACATGGTCATGGAAAAGCTGCACCTGCTGCGCGCCCATCAGGTCTGCCGCCACCGCTGCCACCGGGGAATGGCGAATAACCTGTTCAAATTCATCAATACGCTGCCAGTTGCAGTAATCATCAAAAAACCGGCCCGCTTCGCCCGCCTTCAGGTTTTCTGCCCCATAGGGGCCGGGATCGCGCATATTGGCTTCAATGCCATCAGCCAGTTGCGGCAAATAATCTGCAAACAGGCCACGCACCAGCACAACACCGTCGCGCTGGTAGGTTTCAATATCGGCAGGGGTCAAAAGGGGATGGACCATAACAAATCTCCTTGTGGCAACCTCCCCAGCCTGCCGCATTCCACTAATAGCTTCCAATAATAGATAATAAAGTTAGAATTAATCTGATGTTATATTTAACCCTGCGTCAGATCGAATATGTGGTCGCTGTTGCCCATGCCGGAAGCCTGGCACAGGCCGCACAAAACCTGCATGTGTCGCAACCGGCCCTGTCGGTAGCCCTAAATCTGGTCGAGGAAAAACTGGGCCAGAAACTGTTTATCCGCCGCAAGGGCAGCCCCATCACCCTAACGGCCTTCGCCCAAAACTATATCAGCGAGGCCGAAAAGCTGCTGGCACAGGCACAACGCCTCGAAGACCCCGCCGCCCTTGCCCGCATCATCAATGGCACGCTGACACTTGGCTGCTTTGATGATCTGGCACCAACCTGCCTTGCCCCTGTGCTGCAATCCTTGCGCGCCCATCTGCCCGATGTTGCCCTGCGCTGGCGCATCCAGGATTTTGAAAGCCTGGCCCGCGATATGCGCGAAGGCCAGATTGATCTGGCCATTACCTATGATCTTGGCCTTGATTCCAGCTTTGATAAAACCGCCCTCAGGGCGGTGTCACCCCATGCTTTCATCGCCCCGCAAAACCCGCTGGCAACATTACCCCGCCTTCATCTGGCGGACCTTGCCACACACCCCCTGATCCTGTTTGAAGAAGGCCTTTCCATTCGCCACATGTTAAACCTGTTTCGCATGCAGGGGCATAATCCGAAGGTCATTCACCGGGTCCGCGCGCTGGAGGTCATGCGCAGCCTTGCCGCCGCCGATGACGGGGTTGGCATCGCCTATACCAGGCCACCGGGCGATGTTTCCTATGATGGCAACCCGGTACTTGCCCGCGAAATTTGCGATAGCAGCGCGATAGAATCCATCATTCTGGCCCGCAGCAACCACCTGCCGCCCTCAAACGTGATCAGCACAGCCGCAAACCTGATCTGCCAGCACTTCATCAAACCGGCAGCCCCTGACGACCAGACAGGGTTTGATCCAAACTCGCCTGCAATGCCTTTAACATAGCCAATGCTGCGCCTTCGCCCCCAGCAACCGCCAGCAAATGCGCCGGGCAATCCTGGCAGTCCGAGCTGCCAAAGCCGGCAATGGGGGCGATTAACCCAAAATCATCGCATAGATGGGCGCGTAAACGGCATTCATCCCCGCCTTCGATGGCAAGGCAGGCGGCAACCTGGCCGGTGGGAAGGGTGGTTAAGGCATCGACATGCCAGTGGGGCTTTTTGCTGGTGGCACAATGGCGTTTAACCCGCGCGGCAATGCCGCCTGGCCCCCGCGCACTGCCGCAATAAAAATACATGCCCGGCACCAGGCATTGATGGGCAAATTGCCGTTGGGTCAGGATAACTGGCTGGCGCGCGGCAATTGCCAGAATATAGGCCCCGGCTGCCCTGGGCAGCAGCCGGAGGGTATGGTCGGAAATATCAGCCAACAACAGCGTCAAAAACCGGCCCCAACCTATAACAGCAGATCAACCGAAAGGCCCGGCCCACGCTGGCCCGATGCCAGAACCGGTTCACAATCCTTGTTGATCCGCGAGGCGATCCGCTGGCGATAGCCGCTGAAATGCTTTGATGCCACCACATCCACCGGGTGATCCAAATGCACCTCGATGCGGTAAACACCGCCAACCGGCGTGCCTGTCAGGCCCAGAATTTTTCCGGTCACGGCATGGCCAAGATAGGACCCGGCAAACCGTTTTCCGATGCCCAAATCAGCAACACTAATGCTTGCTGCATTGCGACGGGTCATTGCAAGGGCGGTGTTCCAGTCCCGAAAACCATAGCATTGCGCCATCAGTTCCAGGCTGCCAGCGTGGGAAACGCTGACATCACGGCTGGCAAGGGCTGCGCGCAGACGTTTGGCCTGTGCCTTCAGGGCATCGGCGCTATCGCTGGTAAAGTTTTTGGGTGCGCCATTGGCCGGGGCATCGGCATTTTGATCAATCGGGTTATTCATACGCATCATCGTCTCCATCAAGGAGGCCGGGTGTTCGCATTGCCGGTCCGACGCGGAACCGAAAGATATCTGATTGCGGCATTCACCATCCCTTGCGGGTGCGAACGGCAGGCTGTCGCATAGCCGGAACTGGCAATAGCCCAATTTGCCGGAAATTTCAACGTAATCGCGCTTTATGGCGTTATCACAGGGACAAAGCCGACAACATCACCCCGTTCCCAAACCATGATTTACCTGCCATCCGCGCCATGTTACGCACCTTGATTGACAGCCCCCGTGGCGCAACATATACCAGAATAAAGAGTGAGTTTTTAACAGGTCCGCCCACCCGCACGGGCCACAGGACCTGTTTTACAAAGGATGATACACATGGCGATGGCAGCACACGAAATTGAAACCATGATCAAGGAAGCCCTTCCCGATGCGCAGGTGCGAATCGAGGATTTGCGCGGCGACGGTGATCATTATGCTGCAATGGTTGTGTCCGAAGCATTTCGCGGCAAAACCCGCGTGATCCAGCACCAGATGGTCTATGCCGCACTGAAAGGCAAAATGGGCGACGAACTGCACGCCCTTGCCCTGCAGACATCTGTTCCCGAATAACACGCACCGCCCGCACGACCCTTTTCGGAAATCCCACCCGATGCGCCCTGCCCCAAACAGGGGTGCATCCGGTTTCCGGGGCCAGATTATGCCCCAATAACTGACCCTGGTTCATCTGATATGTCGCGTTCAAACAAACCTGCCCTGATCGGGGCTGGTCCACTGGCCGGATTGTGTGCTTTCGTCACCTGGGGGATCGCCGGGGCCTATTTCCACGCGGTCGGCTTTGCCGATGCCATGGAAATCCTAAGCCACCGGGTGCTGTGGTCAGCTCTTTTGACGCTGATCCTGATTTTTGCGCTGGGTCGCAAAAAGGCATTGATGGACCTTTTGCGCTCTGCGCGGACCATGGGTCTTTTGTTTATCACAAGCCTGCTGATCGCCGGCAACTGGCTGATCTATATCTGGTCGGTCAATCATGGTCATGCGCTTGAAGCCAGCCTTGGCTATTACATCATGCCGCTGATCATGCTGATCTTGGGCCGCATCTTTTTAAACGAGCAGCTTAACCGCACCCAGATCATATCGGTTGTTATTGTGACTGCCGGGGTTTTGAACCTGCTGGTATTTTTTGGCACCCTGCCCTGGATCGCCCTTAGCCTGGCGTTTCTGTTCGGGTTTTATGGCCTGTTGCGCAAACTGATCCCGGCAGACCCGATTGCCGGCCTGTTTGTGGAATGCCTGACATTGCTGCCCCTTGCCCTGATTTATCTGGGCTGGCTGGACAGCAAAGGCGAGATGGCGTTCCTCCATACCGGCACTGGCCATGATGCCCTTCTGATCGGCCTTGGCGCGATGACGACCTTCCCGCTGGTGATGTTTGCCTTTGCCGCGCGCAACATGAAATTTGGCGCACTGGGCCTGATGCAATATGTGAATCCGACCATGCAGCTTTTCGTCGCGGTGCTGCTGTTTGGCGAGCCCTTTACGCAAGCCCACCTGATCACTTATATTTTTGTCTGGTGCGGACTGGCGCTTTTTACATGGGATAACCTGCGTACCGCCCGGTTATCGCGCGCCAACAGTTGACATAAACGCCGCAGAGCGCCATATCTTCGGCCAGCTTCATTCATATCAGCGGTAGCAAGCCCTATCGCGCTTCTTACAGTCAAGGATACCCGCTATGTCCGAAAATCCGGTTTTTGACCGCATCCAGAAGGATATCGACGAAAACGACGTTGTCCTGTTCATGAAAGGCACGTCCATGTTCCCGCAGTGCGGTTTTTCCGCTGCCGTGGTTCAGGTTCTGGCCGAACTTGGTGTTCCCTTCAAGGACGTCAATGTTCTGGTTGACCCGGCCATCCGTCAGGGCATCAAGGATTTTTCGAACTGGCCGACCATTCCGCAGCTTTACGTCAAAGGTGAATTTGTTGGCGGCTGCGATATCGTTCGTGAAATGTTTGCCTCGGGCGAACTCGGCCAGCATATGCGCGACAAGGGTGTTGCCGCTGCTGCCTGATTTTCCGGCATATCACATTGAAAACACGTCAGGGTCCGCCCTGACGTGTTTTTTTATGCCTTAACGCCCTTTGCTTTTACGACGCATAACTATCTTTCGGGCGGTTTGCGGGTATGGGAAAGATCACGTCATAGGCCCAGTTAAAGGCAAAGGCGAAAACCAGATAGAAGGCCGAAAACGACACATCCATCGTAAAGGCCCGCCACAGGCTGACGTCAAGATACCAGGCAATAAAGGGCATCAGCACCGTTAGCAAACCGGCCTCAAAGGCGATGGCATGAAACACGCGCAGAACCAGCGATTTGCCGGTATGGCCGCAAAGGGCGCGCGTGATGTGGTCAAACACCAGGTTGAACACATAGTTCCACAGCATGGCGATGGTGGCACTGACAATGGCGACCACGCCAATCTCATTCATGCCAAAATCAAACACCCATCCGCCCAGGGGGATGACAATCAGCAAACCGATAATTTCAAATGAAACAGCGTGGCGGATACGATCCAGTGTCGTGCGCATGGCGGCGACCTCCTGCTTTTGCCGGGTCGTCCCGAACGCTTTATCCCAAAACGGGCGAGGTCGTCCTCGTTTGCGGCTTATCCTGCCGCACTATCGGCGTTCTGGCAAATGCCTTTGCATTCTATCACCGCTGCACTCATGCCATGGCTTTGATGCTGCCTGATTGGCGATAAACGGCACCGTTCATCGGAACGCGACGCTACAGCCCCAGGTCAGCGCCCTCTTCTCCACCTCGCGCGCAAAAGAAAACGCCCGCTGAAGCCAGCGGGCGTTTCTGTTCGAATTCGGCGAAATCTGCGGGGCAGATTAACGCGAATAGAATTCGACGACCAGGTTCGGCTGCATCTGAACCGGGTACGGGATTTCCGAGAATTTCGGGACGCGAACGAAGGTGCCTTTGAAGGCCTTCGCGTCAACGTCGAGATATTCGGGGATATCACGTTCTGCCAGGTTAGCAGCTTCGAGAACCATCGGAACTTCGCGCGAAGCAGATTTAACTTCGACAACATCACCTTCTTTGACGAGGTAAGAAGGAATGGTGACCTTCTTGCCGTTCACGAGGATGTGGCCGTGGTTAACGAACTGACGCGATGCGAAAACGGTCGGGACGAATTTCATACGGTAAACAACGGCGTCCAGACGGGTTTCCAGGATACCAACCAGGGTTTCCGAGGTGTCACCCGGGCGACGCGATGCTTCTTTGTAGTAACGCAGGAACTGCTTTTCGGAGATGTTGCCATAGTAGCCCTTGAGCTGCTGTTTGGCGAAAAGCTGGGTACCATAATCGGTCGGTTTTTTACGGCGGGTCGCGCCGTGCATGCCCGGTGCATATTCGCGCTTGTTCAGCGGCGATTTGGAACGGCCCCAAAGGTTTACACCAAGGCGGCGGTCAATTTTATGCTTGGCAGCAATACGTTTCGACATTTTAAACTCGCTTTTTTAAAGTGCTTTGTTGTCCCGATAGTTTCTGCATCAAATACAATACAGAACGGGGCCGCAGACTTTTGCCACGACCCGCTTTCTCGGAAGTGAGGCGCAATATAGAGATGAATCCCCGCGAGTCAAACCAAAACCGCAGAAAACCGGCGGCTTTTGAAGATTCTTTGCCAACCCGTTCCCATCCTGTCCCCATCCAGCTCCCATCCAGCCCCCGTCCCTGCCACCAACATCATCGAATATCTGGCTTTTTAAGAAAAATGCGATCCAGCAGCGCATAGACTGCGTAAGCATAGGGACCATGCGTGTTCAAAACCGGATCAGCTCTTGGGACCCGTTTTGACAATAACGAAGTTACGCGGCGAAACACGCAGGATAAAAAAAGCCAAGCCGCGAACGAACGAGCACAGGACGACGCGTATTATGAAAATCCGTTCCTTGATGGTTATCGCAACTGCGACCATGGCCCTAACCCTTGGCGCATGTTCGTCTGACATGCATGCAAACAAAGATGACATGATGAAAGCCAACACCGCCATGACCCCGGAAAATCACGTGGTGATGGTGGGTGGTGCGCCTATGTATCCGTCAAAAAACATTATTGAAAATGCCGTCAATTCCAAAGACCACACAACGCTGGTTGCCGCGGTCAAGGCTGCGGGCCTGGTTGATACCTTGTCTGGCCCCGGCCCGTTCACGGTATTTGCCCCAACCAACGCAGCCTTTGACAAACTTCCCGCAGGCACCGTTGACAGCCTGTTAAAGCCGGAAAACAAACCGACCCTGACCAAAATCCTGACCTATCACGTGGTTCCGGGCACACTCACCGCCAAAGACCTGATGCAAAAAGCCATGATGATGGGCGGCATGTATGAAATGACCACCGTTGAAGGCGGCACCATTACCGCCGAAATGAAAGACGGTGCCCTTTATATCGTTGATGAAAAAGGCAACTGGTCAAAAGTCACCACGGCCAATGTCATGCAGTCGAATGGCGTGATCCATGTTGTCGATACCGTCCTGATGCCCAACTGACGAGGCACGTTTCCTTTCGGGTGGCCGCATTAACCCGCCAGAATAAATGGAGGGGCAAAGGCTGAGGTTGAGGCGGCAACGTCAGCCGTGTTTTTCAACCAAATGCAGCCCCCGCCCTAAACACACAAAACAAAACCCCCGGCAATTCCCGGGGGTTTTGGCATTTCAGCTATCTTGCTGCCCACAAACGGGCGCCCATACGGATTGGGCCATGCCGAAATCAGTCGTCAGATTTCGGTTTGTGTTTGGCCCCGCGCATGGCGGCAACCATCCCGCGGATGGTTTGCACTTCCTGATGGGTCATGCCCACGCGGTTAAAAATGTTACGGATATTGCGCATCATCGCCGGGCGTTTTTCGGCCACGCGGAAGAAACCCGATTCATCAAGCTCATCTTCCAGATGCACAAACATCCGTTCGATCTCATCACGGGTGGCGGGGAACGAATCGTTTAGCATCATCTGGTAATCAGGCACATCAACACCGGCCTGCCACCATTCATACCCGATCAGCAAAACCGCCTGCGCCAGATTAAGCGAGGTAAAACCAGGATTAAGCGGCACCGTCACCACGGCATCAGCCATGGCGATATGCTCGTTACGCACACCGGTACGTTCCGGGCCGAAAATAACCCCGATCTTTTCACCATGGCCGATATTGGCACGCATTTCCGGGCCAAGGCCACGCGGGGTAAAAACCGGCTTTACCGCATCGCGGGTCCGCGCTGTGGTGACGTAAATGCGGTTCAGGTCCGCCAGCGCATCTTCTTCACGTTCAAAGATACGGGTATTTTCAATAACGATATCCGCACCAGATGCATTGGCAACGGCCTTTTCATTCGGCCAGCCATCCCGCGGGCGCACCAGACGCATTTCCACCAGCCCGCAATTGAGCATGGCCCGCGCCGCCTTGCCAATATTTTCGCCAAGCTGCGGTTCAATCAGAATAACCACCGGCGGATTAACCACACCCGCTGTCTCGGGGCGGGCGGCAGTTGGGGTATCGTTCATCCCCTGACTTCTCCTGTTTTGTCATCCATAAATGCGGCACCTGCAGCGCCAAATGGCAAAATAATTGCCATGCAAGACAGCAACCGCACCCAAATTTGCCGGCTGATTTAACATTTCCTGTCCGCCAGTGCCAGCACCAGCATTACCGGACCCGAAACAGGCGGACAGATATCATTTATTGCAAACCATCAGAACCAGTATCCCTAACCAACATCACGAATGCTGACTACGAATCCCGGCCTTGAACAGTTTGTAGGTTAAGGAATCGCGCAGTGCGTTATAGGACGCTTCGATGATGTTGGTTGAAACGCCAACGGTGGACCAGCTGTTGCCTTCGGCATCACGGCTTTCGATCATGACGCGGGTTACCGCACGGGTGCCATCACCACGGGTTATGATGCGGACCTTATAATCTATCAGTTCGATCGGGGCGATGACCTCGCGATATTCTGGTACGGTTAGCAGCACTTTACGCAGCGCCGCGTCAAGGGCGTTAACCGGGCCGTTCCCTTCGGCAACCGACATAAACTGTTCATCGCCGACCACGACCTTCACGGTCGCCTCGGACATGGTGATGACCTGTTCATCCTGCTCGTCAACCCAGCGGCGTTCGTCGATCACGCGAAAGGATGTTACCCGGAAATAACGTTCAAGCTGCCCCATGGCCTTACGTGCCAGAAGCTCAAAGCTGGCTTCGGCACCATCATAGGCGTAGCCATCAAATTCGCGCTGTTTGACCAGTTCCACCAGCTTGCCAACGGCTTCGGATTTCGGATCAACCTCGACACCGATTTCGCGGAAACGTGCGAGGATATTGGAACGCCCCGCCTGGTCGGAAACCAGAATATGGCGCTGATTGCCAACCTTTTCCGGTTCAACATGTTCATAGCAGGTCGGGTTTTTTTCAACTGCCGACACATGCAAACCGCCCTTATGGGCAAAGGCGGAATCCCCCACATAGGCCGCCTGGCGGATGGGTTCGCGGTTCAGGCGTTCATCAAGGATATGCGAAATACGGCGCAGCTGCGTGAGTTGATGTTCGCTGATACCCACATCATAACCCATTTTCAGCATCAGGGTCGGGATGATGGAAATCAGGTTGGCGTTACCGCAACGTTCGCCCAAACCATTAAGGGTGCCCTGAATTTGCCGCGCCCCGGCACGCACCGCCGCCAGCGAATTTGCCACCGCATTTTCGGTATCGTTATGGCAGTGAATGCCCACATTGCCACCGGGAATGCGTGCGCAAACATCGCTGACAATGTCAAAAATCTCGTCAGGCAGGGTGCCGCCATTGGTATCGCACAACACAACCCAGCGCGCCCCGGCATCGTAGGCTGCCTGAATGGCTGCAAGGGCATAATCCCGGTTGGCCTTGTAGCCATCAAAGAAATGCTCGGCATCAAACAGGACTTCGTCGCTATGCTGTTTTACATGTGCAACCGATTCCGAAATCATCGCCAGATTTTCTTCAAGTTCGATGCCCAGCGCCTCGGTCACCTGAAAGTCCCAGCTTTTGCCCACCATGCACACCACCGGCGCATTCTGGATCAGCGTGGTCAAACCCGGATCATTCGATGCCGAACGCCCCGCACGCCGCGTCATGCCAAAGGCGGTCAGGCGGGAATTTTTCAATTTGGGGGGATTGGCGAAAAACGCATCATCGGTCGGGTTTGCCCCGGGCCAGCCACCTTCAATATAGTCAATCGACAGCTCGTCCAGTGCCTTTGCAATCGCGGTTTTGTCCGCGGCTGAAAAATCAACGCCCTGGGTCTGTTGCCCATCGCGCAAGGTACTGTCATATAAATAGACGCGCTTGTCAGACATATTGGTTCCAAATCTGCATAGAATGCGGCGTAAAACGCCGGTCAAAAACGGGAAATCCCCGGCCAGTAACGCCGGGACGGTCTGGCAAATTGCCGCAAAACCACGCGGGGCGCAACCTCGTTACCGTCTATCGCGGAAAAACGGCAAATTCCGCCTTTTCTCCGCCTTTAGAGTAGCAAACCTGTCCCCCTGCATGATTGTGCGGCCCAGTGCGGTAGCACTATATTGTTACATACACTTAAAGGTGCAGAATTATTCTCACCTCAACATGGCGTTGCTATCCGTGCGTATATAAACTTTCTCCGGTACTTAAGGAATCAGCCAGATGGATCGCATTGCTTCCATATCAGACGATCTTATTTTTCTGGGCGGGCTGACCTGGCACCGCGACGGCAAGCATTGCTGGCGCGCCGCCGACCGATTTGCCGAATACACCATCTGTCGTGATACCGATGACAGATGGCATGGCTACTGGATGCGCAATGGCATTAAAACGCGTGCAGAATGGTCCTGCCCGACGATTGAAACCTATGCCGAATACCTGATTGATCAGGTACGTCACGCCCGTCTGGAAATTGACTGACCATCACGCCTTGCGCCTGCCTGATGCCTGCCACCTGCCCACCTGTTTGATCCGGTTGCCATGGGGTATGTGCGAATGCGCATTCGGCAGGCTAAAGCTCTTTGCCCTTAATCAGCACTGCATAACATGCAGCCTGCCCGGCGTTTATAAATGGTGCTACCGGGCTGAACAGCAGGCGAACGGGCAGCGATTTGCACCAAACCGGGTGCAAAGTTGGCTGCCGGGCACAAGAACGGTTGCGTTCCCCGTGCAAGGGCTTATGTCTGGGGCATATTGTTTCATTAAAGAAGGTCCCGGCATGACCAATCCGACCAAAATGCAGATCGACATTGTTTCAGACGTCGTCTGCCCCTGGTGCATTATCGGCTATAAACATCTGGAACAGGCGCTAGCAAATCTGGATGGCCAGATCGAGGCCAAACTGCGCTGGCACCCGTTTGAACTGAACCCCGATATGGGGCCGGAAGGACAGGAACTGGGTGAACATATCCATGAAAAATACGGCCTGACCCCGGATCAAAGCGCTGAAAACCGTGCCCGCATCCAGACCATGGGTGAAAATGCCGGTTTTGAAATCCGTTTCAGCTCGGACAGCCGGATTTACAATACTTTTGATGCCCACCGTCTGCTGTATTGGGCGGGTAAAAAGGGCAAACAGACCGAACTGAAACTGGCACTGTTTGCGGCCTATTTCCAGGAAGCGGAAAATCCCGGTGACCATGGTGTACTGAAACGCTGCTGCGAGGAAGTGGGCCTGTCCCCCGAAGAAGCCGCCGATATCCTTGCCAGCGACAAATTCACCAGCGAAGTCCGCGCCGAGGAAGAAGAGTTTAAAAGTGCCGGTATCACGTCGGTTCCGACCTATGTGGTCAATGGCAAATACGCCATTTCCGGCGGCCATCCGCCCGAGGTATTTGAACAGGCGCTTTCCGAAATCGCACGCGGCGTTGAAGAAATCTGATCAGCGCCACGCTCGACACGGCACCAAATAGCACAAAGCCCGGCGATGTATGTTTGCCGGGCTTTTTACTGCGCGATTGCCGAAATGGGGCCACGGCATTACCCGAATATTCGTTCGCAAGGTTAACCTGAGACCGCTCTATCGCGCCACAAACTCTCCCTCGCTGTCATTCCCGCTGCCTCCTGACATACCCGGTCAGCAACCTTTGGCACGCGTGTTTTCCACAATCGACCCTACCCTGCCAATGGCCTATGATTCTGATGCTTTAAAGGTTTTCAAAAAGGCGGGCGTTATGGCGGAAATTCAAAGCTATTTACCGGGCATTTTACTGGCCTATACGGCCCTTCTGGTCGGGTTGATCAGCCCGGGGCCAGCACTGGTTGCGTTGATGGGGGTTTCGTTGGGCGAAGGCCGCCGTGCCGGGCGCTTTTTTGCGCTGGGTATTGGCAGCGGGTCTTTTTGCATTGGGGCAATCACGCTTTCGGGGCTGTCGGCCCTGCTGGCGGCTTATGCCGACGCGATGTATGCCATTCGCATTGTTGGCGGCTGTTATCTGCTGTGGTTGGCGTTCAAGGCCCTGAAATCGGCGACCCGCCCGGCCCGGCCCGATGTCATTGCCGAAAATACCCCGCTTCGCCCTGCTGCCCATTATTTCGGCCGGGGATTGGCACTGCATTTAACCAACCCCAAGGCCATCCTGACCTGGATCGCCATCATCTCGATCGGGTTTCATCCCGGTGCGCCAATATGGGTGGGGATGATCATTGTTGGCGGGTGCGCTGCCATTTCGACTACCATGCATCTGGTTTATGCGACGGCCTTTTCCACCCGGCCTGTCATTGCGGTTTATCGCCGCATGGCCCGCTGGATTGATGGTGCCCTGGGCGTGTTTTTTGCCGCCATTGGCCTGAAACTGATTTTCAGCAAATAAACCACCAACACCAGCCTTTATATCCCCCGCAATTCTAACCTGACACAGGTAAAGGATTGCGGGGTTTTATTTGATAAACCCGGTATGATCGCGGCTTTCAGGTTCGGTGATGTGAAGATGTGCTGGCGGGGTCGCAACGGGTTTGCGGGTAACGCCACTTTTCGCATCCATCCAGCCGCCCAATATCGCCAGCCAGGCCGCAATAACCGGCAACCATGCCACGGGCTGGTCCATCGCCCACAGGGTCAGGCTTGTGATCAGGCACCAGATCACGGGAACCGGCAGCAATACCCAGCGCCAGGTTCCACGCGCCAGAAGCAGCATCCCCAGCGTGCCGATAATGGTTGGGTCCGGCGCGCTGCCAAACAGTTCAGCCGATAAGATATCGCGCCCGGAAATCAGACTGAAAAACGGATAAACCGGGATCGCCAGTACCAGAAGGGCAATACCCGCCGTGCTGGAAAAATCCCCGCGCCAGGCAAAAAAAAGCGGCGTGCGGCGCAAGGCAAATAAAACCAGCATCAATGTTTCAAAGGCAAATAGCGGCAACAGATACGGCACCCCCCAATTGATGGGCTGGTAATACTGCCACATGAAAAGCGTGCCGCACCACGCCCACATCCCCGCAAGGGCCGCTGGCACCATCCGCGTCCGACGACCACGATTGCGCATGATGCCAAATACCAGCATCGCCCCACCCAGATACAACGCCAGATTAACCGGCCAGAAGGTGGTATTGAAACTGACAAACAACCGATAATAAACCCGCGTTGAAAACAGCAGAAAATCAATCAGGTGATAATCCCACCAATCCGTCATAGGGCATCCCCGATGGCATTGGCGATCGCATGGCGTTCCTTGCCTTCAGGCAAACGGGTATTCATTTCATCGCTAATTGGCGATATCGCCGCCATATTTTCACGCACATGATCAACCCGTGTGGTGGCCGGGATGGCACAGGTTACAGCCGGGTGCGAGACAATATATTTTAAAATCAGTTGCGCCCAGCTTTGTGCGCCATAATCCTGCGCGATACCCGGCAAGGGCGCATTTCGCAAGGCGCGCGTCAGCTGCCCGCCCTGAAACGGGCGATTAATGATCACGGCAATATTGCGGTCCTGGGCGATAGGTAAAATGCGGTTTTCCACATCGCGGTCTAGCGGGTTATAGGTAACCTGAATAAAATCAAGCGGTTCGCGCTGCATGATCACCGCCATCAATTCGTGGCGGCGACCGTGGGATGTGGTGATGCCAACATAATCCAGCGCGCCTTGCGCCTTCATACCCTGAAGGACAGGAAACTGGTTTTCCCAATCCAGCATATTGTGAACCTGTAGCAGGTCAAACTGGCGCAGGCCCCAATTTTGGGCCGTTTCTGCAATTTGCGCGGCCCCACCCGTTTCATCGCTGGTCCAAAGTTTGTCGGCGGCAAAAACGGTGCTGCGTTCCACCTCCAATGCCGCCAACCCATGCCCGATGGTTGCCTGGGATGAGCCATACATCGGGGATGAATCAATCATTTGGCCGCCCGCAGCAAAAAAGGCCGCCATCACATCGGTACAGTTTTGCAGCAAAACCGGGTCATGCCCGACATTAAAGGTAATCCAGCTCCCCAGCCCTATGGTCGGCAGGGATTTTTCAGAACCGGGAATTTTACGGTGTAAAGGCAGGTTTGCCGGTTGCGGCTGCGTTGATTGTTCGGCTTGCGCAAACGCAGGTAAACCACCGGCAATCAGGCTGCCAACACCAAACGTAGCAGCACCGGCCATAAAGGCGCGTCGACTGATATGGTCAAAGGCCATGTTACCATTTCCCTTGGTCGTCGCATTTGCAAACAAGTTTACCAGATCACGATAACGGATATCTGGCCAGCGCAGCGGCATTTCGTAGCGTGCGCCACAAACGGCAAAGACTAAAAAAGCTGCGTACCCAACGGGCCACAACACGATCAAATTGATCAATGCCATTTCCAACACCAACAGTGCCGCAAATGGCTCACCCTTGCAAGCCACGGCCCAGCCATTTCCCAAACAGGCACACTTGCACGCAAACATGGAAAAAGGCGCTGCCTTTTCCTGACAGCGCCTTGATCATTGTAAATTATCAACCGTGAAGCCGGGCCTTAGCCGCGTTTCCAGGTTGTTCCGTCCTTTGAATCTTCCAGCACGATGCCACGTGCTTTCAGGTCATCGCGGATTGTATCAGCCAGGACGAAATCGCGGTTTTTCTTGGCATCCGCCCGCTTGACGATCAATGCTTCGATCTCGGCGGCTTCGCCGTCATCGCCACCGCCGGTAAACCAGCCATCCACATCCTGTTCCAGAATACCCAACAGGCGGGCAGCAGCAAGGACACGTCCCTTTGCTTCGGCCTTTTCGCCGTCCGTTCCTGCCTTGTTCAGGCGGGTGACCAGTTCGTGGAATTCAGCAATAGCAAGCGGTGTATTCAAATCATCGCACAGCGCATTCAAAACACCTGCCTGCACACCGGTATCAACCGGCGCAATACCTGCCGTCTGGCGAAGGGCTGTATAAAAACGGTCCAGCGCCTCTTTGGCCTGACGCAGATTTTCCGCCGTCCAGTTGATCGGCTGGTGATAATGGGTTCCCATCATTGCCAGACGAATGGCTTCGCCGGGCCAGCTTTCCAGCAATTCATGCACGGTGACGAAATTGCCCAGTGACTTGGACATTTTCTCGCCTTCAACCATCAAATGGCCGTTATGCATCCAGTATTTGGCGTAGCTGGACCCGTGATTTGCGCAGCAGCTTTGGGCAATTTCATTTTCATGATGCGGAAAGACCAGATCGATCCCGCCGCCATGAATATCAAATTCCTGACCCAGATAGCGCGTTGACATGGCCGAGCACTCAATATGCCAGCCCGGTCGTCCCCGGCCCCACGGGCTGTCCCAGCCCGGTGTTTCATCATCAGACGGTTTCCAAAGCACGAAGTCTGCCGGGTCCTGTTTATAGGGGGCAACTTCAACACGGGCACCGGCAATCATCTCGTCGCGGTTGCGCCGCGAAAGTTTGCCGTATTCATCATATTTGGAAACCGAAAACAGCACATGACCTTCGGCGGCATAGGCAAAGCCCTGCGCAATCAGCTTTTCGCACATCGCGATCATATCATCGATATGGTCGGTTGCACGTGGTTCAATATCGGGTTTATGCGCATTCAGCGCACCCATATCATCCAGATAGGCCTGATGGGTCCGTGCCGTGATGACGGAAATCGGCTCGCCGCTTTCACGGGCGCGCTGATTGATTTTGTCATCAACGTCGGTGACGTTCCGGACATAGGTTACCCTGGGATAGACATGGCGCAAAAGCCGTACCAGCGTGTCAAATACCACCACCGGGCGGGCATTGCCGACATGGGCATAGTCATAAACCGTCGGTCCGCACACATACAGGCGCACATGCGCAGGATCAATCGGCTCAAAGCGCTGCTTTTGGCGGCTCATGCTGTCGTAAATACGCAATTCCGCTGAACTGTCCGTCATTTTTTTCGTCCGTTAAATTATCGCATCTCAGTGTGGCACAATTTCTTTACGGCGATCCGACAATGATATGTCAGACCGCCTGACCACACAGGCGCGCACGGGCTTTTTCGCTGCCGATAATCGGCAGCAATGCTGACATCTCAGGACCATGTTCGCGCCCGGTAAGGGCTTTGCGTAACGGCATGAACAACTGTTTTCCCTTGCGTCCGGTTGCTTCTTTCAAAGCCCCAGTCCAGCTTTTCCAACTTGTGGCATCCAGCGCCCCCTGCGGAAGCACATCTGCCGCCTGAGACAGAAATTCACGATCTTCATCGTCAATTTCCGGCACAATCGCGTCATTGACGACATCCCACCATTCGCGGGCTTCGGCAACACGCCAGCAATTGCCGCGAACGGCTTGCCAGAATATGTCGTCCATCCCCTCCATTCCGGCGGCAACCAGCTTGTCGCGGGCCTGATCATAGGGCATTTCATGAACGATTTTTTCGTTCAGCGATGCCAGATCCGCCGGATCGAATTTGGGCGTGGAACGACCATAAGCCGAAATATCGAATGTTTCAATCGCTTCACGCATAGTGGCCGGTTCGATCCGGTCCGATGCGCCAAGCCCGGTAAGCAGACCAACCAGCGCCGGAACTTCAAACCCGTCATTGCGCAATTCGCGCAGCGAAAGGCTGCCCAGTCGTTTTGAAAGCTGCGAACCACCCGGCCCGGCCAAAAGTGGCGTATGACCAAAATCAAGCCCGCCGGGCTGACCGCCAAGCGCCATATAAACCAGAATCTGTGCAACCGTATTGGTCACATGGTCTTCGCCGCGGATGATATGGGTAACACCCATTTCCAGGTCATCAACGACGGAGCCCAGCATATAAAGCAGCGATCCATCTTCACGGATCAGAACCGGGTCGGATACGTGCTGGGTATCGAAATGGCACAGGCCACGGCACATGTCATCCCATTCAACCACGCCATCAGGCAGTTTGAAACGCCAGTGCGGTTTGCGGCCTTCGGCTTCCAGCGCGCGAATTTCCGCCGGGTCCAGCAGCAATGCCTTGCGGTCATAGATAAACGGCTGGTGGCGCTGACGGGCGGCTTTGCGCTTCCAGTTCAGCTCGCCTTCCGTTTCATAACACGGATAAAGCAGCCCTTCAGATTTCAGCTGTTCGATTGCGACATCGTATTTGTCCTGGCGCAGGGACTGGCGTTCTTCGCGGTCCCAGTCAATGCCCAGCCAGCGCAGGTCTTCGCGAATGGCATCAACATATTCATCCTTGGAGCGTTCCGGGTCGGTATCGTCGAAACGCAGGATAAATTCACCGCCATGTTTGCGGGCAAACAGCCAGTTCATCATTGCAACACGGGCATTCCCCACATGAAGCAAGCCGGTCGGGCTGGGCGCAAAACGTAATACAGGTTTTTTCATATCAATATTTTTCAAACAAATATGGGTCAGGTTACCAGATTGGTAAAACCATTGGTAATCGGATAACGCCGGTCACGGCCAAAGGCACGCGGGGTAATTTTCACACCGGGCGGGGCCTGGCGGCGCTTGTATTCTGCACGATCAAGAAGACGCCACACCTTGCGCACGATTTCCTCGTCATGCCCACTGGCAACGATCTCGGTAACGCTGCGTTCCCCTTCAATCATCTGATGAAGGATATCATCAAGCACGTCGTAAGGCGGCAGGCTGTCTTCGTCTTTCTGGTCCGGGCGCAATTCGGCCGAGGGCGGCTTGGTAATAATGCGTTGCGGGATCACCATGCCATCGGGGCCAAGGCACCCATCAGGGTGATGCCCGTTTCGCCAGGTGCACAGGGCAAAGACGGTTGTTTTATACAAATCCTTCAGGACCGAATAACCACCGCACATATCGCCATACAACGTGGCATAGCCCACCGACATTTCCGACTTGTTGCCCGTGGTCAGAACCATATGGCCAAACTTGTTGGAAATCCCCATCAGAATAATCCCGCGCGACCGCGCCTGGATATTTTCTTCGGTAATGTCGGGGTTTCGCCCGGCAAAGGCCGGGGCCAGCATGGTGCCAAAGGCCTCCATTGCCAGACCGATATTGATGCTTTCAATGCCGGTTTTCAGCATATCGGCGCAAATCTGCGCATCCTCAAGGCTATCAGCCGAGGTATAGGGCGATGGCATCATCACCAGGCGCACGCGTTCCGCCCCCAATGCATCAACCGCCACCGCGGCTGACAGGGCCGAATCAATCCCGCCGGACATGCCAATAACAACGCCGGGGAACCGGTTTTTATTCACATAATCGCGCAGGCCCAAAACCAGCGTCTGATAAATGGCATCCAGCCCGCCAGGATAACGCGCATCGGGTGTTGCATCATCGCAATACCATTTACCATCGCCATCCCGCGACCAGCGCGACATCTGAACGGCTTCGGCGAACCCCGGCAGGGCAACGGCCAGCGTGCCATCGCCATTCAGGCCAAAGGACCCGCCATCAAAAACCAGTTCGTCCTGCCCGCCAACTTCGTTGCAATAAATCATCGGCAGGCCGCATTCGAGAACGCGGTCGCGAATAAGCTGGCGGCGCAGGCCATCCTTGTCGGCTTCAAACGGTGACCCGTTGGGCACCAGCATGATTTCGGCACCCCGTGTCGCCAGATGGGCAACCACCTTGGGCGTCCAGACATCCTCGCAAATGGGAACGCCAAGCTTGATGCCACGGAAATCAACCACATCGGGCATGGGACCGGCGGTGAAAACACGTTTTTCGTCAAACACGCCATAATTGGGCAGGTCATTTTTGGCGCGCACGGTTTCAATCGTGCCACCATCAATCAACAATACGGCATTGTGCCGGGCGCCGTTAAATTCCCACGGCGTTGTCAGCAACAGGGCCGGCCCGTTTTTGCGTGCGCCGGTACGCTGACAGATATCAGCCACCGCATCGCGCAAATGGCGCATGAAAGACGGTTTCATCACCAGGTCTTCGGGCGGATAGCCCGACAGCACCAGTTCGGAATACAGGATGATATCCGCGCCCTGATCGGCCGCGTTTTCCCAGGCAGCCACAATCTTTTCCGCATTCCCGGCAACGTCGCCGACAATCGGGTTCAACTGGGCAATGGCAATGGCGAGTTTGTTTTTCATGTTGTTTGGAATAGGAGGGGTCCGCCCGCAAGTCAATTGCGGAAATTGCAACGGGAGCCGCCGTGAAAGGCATACAAAACTGCTGATCACAAAAAATATGATAGGCTATTCATTCGAAAATGAGCTAAAAACGTGCCATATTCATATGTAAGATTTTTAAAAATCGGTATTGGCCAAATCTTCGCGATACAGTTGGATCAAAAGAATGAATGCCATCAACCTAGCCAACTCAGGTCTATATAGTATAGGGGATGCCTCTGCTTTGACAGGTGTATCTCAACAGCGTGTTCGCGGCTGGTTGAATGGTTATTCAAAGCCGAATGGCGGAAAAACGCGACCAAGGCTATCTGGACAAATCAAGCCAATCGAAAACAAATACGCATTAGGATTTCTTGATTTAATGGAGCTTCACTTCATTAGCCACTTCCTAAAAGTCGGAGTAAAATGGTCCACACTGAAGATCGCGGCAATCAACGCTAGAAATTTCTTTAAGATAGACCATCCCTTTGCAACTAAATTTATTAGCGATGGGCTCGCCATTTTTGAGGAAACGGCGAAAGAAACCGGTGACTTACAACTATGCGACCTAGTGAACAAACAATACGCAATGTATTCTGTTCTACAACCTGCCCTAAAAAAAGGAATTATCTTTGATAAGAATGGATATGCTACCAGTTGGCATCCAAGTGAAAGATTAGATCAAATTATTCTTGATCCCAAGAGATCATTTGGGCAACCTATAATTGACAATTATTCTGTTCCAACTCGTACAATTTTTGAAGCTTATGAGGCTGAAGGCTCAATCAAGGAAGTTTCCGCGTTATATGAAATTCCTGAAACTTACGCACAGCAAGCTATCGAATTTGAAAGAGCCATGCGAAAATGATCTTCTACTTCGACGAGAACATGCCCCCACGGTTAGCTAGGGCAATTCGCATTCTCGCCGAAAATGAAGAATATTCAGTTGAACTCGTAAGAGAAAAATTTGGTCCTGGGACAGCCGACATCAACTGGATGACGCAAGCAGGTCAAGAAGGTTCAGGATTTACGATCAGTTGCGACCGCCGAATTCATACACGGCCTCATGAGAAGCTAGCCTTCAAGCAAAACAATCTAGTAGCCTTCTTACTACCCAAAGATTTTACTAAAAAAAAATTTTGGGAAAAGTCCGCATACCTTGTCCGGTGGTGGCCGGAAATCACGAGCGCAGCGAAGACAGCTACTCCGGGTGAATTGTTTTGCCTTCCGGCAAAACAATCGCCATCCCCACTCAAAGCTTCGAGATAATCAAAACTAGATAGCCATTGCCGCGTCGATTTCATCCTGGCTCATGGTTTTTGCCGAACCATGAATAATCGAACTGGCAACATCCATAAACCGTTGCAGGGCGGCGGTTGTACTGCTTGCCGTCATGCGGATGACTTCGGGGTTGCCTTCATTGATCACAACTTCAAGCTGGTCATTGGCACGCAGGACCATGGCATTCATATGCTCGATGGTTTCCTCGAACGGACGGCGAAATTTTTCCGGCACATGGTCATAGGCTTCAATCGCCAGTTCGCGATCGGAAAAGGCGCTGTCCTGAAAATGCTGCTGATAGCTTTTGGGTGCCCATTCCCGACAGTCTTCAAGCATGTCAGGCATATCCGGAACCATTTCAAGCAACATGACAATTTCGTTGAAATGATTCAGGTAGTCCGTTGCAAGCAGGGTTGCAGAGGAAATGTTCGTCCCCTCGACTTTCTTTTGCCAGAGTGCAAAATCGTCATCTGCTGACATGTTCGCGTTTATCCCTCTCTCGCCGGCAAGTGCGCCCCGTTTCTTTTATATGCTAAAGCAAAGGCATCTCATCAATATCAATCTGAGACAAATTCCCAAATAGGGTTATTTTCAGCGTTTTTTAGACCCGTTTCATGTTTTTTGGCTGTCCGAACGGTCAATATTGAAAAGAAAAAGGGCGCCCGGCATTGCGGACACCCTTTTTGACAATCGAAATCGTCAATTGTCTGATCATTAAGACCGATCAGGCACTTGCCAGCAGTTCATCGCGAATGTTGTCGCGTTCCTGCTTGATCATTTCCGCCATCAAGAAGGCGAGTTCAAGGGCCTGTGCCCCGTTCAGGCGCGGATCGCAATGGGTGTGATAACGATCCGACAGGCTGTCTTCGGTAATGGCCTGTGCGCCACCGATGCATTCGGTCACATCGCGACCGGTCATTTCAAAGTGAACGCCACCGGCATGGGTGCCTTCGGCCTTGTGAATGTCAAAGAAGGTTTTGACTTCACCCAGGATCGAATCAAAGGCGCGGGTCTTGTAACCATTGCTGGCTTTAACCGTGTTGCCATGCATCGGATCACACGACCAGACCACCTTGCGGCCTTCGGCCTTAACACGGCGAACCAGGCGCGAAAGATGTTCTGCCACCTTGCCCGAACCCATACGGCAAATCAGGGTCAGTCGACCAGCTTCATCAGCCGGGTTCAGCATGTCGATCAGGCGGATCAGTTCATCTTCTTCCAGGGTCGGGCCGCATTTCAGGCCGATCGGGTTTTTCACCCCGCGCAGGAATTCAACATGCGCGCCATCGGGCTGACGGGTGCGGTCGCCAATCCAGAGCATATGCGCCGAGCAGTCGTAATACTGGCCAGTCAGGCTGTCCTGACGGGTCAGGGCCTGCTCATAACCCAGCAGAAGGGCTTCATGCGAGGTATAGAAATCGGTTTCGCGCATTTGCGGGGCGGTTTCGGGCGTAATGCCACAAGCGCGCATGAAGGCAACGGCTTCGTCGATCTGGGTGCTCATCTGGCGATATCGTTCCCCCGCGGGGCTGTTATCGACAAATGAAAGGTTCCAGCGGTGAATCTGGGTCAGATCGGCAAAACCACCCTGGGCAAAAGCGCGCAGCAGGTTCAGCGTCGATGCCGACTGGTTATAGGCCTTGATCTGGCGCTGGGGGTCCGGCATGCGGGATTCTTCGGTAAATTCGATCCCATTGACATTGTCACCGCGATAGCTCGGCAGTTCGACACCATCGATTGTTTCCATGTCGGCCGAACGCGGCTTGGCAAACTGGCCGGCCATACGGCCAACCTTGACCACCGGGCAGGATGCGCCATAGGTCAGCACCACCGCCATCTGCAACATGACCTTGAAGGTGTCGCGGATGTTGTTGGGATGAAATTCCTTAAAACTTTCTGCGCAATCGCCGCCCTGAAGCAGGAAAGCCTTACCTTCCGCAACAGCACCCAGCTTTTCTTTCAGCGCACGGGCCTCGCCAGCAAATACCAAAGGAGGATAGCTGCCGAGCTCTTGTTCTACGGCCTTGAGGGCCTGTGCATCCGGATATGTCGGGATCTGCTTTACGGGCAGGTTCCGCCAACTATCAATGCTCCAGCTCTTGCTCATTTGCTTCCTCTCCATCGGATGTCTCTTTCAACATCCCTAGCATAACATCATTTCTATCGTGCGACCCGATTTATAGGGGTCAAAACCAGCCATTTGCCGGGTCCAACTAGATAAGGGTTTTGCGCCGCCGTTTCCAGTCTTTCCCGCACCGCGACAACAGAAAAATGGCAAATTTTTGCCAATACTGCGCATTTGCACGCAAAATTCCACCCACTTTAGCCACTTGTGGCTGAAACAGGCGAAAATCATTACGCGCAATACGCACATCAAAATCGCGAATCCATCAGGGTTTCAGCCCGTTTTCCCCACTATCCTTCATTGGGTTCACCAAAATGTGTTCGCACACCAGCCGGAATCGCAATTCCAGGTGCCTTTCGCGCCACCCAAATATGATCCCCCCCCGAAAGATCGGGCATCACATCAAGCGACCCGCCTTTGATGCTGACCAGCTCCGGCCCGGCAAGATCGCCATGAAACAGGCGTGATCCGCATTCAGGGCAGAAATGGCAATCAAGGACACGCCCGCTATCCGTTGGCCGTTGCCACGTTTTTACCTGCCCCTGCGTTATGATGATATCCGCACCATGCACCAGAACCGAAATGCCGAATGCCGACGCCGACTGTTTCTGACATTCCCGGCAATGGCAGATATAGGTTTGAAGCAACACACCCTTCACCTGATAGCGCACAGCACCACACTGGCACCCGCCTGTCACGGGATCCGGTGATGGTGATTTTTCAAGTGATGTTGCCATCGTCATGATCTGCCTCCTTGCCATTGCGTTTATGGTTACAGCGCATCTGCCACGCGCAGCCCCGATATGCGGGCAGTTTAACGCGGGCGCGAAACAGTTGCACCCCGGGGCGTTTCGCCGCATGCTGCGCTGCTGCCAGATATGGCAGCAGACCCGGCCCGTTCCAAGCCAACCAAAAACGACGCCAGAACAATACCCAAACCCTACGTCGCCGCCCCACCGGCTTTTGATTTCAGGACGCCCCATGACCATCGAAACAGCAGTGATTATTGCCTGCGCCTATTTCATTGCTGCCTTTGTCAAAGGGGCAACCGGCCTTGGTTTTTCGACATCCGCCCTGCCCGTGATGACGCTGGGGCTTGGCCTTAAATCGGCCATGCCGCTGGTGATTATTCCTTCGGTGGTCAGCAACGTAATCGTCATGTTTCAGGCCGGGCATTTTCGCGAAACGGTGCGACGTTTCTGGCCGATGTTTCTGGCGACCATTCCCGGGCTGATTGTTGGTCTGCTGATTTTGGACCAGGTAAACGGGCTGGTCGCCGGTGCGGTTTTGGGCACGGTTTTGATTTTATATGGCGTTGTCACCATCAGTCGCCCCGCCATTCACATCCCCGACCGGCTGGCAAAACGCATTGCGCCGATTTCGGGTTTTCTTACCGGTTTGATCAATGGTGTTACCGGCTCGCAGGTGATGCCGATTCTGCCGTTTTTCCTGTCCCTGCGCCTGGACCCCAAACGGTTTGTTCAGGGGGTGAATATATCCTTTACGCTTTCCAGCCTGATCATGGCAGCCGGGCTTAGCCGTATTGGCCTGATGACATGGCATAGCGTGTGGATTTCGCTGGCAGGGTTGATCCCGGTTTTTATCGGCGTAAAGGCGGGCAGCTATGTTCGTTCCCGGCTGGAAGCCGAAACCTTTCGCAAGCTGGTGCTGATCATGCTGATTTTGTTTGGCATTATCCTGATCGGGAAGGCCCTGCTGGCCTGATCATTAAACCTGTTGCCCCGCTTTGCGGTCTGATAAGACACAGCCATGCAAACCATCGAACAGCCCGCTTTTTGCGAAACCGAAGAAAAGAAATCGCGATTTCTGGCGACACTGGTGCCCTATGCCCAATTTGCCGACAGGCTGGCAGAATTGCGCAAGGAACACCCCAAGGCCAACCACCACGTTACGGCCTATCGTTATCTTAACGACGAAGACCAGTTGATCGAACATGGCAAGGATGATGGTGAACCATCAGGTACATCAGGCATGCCCTGCCTGAAGGTGTTGCAGGGGCGCGACCTGATCAATATTGCCGTTATCGTCACCCGTTATTTTGGCGGCACGAAACTGGGCACCGGCGGGCTGGTACGTGCCTATAGCGGCGCGACACAGGCTGTTTGCGATATTGCCGATATCAAACCCTATATCCCGCAGGGGACAACCCGGTTATTTGCCAGCTTTGCCGATGCCGGGGGCATGGAACAGGCCTGCTCGCGCGCAGATATCACCGTGCTGGACCGCCAGTTTGATACCATTGGCAGCCTGATCGAAATTACCGGCCCGCGCGAAGTTCTGGCTGATCTAAGCGCACGTTTTCCCCTGATGGGCAGCGAAAACACTGATTAATTCTGTACGCAGTGCACACGGCTTCGCATTGCTGGCCCTGCGGCAAAACCCTTGCGAATATCAGGCAGGCTGACGGTTGCGGTCCGTGCTTTGGCGTTGCTGCAATTCAAACCCCAGATCAATGATCTTTTCGGGCGGCGGTGCACCATCCAGCACGGCATGGATCATATTTACCGCATGGCGGCCAATGCCGTAGCGATCCGTGCGGATACTGGTCAGCGACGGGCAGGCGGCCTCCATCATTTCAAGGTCGTTAAACCCGGCAATGCCCAATTGCGAGGGCACCGAAATACCCGCCTTCTGCGCCCCGAAAAGCGCACCCAATGCAAGGTCATCATTGTTGCAAAAAACAGCATCAAGATCTGGCCGGTGGCGGGCCAGTTCGCGCAACAATACACCGCCCAGCGTCACGCTGGATGACGTGGTGGTGGTTTTTACAAGGTCCGGGTCAAACATGCCGGCATCTTCCAGCGCACTGCGAAACCCGGCAAGGCGGCGGGTTGTGCGCGGGTCCATCCGCGCGCCCAAAAATCCGATATGGCGATATCCCTGATCAATCAGGTGCTGGGCTGCGGCCCGCCCGCCCTGATAATGCGAAAAGCCCACCATCATATCAATCGGGTCCGGCCCGGTTTCCATGATCTGCACCACCGGACAATTGGCTTCTTCCAGCATTTTGCGCGCAGCGGGCGTCTGATCAATGCCTGAAACAATCATGGCTGTTGGCCGCTGGCTTAAAAATATGCCTATCAGGCGTTCCTGTTCGGCGGCGGAATAACGCGAATTGCCAAGCTGCACCTGTAACGGGCTGCCATCAAGGGCGTCATAAATCGCGCGCAGGGTATCGGCAAAAACGCTGTTGGTAAGCGAGGGCACAAGCACCCCGACAACATTGGACCGCGAGGATGCCAGCGCACTGGCATGGGTATCGGGAATGTAATTTAGCGCGCGCACTGCCTTGTCGATTTTGCCGCGCAGCCGCTCGGATACTTTTTGCGGATCGCGCAAGGCACGCGACACCGTGATGGAACTCACCCCTGCCTGGGCGGCGACATCGGCAATTGTCGGTCGTCCTGCCCCTTTACGTTTTCTCATTCCAGCCTGACTGCAATCTGCATTAATCGTGGGGGCCGCCGCGCAATATTTCCTCAACCAGGGGAACAAGCGCCGTCCCTATCGCCCGTGTATTAGCCGCATCCAGATGCACGCCGTCAACAGGTGATGGCACCGCAACGCGCGATGCGTCAAAGAAATGGCAGTTCTTGTCACGTGCCAGCAACTGATAGGCACCGGCAAATTTTTGCGATTCGGCAATGCTGCGCCCCGAAGGCAGGGTGCCGCCCACCTTATCGGTTTCGCAAAAATGCGGCGGGGCCACCACCATCACAGCCGGTGCGGGCCCGGCCTTATAGGGGTATGTCCGGACAATATCGACAAGCCTGCCCATCCCGGCCGCGGCCCCCCAGACATCGCCACAAATAAACGATTTCAAATCGTTCGATCCCAGCATAATGATCACAAGGTCAAGCGGGTCGTGGCTGCCCAGCAGGGTTGGCAACACTTTCGCACCATTGCGTTCGGCCGGGGCAGTATGATCATCAAATGCGGTGGTCCGGCCACCAAGCCCCTCGGCGATGACGCGCGCCTGTCGCCCCAGCCCTTCACCCAATACACTTGGCCATAAATCATTAAAGGGATGGCGCCTGCCATGTTCAGGGTGGTGGCCCCAGGTCAGACTATCCCCATAGGCAAGAACTGTTTTCGTATACATGGCGTTATTCCCGACGAGATTTGGTGCGATCCCTTGAAAAACGGTGTGATTTCAACCAGCCTGTTTCACGCGGCCTGCCCTTTTGGCCCTTTTGGCCGTCTTTGCGGCCTTTCGGGTGGCACTGCTTTCGCGGAACAGATGCAAAGCGTATCACATTTTTCTTATTATAGACGTATCCGCCCTGCACACAATTATTGAAATCATTCTAAGGTGCTGAATTTACCGATGATTAACCGCGCAAAAATTGTGTGAGGATTTCTGTTGACTCAATGTTAGCGCTATCATTATGTTAGCGCTAACATTGAGTCAACAGAAGCCCTGCCATACAGCGTCCGGGAAACAGTCTTTGCCAATGAATAGCGTTGCGAAATTCGTCATCGTCATGGGTGTCAGCGGGTCGGGTAAAACCGAAACTGCCCGCCGCCTTGCCACGGCCACACACAGTGCCTGGCTCGATGCGGATGACCACCATCCGGCGGAAAATGTCGAACATATGCGTCGCGGGCTGCCGTTAAATGATGAAATGCGCTGGCCCTGGCTTGATGCCCTGTGCAAGGTCGCGATTGCCACCCGCAATGAAATTGCCGCCACTGCCGGGAATAACGCCCGCCCTGGCCAGCCAACCCCGCCCATTTTTATTGCCTGTTCCGCCCTTAAACGCCGCTATCGCGATTTTTTGCGCACGCATCTGGGGCCGCAACTGGTGTTTGTTTTTCTGGAAGGCCCGCGCGACCTGATTCTGGACCGGATGAATAACCGGGCCGGGCATTTCATGCCTTCCGCCCTGCTTGACAGCCAGCTTGGTGATCTTGAACCGCTGGGGCCGGATGAAGATCCGCTGACTGTTTCCATAATCGCCCCGTTAGACGACATCGTCTGGCAAGTGCTGGATGATCTGACTGCACGTGAAGCCCAACAAAACCGGACGGAAAATTCCGTACCACCAGGCCAAAAATCCACATCCAAGGGAGGATGATCATGAAAACGTCGATGAAAACAATTCTGGGCGCGGCTTTTGCCGTGGCTTTGGCTGCCAGCACCTCGCTTAGCGCACATGCCGCCGATTACGAATGGAAATTCCAGTCCAGCGACAATTCCGGCACCCCCACCTTTGAAATCGATCAGGAATGGACCAAACGGGTCGAGGAAATGACCAATGGCCGCATCAAGATCGAATTGCTGCCGGTCGGTTCCATCGTTGAACATGCCGAAACCCAGGATGCCATTGCGGCAGGCATCCTTGATGGTCACATTACCGATGTCAGCTATTTTTCCGGTAAAGACCCGGCATTCAGCCTGATCGCCAACCCGATTGGCGCCTGGGCCGACCCGCAGCAGATGTTCCGCTTCATCAATTATGGTGGTGGCAAGGAACTGATGAACAAACTTGAAGAACCCTATGGCCTGCATTTCATTGGCGCCATCACCCCGGGTCTTGAAGCCTTTGTTTCCTCAGTTCCGCTTAATGGTGTGGCCGATCTGAAGGGCCTTAAAGTCCGCGCACCGGAAGGCATGGTGCAGGAAGTGTTTGCTGCTGCCGGTGCAGCCCCGGTCAATATCCCGCAGTCCGAAGTCTATACCTCGCTTGACAAAAAGGTCATCGATGCGGCGGACGCCACGGTTTATGCCACCAATTCGGCCATGGGCCTGAACGATATCGCCAAACACCCTGTTTATCCCGGCTTCCATTCCATGCCGCTGGTCGAAGTTTCGATGAACAAGGAAAAATGGGACGCCCTGCCCAAAGACCTGCAGGAAATTCTGACCGTTTCGGTACGTGACCTGTCCCAGGATCTGGTAGCACGCCTGCAGATGAAAGACCGCGAAGCCGTTGCCAAGGATCAGGCCAAGGGTGACATCCAGATCACCAACTGGTCCGACGAAGAACGCGCCAAATTCCGCGCCATTGCCATGAAGCAGTGGCAGAAAGTTGCCGAACGTTCGGACAACGCCAAGGAAGTTTACGAAACCCTGACCAAATACCTCAAAGCCCAGGGTCTGTTGAAATAATCCACCCTATCTGCCCCCGGCCTGTTTTACGGGCCGGGGGTATCGCGTTTCGGGTTTGGGGCTTAACATGCCATTCGCGGCCGTTCCCTTCCTGCCCAAATGCAAACGCCTGCTTCGCGACGTACTCCGCGTTTAAGGAATGGTTTCATGACCAACACGCCACACAGCGACCCACATGCCCCACTTGGCACATCCGAAGGGGACGTGGCCGAACTGATTGATGACAACCGCGCTGTTTTACCGCCGGAATCCGGCGTTTTTGGCCGCGGCGTCAATCATCTTGGCACCATCTTTGCCATTGGTTTCCTTTGTTCGATGGCCGCCCTGATCTTTGAAATCTGCATGCGTCACATTTTTGATGCGCCCACCATCTGGGCCCATGAAACAACGACATTTTTGTGTGGCATGGGATTTGTCTTTGCCGGGCTGTTCTGTGCATCGCGCAACCAGCATATCCGGGTGGTGATCATTTATGACATGGTCGGGCCAAAGGCACGGCGCATTCTGAATATTGTCATTTCACTGATCTGCGCGCTTTCAACCGGCTTTTTCAGTTTCGCGGCCTGGCTGATGGTTAAAAAGGCGGCCTTTGCGCCAACCGGCGGCATTCGCCTTGAAACCAGCGGCAGTGCATGGAACCCGCCTTTTCCGGCGATCCTTAAAATTTTCATGCTGGTTATCATGGTCGCCCTGACGGTGCAGTTTCTGATCCTGGCCTATAACTATTTCCGACAGAAACCTGATCTCTCCGCCAGCGAAGCGCCCGCACGCCGCTAATCATTTTCCGTTCCATTTCCTGCGCCAAAAGCGCACCAGGATAATTACCCATGTTACATCTGCAATCACTGGGCATTGAATACGGCACGCTGGCGATGTTTGTCATGCTGATCGGCTTTTTGCTGACAGGCATGCCGCTGGCATTTGTAACCCTGCTGGTCGCCCTGATTTTCACCCTTGGCTGGTTCGACAACATCATGGCGGTGTCGTTGATTACCAGTCGGGTCTATTCGTTTGTTTCTTCATTCGTTTTTGTTTCCGTCCCCATGTTCGTCCTCATGGCGGCCCTTCTGGACCGATCAGGCATCGCCCGGGACCTGTTCGAGGCGATGCGCCTGTTTGGTGGCCGGCTTAAAGGCGGGGTTGCGGTTCAGACCATTTTTGTCGCCGTCATCCTTGCTGCCATGAGCGGCATTATCGGCGGCGAGATCGTCCTTCTCGGCATGATCGCCCTGCCCCAGATGCTGCGTCAGGGTTATGATAAAAACCTGGCGATTGGTGTTGTCTGTGCGGGTGGCTCACTCGGTACCATGGTGCCACCTTCGATCGTGCTGATCATTTATGGCCTAACGGCCAATGTTTCGATCGGGGATCTATTCACATCGGCCTTTATTCCCGGCTTCATGCTGGCGGGCTTTTATGTCGCCTATGTGCTGTTTCGCTGCTATTTCGGCGATAATGTCGCCCCGCCGCCCCGCACCGAACATATCCCGACCGAGGAAAAGCTCCGTCTCCTCAAGGGCCTTTTCCTGCCCATTCTTGTGGTGATCTGCGTTCTAGGTTCGATTTATGGCGGCATTGCATCGGTAACCGAGGCATCGGCTGTTGGTGTTGCAGGTGTTATTGCCTCGACCATGCTGCGCGGCGAATTTTCCCTGTCGATGTTGAAGGGGGCGGCCATGCAAACCCTTTCAACCTGCGGCATGATTGTCTGGATCGGGATTGGCGCATCGGCCCTGGTGGGTGTGTTTAACCTGATGGGCGGCATCAAATTCGTGTCAGGCATGATCACGGGCATTTCCGATGACCCGACCGTGGTTATCCTGGTGATGATGCTGATCCTGTTTATCCTGGGCATGTTCCTGGACTGGGTCGGCATCGCCCTTCTGACCATGCCCATCTTCGTACCCATCGTAAAACAGCTTGGCTTTGACCCGGTCTGGTTTGGCGTGGTGTTTGCGATGAACATGCAGGTCAGCTTCCTGTCCCCGCCTTTTGGTCCGGCAGCCTTCTATCTCAAATCGGTGGCCCCTCCAGACATAACATTGGGCACAATTTTCAAATCCCTTGTGCCTTTCATCTGCCTGCAGGTCCTTGCCGTGGCCCTTCTCATCATCTTCCCCGGCATTACCGGGCGGTAAAACAAAAATGCCCAACAAAAAGGGCGGGGTGCCATGGCACCTCGCCCTTTTTAATTGGCCACACCGCCGTGCCGCTTAAGGCACAATCAACCCGGATCACATGTCCTTGCCGTTGCCGCCTTGCGCCTCGCCTAACGCACAGGCAAGGGAAACAAAATGGCCCAGTTGCGGGGAATAATCGCGTTTGCGCCAGGCGATATAAAGCGGCAATTCCAATACCGGGTCCCCATATGGCACAAAACGTACGCCCTCTGGCGCAATGGCTTGCGCCCATTTGGGAACCAGCGCCACACCCACGCCCTGACGCACCAGTTGCAGCATGGTTGATTTATCAATTACTTCGCAGGTCACCGCCGGGGTTGCGGTAATATGCGCCAGACTGCCCATCACCAGATCATGCAGTAATGGCCGGGCATGACGTGGAAAGCCAATCAACGGCCATGCTGCCAATTCATCCGGGGTAACGTGGGCGATATCATCGGCTATGCGTTCCTTCCAGTCGGTATTATCCCCCTGACCCGATGCAGGCGACGCGTCCGATATGATCGGGTGCGGGCTAGTAGTCACAGACCTTGCAGATACCGGCAACGCTGCCATTACCGGCTGCCGATAAAGCAGACGGCATGCGATGTGATCGCTATCAACATTTTCACGAATAAACACGATATCGGCCCGGTGGGCTTCCAATGCCTGCAAATTGCGCCCGGATGATGAAACCTCGTGAACCTGCAGGTGAATATCGGGATAATCCTGCCGAAAGCGCGCCATCAGCGTCGGCACCAGGGTTACAATGGCTTCATCCACCCCGCCAATACGAATGGCGGGTACGGCAGAATGGGCAATGTCGCGCGCCTGCCGTTTGGCGGCATCCAGATTACGCAAAATCTGGCGCACATCTTTTAAAAATACCGCCCCTGCCTGGGTCAGGCTGACCTGCCGGGTCGTCCGGAAAAACAGGGCAAAACCCAAATCGGCCTCAAGTGCGGCAAGGCTGGCCGAAAGGGCTGGCTGGCTGATGGCAAGGCGGACGGCAGCACGCCGGAAATGCAGTTCTTCGGCAACCGCAACAAAGCATTGCAATTGTCTGATCTCCATTCCCGTCGCTCCTTTTCCCTAAATGTCGCCCTGCTGCCCGACAGATTGCCTTAATGCCGGGCAAAAAATTCGCGAAAATGCATTGCCACCTGATCGGGAATTTCCTCTGCCAGGTAGTGGCCGGCAGGCAGGGAAAAACCGGTTACATTTTCGGCACGTTCCCGCCAAAGGGCGAGCGCATCAAAGCAGTGTTCAATCACACCGCGCCCACCCCAGATCGCCAATAGAGGCATGGCAAGCTTGCGCCCGCCATCTTCATCATCGTGGCGGATATCGATGCTGGCGCCTGCACGGTAATCCTCGCAACTGGCGTGAATAACGGCCGGGTCACGAAACAGGGTCAGATATTCATCCAGGGCTTCGGGGCTAAAGGGCGATGCACCGGCACTTTGCGCCTTGCATTTGAATTTCCAATAGGCATCCGGGTCCCCGCCAATCATGGTTTCGGGGAAAGGTGCGGGCTGGATTAGATAAAACCAGTGCCAATAGGCGCGTGCAAAGGCATCGTCGGTTTCGCGGTACATTTCGCGCGTTGGCGCGATATCAAGCATCGCAATCGCCTTGACCGATGCCGGGTGATCCAGGCCCAAACGGTGTGCCACGCGCGCCCCCCGGTCATGCGCACCAACATAAAAGCTGTCATGGCCCAATTTCGTCATGACGCGCACCATGTCAGCCGCCATTACCCGTTTGGAATAGGGGCTGTGATCCCCGTCCGTTACCGGTTTGGATGACCGGCCATAACCGCGCAAATCGGCGCAAACAACATGGTACTTATCAGCCAGTTGCGGCGCGACCTTGTGCCACATGGCTGATGTTTGCGGGTAACCATGCAGCAATAACAAACCTGGCCCAGCCAAATTTCCGCCATGGCGCACAAAAATATCGGCACCTTCGCCGGTGATCACGGCTTCGCTAAAACCTTCAAACATGACATTCCTCCTGACATGCGGGTGCCGGTTTTCCGGTCACCCTGTTCTGCCAAGTCTAGCCAATTTTCAGATTGCCATTATGCGCCATTACTGATCAATAAAATCTATCAATTATGGCTATCAATTACTTTGTTGATGATGACGTCAGCGAGATTTGGCGAATGGGTGACACCAGCGGTGCATTTGCGCGAATGGTGACCTGCCGGTGACGGGCAACGCCATTTTTATCCAGCACGGTAATATCATAAAAGCCCGGTTCTTCGGGTTGCCAGCGCACATTGCGCTGCCATGGGTCCGATGGCAATGGCACACCATTTACCATCCAGACCAATGGCCGTTCACCATTTCGCGCGCGTAAAACCAGCCCGCGCGGGCCAAGGCTGCTGGCCATAAAAACGCTGTCATCGGCGGGAAATTCAATATCCAGCGCATTTGCCGCAACCAGAACCGGGTCGGCATGTTTCACGCCAAAATATTTAAGGCCCACCGGTGCTGGGTTTTGCCAATCATTGGCGCTGGCAGCGGGCAATGACCGCGACAAAGGGGGCAGTTTTTCAAACACGGAAAATAACAATGGTGCGGCACTGTTAAGGCCGGTCTGGCCATTTACCGGTTCGCCCGATGCCCGCCCAACCCAGACACCGACAGTATAATCGGCGTTATAGCCAAATGCCCATGCATCGCGATAACCATATGACGTGCCGGTTTTAAAGGCGATTGGCACCGCACCCTGCCCGCCACTGCGTGCTGCCTGCGCGCGGTATCCTGCGGGGCGCGGGGTATGTTGCAAAATGCCCGTGATCCAGTTTTGCGTCTGGCGTGAAAACAATTCCTGCCTGCTGGCGCAAGGTTGGGTAGTTTCCCCCTGCAAATAGGTCAATGGGCAATTTTTACGATCCGTTGCCAGGGCACGATAAAGCTGTGTCATTTCATCAAGGCGAATGCCCGTACCGCCCAGGGCAATGGCAAGGTTCGGCACATCGCCGTCGTGGGGCAGACGCAAATCAAGGCCGTTATGGCGCATGGTTTCGCTAAAGCGGATCGGCCCGAACCGTTCCAGAACCTTGACTGCCGGGATATTCAGGCTGAACCGCAAGGCATCGGCGATACTAACCTCGCCTGCTTCGCCATGATCAAAATTTGCCGGGCGATAGCCACCATCGGCAATCGCCCGATCCCAGATCAGGGTCTGCGGGTGGGTTTGATGTGCTTCGAATGACAGGGCATAGATAAACGGTTTCAAGGTTGATCCCGGCGACCGCACCGCCTGCGTCATATCAACAAAACCATGGCTGGCACGGTCCAGATAATCGCGCGATCCCAAATGTGCGCGCACCTTGCCGGTTTTATTTTCCACCACCATCAGCGCCACAGATCGTTGCGGCATATTCCGACCGCCATAATACTCCACCAGCTTTTGAATATCGGCCTGCAACCAGGGTTCGATGGTACTGGTAATGCGGTCCTGGCCCGGATAGGCCGCCACCAGCCGTTCGGCCAGATGCGGCGCCAGCATCGGCACGGGAAACTGCCGGTCGGGCAGTGGCTCGGCAATGGCTTCGTCATAATCGGCCTGTGTAATCACCTTCTGTCCCAGCAGGCGTTCCAGCACCTTTTGCCGAGCGGCACGGGCGCGGGCAGGAAACCTGTCTGGCCGCAGGGTGCTGGGTGATTGCGGCAGCACGGTTAATAACGCGGCCTCGGCAATGGTTAGATGCGCCGGGTCCTTGCGGAAATAAACATTTGCGGCACTGCGCACCCCTTCAATGCGCCCGCCAAACGGCGCCAGCGTGACATACATGTTTAAAATGTCGGTTTTGGAATAATGCCATTCCAATTGCAGGGCGCGCAAAATCTCGATGCCCTTGGCGACTAAGGTGCGATCACGCGGTTCGAGCAACCGTGCCACCTGCATCGTCAGGGTCGACCCACCCGAAACAATATGCCCGGCACACAGCCATTGCCAGCTTGCCCGGATCAACGCCGCCGGGTCCACGCCCCAATGGCTGTCAAAGCGTCGGTCTTCATAACTTTTTAAAAAGCGCAGATATTTCGCATCCACCCCATCCACACGGGTTTGCAGGCGCAAAATCCCGCCTTCGGTGGAAAACATGCGCAAGGGTTGCCCGTTTTGCCCTTCCACCACCGCCGAAATATGATCCAGCCGCGTCAGATTAGGCGGCAAGGCACGGTCCAGCCCCCACAGCGACAAAACCGCCACCGCCCCCATCCCCAGCAACATTGCCAAAAGGTTGGTGGCTTTGCGATTTTCTGTCGCTATGGCTTTAAGCTTGCCCATTTTACCGGGGGCTGGTGAACCGCGCATTTCCCACAAGGCCTAGTTAACCGGTGAAACCACAAGATTACCCATCGCCCCACGGGCGAAATAGGCGGGTTTATACATATCCTCGACAAACGGTGCCGGATGCACATATTGCCCCGGCGTTACGGCCCGCACGACGTAATAAAGGCGGTATTTCGACCCTTTGTCATCGCCATAGCGGTCCTCGCCCAAATTCACTGCCGCAACGTATCGGTCGTCACGTTCGGCAACAAATTCGGTGGGTGACAAATCATCAGGCGTGATCGACAGGCGCTTTTCCAGTTCGGGGAAACGGGCATTGGCCTCGATCTCGAAACCGGCAGGCAGCAGATCCACCACCAGTGCGCGATGCGACAGGCCATTTTTTGCCGCACCGGACAAAACAACAATAAACCGATCACCGGTTTTCACCTGATCAAGCTTTGCTGGCTTGCCATCCATGCCAAAATATTGCCGTTTAATCGAAAGCCCCTGAGATGCCGCCACCAAGGGCTGGGCGGGAATCCCCGTTGCCGACCATTTGACAAACGCCGTGCCCTGACCTGCATTTTCAATGCGGTAATGGTCCCTGACCTGGCCTGGCGTCAACCCGACACGGTAGCTTTGCACCTTTGTTGCTGGCTGGTCATTCACCTGCAAAGACAGGTTCTTGCCCGCCCCCGTGGCAATGGAAGTTGCCGCCTGCAACAGCCACGCCTTTTCCTGGGTGCTGGTATAGTGCTGGTTTTCAGCTTCTTCGGTAACCGTGCCCAGCAGCGACAGGCGTTCGCCATCGCTGGCAAAAATATCCACCGGCAAAGTCAAAATCGCCGCCAGATCGCGCAAGGGCGAGCCATAGCTGTGGTAATAACGCCGTTCGCTGCCGATAAAATAGGTGAAGTTATCAAGCGTGAAACCATCGACGGTTCCACCATTGATCACGCGCGCTGCAGCCAGTTGCGCCCAGGCGAGCGAACCGATTTTATCATTCAGAATACGAGTGGTTTCGTATTCCAGTGCTGATTTTGAATAACGGTCATTGCGCGTTAGCACCAGCACCATATAGGCCCGTGCCTCGGGGGAATATTGTTCGGATCGAACAACATTCTGCATCCAGTCAAGCGCGTTTTCAAACCTTGCATCCAGCACGTCATAGCCTTTGGCCCGTGCCGTTGTCAGAAAATCGGTAGCATAGGCGGTTAACCAGGGTTCAGCATCACTATGCCGGTTCCACAGGCCAAAGCTGCCATCGGTCCGCTGTTTTGCCAGCACCCCGTCAATGCCGTCACGGATTTTGTCATCCAGGCTGTTTTCATCAAATTCAACACCCTGCCAGCGAGCGCGCGCGTCGCGGAAGGATAATAACGGAAAGGCCCGGCTGGTGGTTTGCTCCAGGCAGCCATAGGGGTAACGGTCCAATGCCGTTATCAGGCGTTGCACATCAATTTCCGGCACGGTTGACAGGGAAACATCCAGCGATGCCGTTTCCGGGCGGAACATATCAAGATAGGTGCCATCAAGGTCCAGGGTTTCGCCCGCGGCCAACTGGCGCTGGCCAACATTGCTTTGCCATGCCTGGGCCGGGCGAATTTCCATATCCCAGTGCCGCACCTGATGATACCCCGCCGGGCCATCAATATTCAGGGTCAGCTTACCCTGCCCGACACGATCCGCGCTAACATCAAACCGGTTTTCCACCGGTTTACCTTTGGCAATTTCGCCCTGCCATTCTGGGTTGGTCACCGACAGCCTGTCATTCGTTTCAAGGCGGATTTTATAGGCCCCCTCCGGTCCGCTTAGATTTTGCAGACGCAGGGCAAAATCGGCATGGTCACCCGGTGCCATAAAGCGCGGCGGCAACAAGTCAGCCACCACCGGGGCACGCACCAGCATATTGGTGACACCGCTGCCAATTGCACCATTGCTGTAGGCCACGGCAAAGACCCGCAATTTACCGTTAAAATCTGGCAGGTCAAAATGCGCAACACCTTTGCCGTCTGCATCAACCTGCACGGTATCGCTGGCAAGGGCCACGGTTTTAAATACCCGTGAATTTAGCGATGCCTGGTTGCCATCGCCCATTTCATCACCGCCAGAGCGCAGCACGCCCATATCGCCCTTTTGCGGGACAATCAGGTGCCCATACAGGTCATGATATGAAAGCTGCAATAACTGCTGTCCCAAAAGGGCATCTTCGGGTTTTGGGGCCTTAAAGCCGGTCAGTCGCAAAATGCCCTCATCCACGGCAAAGACATTCACCCGCACCTTTTCACCCGCAGCAATGGCCGCACCAGTAATCAAAACGGGCACATCAATGCTGGTTGAAGGGCGAATTTCGCCTGGCACATCCAACGCCACATTCAATGTGCGGTCCTGTTTGCCAAAGCTGACCCAGTGTGCCGCGACCGACCGAACCGGCCCCATCGCGCCCTGCGGCACCTGGTGAAGCCCCGCACGATAGGCCGTTGCCAGCACATAGGCGCCATTGCCCCATTTCGGATCAACCGGAATATGGAATTCCACGCCATCGCCCGACATTTCATATTCGCGGCGCCACAGCACATTTTTCTGTGCCACGGTTACAACCAGGTGGCCGTCAAACGGAGCCTTGATGAAACCGTCAATCTGCTCGCCGGTTTGAATATCGGCGGACTTGATGCTCATATTCAACTGATCGGGGCGGTCGGGTGACTGGCCATTGGCCCACCAGCCAACACGGAAGGTATGATCCGCCGCACTGCCCGTTATCGGGTCACGCACCACCGCACGATAATATCCCCACCGGTCAAAGGACTGGGCGAAATGCACCGTACCATTGGCATCGGCGGTAATATTTTCATGGCCCACCGGCACATCATATTTATCATAGCTCGATTGCCATTCGCCGCCCTGATAATACCAGTTGTAATCCCGTTCCTCGCGGATCCAGTCAATCACCAGTTTGCGATTGGTAAGGGGCTGACCCTTGGCATCAACGACAATGCCATCAAAACCGGCATCCTGCCCGTATGCCAGTGAATCCCCCTCAAACCCGGCGCGAATACCCACAAGGCTTTCATTGGCCTGCAATGGCAGGCTTAGCCGCGCGCGCGACGGGCGGCCATCGATATCGGCCACTTCCACATTCAGGCTGACCTTCAGGGGTGACGAAATATCCACCCGTCCAAAAGCCGGAACGCGAATATCGGCATAACCGCTGGCGTTGCTTTTGACGCCATCAAAGTTTTTGCGCACCTGCGCCACATCATCCTGCAGGCCAAAATAATAGTTTTTCAAATCGGCAAAGGGGTGATGATCCACCTGCAAAAAGGCATCGCCCCCGGCCATAAGGCCACTGCCCGGCGCGCCAAACAGATAATCAGTTTGCACATCCAGGGGCATCGCCTGGCCAAAAACCATATAGGGTGCCGTGGTGCTGGCCTTGACCTCCAGCCGTTCGGGGACAAATTCCTCAACCTGCAGAGAAAGTTCGCCAATCGGTTCGCCGTTCGGGTCGCTATAGGCCGAAACATGCCATTTTCCCGTGGCCGCCGCGCTGGAAATGGCAATATCCACCTTGCCGCCACCCGCATCATCGGGTTGCTGTACGGTTTTAAAGGCTTCCTTGCCATCGGGCCGATACAGCACAATGGTTACAGGCACACCGGTCTGGGCAGCCGACAAATCATCGCGCAGCAAATATCCCAGATGGATTTTTTCACCCGGCCGGTAAATGCCCCGGTCTGAATATAAATAGGTTTGCAGGGCAGCGGGCGGTTCATGCCCCGAAACACCCCGATCCGAAAGCTCCAGCGGTGATTGATCCAGCGAGATAAAGGAAAAATCGCCATCACTGGTTTCGGCGGTCAAATACAGCGCCTGCTTGCCGCCCTTGCCCGCCATTAATGATCCGGGGAAATCAGCCCAGCCATCATCATTGGCCTTTACTTCGCCCAGTAGCGCATTGTTACGCGCCACCAGCCGCACCTTTGCCCCGGCGACCGGCGCAGCACTGCGAAGTGACCGAACCTGAAGCGACAGGCCCTTTTCCCCATTATAGGCCGACAGGCCCAGATCCGTTACCACCACCCACTGGGTGGGTTTGTTGCTCCAGCGGTCATCATCGTCGGGCGCACTTGCCACCAGGGCATAAAGGCCCGGCTTGAAATCCGATACCATATCACGCAGGGGAATTTGCGTGACCACTTCCTGATCGGGCACATTGCGCACATCAAGGGTGCCGGCCCATACTTCCTCTCCGGTTTCCTCGTTGATATTGTCCATATCCCACGGGTCAAGGCGACGCGCCAACAGGTTCGATGTCAGGGTATTGACCAGGTTGCGTTCCACAATCCTGAAAAAGCGCAGATCAACACTATCCTGGTTTACCGTGGTAATCGGGATCACCGGGCTATCGCTTTTGGGCAGCACATAATTATTGGTGCCCAGGGTAATTTCCGCCTTGCGGGCCCCCATCATCACATCGCGCGAAACATCCTCTGCCAGGGCAAAATCATAAACGCCCTTTAATCCCTTGCGCAGGGTAACCTTGGTGGTTTGCGAATGCGGCAGGCCCATCAGGCACAGCTTGCCATTGGCGATGCGCGCGGAATAATCGCGTACCGGTGCCAGTTCGATATAGGACCGCACATCAAGGGGCTGGTCCACATCCAGGTCATGGTCAAAGGCAAAGCAGGTTTCAGTTACCGCCTTGTCCGCATTGGCCGTGACCTTGGCAATCTTCAAATCGCCTTTCAATTCAGCCCGCAAATCGGCAATACGGTCCTGGTATTTACCGCTCAGGCATTGAAGGGTTTCGGGGCGCAGGGCATCGGGTTTTTCGTCCTTTTGCAAAACGCAGCTATTCCGCACATTACGCAGCCACGCCTGCTGGTCGGTTTGCAGCCCGATCTGCGTTACCTCGTCAATCTCGCCCATCACCTGTTTATAGGTTTGCGCCATTTTCACATCCAGCGCAGCCAGGTCGGCGTTGTGGCAAATCGCCTTTTCAATGCTGGTTGATGCCTTCTCGCACGGAAAACTGGCCGGGTAAGTTTCACTGGCATGGGCCAGATCAGGCAAAAATAGCGCAAAAACAAACAGGAAAACTGCGGCTAGCCGTTTTTCGCAGGGCATCAGGACCTCGATGTCGCGTGGATCAGTCAGGTTAAACAGTCAGGCGGAATTCTCTAACCAGTCCAGAAAAACGGTTTTTTTACGGTTAGGCAACACGCAAAAATTGCACGCGCCCCATCCCCTGCCAACGCCGCCCTTTATTTCATAATTGAGAAATAAAAAACGACCGGGGCAGATAGATGCCGCCCCGGCCGCTTTCAAATACAATTTTTAGGGGTATTAGCCGTTGCGATACAGGTAACTATAACCATTAATCGCCGGCACCCCGCCCAGATGGGCGTACAAGACCTTTGACCCTTTGGGGAAATATCCCTTTTTCACCAGATCAATCATGCCCTGCATCGATTTACCTTCATAAACCGGGTCGGTCATCATGCCTTCGGTGCGTGCCGCCAGGCGAATGGCATCATTGGTTTCATCCGATGGCACCCCATAGGCAGGATAGGCATAATCATTGATCAGGGTAATATCGGCATCCGAAATGCCGCCTTCCAGTTCCACCAGATCGGCGGTCTTTTCGGCAATTGCCAAAACCTGTGCACGGGTCTGATCTGGCGTGCCCGATGCATCAATACCCACAACCCTGTCAGCGCGGCCATCGGCGGCAAAGCCAACCAGCATCCCGGCATGGGTCGAACCGGTTACGGTGCAAACCACAATATAATCAAATTCAAAGCCAAGCTCGGCTTCCTGCGCACGGACTTCCTCGGCAAAACCGACAAAGCCCAAACCGCCATATTTATGCACCGATGCCCCCGCCGGGATCGGATAGGGCTTGCCGCCTTTGGCCTTTACATCTTCAAGGGCGGCTTCCCAGCTTTCGCGACTGCCAATGTCAAAGCCTTCATCGACCAGTTCAATTTCGGCACCCATAACCCGGCTCATCAGGATATTACCAACGCGGTCATAGACCGCGTCATTAAACGGCACCCAGCTTTCCTGCACCAGGCGGCATTTCATGCCGATTTTCGCGGCAATCGCGGCAACCTGGCGGGTATGGTTGGACTGCACACCACCAATCGTCACCAATGTATCCGCGCCCGACTTAATGGCATCGGGAATGATATATTCCATCTTGCGCACTTTATTCCCGCCAAAGGCCAGGCCGGAATTACAGTCTTCACGTTTGGCATAAAGCTCTACATCGCCCCCCAGATGGGCCGAAAGGCGCGGCAGGGCTTCAATCGGGGTCGGACCAAAGGTCAGGCTGTATTTGTCAAACTTGCCCAAATTCATTTTTCGCATTTTTGCACTCCCTGTCTGGCAATCATCAACCGGGAAATGCTAGCGGCTAATCCGTGAAAGGTGCTCTCGAACTTGGGTCATATTTTTTACGCAATCATTCCCGCAGGGGAAAATATGTGCTTATAATTTTGATTAAAGCATCAAATACGGAACAACCTTTCATGGAACAGCCACTGGATCGGACCGATCACAAGATTTTGCGCCTGCTTCAAAGCGATGGCCGCATGGGCAATGCCGAAATCGCCAAGCGCGTCAATGTCAGCCCCGCCACCTGCCACCGCCGCATTCAACGCCTGTTTGACGAAGGCTATGTCAGTTCCGTTCGCGCCATGATCGACCCGAAAAAGGTCGAACGCGGCGCACTTGTTATGGTCGGTGTGGTGCTGGACCGCTCAACGCCGGAAAGTTTCGCCGAATTTGAAAATGCCTGCCGCAAACTGCCCTTCATCCTCGATTGCCATTTGGTGGCAGGCGATTTCGACTATTTCCTGAAAATCCGCGTCCGCGACATGGCCGATTTCAACCACCTGCACGGCGACCAGCTCATCGCCCTGCCCGGTGTGCGCCAAACCCGTACATTCTTTGTGATGAAAGAGGTGGTGGATAATGCGCCGTTGGCGTTTTGAACATGTCCGCACAACAAAAGGCGGCACCATATGGCACCGCCTTTCGCATTTTAGATTTCAGTTAATTTCGGCAATCAGCCACCAACCGGTGTTCGCATCGTCACAAATTCCTCGGCGGCTGAGGGATGGACGGCAACGGTTTGGTCGAACTGGGCTTTGGTAGCCCCCATGCGCACGGCAATGCCGATACCCTGAATGATTTCGGCGGCATCGGGGCCGACCATGTGCGCGCCCAGGACCACGTCGGTGGTTTTATCGACAACCAGCTTCATCAGGGTCTTTTCCTCGCGCCCGGAAAGGGTATGGCGCATCGGGCGGAAGGTTGATTTGAAAATCAGGACTTCGCCGCCCTTGGCGCGGGCCTCTTCCTCGCTTAACCCGACGGTGCCAACCGGCGGCTGGGAAAAGACCGCCGTTGGAATGGCCTGATAGGTCATATGCCAGGGTTTACCGCCATAAACCGTATCGGCAAAGGCCATGCCTTCCTTGATTGCAACCGGGGTAAGCTGCACCCGGTCGGTCACATCACCAACGGCATAGATATTGTCGATATTGGTTTGCAGACCCGAGCTGATCAAAACCGCACCCTTGCGGTTGGTTTCAACCCCGGCTTCGTCAAGACCAAGACCCGACGTATTGGGCGCGCGCCCGGTTGCAAACATCACGGCATCAACCACCATGTCGCTGCCATCGGTCAGGGCGAGTTTCAGACTGCCATCGGCCTGTTTTTCAATCGCTGTGACATTGGTTTCAACCTTAAGGTCGATGCCTTTTTTGACGATTTCTTCGGCAAGATGGTTGCGAATGTCGCGATCAAAGCCGCGCAAAATCTGCTCGCCGCGATAAAGCAGCGATACATCCGAGCCCAGACCGGCAAAAATACCGGCAAATTCAACCGCGATATAACCGCCCCCCACAACAGCAATTCGTTTGGGCTGGTCTTCAAGATGGAAGGCTTCGTTTGATGTAATCGCATGTTCTATGCCGGGAATATCGGGCACCGTTGGGTGCCCCCCCACCGCGATCAAAATGCGTTCTGCCGTAACGGTTTGATCGCCGACCTGAAGGGTATGGGCATCCTTGAATACCGCACGGCTTTCAAACAGTTCCACATCCGATCCGGCCAGAAGCTTTTTATAAATGCCATTTAACCGGTCGATTTCCCGGTCCTTATTGGCAATAAGCGTTTTCCAGCTAAAGGTCGGCTCGCCGGGAAGGGTCCAGCCATAGGCGCTGGCATCTTCAAAATCTTCGGAAAAATGGGCACCGTAAACCAGCAGTTTTTTCGGAACACAGCCCCGAATGACACAGGTGCCACCCACGCGGCTTTCTTCGGCGATTGCGACCTTGGCGCCATAGCCCGATGCCACGCGCGCTGCGCGCACGCCACCAGAGCCGGCACCAATCACAAACAGATCATAATCATAGTCAGACATATAAAATTCCTTGGGTTCGATAATCCCCGCTACATGGCGCCAAATGTAGGGATGTATGCGCCAGAGTCTAGAACAGAGTTTATTATGGGCGGGCACGTCTTCGTGAAGCGCAACCAGCGATAGCGTTTTGCACAATTAATCCTATATGATCAGAAGAACCGATCATGCGTTAACAAACGCCCCACACAGGACAGAAAAGTAATGAGCGACGCCCGTTTTTCAGAAGATGCGACCTATCAGGCAGCACCGCAGGCTTACGCCGAAGAACGCAGCGGCAATACGGCCATTGTCTGCTACGGGCTTATGATCGCGACAATGTTTACCGTTTATGCCACCGGGCTGATTGCCCTGATCGTCGCCTATGTTGCGCGCGAGGATGATGGGCACTGGACCAACAGCCACTACACCTTTGTCATTCGCACCTTCTGGATCAGCATTCTTTATGCGGTGCTAACAGGGATTGTGACCTTCTTTGTCTGGTGGATCCCGCTGATTGGCTGGGCTGTTATCGGCCTGATGGGGCTTTATACCGCCGCCTGGTTTATCGGCCGCAATGTCATTGGCCTTTTGCGCGCCCTTGAAGGCAAGCCGATCAACAATCCGCAAAGCTGGTTTTTCGGCTGATATCCCCTTCCGGCCCGGTCAGAAGGTGGCGTTGTTCGGGGTGGTGCGTGGCTCGGTGATTGCACCGATGGCACTGCCCCGTTAAAGTCGCGCCTGCGGGACATTGATAACAGGGACATTCAGCCTGATGAGCACAGATGCAACCACCCTTATGCGCTGGGAAGATTTGCTTTCGGCCCACAGGCTTGTTGTAAATGAAGGCAGGGTGACCCTGCCCGATGGCCCGGCCCGCCCTGCTGCCGATGGCAGAAGCCCCTTTCAGATCGATGTCGACCGGGTGATTTTTTCATCCTCGTTCCGGCGTTTGCAAAATAAAACCCAGGTCCATCCGCTATCGGATAACGACCATGTCCATACCCGCCTGACCCACACCATCGAGGTTGGCTCCGTCGGGCAATCGCTGGGTTTGATGGCGGGTGCGCATATTGTCAAACAACTGGGCGAAAACAGCCCGGTTACGGTGGCCGATATTGGTTATATGGTGCAGGCAGCCTGCCTTGCGCACGATATTGGCAACCCGCCCTTTGGCCATTCCGGCGAAGATGCGATTAATGAATGGTTCAAAACATCGCGTCTGGCCAAGGAAGAACTGACATCGCGTCTTTCCGGCCCGCAGCTTGAAGATTTGCGCAATTTCGAAGGCAATGCCCAGGGTCTGCGTATTGTCAGCCAGCTTGAAATGATGCGCTTTGAAGGCGGGCTGAACCTGACCTTCGGCACACTGGGCACTTTCATTAAATATCCCCGTGCCACCAGCATCGCGCAGGACCGCAAAGGGGATTATACCGGCCTTAAAAAACCCGGCTATTATCAGGCCGAACGCCATATCGCCCAGGCAATTGCCAAAATTTGCGGCCTTTTGCCCCATGACGGGCTGGATGGTGCGTGGCGCCGCCATCCGCTGGTTTATCTGGTCGAAGCCGCCGATGACATTTGCTATTCGGTGGTGGACCTTGAAGATGGCTGGGAACTGGGCTGTGTAACGTTCGAGGAAGTTGAACGTGCCCTGGCCCCGATTGCGCGCCACCCCGATAAATATGAAGGCGATGCCGACCAGCGCTGGCAAACCTTGCGCGAAGAAGACTGGTACAAACAGAAGTCAGAAAATGACCGCATCGGCTTTTTGCGCGGCAAGGCAATTGGCAATCTGGTCAAGGCGGCGGTTGATGCCTTTATCGCCTATGAAGATGCCCTTCTGGCCGGCAGTCTTGAAGGCGACCTTCTGGCAAATACGCCTTTGGGGCCGGATGCCAAATATTGCAAAAAACTGGCTGTTAAAAAGATCTACAACGCCCAGCATGTCCTGCCGATTGAAATTGCCGGGTTCGAGGTCATTCACGGCCTGCTGGACAGTTTTGTGCGTGCTGCCATCGATATTGAAGAATATAAAAACCACGACAAACGCCTGCCCCCACAGGCCGACCGCATCGACAAGCTGCTATCAGGCAAACTGAAAGAAGCCGATGACCTTTATGGTCGCCTGATGCGGGTGATGGATTATATTTCTGGCATGACAGACCGTTACGCCGTCACCCTGTTTCGCAAACTTCAGGGCATTACGATCTAACCTGAACCATAAGCGCCCTCATATCCGTATAGACATGCAAATGCATCAACACGGATTATGTCATGGGGACTTTGCGCGTCATTCTGGGGGATCAGCTTTCCCAAACCATCACCAGCCTTGCGGGATGTGATAAATCCCGCGACGTGATTTTGATGTGCGAGGTCTGGGACGAAGCCACCTATGTCGCCCATCACAAAAAGAAAATCGCCTTCCTGTTTTCGGCCATGCGCCACTTTGCCCATAACCTGCAAAAGGCTGGATATAAGGTTGATTACACCAAACTCGATGACGGCGAAAATGCCGGGTCTTTTCAGGGTGAAGTAAAACGTGCCATCGCCCGGCACAGCATAGATCGCATCATCATCACCCATCCCGGCGAATACCGCGTGTTACAGGATATCGAAACCTGGCAGGAAACCTTTGGCCTGCCCGTCGAGATCCGCGAGGATGACCGGTTCCTGTGTGGCCTTGATGAATTTCGCGACTGGGCAAAAGGGCGCAAACAGTTGCGCATGGAATTCTTCTATCGCGAGATGCGCAAAAAGCACGGCATCCTGCTGGAAAATGGCAATCCGGCGGGCGGGCAATGGAATTTTGATGCCGAAAACCGCAAGCCCCCGAAAGACGGGCTTGATATCCCCACCCCGCATCAATCCCGGCCTGATGACATTACCAGCGAGGTGCTGGATCTGGTCGAAGCCCGCTTTGACAGCCATTTTGGCGATTTGCACCCCTTTCATTTTGCGGTGACGCGCCAGCAGGCACTAAACGCGCTTGATCAGTTTATCACCCAGCGTCTGTCACAGTTTGGCGATTATCAGGATGCCATGATCCAGAACCAGCCCTGGATGTTTCATTCCCATCTGGCGTTCTATTTGAATTGCGGGCTGTTATTACCGCTGGAATGTATTCGCGCGGCCGAAAATGCCTGGCACCGGGGCGATGCGCCCCTAAACGCGGTCGAGGGTTTTATTCGCCAGATTTTGGGCTGGCGGGAATATGTGCGTGGCGTTTACTGGCTGAAAATGCCGGGTTATGGCGATGAAAACTTCTTTGCGGCCAACGCCCCGCTGCCGGAATTTTACTGGTCCGCCAACACCAAAATGAACTGCCTGCGCCAATGCGTGCTTGAAACCCGCAAAAACGCCTATGCCCACCATATCCAGCGCCTGATGGTGCTAGGCAACTTCGCCCTGCTGGCGGGTGTTTCCCCGGCTGAAGTCAATGAATGGTTTTTAATTGTCTATGCCGATGCTTTTGAATGGGTGGAAATGCCCAATGTCAGCGGCATGATCCTGTTTGCCGATGGCGGTTTTCTTGCCAGCAAACCCTATGCGGCAGGTGGTGGCTATATCAGCAAGATGTCGAACTATTGCGACAACTGTTCCTATCAAGTCGGCAAAAAGAACGGCCCCAAGGCCTGCCCGTTCAATTACCTTTATTGGGATTTTCTGGCACGCAACCGCGCCAAACTGGCCGATAACCAGCGTGTTGGCATGATGTATAAAACCTATGACCGCATGGGGGATGATAAAAAACAGGCCATCACCGATGACGCAAGCCGGTTTCTTAAAAGCCTGTCATGAAGAAAAAATCCGACCTGCCCACCAAAACCTGCCCCATCTGCCAGCGCAGCTTTGCCTGGCGCAAAAAATGGAAAGATTGCTGGCAGGAGGTCAAATACTGTTCCGAACGGTGCCGGCGAAATCGCAAAGGTGAAGCCCCCGAAGCCGCGAAGACGGTTAAAAGCACAGACACGTCCCGAACGCATTTTACCCAATCCTGAAACCATCACAACGAACGCATCGGAACGTCTGCTTTCTGAATCATTCGCGGCGGTTCAACGAACTGGCGCGGATTTGCAAAAATCTGATTTGGGAAGCATCAACATGGCGCACGATTGCGATCACGGCCTTAGCTGCGGTTGTCACAACCCCACAGCCGAAGCCCTGCTTAAAATGGCTGTTCAAAACTCATCCCCGGCACCGGCAGCAGATAATGCGCCGGGGGCAACTGTACTGGCACGGCCTGAAACGCCCTTTATGCTGATCCATGATAATGGCGGCAAAGGCATTATTCGCACCGTTGCCAATGGCGATGGCAATGCCACCACCAGCGCGCTGGTTATTTTTGGCGACCAGATTTTGTTTTCGGGCAGCCTTGAAGATGCGCAAAGTGCGGCACAATCCATTGCCAGCAAAAACGCCGATATTCCGGCCCTGCAGACCATCGCACTTGCCGATGGGCAATGCGTGATCCCGGGGCTGATCGAGCCCCATGTACATATCACCACGTCGCCAATGATGATGGACTGGATCAATTATTCGCCCTTTGGCGACACGGCCCTGGGTGATCCTGCCGGGACGGATGACCCGTCTGTTGAAATGGAAGCGCAAAACCTGCGGCCTGAATATTGCCTGGGCAAGCTGACCGATGCATTGAAGGCGGATGTGGCAAAATTGAAGGCCGATCCGAAAAAAGATGGCTGGTGGTTGCTGGGCGATGGGGTTGATACCTCGCTGATGAGCGATTTTCCCAGCAAAAGCGATAATCTCACCCTGCTGAACTGCATTGATAAGACCTTCCTTGATCCGATTGATGGTCAAACCCCGATCATGCTGGTTTCCGCATCCGAACATACGGCCTATGTCAACACCCCGGCCCTAAAAGCGATGTGGGCAAACCCGGCCCTGCATGAAAAACTGAAGGCGGCATACAAAACCGAACAGGCCTTCCTGGATAATTCATCGGGCGTGTTGCAGGAAATGGAACAAATCATTCCCGCCCTGACATCGATCAACAAAGCCCAGATCGAACATCTGATTGCCAACCTGCCGGGCAATCTGATCAAGATGTTTAAAGTGGCCCAAAAGCGCGGCGTGACCCTGCTTTATGATGCCGGGATGCAGGCAAGCTTTGCCCGGATGATCAAACTGACCCTGCAGGGCCAGAAAATCCTGCATCCGAAATGGCCAAGCCCACGCATCGGCATGGCGCATCTGGTCAGCAAAATTGACGATATCCCCAGTGACAGCATCTTTGCCAAGCCGACCCATCCCAGTGTTAGCCATCCCTATGAAACCGGTTCGCTGAATTTCTATTATGGCAGCCTGAAAATCGTTTCGGACGGCTCCAACCAGGGGCTGACCGGCTATCAGATCGATCCCTATTGCTGCCCGCCGGAAAAGAATTATGGCCTTTATAACTTCCCGCTTGATGATGGCCTGCCCCACACCGGCACGCCCACCGGCGCCCCGCGCGAATTTTTGCAGCTTGTTGGGGCGGCGTGGAAAAAGAACTGGCCGTTAATGATCCATGCCAACGGCGAACGCGCCATTGATTATGCCCTGCAGGCGTTTGAAGAAGCCGCCACCGCCAATAGCGATATCGCAGCGGACAGCCTGCGCAACCGGATCGAACATTGCTCGCTTCTCACAGACGAGCGGCTGGAGCGGATCAAAAAAACCAATATCCATCCCAGCTATCTTATCGGGCATGTCGGTTATTGGGGATGGACATTCAGCAACTATATTTTCAAGGAAAAGGCAGCCGAACAGCTTGATCGCTGCAATAGCAGCATCGCGCGCGATATCTGTTTCAGCCTGCATAGCGATTGCGCGGTATCACCGCTTGGCCCGCTTCGCATGATGGAACAGGCTGTTACCCGCAAAATGGAAGGTGATCCCGATGCCGGCGTATTAAATGCGCAGGAACGCATCACATCGGCACAGGCCCTGGCAGCAGCAACCTTTAACGCCGCCTGGCAATGCCATGCCGATCATTTGATCGGGTCACTTGAAATCGGCAAGCTGGCCGACCTTGTCATTCTGGCGCAGGACCCGGTCAAAATGGATGGTGAAACCGCCTATCTGAAAATGCGCGATATCGCCGTTCAAAGCGTTTATATCGGCGGCCGCAGCGCACTTGATCAGTGATATAAAAACAATGCCAGGCTGATACATAAACGTATCACCTGTTGGCAATCAACGCTGCCTGCGGATAATCGTAAAAAATTGGCCCTGTCCGGGAAACCGGGCAGGGCCAGTGACGTCTGATAACGGGATTATCAGAAAAAGTCAGATGATGTAGTGAATGCCGCATTCGGTTTTGTCCTGCCCGGCCCAGCGGCCAGCACGGACATCCGAAACATTCGGGTCAACACGATCCGTACACGGCATGCAGCCGATTGACATATAGCCGTCGGCTTCCAGCGGGTGGCGCGGCAAGGCCCGGTTTTCGAAGATATCTTCGATATCCTGGCGGTTATAACCGGCCAGCGGGTTAACCTTGATGCGGGTTCCTGCGGTTTCAATGACCGGCAGGGCACCGCGTTCACCACCATGAAAGCGCTTGCGCCCGGTCAGCCAGGCATCATAGCCCTGCAAGGCACGCTGAAGCGGTTCAACCTTGCGGATAAAGCAGCAGCGATTGCCATCCTTGGCAAACAGCATTCCGTCCGGGTCTTCGGCTTTCAGCTTTTCTTCATCCGGGCGCATGATGCGGATATTGGTCAGGCCAAGCTGATCAACCAGCTGTTCGCGGTAACGGTGCGTTTCGCCAAACAGCTTGCGGGTATCAAGGAAAATCACCGGCAGGTTCGGGTCCACTTCTGCCACCAGGGCCAAAAGGGCTGCGGCCTCGGTCCCGAAGGACGAGGTCATGGTGATTTTACCGGCAAATTCCTCGTGAACCATGGGTTCAATCAGGGAAATGCCCTGCAAATGGCCGTAACGGTCCAGCAGTTTGCGCGCACGTTCGGTGGTTTCATCCACCGTCATGCTGCCGCCGGTTACAATGTCGTCCTCTCTCATCACGCGCATTACAACCACCCCCGCCGGTCAATATAGTCATCCGTCAGACGGACAAGCTGTTTCATATCGGCACCGGACTTGCGCCATTTGGCGCGCTGGTTCGCCAGTTCACCCAGCCGTTCGCCCCATTGCGGCGACAACCAGTTTTCAATCGCCCTGCGAATACGACCAGCCAGACGCGGGCTGGCACCATTGGTCGAAACCGTGATAACCAGATCGCCGCGCTGCACACGGGCCGGGTTAAAAAAATCGCAATAGTCCTTTACGTCCTCGACATTGACGATCGTGCCAACGGCGCGGGCGGTTGTGGCAAGTTCGGCTGCCTTGGCTTCGGGCAGATCCACCACAAACATGACGGCAACAGCATTGATGTCGGCTGAATTGGGCAGATAGCGGTGCAGGCGGTCGCCCGCCTGTTCGGCCAGGTCGGTACTTGGGTCTTCGCTATAAACGGTGACAAATTTGGCCCCATCACCGTCAAGCTGGCGCAAACGGTTCAGCGTAGCCTCGCCGTTGCCAACCAGTGCCACCGACAGGCGGCCCAGGTCCAGATTGATGGGAAACATCGTCGATCCTCTGAATACGGTTTTCTGTTTGTTGATTGCACTATGAAGGTGTGTTTTATTCAATTCAATACATTTTTTATGTGTTTTATTCACATTAAACAAAAATATAGTGTTATAAATAAAAATCACCGGAAAACCGGGTGTTTCAGCCATCCCCAACGGCAATGACAACTTCGTGATCAGCCAGACAAAGCCGTTTGATGCGGCTTTTCGTACAAAATCCGGATTTTTCGGCCTATAGTGCCGATCAAAATTACATTGCCCAAGCCAGAGGATTCGATGTCGCGCAGTGTTTCCCCCACCCTTCAGCCCACCGCCAGCCTGACCGATATGACAGCCCCACAGCCGCACCGTGCTGTTGCCATGTGGCTGTTTTTCTGTGCCTTCATGGTTTTTGTCATGGTGGTGATTGGCGGCCTGACCCGCCTGACCGAATCAGGCCTGTCGATTGTGGAATGGCACCCCTTTACCGGCATCATCCCCCCGTTAAACGAGGCCGACTGGCAACGCCTGTACGAGGAATACAGCCGCTACCCCGAATTCCAGAAGGTCAATGGCTGGATGTCGGTGGCGGATTTCAAATCGATTTTCTGGCTGGAATTCATTCATCGCCTGTGGGGGCGGTTAATTGGCGTGGTGTTTTTTGTGCCCTTTGTCTGGTTTCTGGTGAAACGCAGCATTGATGGCACCACCAAATGGAAACTGGCAGGACTGTTTGTATTAGGCGGCTTGCAGGGTGTTATGGGCTGGTACATGGTCATGAGCGGCCTGGTAGATCGCCCCGATGTCAGCCAGTATCGCCTAACCGCGCATTTCGGGCTGGCACTTGTTATTTTCATTGCCCTTTTGTGGGTTGGCCTGGGCCAATATGCCCCGCGCCCGGTGGCAACTGCGAAATCCCGGCGCATTCTGGGTGTGCTGGCACTGGTGGTTTTTACCGCCCTTTCTGGCGGGTTTGTTGCCGGGACCAATGCGGGTTTTATTTATAATACCTTTCCGATGATGGACGGGCATTTGATCCCGAATGGTCTTTTTGCCTTTGACCCCGCCTGGATGTCCCCGTTCGAGGATTTGAAAACCATCCAGTTTGATCACCGCTGGCTTGCCAAACTGACCTTTTTTGTCGTGCTGTTTTTCTGGTGGCGCACCACCCGGCAAGACCTTGCCAGCGATCAGAAAAAGGCCTGCCACCTGATGCTGGCTGCGGTTTGCCTGCAGGTGGCACTGGGCATTTCAACATTGCTAAGCGTTGTGTGGCTGCCGCTGGGTGTATTGCACCAGGCGGGGGCAGTGGTGCTGATCACCGCCACCACCTTTTGCGCCTACAAGCTGCGTGATCCTGCCTAAGGGCGTTTAGCAAAGCCTGTCGGCCCGAAATCACGCCGGAAATCAGCCCTGCCCGTCATCGCGGTGCAGGGCTTTTTTGATGCGGTGCATGGAAAACCAGATGATTGCCAAAACCACCGGCACCGATGCGCCAGTGGCAACAGTATCATTTACCGGCATCCCCGCCCCTTTCAGGGCTTTGAACAGATAACCAAGCAAACCCACTGCGTAATAGGTAATGGCGGCGACGGATAACCCCTCGACCGTCTGTTGCAGGCGCAATTGCAGTTTTACGCGCCGGTCCATGCTGGCAAGAAGGTCGCGGTTTTGCGCTTCAAGCAATATATCGACCCGGGTGCGCAGCAGATTATTGGCGCGCGCCACACGTTTGGACAAAACTTCCAGCCGGTCACCGATATTCTGGCAGGTGCGCATGGCCGGGGCGAGGCGGCGTTCCATAAATTCGTTCAGGGTTTGCATGCCCTCGATACGTTCTTCACGCAATTCGCCCAGCCGGGCCTGCAAAATACGGTAATAGGCCCGTGCCGCACCAAAGCGATAATTCAGCGATGCGGCCATTTCTTCGGTCTGGGCGGCAAGGTCGGTTAGTTTTTGCAGGGTTTCTTCGTCATTGGTGTGGGTTTTACTGGCCATTTCGGCGGTAATCAGCGACAGGCGCGAATCAATTTCTGAAACCTTGGGCGTTGCGCAATGCGCCAGCGGAAAGGCCAGCAGCGCCATCATCCGGTATACTTCGATTTCCTGTAGCCGCTGGATCAATCGGCCCGCCTGAAGGCGCTCCAGCCCGTTATCGCGAATAAGGATGCGGCCAAAACCATCGCCATGCAGGCGAAAATCGGTCCAGATCAATGCGCCGCGCCCTAAAACGCGGCTGCCGGTCAGGCCGTTATAATCAAACAGGCGTGCAATATCGTCGCTGCTGCGATCCTGGCGGTCCATGGCAATATGCAACCCCACCAGCAACTGCCCCGGTGTTGATTCCAGCCAGTCCCGCGGGATCAGGTTAAGGACCGGATCATCAAAAGGTTGATCAAAGGCCGCCTGGCGTTTGAAAACATAAACCGTAAATTCGGCATGACGTTCCCATATGACAGTAAAACCATCGCACGATGCCTCGAAATATTTCTGGTCATCGGCAGGTGGTGTCAGGGTGTAACGTTCACAAAAACCGCGAAAATGCTGCCGGACCTCGCCATCAAGGTCTTCGCCGGCCTGAAAGGCCAGACAGGTGCAGCGAACCGGACTTTCAACCCCGCCAAAAGGCCGCGCGTGGATTTCATTGTGAAGGGCGACACGCTGGGGATGTTCAACAAACATTGCCACGGGCTTTCATCTTCGACTTCGCCGGTCTATATAGGATGATTATAGAACCCTGTATAACCAAAAGCCTTGAGGACAGATAGCCCGAAACCGTAAGGGAAAATACTGTCCGGGTATTTGTACCATGCAGGGTAGGATCACCCGTCAGGCGCGGATGCGCGATGATGACGGACAAGGAGGTTTCATGACCGATCTGAGCAAAACCGATAACCTCTTTTTCGACAAGGGCGAACTGGACCGCGACCGGCTGGAAAGCCAGGTGAATGACGCATTGTCCGCTGCCGAAGACGGTGAACTGTTTCTGGAATATCGCCAGTCCGAAAGCCTGACCTGGGATGATGGCCGCCTGCGTAGTGCAAATTTTGACACCGCCCAGGGTTTTGGCCTGCGCGCCGTCGCAGACGAGGCAACAGCCTTTTCCCATTCCAATGAACTGTCAAACACCGCAGTCGCCCGCGCAGCCGAAACGGTGAAGGCCGTTGGCTCGGGCCGGTCCGGCAAGGTCGATTTGGGGTCGATTGGCACCAACGTTTCGCTTTACACCGATGTTAACCCGCTGGGCGAGGCAACCTTTGAAGCCAAGGTAGACCTGTTAGGCAAAATTGATGCCTATGCACGCGCCAAAGACCCGCGTGTTTCACAGGTTTCGGCATCCATTTCCGGTAACTGGCAGGCTGTACAAATCTGGCGTTCAGGCGGGCAGCGCATTGGCGATATTCGCCCGCTGGTGCGGTTTAACGTTTCGGTCGTCGTCAAGGATGGTGACCGCATGGAAAGCGGTTCGCACGGGCAAGGTGGCCGGATCGGGTTTGATGGCTTCTTTGATGAAAAAACCTGGAAATCCGCCGTGGACGAGGCCCTGCGCCAGGCGATTGTCAACCTGGATTCCGTGGCCGCACCTGCAGGTGAGATGACCGTGGTTCTGGGGCCGGGCTGGCCTGGCATTTTGCTGCATGAAGCCATTGGTCACGGCCTTGAGGGTGACTTTAACCGCAAGGGCACATCCGCTTTTGCCGGGCTTTTGGGCCAGCGCATTGCTGCACCGGGCGTTACCGTTGTTGATGATGGCACCATTCATGACCGTCGCGGGTCGCTGTCGATTGATGATGAAGGCACACCGACCCAGCGCACGGTTCTGATCGAAGATGGCATCCTGAAAGGTTTTATGCAGGACCGCCTGAATGCCCGTTTGACCGGCGTTAAATCGACCGGGAATGGACGGCGCCAATCCTATGCCCATGCGCCTATGCCGCGCATGACCAACACCTATATGCTGGGCGGAGAACATCACCCCGAAGAAATCCTGGCATCGGTGAAGAAGGGCATTTTTGCCGTTAACTTTGCTGGCGGGCAGGTCGATATTACATCGGGCAAATTCGTGTTTTCGGCATCCGAAGCCTATTTGATCGAAAATGGCAAACTGGGCGCACCGGTAAAGGGCGCCACCCTGATTGGTAACGGCCCAGACAGCCTGACCAAAGTTTCCATGATCGGCAATGACATGAAACTTGATGATGGTATTGGCACCTGCGGCAAGGATGGCCAGGGCGTGCCGGTTGGCGTTGGCCAGCCAACCCTGCGCATCGACGGGCTGACCGTTGGTGGCACCGCGATGTAGAACCGGCGGTCATTTAAGAACGATCGTTTATAAAGGGTGCGGCCCCGTCGGGCGGCACCCTTTTTGTTTTTTATCGAATTAGAGCAATTGGTTAAGACCTTATCGGAACGGTTGTGATCTAGAACTTTTCAACCCTCCCGGTTCAGTCTATTCTGTATACAGAATATGGGGATGGCTGGCCCAATACCGCGCGCGCATGTGACGCACCGCCGGGCCGCCAAAAAACTGGGGTCTTGAATTGTCCTTATCGAATTTCCGGTGCGGCAGGTACGCCGCAGCTGCGCTTTATGCTGGTATTTCCATGCTTGCTTTTGGAACCGCATGGGCGCAGGAACCGTCCGCTGTTGATGCAGCACAACGTTCCGCCCAGATGCAGGAAGAGTTCCAGGAACTTTCCAGCGCGGCGGAAAAATCGCAATTTCTGCTTAGTACCGATGAAGGCAAAGGCATTACCTTTGCCGATATTCTGCGCGATCCCGACAATATCGTTTTGAATTTCCGCTGGGCCAAGGCGCAAATGGCCCAGGGCAATATTCGCGGGGCTTCATCAACGCTTGAACGCATCCTGATCCTTGACCCCGATCTGGCGCCAGTTCGCCTGTATTACGCGATCATTCAATATCGGCTTGATAGCCTTGATATCGCCCAGACCCAGTTTGAAAAACTGCGCGCCCTGCCTATTACGCCCGAGGTCGCAGCGCAGATTGACCAGTATCTTGATGCCATCAAAAAGCGCCGCCAGCGCGTAAAGCAGACTTTGTCGGTCAGCTTTGGTGTCCATTACGATACCAACCGCAATTCAGCCCCGACCGATGACGAACGCCTTGTTTTGGGTTCCATGCAGCCGATCACGAATACCGAAGACCGGCACCAGTCCGATTTCGGATATATGGCCGCAGCCCATTACGACATTACCTATGATCTGGGCACCCAGGCCGGGCATGATATTTTTGCCGGTGTCACCGGATATTACGATGACCAGGTTCGTCTTGATAACCTTGATGTGGGCACGGCAGGATTTGAAGTGGGTGCGCATTGGCGCAGCCCCTATCTGACCATTACCCCAACCCTGATGCAGACATCGGCTGAACTGAACAACGAAAAATTCCTGACCTCACGCGGAGCACGTATTCGCGCGGATTGGAAAGTTCAGCCCGACACCACGCTGTGGGGGCAGACCAGCTATTTTGATGAACGTTATGGCGCGACACCGGATTCATCGGCATTGCCGCTGCGGTCCGGGCAGCGTTACCAGGGCAAGGCGGGTGTGACCTATGCCTGGGATAACCAGAACCGTACGACCTTTGGTGTGACAATGGCGCGCAAGGAAGCCGCGCGCAGCTACTACACCTATCGCAGTGTTGGCGCGGAGCTTAGCCACACGCTGCTTCTGGCCGGGGGAAAATATATTCTTGGCAGCGTTTCTTACGGCGTTGATCAATACCAGCAGCCCGATGCCCTGGTGACGGGCAGCAGCCCGATCACCCGAAAGGATTACCCGCTGCGCGCCCGGCTTTCCTATGGCTCCAACCTTTCAAACCTGCTTGAGGCATCGTGGTTTGAAAGCGAAATTGGCCAGGATATCTATCAGTTCCTGGCGCCGATTTCATGGTCCATTACCGAAGAATACCAGGCGACTTCATCCAATATTGCCAACTATGACTATGACAACTGGCGCACACAGTTTCTGCTGTCGCGCCGTTGGGCATTTTAACCGGAGACGCGATATGACCCGATCAATCGTCCCCCACGTCACAATCCGCCCGTCAGGCAGGCCACACCGCCCCACACCGTTTATGCTGGGCACCTTGGGGCTTCTGGCTGTTGGTACGATGCTGTCAAGCCAGCCGGCCTTTGCACGCGGCCAACAGGCAGGTGTCAGTGCGGCTGTGCGCGGTGAAGTCGAACTGGCCGAGGCAAAAGGCATTGTCGGCACCCAGATCGAAAGCGGCCAACCCATTTATCTGGGTGATTACATTACGTCGTCCGCCGGGTCGGGCATGCAGATATTGCTGATGGATGAAACCGTTTTCACAATCGGCCCGAACAGCGAAATCGCGATTGACGATTTTGTCTATGACCCATCGAACAATCAGGGCCATATGACAGCCAGCATCACGCGCGGCGTTGTGCGCGTTCTGACCGGCAAACTGGCCCATAACGATCCGAAAACCATGAAGATCAACCTGCCGGTTGGTTCGATCGGTATTCGTGGCACACAGTTTCTGGTGTCGGTTGAAAACGGGCCAGGCCCCAATGGCGCGGGTGGTGGCAGCAACTGGTCACCGCAAACGCAGCAATTTGCGCAAAACCAGTTGGGCGGCCAAACGCCAACCGGGCCGATTGTCGGGGTGGTCAATCTTGGCCCGGGGGCGGATCGAAATGATTCAGGCTCGCGCCCCGGTGCGGTGGAACTGACATCGTTAAATGGTGTGACCCAACCGCTTTCAAGTGAAGGGTTTGGTGCCTTTATTACCGGCGAAACCGTAACCCCGCCCACCCGCTTTCCAACCGAACTGGCCGGGCTGGATATGAGTGCGCTTGTCACGCGTCCGTCACCGCAAAACCGCAATAATAATGGCGGTGGGAACGGCAATGGTGGCGGCGGCAATGGAAATGGCGGCGGTGGCGGAAACGGCAATTCCGGCTCGTCAACCAGCAGCAATTCGGGTTCCGGCAATGGATCGGGTCAGTCGGGCCAGGCGCGCCAGTCATCATCATCAAACGCATCCGGGCAGAATGGCAGTTCATCAGGTGGTCGCCAGGCAGCAGCACTAAACAGCAACACAATGGCCAGCGCCAACAACCAGACCGGCCAGACAGTGGCGCAGGTTTTGAATGTTGCAGTTAACCAGGGCAATGTGACATCGCAAACCAGCGACACCAGCAATGAAACCGCACAGCAAAACAATGATGTGCATAGCGACCCTGAAATCACCAATCCCGGCACCGAGATTGAAGCCGCAACATATGATGCCATGCGTGACATCAGTAGCGGCTATTATGTCGGTGGAACGTATGTGCAAGGTGCCAATCTCGGCTATTATTCGATGACGACCGTCGATTTTGGCAGCCGTCAGATTGAATCCAGCTTTAGCCAGATCACCGAAACACAGGGTTCGCAGCTCCAGCTGATCATCCCCGATCAGGAAACATATGAAATGATCATGCAGAAATCCTACACCGACAATACGTCGGGGCAGTTGGTATTCACCAACGAGGATTTCACCTATATCAGCCAGGGCTGCCTGAATATCGGTTGTACGGGAAAAGTCATTTTCAAAACGCCGACAGATGTTGAAGTCGAACTTTCAACCAACAATGTCAGCGATGCCGTCAAGGGTGCCTATGGGCTGACGGATGTCGAGGATGACAACTATCTTGACGCCATCACCTATGAGCAGTTGGGGCAGATCGAGACCGGTTTCTATACCGGCAGTGGACTGACATCGGCACAGGGCATGTCTTTCAACTCCTATACGGCGGTTGATTTTGGTTCGCGGGAAATTTTCACGGAACTGTTCAACATCACCGACACAGCCGGTGCCGATGGGTATATGAGCGCGAGCAAAACATTTACCAACAATTCAGACTATGCCGTGCTGACCGGTGACGATTTCAACATTCCAAGCGGGAACAATTGCGAAACAATGGGCTGTGACGCGACGGTTGCCTTTACTTCGCCAACCACCGTTCAGGTAAACCTGACAACAAATGCCGCACCGGATGGCGCGCAGCTGACCTATGGCATTATTGAAGATAAAGGCGATCCGGGCCCTGCCCCCGATCCAGATCCCCCCATCCAGCAAAATCCCTGATAAGAAAAACAAGCATCATGCGCAAAAAGCTGTCTGGCATACTGCATTATTTGATCCCGCTGCTGGTTTTGGCGGCATGCATTATATTGCGCTGGCAGGATGTGCCCCTGGTCGGCCAATTGCGCATGAATGTGTTCGACACCTATCAGCGGATCGCCCCGCGTGATTTTCAGGATGTCGGGGTGCGCATTGTTGATATCGACGACAAAAGCCTGGCCGAACTGGGCCAGTGGCCCTGGCCGCGCACACGCCTGGCCGAACTGATTTACAAATTGCGCGTTGCCGGGGCGGCGGTTGTTGGCTTTGACATCATCTTTGCCGAACCCGACCGGACATCCCCCGCCAGGGTGGTGGGCGACTGGCCGCAGGACGACAATAGTGCCGAAATCCGCAAATTGGCGGGCAACCTGCCCGACCATGACGCCCTGTTTGCACAGTTCATTGATGGGGTTGGACAGATTGTCACAGCGACCCAGCTAACCAATGGCAAGCTGGGCAATGTGCCGCGCCAGGTTGGCAATTTTTCCATTGCCGGGGCACAGGGCCGCAATATTGCCGAATATATCCCGACCCTTTCGGGCGCGGCGACCAACCTGCCCGCCCTTGAAGATGCCGCAGCAGGCAACGCCCTGATCAATGTAACGCCAGGTGCCGATGGCGTTGTACGCCGTGTGCCCCTGTTACTGGCCCTTGATGCCGAACAGCCCCTGATCGGCAAGCCGGTTTACCCGACACTTAGCATGGAAATGCTGCGTGTGATGCAGGATGCCCCGCGCACCATGAATGTGCGCCTTTCAGGTGCCAGCGGGGCGGCAAGCTGGACCACATCGGACGGGGTGGATGCTATTCGTGTGGGTCAGTTAACCATTCCATCCGATGCAACGGGGAATATGTGGGTCTATTTCACCGGGCATGAACAGCAGCGTTATATTTCCGCATCCGATGTGATGAATGGCAACCTGCCCGAAGGTGCCCTTCAGGATACGGCAGTGTTGATTGGCACCAGTGCCGCGGGCCTGCTTGATTTGCGATCATCGCCGCTAAACCCGGTTTTACCGGGGGTAGAGGTCCATGCCGAAATGCTCGAACAGATGTTGTTGCAGCAGTTCCTTTCGCGGCCCTATTGGGCATCGCAGGCGGAAATGCTGGCTTTGGTGATTGTTGGCCTGTTTTTCATTATTGCCATTCCGCGATTAGGGCCATTATGGCCCGCCGTCATTGGTGTTGCGCTGATTGGCGGGGCCATTGGTTTTTCGTGGTGGGCGTTTCGACAGCATCACCTGCTGATTGATCCGCTATATGCCAGTCTTGCCACCATCCTGGTTTATCTTACCGGCAGCCTGATTGGTTTTATGCGCACCGAAGGTGAAAAACGCCAGGTGCGTGGGGCCTTTTCAACCTATCTGTCACCTGCCCTGGTCGAACAGCTGGCCCAGCATCCCGAACGGTTGAAACTGGGTGGCGAAATGCGCGACATGACCCTGCTGTTTTGTGATGTGCGCGGTTTTACCACCATTTCCGAAAGCTATAAGTCCGACCCGCAGGGCTTAACCCAACTGATCAACCGTCTGCTGACACCGCTGACCAGTTGCATTTTACAGCGTGATGGCACCATTGACAAATATATGGGTGACTGCATCATGGCGTTCTGGAATGCGCCGCTTGATGTGCCGTTGCACCCGGAAAAGGCCTGTGAATCTGCCCTTGCCATGTTTGTTGCCTTGCGTGCCCTAAATGACGAACGCGAAGCCGAAGCAAAGGCCGAAGGCAAAGTGTTTTTGCCCTTAAATATCGGCATTGGTGTGAATACCGGCACCTGCGTTGTCGGCAATATGGGGTCTGACCAGCGATTTGATTATTCCGTGCTGGGCGATGCCGTAAATCTTGCATCGCGCCTTGAGGGGCAATCCAAAAATTACGGCGTGGATATCGTCATCGGCCAGGATACGGCAGTGACGGTTTCCGAACGCTTTGCTGTTTTGCAGCTTGACCTGATCGCAGTGAAGGGCAAAAGCGAAGCTGTCGAGATTTTCACCGTGCTGGGTGATCTCGACCTGCGTGATAGTGCTGATTTTGCCAAACTTGCGCAAAACCATGATGCCATGATCACCGCCTATCGCGGGCAGAACTGGGATCTGGTTGAAGAACTTCTCGCCGGGCTTCGGGAAAATACGATCTGCGATCTATCTGTTCTTTATGATATGTATAACGAACGCATTTCCGCATTTCGCAAAATGCCCCCGGGGCCGGAATGGGACGGTGTTTTTGTCGCCACCAGCAAATAGCACGCGGATTAACACACCAATCAGCACCCTATAATGCCAACACCATTACAAACCCGCCAAAGATCATTTGGCGGGTTTTGTTATGCTTGCATTTCGGCATTTATCGGCCAATGGTGGGCATTAACGCCTTTTTGCCACCCGCATAGATCACAAACGGTCCCCCATGAATTTTTCATCCGATAATGTGTCGCCGGTTTGCCCGGAAATCCTTGCCGCGATTGTTGCCCAGTCCAGTTCAAGCGCCCTGCCCTATGGCCAGGATGAAGATTCCGCCCGGCTTGATGCGGCATTTTCCACGCTGTTTGAAACTGACTGTGTGGTTATTCCCGTGGCAACAGGCACGGCTGCCAACCTAATTGGCCTTTCCGGGCTGGTATCGCCCTATGGCGGGGTGGTGTGCCACCATGAAGCCCATATCAACCAGACGGAATCAACCGGTGTTGCCTTTTTTGGCGGCGGGGCAAAATTGCTGACGATGGATGGCCCCTCGGCCAAGATTGAAGCCCCTGCACTGGATGCCTTTTTAACCGCGCAAAGCAACCGGGGCATTCACGCCGTGGACCCTGAATGCGTGGCCATTACCCAGGCCACCGAATTTGGCGCGGTATACAGTGTGGCTGAAATTCAGGATATCGGCCGGGTTGCCAAAGAACATGGCATGCGCCTGTTTATGGATGGCGCACGTTTTGCCAATGCGGTGGCCGCACTTGGTTGCCACCCGGCAGACATCACCTGGAAGGCCGGTGTGGATGTGCTAAGCTTTGGTGCCACCAAAAACGGGGCGCTGGCGGTGGATGCCATTATCCTGTTTGACAAAACCCTGCGCAAAAAGGCCGAAAAGGCCCGCAAACGCGGCGGGCATCTGTTTTCCAAACACCGTTACCTGGCCGCACAATTGCTGGCCTATCTTGAAGGCGACCTGTGGCTTAAAAACGCCAAGCACGCCAATATGGCGGCAAAGCTTCTGGCACAATCCCTTGGCTGCCTTGGTGCCCGTGTTGCCCATCAGCCACAGGGCAACGAACTTTTCATGTGGATGGAAGATGACCTGGCAGCAGCCCTTCAGGCAGCAGGCATCATTTTCCGGCCCTGGCCCGCTGTTGGCAAAGGGGCATACCGCTTTGTCACCGCATGGAACAGCCCGCTTGAAGACATCACCGCGCTGGCCAATGGCCTTTAAGCCACACAGCCCCCAAGGCCGGTTGTTTGGCGCCAAATGGCATGAAACAATACGCGCATAAATTATAACACTGGCGGCACATCGCCCTGCCGCCAGCCCGGAATTTGCCCGCCACCAACAGGAATATCACGAAAATGAATTTTGCTTCTGACAATGTCACCCCGGTCTGCCCCGAAATACAGGCCGCAATTGACGAACAATGCACTGGCAACGCCCCGGCCTATGGCAATGATGATGTATCAGCAACGCTTGATCGCGCTTTTTCGGACCTGTTTGATCACGAAGTTGCGGTTGTTCCCGTCAGCACCGGTACGGCGGCAAACTGCATCAGCCTGTCAACGCTGGTATCACCCTATGGCGGCATTGTTTGCCACCACGAAGCCCATATCAACGAAGATGAATCAACCGCCGTTGCCCATTTTACCGGTGGGGCAAAATTGCTGCCCATCGATGGCCCGGCGGCCAAACTTGAAGCCATCACCCTGGCATCCTTTCTGGAAAGCCGGGTTGATCGCGGTGTGCATTCGGTAACGCCGGAATGCGTGGCCGTTACACAGTCCACCGAACTGGGTGGCGTTTATGATGCTGATGAAATTGCGGCGATTGGCGGTGTTTGCCAGCAATTTGGCACCAAGCTGTTCATGGACGGCGCACGCTTTGCCAATGCCATTGCCGCCCTTGATTGCCACCCGGCAGACGTCACCTGGAAAGCCGGCGTCAATGCGCTAAGCTTTGATGGCACCAAAAACGGGGCGCTCGCGGTCGAGGCGATTATCCTGTTTGATCCGTCATTGCGCGCAAAGGCCGAACTGGCACGTAAACGCAGCGGGCATCTGCTTTCAAAGCATCGCTATCTCGCAGCACAGCTTGCGGCCTATATCCGCGACGATTTGTGGTTGAAAAATGCCCGCAACGCCAACAATGCCGCCCGCGCACTGGCCAGCCTTTTACAGGCACAGGGCGGCAGCATTTTGATCGAAAGCCAGGCAAACGAACTGTTTGTTGCCCTGCCTGACGCAGCGGTAACGCGCCTGCGCGACGCGGGGATGCTTTTTTACCCGTGGCCGTCGCTGGGCAAACAGGCTTACCGATTTGTGACTGCATGGAATAGCGACATTGACGCAATAAACGCGCTCAAGACGCGGTTGCAAAGTTCATAAGTTTCACTAATCGTCTGAAAAAATGCACGAATCCCTGCATGGGATAAAATATGAAAATGCGCCCCGTTTTTACATGACGGAGGCGCATTTTTACGTAGTGGCACAAGCTGACCCGAAAAAATCGCATGGCAGACCACGAAAAAAATTATCCTTAATTTCATAAAAATAACAAACACTTGACATAAATTCAGGTGTCGTCGGGCTTTTTTCCCTCCGTAAAATCCCTCAGCAGACGTTGACGGTACGCAAAAACCCTGATTACTTTCCCTCGACGATTACCAACATGTGCGTTGGATCGGGTCAACCAGCCCGGACTTGTCGGGCATCCTGCAGCGGGTGAGACTTGCAGATGCCAAACGGGGGTTCGGGCCAGCCTTGAGGGAGGCACATAAATGAAAGCGACTTTCGTCAAAGCGGCTTTGGGCGCAGCCCTTGTTGCGACGACTGCCTGGGCCGCACCGACGGCCGCTTCGGCAAAGACCCTGGTTTATTGCTCGGAAGGAAGCCCGGAAGGTTTCAACCCGCAGCTCTACACCTCGGGTACCACCTTTGATGCGACATCAAAGAACATTTACAACCGTCTGGTCCAGTTCAAACGTGGCACCACCACGATCATTCCGGGCCTTGCAACCAGCTGGGATGTTTCGGCCGATGGCCTTGAATACACCTTCCACCTGCGCAAAGGCGTAAAATTCCAGACCACCAGCTTCTTCACGCCGACCCGTGATTTCAATGCTGATGACGTGATGTATTCCTTTGACCGTATGTGGGACAAAGAAAATGCGTATCACGGCGTAAGCGGTGGCTCGTACGAATATTTCGACGCAATGTCGATGCCGGACCTGATCAAGGACATCGTCAAGGTTGACGACTACACCGTGAAATTCGTCCTGAACCGTCCGGAAGCACCGTTCATTGCCAACATGGCAATGGATTTCGCATCGATCCTGTCGGGCGAATATGCCGACAAGATGCTTGAAGCCGGCACCCCGGAACAGGTTGACCTGGAGCCGGTCGGCACCGGTCCGTTCCAGTATGTCCAGTACCAGAAAGACGCTGTCATCCGTTACAAAGCCAACCCGGATTACTGGGAAGGCCCGGCTGCGATTGACAACCTGATCTTCGCAATCACCCCGGACAGCACCGTTCGTTACCAGAAGCTGAAAGCTGGCGAATGCCAGGTGATGCCGTATCCGAACCCGGCTGACCTCAAGGCGATGGATGCCGATGATTCCATCAACCTGATGAGCCAGGAAGGTCTGAACGTTGGTTACCTGGGTTACAACACCCAGAAAGAGCCGTTCACCAAAACCGAAGTCCGTAAGGCCCTGAACATGGCGATCAACAAGGACGCGATCCTTGAAGCCGTTTACCAGGGTGCAGGTTCGAAAGCGAAAAACCCGATTCCGCCGACGATCTGGTCTTACAACAACGACATCCAGGACGATCCCTACGATCCTGAAGCTGCAAAGAAGATGCTGGCTGATGCCGGTTATCCGAACGGCTTTGAGACCGATATCTGGGCAATGCCGGTACAGCGCCCGTACAACCCGAACGCACGCCGTATGGCTGAAATGATCCAGGCTGACTGGGCCAAGATCGGCGTTCAGGCCAAGATCGTTTCCTATGAATGGGGCGAATACCTTGAGCGCACCAAAAAAGGCGAACAGGGTTCCTTCCTGATGGGCTGGACCGGTGACAATGGTGACCCCGACAACTTCCTGGCCGTTCTGCTTGGCTGTGATGCTGTTGGCGGTTCGAACCGTGCACAGTGGTGCAACGAAGACTTCGACAAGCTGATCCAGCAGGCGAAGACTACTTCGGACGTTCTCGAACGTACCCGTCTCTACGAACAGGCTCAGGTCGTGTTCAAGGAACAGGCTCCGTGGGCAACCATCGCGCACTCGGTCGTTTTCGAACCGATCCGCAAGGAAGTCGAAAACTACAAGATTGACCCGTTTGGCGGTCACATCTTCTACGGCGTCGATATCAAAGAATAATCACGCCACCATGAAGTCGAGAGGCCCGGTTATCCGGGCCTCTTCGCATTATCAGATCAAAAAATAAGAGAGAGAACGTTCAAGCGCGCACAACCATTACGCGCCTGAATGAGCAAAAAGGCCCCAAGGCATGCTAGGATTCCTTTTCCGCAGACTGGGTGACATTGTGCCGACATTCTTCGGCGTTACCCTGCTGGTCTTCTTCCTGATCCGCCTCATTCCCGGCGACCCCATCCTGATGATGGCCGGTGAACGCGGTGTCGATGCGGCGCGTTACGCCCAGCTCAAGGCACAATACGGATTTGATCAGCCTGTCATCGTTCAGTACTTCCAGTACCTGCTGGGCGTATTCCAGGGCGACCTTGGCAAATCTTTTGTGACCAAAAAACCCGTCCTTGAAGAATTCATGACCCTGTTCCCGGCAACAGTTGAACTGGGCGTCATGGGCATTCTATTTGCCATTATTGTCGGCCTGCCGCTCGGTGTTATCGCCGCAGTGCGCCGCGGTGGCATTTTCGATTACACCACCATGACCATCTCGCTTGCCGGCTATTCGATGCCGATTTTCTGGTGGGCAACGATGCTGATCATGTTCTTTTCGGTATCTCTGGGCTGGACGCCGGTTTCAGGGCGGTTGTCGGTGCTTTACTTCATCGAACCCACAACCGGCTTCATGCTGATCGACACGCTGTTAAGCGACGAAAAAGGCGCCTTTATCGATGCCCTGCAGCATCTGATCCTGCCGTCCATCGCGCTGGGCACCATTCCGATGGCCGTGATTGCCCGTATGACCCGTTCGTCAATGCTTGAAGTGCTGCGTGAAGATTACATCCGCGTTGCCCGTGCCAAGGGCCTGAGCCCGGCCAAGGTCGTAATCGTGCATGCGCTGCGTAATGCCCTGATCCCGGTTGTTACCGTGATCGGCCTGCAGGTCAGCGTGCTGGTGGCCGGTGCAATCCTGACCGAAACGATCTTTTCCTGGCCGGGTATCGGCAAATGGATCGTCGAAGCTGTTAGCCGTCGCGACTATCCGACCATTCAGGGCGGAATTCTTCTGATCGCGATCATGATCATGCTGGTCAACCTGCTGGTCGATCTGACCTACAGCGTGATCAATCCCCGCATCCGTCATACGCGCTAAGGGATGGCAAGTTTATGAATACACAAACAAATCCCGCTACTTCGCCCGAACAGGACGATGCCGCGCTTAAGGAACTCGAAGCCAGCATGGTGGCAAAGCCGCCCTCGCCGCTGGCCGAATTCTGGCACTATTTCCGCCAGAACCGTGGTGCCCTTGCCGGTCTTGTTGTTGTGGCAATTGTCGTTTTCCTGGCCATTTTTGCCCAGGTCGTTGCACCGCACGATCCGATTTCGCAGGACCGTACCGCCATCCAGATGCCTCCGGCATGGCAGGAAGGCGGCAGTTCGGAATATCTGCTTGGCACCGATGCAGTTGGCCGTGACATGGTTTCACGCCTGATGTATGGCGCGCAGCTTTCGGTCTTTATCGGCCTGTTTGTTGTGGTGATTTCGGTTGTTTCGGGCATCACGCTGGGCCTTGCTGCCGGTTATTTCCGCGGCTGGGTCGAAGTTGGCATCATGCGTGTCATGGATATCATGCTGTCCATCCCAAGCCTGGTGCTGGCCCTTGCGATTGTGACCATCCTTGGCCCGAACCTGATCAATGCGATGCTGGCCATCGCCATTGTCCAGTTGCCCCATTATGTGCGCCTGACCCGTGCCTCGGTAATTTCGGAACTGAACAAGGAATATGTCACCGCATCGCAAATTGCCGGTGCCGGTGCCCTGCGCCAGATGTTCATCAACATCCTGCCCAACTGTGCCGCCCCGTTGATCGTTCAGGGCACGCTGGGTATTTCCAATGCCATTCTGGATGCCGCGGCCCTTGGCTTTCTGGGTCTTGGTGCCCAGCCGCCAACGCCGGAATGGGGTTCGATGCTGGCAAATGCCCGCGAATTCGTTGGTTCCGCCTGGTGGATCGTTACGTTCCCCGGCCTGTGCATCCTGATCACCGTGCTTGCCTTTAACCTTATGGGTGATGGTCTGCGCGATGCCCTCGATCCCAAGATGAAGCGGTAAATCGTCATGGCACTTTTGGAAGTTAAAAACCTGACGGTCGAATTTGGCTCGGAAAGCAATCCGTTCCGGGCAGTTGATTCCGTCAGCTATTCGGTTGAACGTGGTGAAGTCCTGGGCATCGTTGGTGAATCGGGTTCTGGCAAATCTGTCAGTTCACTCGCCCTGATGGGGCTGATCGATTATCCCGGCCGTGTCACCGCCGACAGCCTGACCTTTGACGGGCAGGACCTGCTCAAGATGCCGGCGCGCAAGCGCCGAAACATCACCGGCAAAGACATTGCCATGATCTTTCAGGACCCGATGTCGGCACTTAATCCGTGCTACACGGTTGAAACCCAGATCATGGAAGCCCTGAAGGTTCATGAAGGTGGCAATAAACGCCAGCGTCGTGAACGCACCCTGGATCTGCTTAACCAGGTGGGTATTCCCGACCCGAAATCACGCATGAAGGCCTATCCCCACCAGCTTTCTGGTGGGATGAGCCAGCGTATCGTGATTGCGATGGCCATTGCGTGTAACCCGCGCCTGCTGGTCGCCGACGAACCCACTACCGCACTGGACGTGACCATTCAGGCCCAGATCATTGACCTGCTATTGAAACTGCAATCTGACAGCGATATGGCTCTGATCCTGATTACCCACGATCTGGCACTGGTATCCGAGGCCGCAGACCGCATCCAGGTGATGTATGCGGGCCAGCTTTTTGAAAGCGGCCCGGCAGACGGCCTGTTTGCCGCCCCGCGCCACCCCTATACCCAGGCCCTGCTTGAGGCCCTGCCGGAACGTTCTGCCGGTCATGACCGCCTGCGCACCATTCCTGGTGTGGTTCCAGGTGCGCATGACCGCCCGAAAGGCTGCCTGCTTAGCCCGCGTTGCCGCTATGCCACGGATAAATGCGTCGCCCAGCAGCCGCTGGTTGGCGATTATTACGGTCGCGATGTTCGCTGCTTCTATCCGCTTGATGATAACGGCCAGCCGACCGGGAGGACCGCATAATGAGCTTTCTTGAATCAAAACCCGGCGTCGCCCTGATGGAAGGCGACAATCTGGCGCGGCATTACACGGTGGGTGGCGGTTTTGGCAAGCCCACTGCGTCGGTAAAGGCGCTGGACGGGGTTTCATTTTCGCTTGAAGCCAGAAAGACGCTGGCGGTTGTTGGTGAATCAGGCTGTGGCAAATCCACCCTTGGGCGCCAGTTGACCCTGATTGAGAAGCCGTCTTCGGGTGCGCTTAAAATCAATGGCGAAGCGGTTGGCAATCTTTCGGAAAAAGATGCGAAGCTGTTTCGCCGCACCGTGCAGATGATTTTCCAGAACCCCTATGGGTCGCTTAACCCGCGTAAAAAAGTCGGGCAGATTCTGGAAGAGCCGGTATTGCTGAACATGGACAAGCTGGGCCGCAAGGAACGGCAGGAACGTGTTCGCGACACAATGGCAAAAGTTGGCCTGCGTCCCGAATTTTACGGGCGTTACCCGCATATGTTTTCAGGTGGTCAGCGCCAGCGTATCGCCATTGCCCGCGCACTGATCCTGGAGCCCAAGGTCATTGTTGCCGACGAGCCGGTTTCAGCACTGGACGTATCCGTACAGGCACAGGTTTTGAACCTGATGATGGACCTGCAGGACGAAATGAATGTCGCCTATGTCTTCATTTCGCACGACCTTTCGGTGGTGCAGCATATCGCCGATGATGTGATGGTGATGTATCTGGGCCGGGTTGCCGAAAAAGGCCCGACCGAGGAACTGTTTAACCGCCCGCTTCACCCCTATACCCGCGCCCTTCTGGCTTCCGCCCCGAAAATCGACCCGGCACACCGGGTAAAGGCCGAACCGTTAAAGGGTGAACTGCCATCACCGATCAACCCGCCATCGGGTTGCGCCTTTCACAAGCGGTGCCCGTTTGCGACCGAGCAATGTGCCCAGGTTCGCCCGGAACTGCGCGTTTTTGAAGGCCGCGAGGTCGCTTGCCACCGGGTAGAAGAAATCTCCTGATTTCGCCTTACTCCCGCGATCAAACGGCATTCACAAGGGACGCAGCAGACAATGCGTCCCTTTTTCTTTGCGCAATCCCAGCCATCAAAAGCAGCCCGCTTTTCAAAGATGTGAAATTTCTGGAGAATTGTGCAATTTCCTGTTTTCAGAAAATCAATCCTGGGTCATATATCCCCTGCATCGAGCTTAAAAATAAACAAAGCAAACACAGAGGGTTATATGTTTATTGTCTGGAGAGGCTGGGGCATTTTGCTGCCGCTGGGCGCCCTGGTTGGCGCGCTGATTTCCTTGTTTTTCTATGCGCTGATTGAACAATATGTTCCCCAGGACCTGGCACCGGCCATTATCATTCTGGGCGCGACACTAGCGGCGTTTCAAACCGTGCGCTGGCTGGAACGGTCCGACAAGGGCCGCGAATTGCTGGACGAAAAAACCGGCGAAACCGTTTTGCTGAAACGTGGCGACAGCATCTTTTTCATCAAGGTGCGCTATTGGGCCTATCTGATGGCGGTTGTTACGCTGGTTGTGTTTGGCGCCTGCCTGGCAAGCATCTTTGCCAACGGCAATTAAGCATTTAACCCACTGCCTTTATGCAAAACGGGCTGCCTCATCGGCAGCCCGTTTGTCTTTAAGCTCCAGCGCAATAACCCGGCAATAATGCCCGAACTGCCGGAATCAGAATTACCGGCGCGCAGCGGCGAGCATGGCACCGGCACCAATCAGCACACCTCCGCTAACGCGGTTAAGAATGCGCAAATGCCGGGCAGACCGCACAAAGCCCTTCACCTGCCCGCCCACCAGGCCGTAAGCCAGCAATACGCAGGCTTCCATCGCCAGAAATGTAACGCCCATAATGGCGAACTGCCCGCCATAGGGATGCTGCGCATTCAAAAATTGCGGGAAAAAGGCCGTAAAAATCAGGATCGCCTTGGGGTTCCCCACCGCAGTTAAAAATTCGCGACGGGCCAGATCAAAGGCACGTGGGCGCGCGGCAAAGACCAAGTCGTCTTCTGGCAGGTTTACCGCCCCATCGTCGCTGGCCGATGCCACGTGGCTGCGCCAGGTTTTAATGCCCAGATACACCAGATATGCCGCCCCGGCCCATTTGATGATACCAAAGGCAAGTTCGCTTGCGGCAAGCACAACGCCCAGCCCGGTTGCCGTCACCGTGATCATCAGGGTAAAGGCCAGCAGACGGCCAATACCGCCAAGCGCGGATGCCACCACACCATGGCGCGCACCATTAAACATCGCCATCAGGTTGTTGGGCCCCGGCGCCATCGCAAGCGCAAAAGCCGCCCCGGCAAATACCAGCCATGTATCGAACGACATCGTAAACTCCGCCAAACAATCAATTGATGGGGTGATTGCGCCGTAAAATCAGTCGCGGGTCAAGGCCGTTATCATATCCGTTGCATCCGGCCAGCGTTTTACCAGATCGGCGCGTTTGCCCATTGAAAAATCGGCGAAGTCAAAACCCGGTGCCACTGTGCAGCCCAGCAGGGCAAATTGCCCGCCTGGTTTAAGGCGTGCGCCCTGCCAGACATTATTAGGCACCACCATTTGCGGTCTTTGCCCGGCGACAATATCGGTACCAATTTCAACCATTCTGTGGCTGCCATCGGCAAACAGGTGCAACTGTTCAACCGCGTCGCCCAGATAGAAATGAAAGATTTCATCCGAGGTCAGGATATGCATGCCCGAAAAGGTATCGGGGGTTAACAGATAATATATCGCCGTCCCCGTTGACCGATCGCTTGGGTAACGCCCGCCGGGATTGGTGGTTTCGTCGGCACGAAACGTTTCGGCGTAATAGCCGCCTTCCGGATGGGGCAACAGATTAAGACGGGAAATCAGATCATCAATCGTGGGCATGGGGCATTGTCCTGGCGGTTGGGGCGGGTTTGAACAGTACCCCATCATGACGGCAAAAGGGGCGCGGTTCAATCCGCACCCCCTGTATGAAACGGGCGAAAGGGCCTATCCCCGGCCCCAGCCAAATAGACAGCCTTGCGCTGCCCGTCAGATAAAAAACCGGTAGATCAGTTTTTCATCTTACCCATGGTGCCGCCATGGGCGGAATGGTCCATGCTGCCATCCATGGCACCTTCTTTGGCGCTATCCATGGCACCATCCATGCCATGTTTCATATCCATTTTCATTTCACCATGGGCCGACATTTTCGCCGCGTCATCAAGTGAAAGAACTTCGGCCTCGACCGGGACATTACCGGCCTTTTCAAACTGCAAAGTCAGGGAAATGTGCTGACCAGCCTTTAGCGGGTCATGCAGCCCCAAAAGCATGACGTGATAGCTGCCGGGTTTGAAAGCAACGCCGCCATGCGCAGGAACCTCAACACCGCCTTCGACCTGGCGCATCTTCATCACATTGTCTTTCATGATGTGGGTATGCAGTTCGGTCTTATCGGCAATTTCGGATGTCGCCCCAATAATGCGATCCCCGTCGCCTGCATTTTCAACATTGAAAAACACAGCCCCATTGGGCACGCGGCCAAGGCTTTCCTTGCTCCAGGCGTTGGAAATGGAAATGTCATTGGCAAATGCCGGAAGGGCTGCAAACAAACCGGCAGCAATGGCTGCCCCTGCGAAAAGTGCTTTACGCATGATATTCTACCTGTCTGAATTTGAAGTGGGATATGTCTTTGTCAGGCAGAAAAGGCAGGAGGACCGCGGGCATCAAACCCGTGTGCCGCCATTTCATAGCGGGCATTTTTACCCGCGCGAAAGGCCACAAACCGGGTTTGCACCACAGGGTGCGACCAGGAAAAACCGGCAGTGATAACCGGCAATACATGACAAAAGGCGCAGTGGGCGCAAAAGGCATGTGACGCGGCCGGTTTGCCACTGCTTCGGGTTTCTGGCTGGTTTTGTGATTGGGTCGTTTCGGTACTTGCACCATCACTCGCCAGTGTGGGGGAAATACCGGTTTGGCCATCGCCAAGCGCAACAAGGCGAACAGGCTGAATGCCGCTGCCTGTACAGATATAAATAATATCTGACGCAGCCTGCATCGAACCCGGCCCGCTTCCACCCGCCCCATGCAGGGCAAGCGGGACACCCGCCTGGGTCAGCGTAGCCAGCATGACAACACAAATCAGCCCCCACACCCGCAGACCATGTTGCGGGGAGCATTTAGCACCATCCCGGGTGCGCCGTAGCCGTGCGCGCAATGCCATAAGCATCGCGGCAGGAAACGACAGATATGCTGAAATTCCTGCTGCCATGGGAAAAGATATGCCCAATCGATGGTTTCTCAGCAATATCCTATATCAATTCCTCGCCAGAAAATGCCGTTCCATACAGGGTTGATGCGAAATTTTGCCAATCCACCTGCCGGCTATGTGGCGCATCCGCCACCCGGCTGTAATCTGGCACACAACAAGGCCAAAAACACACAATTAAACCAGACAAATCAGCAATTTAGCACTATGATAGCGCCGTATTGCCCCATCCGAAAAGGATTGCATTGTGGTCCAGACATCTGTTGTTCCGGTTTCCCTGCCCCATATTTCGATGCCAAATGCCGATTGGGCCGATGCGTTCAGCATTCGCACAACCCAACATGCCATCACACCGGAAATGGCGGCGCATAAAATCATGTCATCGCGGCCAGACTGGGTTGTTCATCTGATGCGGTTGCGCGACACCATCGTGCGGCCGTTTGGTTTGAAGTCCGGGGCCAAAGACAGCAATGATCCGAACATTATCGGCCTTTTCCCCGTCATTGCGCGCTCAGACACATCGATCACACTGGGCCTTGATGACAGGCATCTTGATTTTCGACTGGTGGTTGAAACCGAACCCTGCGGCACGGACCAGACCCTGATTACAACCACGACCCTGACGAAGCGCCATAACCTGTTTGGACGCGCCTATCTGGCGACCATCATGCCGTTTCACAGGGTGATTGTCCCCACCATGCTAAAGGCGGCTTTTCCGCAATAAAAATGGCCGGGCGTCATACACCCGGCCAACATATCGGCAGCACGATCAAAACGGTGCCCCGGCTTGGGCACAGCCGGTCAGATCATGTCTTCGGCGCGGACTAGCTCGTCAAACCGTTCGGCATCCAGATGGCCCAGGGCGATGGCGGCTTCCTTAAGGCTGGACCGTTCGGCATGCGCCTTTTTGGCAACGGCAGCAGCATTGTCATAGCCAATATGCGGCGCAAGGGCGGTTACCAGCATCAGGCTTTGTTCGACATAGGATTTGATCTTTTCCTCGTCAGCTTCGATGCCAGCAATACAATGATCGGCAAAGCTGACGGCGGCATCGGCAATCAGCCGGATGGATTGCAACAGGTTATAGATAATCACCGGCTTGAAAACATTAAGGTCAAGATGGCCATTCGAGCCCGCAACCGTAACCGCAACATGGTTGCCCATCACCTGGGCGCAAACCATGGTCAGGGCTTCGGCCTGGGTGGGGTTGACCTTGCCCGGCATTATCGACGACCCTGGTTCGTTGGCGGGCAAAATCAGTTCGCCCAGCCCGCAGCGCGGACCAGACCCCAGCAGGCGAATATCATTGCCAATTTTCATCAGCGATGCAGCCAGAACATTCATTACACCCGACATTTCAACGCAGGCATCATGGGCGGCCAGCGCCTCGAACTTGTTCGCGGCGGTATCGAATTGCAGGCCGGTCAGGCTGCTGATTTCACGGGCAAACTGTTCGTCGAAGCCTTCGGGGGCATTCAAACCGGTGCCAAGGGCCGTGCCGCCCTGTGCCAGTTTGGTCAGGCGTTTCAGGCCATCTTCGATGCGATCAAGGCCAAGTTCGATTTGCGCGGCATAACCCGAAAACTCCTGACCCAATGTCAGAGGCACGGCATCCTGCATATGGGTGCGGCCAATTTTGACGATTTTATCAAAGGCGCGGCTTTTGGTTTCAAGGGTTTCGCGCAAATGGCGCAGGGCGGGCTTTAAACGTTCCTCGATCTCGACCACGGCGGCGATATGCATGGCAGTCGGGAAACTGTCATTCGAGGATTGACCGCGATTGACATGGTCATTGGGATGGACCGGCTCACGCTGGCCCAGCGGTGCCCCCAGATATTCACAGGCACGATTGGCGATGACTTCATTGGCATTCATGTTGGTTTGCGTGCCACTCCCGGTTTGCCAAACCACCAGCGGGAAATGATCGGACAGTTTACCGTCGGCCACTTCGCGGGCGGCCGCCTGAATAACATCGGCAATTTTCGGTTCCAGATTGCCGAGTGCCCGGTTGGCACGGGCGGCTGCCAGCTTTTGCAGGCCAAAGGCACGGATCAGGGCTTCGGGCATTTTTTCGCCGCCAATGCGGAAATTCTCGCTCGACCGCTGGGTCTGTGCGCCCCAGTAACGGTCCGAAGGCACCTGAATTTCACCCATGGTGTCTTTTTCGGTACGGGTGCTGGCTTGTTTGGTCACGATAAAACTCCTCCGTGTCAGAAGATACTGACCGGGGCGGGAACCCGGCGGCATTGGTTTGTTGCCCTGCAATATGGGTCGCAGTCATGCCAAGCGCAAAGCACCCGGCACGAAAAAATACAAACAATGCAAATATCTGGCACCGGGCGGAGCCGCGCAAAGAAAAACAGCAAACAGACAGAAAAAGCCAAACCGCACGGCAAAACCGGCAGCCAAATGGCAGGTCTGGAAAGGAAAGAAGGCGAATAGAGAGAATGGAGAATGGAGAATGGAGAATGGAGAATGGAGAATGGAGAATGGAGAATGGAGAATGGAGAGTGGAGAGTGGAGAGTGGAGAGTGGAGAGTGGAGAGAGATGAAGGGAGAGCTAGAAGAACGGGAGGATCAAGGATTAACCGGCAGCCTGCATTTCGGGGATATCAGCGGTTTCGTCAGCCACGATCAGGTTGATACCGGCTTTGGCAAGCACATCGCGCAAGGCATCGGGCGGGGTGCGGTCGGTGATGACACCGGCAAGGTCATTAAACGGGCCGATGCTTTCAAGATAACGGCGTTCAAATTTGGTGTGATCCACCAAAAGCCAGGTTTCATCGGAACGTTCCATCATCGCCCGTTTCACGGCAACGGCCTTGCGGTTCACATCACTATAACCAATCGATGACAGGCCAGACGCCCCGATAAAGGCCCGGTTGGCATAAAAACGGCGTAGGAAATCGACCGTGTCATGCCCGTAAACCGCATTTTCACGCGGATCAAACTGGCCGGGACACATAATGACATCATCAATCAGGGCCTGTTCGCCCATGCCATGTACCACAGCGTAACAATTGGTCAGGATCGTGCGTTTCTGCCCATTTGCACTGCCCGCAATATCGGCAATACCGGCTAGATAGGGCGCGATCTGGGTAACGGTTGAACCCGCATCAATCATGATGACTTCGCCGGGTTGCACCATTTTGCCTGCCAGCGCACCAATGCGGTCAATACCGGCAACCGCACCTAACTGACGTTGGGCCAGATCGGGCTGATGGCCCATCGGCCGCGCCGAAGCGCCACCAAATTCGCGCATCAGCAGCCCTGCCTGCCCCAATGCATCAAGATCACGGCGGATTGTTTCAGTTGCCACATCGAATCGCTCGGCCAATGTGGCAACTCTCACATGTGGGTGAATTTGCAATTCCTGCAAAATGCGGTGTTGCCGCTCTTTTTTTCCGATACGCAAATGCCATTCCTCCGGGAAAGGGGCCTGATAACGCGGGTTTTCAGGGATATTAGCATTTGTCTCTGTAACGGTTTGTTACAGTTTTATGTTGCTTTCCAAACTTTTTGACGCTCTATAATGTTGATAAAAACAACAATAAAACCAACAAAACAACTTTTAAAATCGCGCTTTTGCAGCGTTACAGGGAAGAAAGGCTCCACAGAAATGTTTTCGTATGCGAAAAAAACCAACAGTTTGAAGATGACCACATTGCTGGCTGCGGTTGGCATGATGGGCTTTATGGCTGCCCCCACCAGCGCATCCGCCGCCGAGGATTGCGTCGCGCGTGGCGACCTTGATGCCATGTATTGCGACATGGATGGCGACCTGGTAGCAGATGCGCCAGCAGCCGATAAAACCGTCGATCCCGACACCCTTGTTTTTGCCTATACCCCGGTCGAAGACCCGGCGGTTTATGCCGATATCTGGGAACCGTTCCTGGAACATCTGGAAAAAGTAACCGGCAAGGATGTGCAGTTTTTTGCCGTTCAGTCGAATTCGGCCGAAGTTGAAGCCATGCGTAGCGGCCGTTTGCATGTTGCAGGCTTTTCCACCGGGCCGACGCCCTTTGCCGTTAATCTGGCCGGTGCAGTTCCGTTTGCGCTGATGGGCGGCGATGATGGCCGGTTTGGCTATACCCTGCAGCTTTATACCCGCGTTGATAGCGGCATCAACACGCTGGCCGATCTGAAAGGCAAGCGCGTTGCCCATACATCGCCAACGTCAAATTCGGGCAATCTGGCACCACGCGCGCTGCTTCCGGCCCAGGGCATTGTCCCGGAAAAGGATTATGAAGTTGTCTATTCCGGCTCGCACGACCAGTCGATCCTGGGTGTAGTTGCCGGTGACTATGACGCCGCCCCGGTCGCATCCGAAGTGGTTGAACGCATGGTCCAGCGCGACCTTTATGATCCGAACGACGTAAAGATCATTTACGAAAGCAAACCCTTCCCGACCACATCGTTCAACTATGCCTATAACCTGAAGCCCGAACTGATCGAAAAGATCAAGGAAGCCTTCTTTACCTTTGACATGAAGGGCACGGCACTGGGCGAAGAATTCAAGGGCGTCTCGAAATTCGTACCGGTCACCTACAAGGAAGACTGGGACGTCATTCGCGAAATCCAGGCCGCAAACGGTGTCAAATACACCCCTGACAACCTGAAATAACGCCAGTCTTTCAATTTGCCTGTCGTTACCGGGGCCAGCCTGCATGGCCGGGCCCCGGCCAGGTATCTGTCACAGGGGAAACGCAATGTTGCGTATCAAGGAACTTGTTAAACGCTATGGCGACGAAAAGGCAGTGTTGAAGAACCTGAACCTTGAAGTCCCCGGCGAAAGCGTTGTTTCGATCATTGGTGCATCGGGCGCGGGCAAAAGCACGCTTCTACGCTGCATCAACAAACTGGTGGAACCGTCATCAGGCTCGATCGAGTTGAACGGCACCGAACTGACCAAACTGGAAGGCAAGGCACTGCGCCTGGCTCGTCGCCGTATTGGCATGGTATTTCAGGGCTTTAACCTGATTGACCGTTTAACGGTTATGGAAAATGTGCAATCGGGCCGGTTGGGATATTTGCCAACCTGGCGCGCAATGACGCGCCGCTACCCGCAGGAAGATATTGATCGCGCCTTTCATTTGATGGAACGGGTGGGCATTGCCCATTATGCCAATAAACGCGCAGATGAGCTTTCGGGCGGGGAACGCCAGCGTGTGGGCGTGGTGCGCGCCCTGATGCAGGAACCCGAAATCCTGCTGGCCGACGAACCCACCGCATCGCTGGACCCGAAAACATCCAAACAGATTATGGAACTGCTGCGTGCCCTGGCATCCGAGCTGCATTTGCCGGTTCTGATCAACATTCACAATGTTAATGAGGCCCGCGAATATACCCAGCGCATTGTTGGCATGCGGTTTGGCCGCATCATTTTTGATGGCAAACCGGGCGATCTGAACCAGGACGCAATGGATGAAATTTATGCCGGTGTCCCGGCCGAAGAACGCGATGGCGCCCAAAGCAGCACCCATTTGCGCGAGGTTGCGGCACGATGAACACCACCGCTCAAACCCGGACGGGGTATAGCTGGAAGAAACCTGCCTTCATAGCCAATCCAGCCTTGCGCTGGGCGCTGATTATCGGCGTTCTGGCCTATGTATGGTGGGCACTTTCCAGCCTGCCCTTTGACTGGGACCGCATCCAGCAGGGTATTCCGCGTGCGATGCGTATTTTCAAGGGTGCCTTCCCACCCAGCTTTACCCGTGGCGGGCTGCTGTTTGACGGCTTTATGGAAAGCATCAAGATCGCAATTGTTTCGACATTGCTGGGTCTTGCCCTGTCTGTTCCCATTGCCTTTGCCTCCGCCCGCAACCTTGCGCCGCGCTGGTTATACATAATTGGCCGTGGCGCGATCATTGTCGCGCGCAGTTTCCACCCGGTGATTGTTGCCATCATTTTCGTCAAGGCCGTTGGCTTTGGCCCGCTGGCAGGCATTTTGACCTTAACGGTCTATTCCATCGGTTTTGTTGCCAAAATGCTGGCCGAACGGATCGAGGAAATCGAATGGGGCCAGGTTGAAGCCATCCGGTCCGCCGGGGGCGGTACGCTTGTCACCCTGCTTTACGCCGTTATTCCGCAAATCATGCCCCGCCAGATCGGCCTTTCGATCTATCAGCTTGATAGCAACCTGCGCGCATCGGCGATTGTCGGCATTGTGGGTGCAGGCGGCATTGGGTCAACTCTGCTGAATGCGTTTGGCCGGTATGATTATGATTTTGCGCTGGCCATCACGCTTTGCATCATTGGCGTTATTCTGGTGAGCGAAGCAATTAGCGGACGGATCCGGAGGAACCTATGGTAGCCACCACACAAAAAACCGGCCCCGACGCCATTGCCCTGCGCGAATGGTCCAAATATTCGACCAAAGACCGCTGGACCCGTTTTGGCCTGACCGCCCTTGTGGCACTGGCCCTTGTCTGGTCGCTTTCAACCATCAACATCATCTGGCCGTGGTTGTGGGATGCCCCCAAACAGATGGGCGACCTTTTTGCCCGCATGTTTCCGCCTTCACTAGATGGCTGGCACGACATTGCCATCACCCTGCTTGAAACCGTCAATATCGCGACCATCGCCACGTTTTTTGCGGTGTTCCTGTCATTGCCGGTGGCGCTGATTGCAGCCCAAAACACAACGCCAAACAAATTCACCCTGTGGCTGGGCCGCTTTATTCTGGTGTCGTCACGTTCGGTCAATACCATCATCTGGGCTTTGCTGTTTGTGGCGGTATTTGGCCCCGGTGTGCTGGCGGGTATTCTTGCCATCATTTTCCGGTCGCTGGGTTTTCTTGGCAAATTGCTAGGCGAAGCGATCGAGGAAATTGACCGCGCCCCGATCGAGGCCCTGGAAGCCGTGGGGGCATCGCGCTTCAAAATCCTGATTTACGGAGTGATCCCGCAGGTGATGCCCACCTTTTTCGCCGTATCGATCCTGCGTTGGGATATCAACCTGCGCGAAAGCACCGTTCTGGGGCTGGTGGGTGCCGGTGGCATTGGCATCATCCTGCAGGGTGCAATTGATACTTTTGCCTGGCAAACCGTCGCCACGATCCTTTTGGCGATTATCGGCCTTGTCATTATTGGCGAAGCCGTGGCGGCCTATCTGCGCAAAAAGGTAATCTGACGTGTCTGAACAGTACGACCTTCTGGTCGTTGGCGGCGGCATCAATGGCGCGGGTATCGCGCGCGATGCCGCCGGACGCGGCCTGTCCGTCCTGCTGGTCGAACAGGGGGACCTTGCATCGGCAACGTCCTCGTCTTCGACCAAGCTTATTCATGGCGGATTACGCTATCTTGAACATTACGAATTTCGCCTGGTGCGCGAGGCCTTACAGGAACGCGAAGTTCTGCTGGCTGCAGCCCCGCATATCATCTGGCCGCTGACATTTGTTTTGCCGCACCACCAGGGCCTGCGCCCGAAATGGATGCTGCGTGCCGGCCTGTTTTTATATGACCATCTGGCAAAGCGAAAACGCCTGCCCGCCTCGCGCGCGGTATCGTTTCGGGGCACACCCGAAGGGGCCCCGATCAAACCCGTCTTCACCAGTGGCTTTGCCTATGCCGATTGCTGGGTCGATGATGCAAGGCTGGTGGTTTTAAACGCCCTTGATGCGCAATCCCGTGGGGCGATTATTGAAACACAAACCCGGTGCGAGGCGCTATCGCGCCAAAACGGGCAATGGCAAGCCACCATCACATCAAGCAAAAATGGCCCCCGAACCATTACGGCACGGGCCATTGTCAATGCTGCCGGGCCATGGGTGACCGGCATGGTCAAACAGGCCGGGCTGGGTGCCAAGGCCGCCGGTTTACGCCTAGTAAAGGGCAGCCACATTGTGGTGCCGCGCATTCACCCGCATGACCATTGTTATATTTTCCAAAACCAGGACGGGCGCATTGCCTTTGCCATCCCCTACCAACGCAACTACACCCTGATTGGCACCACCGACATCCCCTATGACGGGGACCCCGCACAGGTTGCCATTAGCGAAGATGAAATCACCTACCTTTTGGAACTGGTGAATGGATATTTGGCAACGCCGGTCAAACGCAAAGATGTGGTGTGGGATTATTCCGGCGTACGCCCGCTTTATGACGATAAAAACAGCAGCGCATCGGCCGTTACCCGCGATTATGTTTTTGACCTTGATCGCGGGGACACTGGCGAACTGGCACCAATCCTGTCGATTTACGGTGGCAAGATCACCACATATCGCCGGCTGGCCGAACATGCCCTGCAAAAACTTGCCCCCTGCCTTGGCAATCAAACCGGAGACTGGACAGCGCAGGCGACTTTGCCGGGCGGGGATATTCCCAGTGGGGACTTTGACGCATTTCTGGCGAACTGCACGGCAAAACTGCCCTGGCTGGATAAGGTTATTTTGCAGCGCTGGGCACGGTGTTATGGCACACGCCTGTTTGCCATGCTGGGCGCGGCACAGGGCGTTTCCGACCTTGGCCCTGAAATTGCGCCGGGCCTTTATGAAATCGAACTTCGCTTTTTGATGAAAACCGAATGGGCCTGTTGTGCCGATGATGTTTTATGGCGCAGGACCAAACTGGGCCTTGGCATGAAACAGGCCGATATTGATGCCGTTACCAACTGGTTTAACGACATTGATGCCAGCCGCAAGGTCGCCCAATAGGCAATAGTCAGGGTGCCACATGGCATCCTGATATTATGTCGGATAAACGATAAACGCTGCTTAAACGCAGATTACTTGCGAATTTCGTCCCATTTGACGAATTCGTGGGCGATGTAATCTTCCATCATGAAGCGCCACAGGCGTTCGGCAATGTTTTCATCAAGCCCGTCAATTTTGCACTGGGCTTTGACCTTGGCAATCACGTCTTCGATGCGGTCTTCATCGCGCACGGCATCGCGGGACTGTTTGATGCGCGCCGCCTGTTCGATATAGCCCAGCCGTTCTGCCAGCAAGCCCACCAGAACCCGGTCAAGACGGTCCACATTTTCGCGAACATCCTGCATGGTTTCACACGGCACAGCTTTCATTGCCTGGCATCCTTTTTCGGTGGGCAAACAGATTTGACGTAAAGCCTGATACAACAAGGGCGGTGGATTTACCACCGCCCTTGCAACATTTTAACCTGCCTTGAAATCAGTAGGCGTATTCGCGAAATACCGGATCAACCGAACCTTCCCAACGGGTTTCGTAAAGATCCAGGAATTCATCAGCAAGGGTACGGCCGCTTTCGGCAACATCTTCCAGGCTTTCAAGGAAATGGCTTTCGTCATCGCCGTAACCGTCCAGTTTGGCGCGGTTTTTAAGGCCCTGTCTGGAAATGGCCAGCACATCCTTTGCCAGGTCCTGAACCGTACCGTTTTTAAACGGTGTCTGCATGCCAAGGCGCGGCACGTCATTACGCAGTGCTTCGCGTTCGGCAACGCTCAGATCCTTGACCAGGTCCCAGGCGGCATCAAGGCTGGCACCATCATAAAGCAGGCCAACCCAAAGGGCCGGTAACGCACAGATACGACGCCACGGGCCACCATCGGCACCACGCATTTCAAGGAACTTTTTCAGGCGCACTTCGGGGAAGGCCGTTGTCATATGGTCCGACCAGTCATTCATGGTCGGGCGTTCACCGGGCAGTACATCCAGCTTGCCTGCCATGAAATCGCGGAACGATTTGCCGGACGCATCAATATATTTGCCATCGCGATAGACAAAATACATCGGCACATCAAGCATGTAATCGACATAGCGTTCAAAACCGAAGCTGTTTTCGAACACAAAAGGCAGCATGCCGCAACGATCCGGGTCGGTATCGGTCCAGACATGGGATCGCGAGGACAAATAACCGCTGGGTTTGCCATCGACAAAGGGTGATGCGGCAAACAGAGCGGTCGCCACCGGCTGAAGTGCCAGAGACGTGCGGAATTTATGCGCCATGTCAGCTTCGGAGTCGAAATCCAGATTGACCTGGATGGTCGAGGTGCGCAGCATCATATCCAGGCCAAGCGTGCCGACCTTGGGCATATAGTTACGCATAATGTCGTAACGGCCCTTGGGCATCCAGGGGATGTCATCACGCGCCCATTTGGGATTATGCCCGACACCAAGCATATCGATATCAAGCCCGGCGCAAACTTCACGAATTTCATGAAGATGCTGATGTACTTCACCACAGGTCTGGTGAATGTTTTTAAGCGGCGCACCGGAAAGTTCGATCTGCCCGCCCGGCTCCAGCGAGACGGAACATTTATCCTTGGAAAGTGCAATGACCTTGCCGTTTTCAAGGATCGGGTCCCAGTCAAAACGCTCGGCAAGGGCGTTTAGCAGGGCTTTAACGCCACGTTCCCCTTCATAAGGGATCGGACGCAAATCTTCGCGGGTGAAGGCAAATTTTTCATGCTCGGTTCCGATGGCCCAGTCACGTTTGGGCTTGCACCCGGACTCGAACCATTCAAGCAATTGCGCCCGGCTTTCAATTTCCGGGCTTTCCCCGGTAGCAGCACTGACACTCATAAGGGTATTCCTTAATCTCTCGTGACGGGACGGTTCGACCAGTCGCCAATCCGGTCCTGATAAACGGCCAATGCGGCAATTGCTGCGGTTTCGGCCCGCAAAATGCGCGGGCCAAGGCTGACAGCAGTGGCAAAGGACTGTTTTCTGATCCGGTCTATTTCGTCTGGGGCAAAGCCGCCTTCTGGTCCAATCACGAGTGTATGGTTAACAACATTGTTGTTGTCGATAGCCGAGCTGGCAGGATTTGCCAAGGATTCTGTCAGGTATTCACCAATCGGTGATCCGGACCCGGTTTCGTCACAGAACAGCAAATGGTTGTTTTCCGGCCAGTTCGCCAGCCAGTCATACAATTTTACCGGCGCATCAATTTCTGGCACATCAAGGCGTTCGCTTTGTTCGGCGGCCTCTATCACCTGTGCCTGAAGGCGATCCAGGCGGACTTTGTCGGTAATGCTGTGCGCGGTAATGATTGGCATCAGGCGGGAAACACCCAGCTCGACCGACTTTTCAATCAGGAAGTCCAGGCGCTGTTTTTTAATTGGCGCAAAGGCCAAAGCCGGACCGGTGCTGTTTTGCTGGTCACGCAAAAGGCTTTCAACGCTGACCACACCTTTCTTTTTGCGCAGCTCGGAAATGGTTGCCAGCCATTCACCATCGGCCCCATTAAATATTTTTACGGGTGTTCCGGGCTTGAGGCGCATGACATGTTCAAGGTAATGAGACTGTTCCGGCGATAATGCAATTTCCGCCCCGGCGGTGATGGCATCGGAAACGAACAGTCTTTGGCGGGCGCGTGGTGTATCTTGATGCATCGGGCCTTCCCGGAACAGATTTGAAATTAGCGATCATATTGCAAGGTTTAGGGTTATTATGGCACAGGTCAACCAACCGTTAAATCGTACGAAAAACGATATGCCAGCCGATGGCTGGGTTGACAGATATATGCCCGAACCGGTGCGCCCCTATCTGAAGCTGGCCCGCATGGACCGACCTATTGGCACCTGGCTTGTGCTGCTGCCCTGCTGGTGGTCCACCGCCATGGCATCCGATGGTGCGCCGGACTGGACCATGTTTGTGCTGTTTGCCATTGGTGCCCTTGTCATGCGCGGCGCGGGCTGTGTGGTGAATGACCTGGCCGATCGCAATTTTGATGGCAAGGTGGAACGTACCGCCACCCGGCCCATTCCATCAGGCCAGGTTAAAATCTGGCAGGCATTTGCCTTTCTGGGCCTGTTATTGCTGATCGGCCTTGCCGTGCTGGTGCAGTTTCGCATCGAGGCCATCATTGTCGGCATCTGTTCGCTGCCGCTGGTGTTTACCTATCCCTTCATGAAACGCATCACCTATTGGCCGCAGGCCTTTTTGGGCCTGACCTTTAACTGGGGCGCGTTTGTGGGCTGGGCTGCCGTCACCGGCACCATCGTGCCAGCCGCCATTGCCATGTATATTGGCGGCATCTTCTGGACACTGGGTTATGACACCATCTATGCCCACCAGGACAAGGATGACGACATTAAAATTGGCGTCAAATCGCTGGCCCTGCGCCTGGGGGATGCAACGCCGCAATGGGCGCTGGGTTTTTACTGCGTTACCGCATCCATGCTGGCAATTGCCGGTGGGTTGGCCGGGCTGCACTGGGTTTATTTCCCGCTTCTGGCGCTAACCTGCCTGCATCTGATCTGGCAGGTGAAAACGGTTGATTTGAACGACGCGGCAAATTGCCTGAAACGGTTTAAGTCCAACCGCGATTTTGCCCTGCTGGTCACCGCCAGCATCATTATTGCCAATGTCGTGGGCCATGGCGGGGCGTTTTAACATCCCATCACCATTCCCATATCAAAGCGGTTGCATGATCGGTGCAAACCACGTAGTTGAGCGCAGTTTCATTGCGGTAACAGGAAGACGCGCAGAATGGAAAATATCTTTGCCGATGCGCTGGTACCCCAGGTGGATGATCCGCAATTTGCCGATCTGATTGCCACTTTTACTGTTCCGGCGCGCGTACCCTTGACGCCGGAAATTGAAATGTATCTGGCAACGCATATCACCCCGCTTTGGCAAGCGACTGAGGATATTTTAGGCGTGCTGGATATTCCGCCCCCCTATTGGGCCTTTGCCTGGCCCGGCGGGCAGGCCATTACCCGCTATATCCTGGATAACCCCGATCTGGTGCGCGGCAAAAAGGTGCTGGATTTTGCCTGTGGCGGCGGCATGCAGGCCATTGCCTGCGTCATGATGGGGGCAGCCGAAGTAACCGCAAACGATATTGACCCTGTTGCCATTACCGCCACCCGCCTGAATGCAGCACGCAACAATGTCAGCTTTACCACCGTGACCGACAATCTGGTCGGCAAAAACGGGCCGGAAAAACGCTGGGATGTGATTTTTGCTGGTGACGTCTGTTACCAGCAGGATATGGCCGATGCCGTGTTGCAATGGCTAATGGGCGAGGCATTGCTGGGCACACGGGTTATTCTGGCCGATCCTGGCCGGACCTATGCGCCAACACGCAATATCGACGAGCTGGAAACCTATGACGTGCCCGTTGATGTCGCCGTGGAAGATGCGGATACAAAATTTACCCGCGTGTGGCAGTTGCTGCCTGACCGCAACAGGTAACGCCCAGCTTTCATAAAACCCCCATCACGGAAAAACCCCGATCACCAACTGGCAATCGGGGTTTTGTCTGTATGGCTGGTATGTTTAACGCAAGGATTATTCCGGCAGGCTTTTGCCCGCTGTTTCAGGCAGGAACCACGGCACGATCAAACCGATGACGTAAACACTCCCCATGATCAGGGCGGATTGCGCCAAACCACCCATGGTCGATACCATCACCCCGGCAATAATCGGGAAGACCCAGGCAACCAGACGTGCGGCATTGAAAATAAAGCCCGCCGCCGTTGCCCGCACCACGGACCGAAACAGTTCGACCAGATAAATCGCCATCCAGCTAAAGGCAAAGCCAAGGGTGAAAACACCATTGAAGAAGGCGATGACCATGAACGTTTCCAGATTCCCCGTCCAAGTATAGGTCAGCACCGAAAAGCCGAGCGACCCGGCAAAGGTCAGAAACAGGTATAAGCGCCGCCCCAGGGCATCGGCGACAAAGCCGGATGCAACATAGGCGCAAATCGCCCCGACATTATAAATCAGCGACATGCGCGGCGCCCAAACACCGGCTGGTTCGCCGTGCATATGCGCAAGCTGTTCGGTATAGCCCGGCATCCAGCTTGAAACTGCCCACCAGCCAACGGTGGTAACAAAGGACAGGATGGTGGTCAAAATCACCAGACGGCGGCTTTCGGCGTCACGGAAAATTTCGGCAAGGGTAAAGGGACGGCCGGATTTACCACCCTTTTGGGAATCCCGTTCGGCCTTGACCGCCTGTGCCCATTTTTCGGATTCATCAAGCGCCTTGCGCAAATAAAGCACGCAGAATGCAGGCAACGCACCGACGGCAAAAATGATACGCCAGCTTTCGGCACCCAGCGGCTGATAATGGGACAGAAAATACCACACAAGTGCCGCCAGCAACGCACCACCGCCAAAACCGGACTGCAAAAAGCCGCAGCCCTTGGGCCGTGCGCGGTCAGGCCAGGTTTCGGAAACCAGGGCGATACCCGTGCTCCATTCGCTGCCAATGGCAAGGCCGGTAACGAAGCGCAAAATGGCAAGGGCCGCAAAACTGGTGCTAAAGGCCGTCAGGCCCGTGAACAGCGCATAAAAGAAAATCGAAAACATCATCATGCGCTTGCGACCAATATAATCGCTGAGCACACCACCAATCAGCCCGCCAATGCCCCAACCCAGCAGGGTAATACCAATAGCAAGCCCGGCATACAGGGCCGGGGTTTGGGCCTGTTCGGGGGTAAGCAGGCTTTTCATCGCAAATGGCAGTGACAGCACCAGGGCAAAGGCCTCGAAGCCATCAAAAATCCAGCCAAGGTAACTGCCCCACAGGGTACGCCAGTGCTGGCCCGTCAGACCGCTCGACCATGACGAACCCGCAGCAACCGCCCCGGATGAACTTGCATCCTTTTCCTGAAATTTCATCATCCTCCCTTTCATATTTCATTGACGCCGGTTACCGACGAAACGGCTTTTGACCGCAATTTTTCTTACTAATATCCATCTTGATAGGTGATATTCCGAACTGTACAAATGAAATTTCGTAAGGCTTTATATGATGAATTTTCATACTTATATTTCCGCCACGCCCGAGGTCCGACATGGTCAGCCGTTTGCCATCCATTGCCTGCCTGCGTGCCGCCGAGGCCGTTGCACGCCATCGCAGCTTTAGCCGGGCCGCGGTTGAACTGAACCTGACGCAAACGGCAATCAGCCATCAGATCCGCAAACTGGAAGAATTGCTGGGAACGGAACTGTTTTTGCGCAATGGCCGCGTCATCAGCCTGACGCCACAGGGCGAGGATTACCTGGCAGATATTCGTCCGCTTGTGGTGGGCATTTCCCATGCAACAGACCGCCTGGCAAGCGGCCATCGCGATACGGTGTTGCGTATTGGCTGCCCCGGTACATTTTTGCTGAAATGCCTGACCCCGCGTATTGGCGAATTCATCGCCCGCCACCCCGATATCGAAGTGCGCCTTCTAACCCTGGACCCATACAGCATCAGCGACCGTGAAGGCAGCCGCGACTTCAAGGATTTAAGCCTGATTGTCCGATATGGCCTGGGCACCTTTCCCGGCCATGATGCCTACAAGATCAGCACGGAACGGATTTTTCCGGTATGCAGCCCGGCATTGTTGGGGCTGAACGATGCCAGCGTGGCCGATGCATCGCTGAACCCGGCGATACTGGCACAACACCGCGTTATTCGGGCAACAACCCCGCTTTTGTTACGCGATGACTGGCCCCTGTGGCTGGAAACGGCTGGCGTACCCGGCCTTGCCTTTCAAAGCGAAATAACCTGCGATCTGCTATATTCGTGTTTTGAACTGGCAATACAGGGTGTTGGCATGGTGATGGGCCGCACACCCCTGATCGACAATGACATTGCCGCAGGCCGCCTGATTGCACCCTTTTCCCAAAGCCTGTTATCGGCATCGGGATATTACCTGACAGTGCCCTATGGCCGTGGTGCAAACGAACCTGTGCGCCTGTTTCGCGACTGGTTTTTGGAAACCTTTGACCATGATGAACACCACCAGGCAACCATGGCCAAGCCCAAAACGGGCGCATAAAGGGATGTACCAAAAGGCAGCATTCGGGCTTTGAACGCGATGCCTGCGAAGAAGTCAGGCGACAACAACAGGAGGGCAGCTTGGGCTGTGCGCAGGGATGGATCGTTGATCAGTCCACCCGCAAACCGTTTTGCGCATGACGGAAATTTTCGTCATCAATGATGCGCAGGATAAAATCGGGATGGGGCACCTGCCCTGCACGACGGGCAACATATTGCAGCATTTCCCATTGGCTGCGGGCCGGGTAACGGCGATTTTCGGCCTTGATATTATCCAGGGCGAAAATATCACCCGGTGAAAATTCCGCCCCGTAACGGGCAATATAGGCCCCGGCACGCTGCACCGTCAGCCCACAATCAAGGGCAATGCCAACTGATGGCAACTGAGCGTAATCGTAATGATGGCCCAGGCTTTCGGTGGCATGCATGCGATGAAGCTGATCGGGCAGCAACCAGTTGACCGCAACGCGCACCGTTGTACCGGGCGATTTCAGGATCGTCGCAGGAACCGACCCGTAACCAGTAAGATGGGCACAATAGACAATATCGTAATTTTCCATCCAGCCCATGGTAACGGGAATATCGACCGTTTCGTGGGGCGGGGCAAATTTGCGCGCCAATTGCCGGGGGGACCGGTTGGACCCTGCCGCAATCACCGGCACCCTGCCGCGCAGCAGATCATCCATCGCCTCAGAACGCCCCGCATCAAGCGGGCTGACCTTGCGATTGCGCAGCACATAATCATGGTCAGGGGCGGCATAGGGATACAAAAGCGCGCGCAGAAGTTCCTGCGCGCGCGGATGTTCCTTAACCTGCTGGCGGAGGTTTTCGTCCGTAAGCAGGTGTATGTCGGAAACGGCAAACATCGCTAGCTGCGATCAGCCTTCGACGACGCGGTAGCGGTAGTTGCAATCGTCAACATGCTGCCATGCCAGTTTCGACCATTCCTTTTCGGCCTGCTCGAAGGTGGCAAAGGGGCCGTGGCGTTCTTCCGAACCACCGACCGGGCTTTCAAAACTGGTATCTACATATTCGCCGCCAACAACCCAGTATTCGTCCAGGCGTTCAACACGGTAGCGCGAATTGGCGTCGTCAACCGACTGCCAGGCCAGCTTTGACCATTCTTTTTCGGCATCTTCAAATGTGCCGAACGGGCCTACTTTGGTTTCTTCGCCAATCGGCGAATCAAACCCGGTATCCTGATAGGTGCCCCCGATAACCCAGTAATTGGCCATCTGTGCGTCCTTCGTTTTCTTGGTGATATGAAATGCCGCATCTGTGGGCAATGCGACCGATTCTGCCCACTGTATAACCAATCGACATAAGAACCAAAACCGACAATTTCAATAACATTGCCATGCAAGTGACGCATGACCGTCGTGGAATTGCCAAGTTTGGCGGTAAACCTTGTGTTCACGGCGCAAACGGGCACCTGCCCACGCCAGAACTTGTTTCGTACAACAGAACAAGGAGAAGAAAAATGCGAGCAAAACAGATCAAGAATATCGGTATCGCCGGCATGATTTCACTGGGTGCCGCCCTGTCACTTTCGGCCTGCGGCTCGACCACCACCGTCAATAGTGCCGATATTGATGTCGATAGCAACGATATGACCGAAGCTGGAACCGTCCTGGTCAATCAGGGCTATCAACCACTGACGGGCACATCATTGGTATCGGCGATCAATAACCGCACCTTCTCCTATCGGGATGGCGAAAAAGACGCCAATGTGAATGTTACCTATTTTGAAAACGGCGTTGCCTCGATGACCTGGAGCGACGATGACGGCGACCGCGGCATGAAAAAACGCCTGTGGACCGTCGAGCAGAGCAAATATCTTTGCACCTGGGATCATAGCGAAGATGATGATTGCGCAACCGTCTTTACCAAGGCAGGCCAGCTCGCCACCATCGATAATGACGGCGAAATTCATTACATGACGCAGTCCTGACTGCCAGATTTGCGCATCGCCCGTTAATGTGAGCGGGTATAACCATGATGCCTTTTCCCGTGCGAACATCCGTTTGCACGGGATTTTTTATGCGCAATCCCCAAGCAATACACATTGCAAAAGGGGCCGATTGCACCCTGATTTCAGGTTTGGCGCGCCATATACTGGACAAGACCCCGGCGGCGTATTACCACCTGTGACCATGTTTTCAAATGCGGGCCGCACATCGCCCGCCCCACAAGATTGCGGTGCCATGCCCTATCAGTCTTTGCGCGATTTCATTGAAGAACTTGAGAAAAAAGGCCAGCTTGTTCGTGTCAGCGAACCGGTTTCGCCCCATCTGGAAATGACCGAAATCCAGACCCGCCTTCTGGCCGAAGGGGGACCGGCGGTTATTTTTGAAAATGTCGTCGATGACAGTGGCCGCAAATATGACATGCCGGTTCTGGTCAACCTGTTTGGCACGGTCGAACGGGTGGCCGCGGGCATGAACCGCAAACCCGAAGAACTGCGCGAAGTGGGCGAAACCCTTGCTTTCCTCAAGCAGCCCGAACCGCCGGGAAGCCTGAAAGAAGCCTTTTCGATGTTGCCGCTGGCCAAAACCGTTATGGCGATGAAGCCCAAAACGATTTCCAAAGCACCCTGCCAGGAAATTGTCCTGACCGGCGATGATATCGACCTTGGCAAATTGCCCATTCAGGGATGCTGGCCGGGCGAACCCGCCCCGCTGATAACCTGGCCGCTGGTTGTGACGCAGGGCCCCAGTGTGGGCGAAAAAGGTGGCGATAAGCGCGATGTGTTCAATCTGGGCATTTACCGCATGCAGGTGCTGGGCAAGGACAAGGCGATCATGCGCTGGCTCAAGCATCGCGGCGGCGCGCAGCACCACGCCCGCTGGAAACAGAGCAAGCAGGACCCCCTACCCTGCGCGGTTGTTTTGGGCGCAGACCCTGGCACGATCCTGGCTGCCGTAACGCCGGTGCCTGATACCCTGTCGGAATACCAGTTTGCCGGGCTTCTGCGTGGGGAAAAGGTGGAACTGGTGGATTGCAAAACCATTCCGCTCAAGGTGCCCGCCACGGCCGAAATCGTGCTGGAAGGGCATGTCTCGCTCGACGAATATGCGCCCGAAGGCCCCTATGGCGACCATACCGGATATTACAATTCGGTCGAAAACTTCCCGGTTTTCACCATTACTGCCATCACCATGCGCAAAAAGCCAATTTACCTGTCGACCTTTACCGGTCGCCCGCCAGATGAACCATCCGTTTTGGGCGAGGCCCTGAACGATGTGTTCGTGCCATTGCTGCAGCAGCAATTTACCGAAATTGTCGATTTCTGGCTGCCGCCGGAAGGATGCAGCTACCGGATTGCCGTTGTATCGATGAAAAAGGCCTATCCTGGCCATGCCAAGCGCGTGATGATGGGCGTTTGGTCGTTCCTGCGGCAGTTCATGTATACGAAATTCGTGATCGTGGTCGATGACGACATCAATGCGCGCGACTGGAAAGACGTAATGTGGGCGATTTCCACCCGCATGGACCCGGTGCGCGACATTACCACCATCACCGATACCCCGATTGACTACCTGGATTTTGCGTCACCCGAAAGCGGGCTGGGTGGGAAGCTGGGCCTTGATGCCACCAACAAGCTGCCCCCGGAAACCCACCGCGAATGGGGCGAAAAAATTTATATGCAGGATGACATCATCGAACGTGTCGATGAAAAATGGGACCGCTACGGCCTGCCCGGCAGCGGCACCAAAATCTGGAAATAAATCAAAAAGCGGGCCGTTTCATGCAAACGGCCCGTTTCTTTTATCAATTGCGGTAAAACACCCAGTGATCGCCATTTTCATCGACTTTGCTGTTCCAGTAAAATTGCGGTGTGTCGCAAATGAAATCTTCGACGCGAACGGCGGTTGTGCATAAATTGCCATTACCTACCACATCACGCACATAATCCTGTTCCACCTGCTGCCAGCTCATGGGTGGCGGGGCAGTATCATCGGCAAGGCAAAGGGCAAACTGTTCGTTCTGGGCAAAGGGGATATGCTTCATTTCCGAGCTTAGCTTGCCGCCATCGCGCGTGACAAACAGCACATCAAAAAACGGCCCGTCGGGGTTATCGCGGTCCACCCAGCCGGCAATGCGGTCGGTTTGCCCGTCACAGGTGAAATCCCCCACCAGTATCTGATGCATATTTTGCGATGCATATTGCCCGGCCTGAACGCGCATTTCGCGGTAAAGGTCGTTATCGGTAACCGGCCCGGCTTTATCATCGCCATCATCCGATAATTTTGGTGTGGTCATACCGGCGGGCTTTGCCGTTTCACCCCCTGCCCCATCCTGCGGGGCTGTGCTTGCGGCCATTGCAGCACTGGTCTGGTCAACTGCATCCTTTGCTGTTTCGGCCTGTGCAGGCAAAGCCATGCCAGCGGCACCGGCCAGGGCACATACAACATAAAAAGGCGCAAGTTTGGACATTGAAGTCTCCGTCAGGAATAATCCGTCATATCTGTGCCTGGACTATTGCAGGGCAAGGTTAAAAAAAGCTGGCGAAAGCATGTCAAAGGTCGCTTTTGATCAAATCGGGGATTTTGGCATTGGCTATAGCAGACATGTATCCACGACGGAGGTTGCATGACACCGGCAGACAAGGCCGTTTGGCTGATTGAAACCCATATCGAGGCCGATGCCGAAACCAGCCCGGATTTAACCGAACTGGCCCAAAAATGCGGCATTTCGACGCGGCATCTGATGCGGGCCTTTGCGGTTGCCACGGGCATGTCGGTGATGCGATATGCGCGGGCACGCAAATTATCGCGGGCAGCACAAAAGCTGGTGGCACCGGATTTTGCCCATTGTAACATCCTGACCATCGCCCTTGAAGCTGGTTATACCTCGCACGAGGCATTCAGCCGCGCCTTTCGCGAGTGTTTCAAACTAACCCCCGATGACCTTCGCCGTCGTGGACAGATCGAACCCCTTGTTTTGCAGGAGTGTTTACGCATGTCTGACCATATGATTGTAGAAATCGAAGAACCGCGATTTGAAAAACGCGATAAATTCCGCGTTGCAGGCCTGCGGCGCAGCTACTGCGCGGAAAGCAGCACCGCCATCCCCGCGCAATGGCAGCAATTCATTCCCTGGATTGGCAATATTGACGGGCAAAGCGGGTATGAAACCTATGGCATCTGCACCAGCCCGGATACGGGTGTTGCCAAAACCGAACCTAACGAAAACACTGTTTATTTTGATTATATTTGCGGTGTCGCCATTGCCGCGCAGGCCGAAATAACCGATCCGGAATTATCCGTAATCGATATTGCCCCGCAAACCTATGCAGTTTTCACCCATCGCGGGCATATTTCGGGCATTCGCGCCACAACCTACACCATCTGGAACGATTATTTGCCAAAATCGGGCCTAAAACCCCTTTCCGCGCCCGAATTTGAACGTTACGGCCGCGAATTTGACCCTGAAACCGGCAATGGTGCCGTTGAAATATGGATCCCTGTGCAAAACCCGGCCTGAAAACAGGGATGGAAGGCCTGTTACCGCCTGCGCACCAACGCCGCAATGAAGCGGCAGGATGGTGCCGGGCGGTAAGTTTGCCCGAAATGGCCCAAATTTGCACGGCAACGGGGGTTAAAACCGGGTGCTAGAACCAGTCATTTTGCATTTCGGCGGTGATGAACATATAGGCCCGTTCATGAATGCTGGCATCGCGCGGCTCCGCCCCATGCAGGGCATTGATGCAATTGGGGAAAATCACCAGCCGGTTTGCCTTATAGGGCACGGTCACAACCCGCCTGACCGCATCGTCACCCAGCTCGAACGCCGATTTTGCCTTTAGCACCGGGCCGTTTTTCCAGGCAAACAGGTCAAGACCGCCACCCTTGGTATCATCATCGTCATTGCGAAAATAAAGCAGGGCCGAAAACAGGCGATTGGGTGCATCAAGGTGGGCGCGACGGTGGCTGCCCGATACCCCACCGGGGCTGATCAGTTCCAACCGGGCATCGCATAGCACGTCGTGATTTTCAAAATCATCTGCACCCAGCAAGCCAAAACGGCTTTGCCCTTCCACCAGTTTTGGCTGGTTTTCGGGCCACAAATCGCCAAACAGGGCGCGGATGGCAAAATAAATATCGGCCTTGATATGGCGGGTGGCAAATTCGCGCCAACAGGTTGGGTAAAATTCAAGATCACGAAACAGCTTTGCCGATATGGGAATGCGCACATTTCCCTTCGCCGGTACTTGCCCATCCATCCCCGACACCCCGTTTTGCCCGGCCATTGTCGGGCGACAGGCCTTTAGGGTGTCAAACAGGGCCGGGTCCAGGGCATCATCGATCACGGCATGAACAAAAGGCGCGCGCAGTACTTGCGCCCGCCCGGCATTTTCCAGAATTGTCCCTTTCATCATTCCCCCTGAAAGGTCACCTTGACACCAAAACGCAGGATAATTTTGCCCTTAAACCATTAAATTAGGCTGTTCCCCTTTGCGCAATGGCATTTGCCTACCTATAACGGTGGTAAGGCACTTTGTGTGAAAAGGAATATCAATGCCCAAAACTGAAATGACGCTTGATCGCATCAATGACCTGCTGACCCGTGCAAAAAAGGCCGGCGCAGACGACGCGGATGCCGTTTATGTCGAAGGCACCTCGCTTTCGGTGGCGCAACGGTTGGGCAAGCTTGAAAAACTGGAACGTTCCGAAGGTGCCGACCTTGGCCTGCGCGTGCTGATTGGCAAAAAGCAGGCGGTTGTTTCATCGTCGGATACCAGCGATGCCGCACTGGACGAACTGGTTGAACGTTGTGTCGCCATGGCAAAAAATGCCCCGGAGGACCCGTTTTGCGGTATTGCCGACCCTGCCGAACTGGCCGAAACATTTGACATTGACGGGCTGGAACTGTGCGAACCCGGCGAAGTTGACCAGGATAAACTGATCGCCTGGGCCAGCGCCTGTGAAGAAGCCGCCCGTTCGGTTGAAGGCATCACCAATTCCGAAGGCGCCGATGCCGGCTGGGGCCGCCATCAGATTACCCTGGCCGCCACCAATGGCTTTGCCAACAGCTATGCCGGCAGTGGCAGCCACATTTCGGTTTCGGTGCTGGCCGGGACCGGCACGGCAATGGAACGCGATTATGATTATGACAGTGCGGTTTTTTCAACCGACCTGCGCGACCCTGCCGAAATTGGCCGCATGGCCGCCGAAAAAACCCTTCGCCGCCTGAACCCGCGCAAGGTGAAAAGCACGCAGGTTCCCATCATTATGGACCCGCGCGTTTCGGCATCCATTGTCGGGCATCTGGCCGGTGCGATTAACGGTTCGGGCATTGCGCGCGGCACCAGTTTCCTGATCGACATGATGGAAAAGGAAATTTTCGCGCCCAACATCACCATTGTTGATGACCCGCACCGCAAACGTGGCCTGCGGTCCAAACCGTTTGACGCCGAAGGCGTTGCCAATGGCAAACGTAACCTGGTTGAAAATGGCATCCTTAAGGGATGGATCCTTGATTTGCGATCCGCCCGCCAGCTTGGTTTGAAATCAACCGGCAATGCATCGCGCGGGGCTGGCAGCCTGCCGGGGCCTTCGACCACCAACCTTTATATGGAACCGGGTACCCTTTCGCCCGAAGACATGATCCGCGATATAAAGCAGGGCCTTTATATTACGGAAATGATCGGCAGCAGCGTGAATGGCATCACGGGTGATTATTCGCGCGGCGCATCGGGTTACTGGATCGAAAATGGCGAACTGGCCTATCCGGTTTCGGAAATTACCGTGGCGGGCAACCTTAAGGAAATGTTCAAGTCCGTTACCCCGGCCAATGACCTGACCTTTAAATATGGCACCAATGCCCCCACACTGCGCATCGATGGCATGACGGTCGCTGGCCAGTAATCAACCGTTTCCAGGGCGCGGGTTACACCAAACCCGGCCCAAATGGCGCAAAATCACAAACACCCCGCAGCCATCAGGCTTGCGGGGTGTTTATGTTTGAAAGACCCTTAATTCAGGACGATCAGACCAATCAGCCTGATCTGCCTGCCCCGCCCGATCACGCCGGGCAGGCGGCCTAGGCCGAGCGGATCTGACGCAGGAACAGATCGACTTCCTTTTGCAGCGACACAGCCGAACTTGACAGGTGGCTGGCATTGGAAAGCACCTGTGCAGCAGCAGCCCCACCCTGTGTTGCTGCCTCGCTAACGCGGGTGATGGCACCGGAAACATCATTGGTGCCCTGGGCGGCCTCGGCCATATTTTGCGAAATTTCGTTGGTTGATGCTTCCTGCTGTGCCACGGTCGAAGAAATGGTTTCGGCCGATTGCAGGCTTTCATCAATCACGCCCGAAATATCGCGGATCGACCCCACCGTGGTTCGGGTCACGGTTTGAATTTCGTCGATCTGGTCGGTGATTTCGGTAATCACCCGTGCGGTCTGATTGGCAAGGTTTTTGACCTCGGATGCGACAACGGCAAAACCTTTGCCTGCTTCACCGGCGCGCGCGGCCTCGATGGTGGCATTTAGTGCCAGCAGGTTGGTCTGCGATGCGATATCCTCGATCATGGCAACCATTTCACCAATGCGCTGAACCGCGCCTTCCAGGCCTTCGGCCGCGATACGGGTACTGTTAACGTTATTTACCGCACGGTTCGCCAGCGAGGATGAATGCCCGGCCTGATCGCCAATCTGCTGAACCGCGCGCTGCATCTGTTCGCAGGCAGCGGCAACGTTTTCTACATTGCGGCTGGCTTCATCGGCGGCAGCGGCCACCGCACCGGCCTGATTATTGGTTTGATCAAGCGATGCATTCAGGCTTTCGGCTGTCATTTGCAAATCACTGGCCGATGTTGAAACCAGCTTAACGATGGAACCGACACTGCGTTCAAATTCGGCGGCCAAGGCCTCCATTTCGCGACGTTTGGTTTCGCGTGCCTGTTCCTTGGCGTGTTCGGCCTGGCGTTCCATTTCACGGGTATGCTGCATATTCAGTTTGAACACATCCATGCAATTGGCAATGTCACCAATTTCATCGCGGCGCCCCACGCCAAATACCTTGATATCGAGGTTGCCATCGGCAAGTTCGGTCAGCCCACGTACAATACGGTCAATCGGCCGGGTAATGGATTTTACAAATACCAGCGCAATAATCGCAGCAACAACCAAAATAATCAGCGTAATCAACAATGCCGACCACAGGGCCGATTTAACCGGGCCCATTGCCTCGGCGGTGTCCATTTCGCTTAAAATAGCCCAGGTGGTGCCCAGAAAGGTAAGCGGTGCATAGCTGGAAATGACCGGAACACCGCGGTAGTCATCAATCTGTTCGGTGCCGGTTTGCCCGGCTAAGGCCAGATCAACCGTTTCACCGGTAACCGATGTTTTCAAAATGGTTGATTCGGTTGAAAAACGGCTGTCACTGCGCATCAGATTATCATCGCCGACAAGGTAGGTTTCACCGCTTTCGCCCATGCCGACCGACACCTGCATGATGTGGTTGATGCGATCAATGGGCATCTGAAAGGCAATCACGCCAGCAAGTTTACCCTGCGCATCAAAGACGGCCTCGGAAATGAAGCTGGCCGGGGCATCGTGGCTGGGCGCATAGGGGTGAAAATCAACAAAGGCCGGTTTTCCTGCCTGTTTCTGCTCCACCGATGCGCGAAACACTTTGCCAAGGTCGGTATCGCGCCATTTGCCGGTCATGACATTGGTGGCAAAATCTTCTTCCTTGAAAACGGTATAGATAACGTCGCCCGCCGGTGAAAACAGGAAGATGTCGTAATAACCGCGCTTTTCCAGAAGATTGCGGAAATACTGGTGGTAAAAGCCGTGTTTAACGCTCCAGTCCGAACCGTCTTTGGCCTGGTCAAGACGGTGTTTTTCACCCATCGGATTGGGGTTATCAGTGATGTAAAGCTTTTGCAGAGTTTCGGTCGGGTTGTTGCCCAGTTCGCCCCAGGCCGCCTTGAAATCGGCCAGAGCATCCAGGGTCAGCGGGCTTTTGGCCTGCACATCAAGGTCTTCGCCAATCGCGCCAAGGTAATCCTGAAGGGCGACCTGGCGGGCATTGTTCATGGCTGCCAGGCGGTCACCAATGGCAGTAACCCTGTCTTCGGAAAACCGGAAAGACAGAATGGCGACAATTGCCAGACAGGATATCGCAATAAGCCCGATGATGATGGCCGGTAACCGAAACGAGATCCGCGACGTTTTCAAACTTATCATGGTGATACCCAAACTGGCTGAAATGCCACCCTCTCCCGGGTGAACCGGCGGCAAAATCGCACTATTGGCTGTTTTCAACCATCCACATTTGAGGACTGATAAAAAGTTTAATCTGACCGTAACCTGCGGCGAACGGGCAATTATGCCCGCCTGCCTGCCTTTTATGCCGCGCGGATCGTCGCCATGAATTTATCGGTCGCCCCGCGCAGTTCGGTGAAGTTTTCCGACAACATGCTGGCCGCGCCCAAAACCTGCTGGGCGGCAGCCCCGGTTTCATTTACCGCCTCGCTAACCCCGGTAATGTTGGAACTGACAATGGTGGTGCCCGATGCCGCCTGTTCAACATTATGGGCGATTTCGCGGGTGGCAACGCCCTGTTCCTCGATGGCAGAGGCAATGGCCGCAGCAATACCATCCATGTCATGAATGGTTTTGCCGATATTCTCGACATCGGTTGCCGCCTTGCGCGTACGGTCCTGCACATTTTCAAGCTGGGTGCCAATATCACCAATCGCTTTGGCCGTTTGTTCGGCAAGGTTTTTAACCTCGGTCGCGACAACAGCAAATCCGCGCCCGGCTTCGCCTGCGCGGGCGGCTTCGATGGTGGCATTTAACGCCAGAAGATTGGTCTGTTCGGCAATATCGGAAATGATTTTAAGGACCTGATCCGTGCTTTGGGTGGCATCAAGCAATTCACGCATCGAACCATAGGTCGCCTGCGCCTGGTCAACGGCCGTACGCATCATTTCGGTCGACAGGGCAACCTGCCGGTTAATCTCGGCAATGGCCATATTAAGCTGTTCGGTTGCAGCAGCCACGGAATTGACATTGCCGCTGGCTTCTTCGGTGGCGGCAGCCACGGCCGTTGTCCGGTGGCTGGCCCCTTCCGCAAGCGAGGACATGGCATTTGCCGTTGCTTCAAGCTGGACCGAGGCGGCCGCCACCGCCTCGACAATTTTGCCAACGCTGATCTGGAAACTGTCAGCCGTGCGGTGCATCAGGGCTTTGCGCTGTTCGGCCATGCGCACTTCCTGCATTTTGGCTTCTTCTTCCAGTTCGTGGTTACGAATGGCCCCTTCCTTGAACACCTGAACCGCACTGCACATTTCGCCAATTTCATCCTTGCGGTTGCGCGCGGGCACTTCAACTGACAGGTCATTATCCGATAACCGGTGCATCACCCCGGCAATCCCCATGATGGGCCGGGAAATGCGTGTCCCCAAAATAACGGCAATCACAAACCCCAAAATCACGCCAATCACCGATGCGGCAATAATTTCCTTTTCCGCCAGCGAAATACCCGATGTCATCGAATTGCGAATGGCTTCTTCGCTTTTGATCAAATCGCCCAGCAGGGCCTCGGCATTATCGACAATGGCCTGGGTGGCCTTTGCCATATCGTTATTTACCAGCAGGGCAATTTGCACTTCATCATTGCGAACGCCATCAAAGACGGCACGGTAATCACCAAACAGCTTTTGGGCTTCCCCCAATAGCTTTGCCTGCCCGTCAATATTTTGTACCTGGCCAAGTGCCTCAAACGATTTTTCAAGCTGGCCAAACTCGGCCGCAGCACGTTCCCCAAAACTGTCATCCTGACGGCCGATCAGGATATTGGCATAAAGACGGGCCAAAAGTGCATGCTCGCGGGCGGCAACGGCTTCGGAAATGGCCTGCTGATCCCCGGTGTCAATGGCATTTGCGATGATCTGGTCAAGTTCGCGCACCATCTGTTCGCCATCAGGCTCCAGCTTATCAAGGATAAGTGCGTGGTAATGGTCGCTTAGTTTTCTAGCGCGGGCAAAATCATCGACATAGGCGTTCAGGTCTTCATACATGCGGGCAATGCGCGCAACATCATCGGGGTTTGGCAGCCTGTTTTCGGCTTCTGCCAGCATCGGCCTTATTTCATCGGCCAGGCGAAAGACCGCATCGGCATCGGCGGGATCGGCGGTATTGGCAAATTCGCGGACATGCAGACCCAGCCGGATAAAGCGCGATTCAATACGCGCTGTCAGGCTGGCCTCGTCAACGCGGGCGGCAAAATTGTTCACCCCGCGCGAAACAACAACAAAACTGGCATAGGAATAAACCAGTGCTGCCAGCAAAACCAGCAACACCACAGAAAATCCCAGAACGATTTTTGTCCTGATCCGAAGATGCGCAAACATGAATGGGTCCCCTGATAACCAAGTAGCAACCTGCTTTCTAACCCGGTGCAATCGCCACTAAGGCGTTAAACGAATGGATAAATACCATTCAAGGTTATATTTGATGTTGCTAACCTGCTTTCAATGCAGGGGGATTTGGTGCAGAAGAATAGGAATCTTACCCAAACGGATCGTAATAACAACCAGCCCCGGCCCCGCCCGACCTCCACGACCAGGTCTGATTGCCCATTCCAGTCTGGTTGACAGGGAAAGCTGCCCATATTGGGCCACGCGGCCCGGAACACCCCACAAATGTCCCTAAAATACCCAGGTCGATCCGGAACGTTCCCGGGCAATCCCGAATTGTACCGGGACTGCCCTTACAGCCCCGTTCACCTAGGCTGCCTGAATGATGGAAACGAATTTGTGCGTTGCCTTTTGCAGGCTGGCGAAGTTCTGAGACAGGCTTTCGCTGGCGGTTTGCACGGCTTCGGATGCAGCACCGACCTCGCTGACCGCATAATTCACATTACCGATACTTTCGCTGACCACACGGGTACCTTCGGCAGCCTGGGTAATGTTATAGGCGATTTCCTTGGTCGCGACGTTCTGTTCTTCGATGGCAGCCGCAATGGTTGATGAAATACCATCCATTTTCGAAACCGACGACCGCACGCCCGAAACCATTTCAACTGCGTCGCCGGTGCGTTTTTGCACATTGATGATCTGATCGGTGATTTCCTGGGTTGCCTTGGTGGTTTGCACCGCCAGTGCCTTGACCTCGCTTGCAACAACGGCAAATCCCTTGCCGGCATCACCAGCGCGCGCAGCCTCGATCGTGGCATTAAGGGCCAGAAGGTTGGTTTGTTCGGCAATATCGGTAATCAGCTTCAAAACCGATGCAATGCCTTCGGCTGCGGTTGAAAGCTCTTCCATTGTTGACTGGGTGGCATCGGCCTGACCAACGGCTTCATGCATCAACTGGGTCGACAGGGCCACCTGGCGGTTAATTTCATCAATCGAGGCATTAAGCTGTTCGGTTGCGACCGCAACGGAACTGACATTGCTGCTGGCTTCTTCGGTGGCACCGGCAACGGTATTCGACTGGTTGCCAGCCTGATTGACCAGCCCGACCATGCTGGCCGAGGTAGACTGCAATTCGGTCGAAGCCGCCGCGACGATTTCAAGAATTTCGCCCACATTGAGGTTAAAGTTTTCCGCCGTTCGCTGCATCATTTCGCGACGTTCCTGGGCAGCAATGCGTTTTTGTTCCTCGGCCTCTTTTTCAAGTTCACGGGCACGCAGGGTATTTTGGCGGAAAATATCGACCGAGCGCGCCATACTGCCAATTTCGTCTTTCTGATCGCGTGCCGGAATAACCACATCAAAATCATTCGCCGCAAGGCGATGCATGATTTCGGCAATTTTCATCACCGGGCGTGACAGGCGCACACCCAAAATCAACGCCAGCGCAACCCCAACCACTAGACCAACCAGGCCAGCAATAACAATTTCGACCATAGTTGTGGCAATTGTGCTTTTGGTTTCAATGCGAATGGATTCTTCGATATTCTGGAAATCCTGCAGCAGCAGTTCGGCACTGCTTACAATTTCCTCGGCGGCCTGCGCCATTTCACCATCAACCAGTTCGACGATCTGCTTCTCATCGCGCAGGACCAGATCAAACGCGTTGTTATACTGGTCAAACAGTTTACGGGATTCTTCCAGCGCCTTGCGCTGTTCGGGGCCAATGTCATGTCCGGCCAGTTGGGCAAAGGTATCCTGCAGGGCCTTGAATTCTCGCGTAGCACGATCGCCAAAGCTGTCATCCTTGCGACCGATCATGATATTGGCATAAAGGCGCGCCAGCAGGGCATGTTCGCGGGCCAGTGCCGCATCATTCATGGTATCGATATCGCCGCGTTCACGAGCCAGCTCGATGATATGGTCCAAATCAGCAACCATTTTTTCGCCACTGGGTTCGAGCTGCTGGATAATGACATTGCGATATTCGTTACTTAATTTTTCTGCGCGACGAAAGTCATCCAGATAGATCGCAAGGTCCTTTTCCATAATTTCAAGCGCAGCGATATGTTTGGGATATGTAAAAATATGTCGGGCCTCGGCAAGCATTGGTTCGAGGCTCGCGGCAACCTCATAAACCGCCTGGGCATCCTTGCTGGCACCACTATAGGCAAATTCACGGGCATGCAGGCGCATTTTTACAAATCGCGCTTCGATATGCGATGTCAGGGTCGCTTCCTCAACGCTAAGCGCGTATTTATCCACGTTGTGCGAAACATGGACAAAGCTGTAACCGGAAAATGCCAGGGCCGACAGAAGAACGGCCAGCACAACGGCGAAACCCAGTAAAATCTTGGTCCGAATTTTCAGATTTGACATCGCATTCTTCCCTTTCCTGCCGTTGGCCGCTTATGCGTGCCCAACATCCCCGCAGGGTCGTCCCGGTTTAATTCATACCGGCAAATTACCTGTTTGGATAATATCCCCATATCCGCATATAGGGAGTGTCGTTGCAGACCCCAAAAAAAAGGACCGCACTTCACGGGGGTAAAGTGCGGCCTAGTTGGAGGCAAAGTCCGGGCAGGTCCGAACATCGGGTTCCGGTTCTTTCAAACCGGACGAGGGAGAAAACTTCAAGCCAGGCCAAATGGCCCGCGGCAGTTGACTGGCAAATTCTGTATCAGGGCCAGAAGGCCAAACCAGATCAACGCTGCCTTGCTTTCATGATTATGTTTTACACCCGCAAAACGCTGCCCACAGTCCCCATATTGGGACTGTCGTTTAACTGCCCCATTCCCCAAGGCATGACGAAAAAACAAAACGGACCAACAACCGCTCATCCTGGCAGCCCTTGTCTGCGACCCTATGGAACAATGGGCACATCGGATGCGTTCGCATATGCAGGGAGCCCCTGAGCAAAATTTCCACATGCTGGAAACCGCTGGATATGCGCCAGCTTTGCGTCACCCGGTTGGGGGATGCGGGGGTAAATGTTTCGATATGCGACGGCGCGAAAATGGCGCGCCAAACCGGCCAGAACCGCCAGGCGATAGACCCGCGCCTGCATATCAAATTCGAGACGATCCCAAAACGGCGAACCGCGCCGGCCCATACGGGCCAGTCGAGCAAACCGATTATTTGGAGCAAATTTTATGTCATCGTCAGAAAACGGCGTGGCTGAAAAACCAAAGTCGCAACTATCACCACCGGTGTTTTTTGGCTCTGCGATTTTAATTTTTCTGGTGGTTCTGTTTACCATCACCATGCCTGACACCGCCAAGGACACCTTCAGCAGCGTACAATCCTGGCTGACCGGCAATTTTGGCTGGTTTTACATGCTTAGCGTGGCTGTCTTCCTGATTTTCTCGCTGGGGCTTGCTTTTAGCTCCTATGGGGAAATCAAACTGGGGCCGGATGATTCCGAACCCGATTACAGCTACACATCCTGGTTTGCCATGCTGTTTAGTGCCGGCATGGGGATCGGCCTGATGTTTTATGGCGTGGCAGAACCCATCCTGCATTTTGACAACCCGCCCGTTGGCGAAGGCGGCACCATGGATGCCGCACGCGAGGCGATGTCGACAACGTTTTTCCATTGGGGGATTCACGCTTGGGCGATTTATGCCGTTATCGGCATGTCGCTGGCCTATTTCAGTTTCCGCCACAACCTGCCGCTGACCATTCGTTCGGCCCTATATCCGCTGATTGGTGAACGCATTCGTGGCCCGATTGGCCATACGGTGGATATTTTTGCCGTTCTGGGCACCATGTTTGGTGTGGCAACGTCACTTGGCCTTGGGGTTTTGCAGGTCAATTCGGGGCTGAATTACCTGTTTGACATTCCCCAGTCCGAAATCACCCAGTTGATCCTGATTGCGATCATTACCGGCTGTGCCACCATGTCGGTGGTAGCGGGTCTTGATAGCGGGATTAAACGCCTGTCGGAACTGAACCTGTTTTTGGCACTTGCCTTGCTGCTTTTTGTGCTGCTGGTCGGACCGACGGTTTATCTGCTGCAAACCCTGGTTCAGAATGTTGGCCTGTATCTCAGCGAAGTGGTCAACAAGACCTTTAACCTGTTTGCCTATGAACCCAATGACTGGATTGGCGGCTGGACCCTGTTTTACTGGGCCTGGTGGATTGCGTGGTCACCCTTTGTTGGCATGTTCATTGCCCGTGTATCGCGAGGCCGCACCATTCGCGAATTTGTCATTGGCGTTTTGTTTGTGCCGGTCGGCTTTACCTTTATCTGGCTGACCTTCTTTGGCAATGCCGCCATGTGGCTGGATATGGGGTCGGCATCCGGGCTGATTTCCGATGCGGTCGGGGCCGATATTTCAACCGCCCTGTTCAAATTCCTTGAAAACTTCCCGTTTGCAAGCGTGTCATCGCTGCTGGCAACGGTGCTGGTGGTCACGTTCTTTGTCACATCATCGGATTCAGGTTCGCTTGTGATTGACATCATCACATCGGGCGGCCAGGAGGACCCGCCGGTTTGGCAGCGTGTCTTCTGGGCAATCACCGAAGGCGTTGTTGCCGCCGTGTTGCTGGTGATGGGCGGGCTTAATGCCCTGCAAACCGCATCGCTTACAGCCGCCCTGCCCTTTTCGGCGGTCATGCTGTTTGTCTGTTATGGCCTGTTAAAAGGCCTGCGCCTGGAAAAGCTGAAAAAGCACAGCATGGGCCTGGCCCCCACAACATCCGTACATGGTGCGCATGTCCCGTGGAAGACCCGCCTGCAAACCATTGTCAGCTACCCGAAACTGGACCGTTGCAAAACCTTCCTTGCGGAAACGGCAGTACCCGCACTTGAAAGTGTGGCCGTTGAATTGCGCGAAACCGACCTTCAGGTAGATGTGACACATAGCGAAACCGAGGTGCGGCTGGAAATTTCCCATGGTGACGTTCAGGACTTTGTCTATGGCGTACGCCTGCGCGGATATTCCATGCCCGATTTTGCCTTCCCCGAAATCAAATCGCCGGAAAAAACCACCAAATATTACCGGGCAGAGGTCTTTTTGCTCGATGGTGGGCAGGATTACGACATCTTTGGCTATAACAAGGAACAGGTTATCGCCGATGTCTTGAACCACTATGAAAAACATCGCCATTTCCTGCATTCCGCAGTATCGGCGTAAACATCATCGCACCCCGGTCTGGTTTCAGGCCGGGGTGATTTCGTTTGGGCTATCTGTGGCCCGGAAACTGCACAAAACAGCCATTTAAAAGAAGGTCAAAACAGGCCAAACCGCAAAGCCGGTCGTTTTTCCCTTTTCGGATAACCCAATTTATGGCTGAATGTATAAGCGCACATAACCACCTTAAATAGAGGCTATTCACCAATCAGACGACTGGCTATATCGCCGGCCCCACTTGCTCCAGACCGGGAGAAGACGCATGAAACTGGGAAATTTTGGTATTGCTACCAAGGTATTTGCAATAATCGCCGTTTTGGGAATTGCGATTATCGCCGTTTCCATCAATGGCTATTACGGCCTCAGTACCATGAACCAGTCTTCGCGATTACAGGAAACGGCAGCAAATGAAGCACTGGATGGTTTACGCCTGACGAAACTGATTACATCGCTGAACCGGGCCGAATTTCGCATCGCAGCCGACCCGACGCCCGACACCATTGATGATCTGAACGACACCATTTTGCGCGAAACCCAGGAATTTCAAACCATCCTGGCTGAAACCGCCAAAACAGCCGGTCCCAAACGCCTGGCATTGCTGCAGGATGTGCAGGAACATTACCAGATTTACGAACAAAGCATCGCCAAGGTTTTAAAAACCGCCAATGACAGCGAAGCATCCGAAGACAGGCGCGCCCTTGCCGACCAGTTAACCCTTCAGGCACGCGCCAACCGCGAACAGGCGCGCGGCCTAAATGACAGCATTCGCAATTACGTCGCCTATGCCCAGCAACGCCTGAATGGCGCCGTTGCCGATGCGGATGCGGCCTTTACCACCGGGCTCAGCATTACCATTATTGTCGCAATTGTTGGTTTGGCGCTTGGCCTTGGTATGGGCATGCTGATTGCGCGGTTTGGTATTGTGCAGCCCATTCGCAAAATTGTGTGGTCCTTAAATGAACTGGCCAACAGCAACCTGGATGTTCATGTTTACGGCACTGACCGGCGCGATGAAATTGGTGAAATTTCTGCTGCGATGGAAATTTTCAAAACCAACATGATTCGCAACCGCGAAATGGAAGAAGCCGCCGAACGCGCCGAACAGCAGGCCATCGAAGACAAAAAACAGGCAATGAACGACCTTGCCAACCAGTTCGACCAAACGGTTGGGGCCATCGTTACCATTGTTGCCTCTACCGCAACCGAACTGGAAACAGCGGCCCAAACCCTGACCAGTTCGCTTGATGAAACCAATGCGCAATCCAGCACGGTTTCAGCCGCCGCAACAGAAGCCAGCACCAATGTCGAAACCGTTGCCACCGCCTGCGAGGAACTGGCAGCATCAGTCCGCCAGATTGGCGAACAGGTGGTGCATTCATCCGAGGTGACGCAAATTGCCGTTGAAAAAGGTGCCGAAACCCAGCGCACGGCCGAAGGGCTGGTTGAATCGGTGCAAAAAATTGGCGAAGTGGTCAACCTTATCCAGGATATTGCCGCCCAAACCAACCTTTTGGCCCTGAATGCCACCATCGAGGCGGCCCGCGCGGGCGAAGCAGGCAAGGGATTTGCCGTTGTCGCATCCGAGGTTAAAAACCTGGCGACCCAAACGGCACGGGCAACCGAAAACATCACCAGCCATATTTCCGAGGTCCAGGCCGTTACGCAAACCACGGTGGATGCCATTCGCGATATTTCCGACGTCATTTCGCGCACCCGCGAAACGGCATCCTCGATTTCTTCAGCGGTGGATCAGCAAAATTCGGCCACCCAGGAAATTGCGCGCAACGTTTCGCAGGCATCGGCCGGCACACAGGAAGTTTCCAGCGCAATTTCGCAGGTCAGCGAAGCCGCCAATGAAGGCGGTGCCGCCGCCGAACAGGTGCTTTCAAGTGCACGCGAACTTTCAACATCGGCGGAAAATCTGCGCCGCGAGGTCGATAATTTTATCGCCAAAGTCCGCGCCGGTTAACAGCCTTCAATACTCCGCCCCTAATAAAAAACAAAGACCGGGATCAGCTTGCCCCGGTCTTTGTTTGCAAGATGAAGTATTCGCCTGCTTAACGTGGTTGTTTTCGTATTGCGGCAAGCAAAGATCACTTTTGCCCCGCCTGTTAAACGTCCTGTACCCCTGGGAAATACCAATGTTACTGGCTTAAAACAGTACCAAGTTTGTCAAACAGTTCGTTGGTACCATGTTCGCGTGAACCGGCATCGTCATAACCATCAAGGAAGGCACCCTGTTCGGTCAGCATCAGGCGGGTTTTCTTGCCAACTGCCTGTAATTGCAGGGTGGCAATGGAAACCGAAATTTTATGGTCATCCAGATGCATTTCATAACAATAGACGAGACGTTCATTTTCGATGACGTCGTAATAGGTGGCATCAAAGGTTGAAACCACATTACTGACCCAGCGCCCCTTCAGCCTTTCGCGCCCACCTGGCCGCACATCCATATTGCTTTCCAGAACTTCAAGTTCTTCGGGTGGCGCACCAAACCATTGCGCCTTGGCTTCGGGGAGGGTCAATGCCTTCCACACCCGCGTGACTGAGGCATCATAGGTGCGTTCCAGGCTAAAGGTCGCATGCACGACAGACCGTTTCACCCCCTCAGGAATGCGCGCCCGGGCGGCTGCATGGGCATCGATGAAATCGCCGTTTTCATGTTTGTTATCGGTCATAACGTCATTCCTTGTTGGGGGGGACATCGGCAAGCGGGCGAAAACGCGGTTCAAGCCCGTCAACAAACGGGAAATAGGCCAGCCAGGGCCGGGCCTCGTCGATCACACGCGCAATGGCCGGGCGTTGCAACAGGCGTTCAAAATAGGCAGAAAGGGCCGGATGCGTTGCACGGTAGGGTTTGATGGCATCGGCGTAAAAAAGCGGCGGGAAGGCTGCACAATCAACCATGGAAAAGGCATCCCCTGCCATCCAGTGCCGCGTTTCCATCCGTTTTTCCAACATGGCATAGGCGGTTTCAAGGGTTTCACCCGCCTCGCTGACACCGGCAGGATCGCGCGATTGTTCAGAGTGCAGGACGTCGGATACAAATTTTTGCATCGGCGTATGCACATAAAGATCAAAAAAGCGGTCCCACAGCCGAACCTCGATGGCCTGATCCCCATTTTCCGGGATCAAACGCAGCTTGCCGGGAAAATGCAGTTGCAAATATTCGATAATGATCGAGGTTTCAGGCACCACATTCGCGCCATGCTGTAACAGCGGCATTTTCGCCAGCGGCCACAAATCGGTAAAGGCGCTGTCGTTTTTTGGCAACCCGTCCAACTGCACGGCCTCAAAGGTGATATGGGCGTCATAAAGTGCGATCAGCACTTTCCAGCAATAGGATGCCAGCGGGTGCATATGCAGCGTTAAACCGGCATGATCATGGGGCATCGTCAGGCTCCTCTGGCTGACTGGCAAGGTATGCACCCAGGCGATCCAGGCGCTGTTCCCACTGGGTCCGGCGCGCATTGATCCACTGTTCCGCGGCACTTAAGGCCTCGGGTGCGATAGAACAGGTTCGTACCCTGCCGACCTTTTCAGATCGGACGATACCGGCATTTTCAAGCACACCCAGATGCTGCATGACCGATGGCAATGACATCGGCAACAGGCCGGCAAGCTCGCTTACCGGTGCCGGACCACGGCTAAGCCGTTCGACCATCGTGCGACGGGCGGGGTCCGAAAGGGCACCAAAAAGGCGATTAAGGTCTGTTTGTTGGTTAAGCATATGCCTAACTATCACGAGAAAAATAGTTAGGCAATTACTTTAGTATTAAGGCGCCATTTTTTCCTGCGGCATCACCCGAAACATGCCAAAGCACCCGGCATAGGCGGGAACACCAACATATCAGGGCTTATCGGCGTTACTGACTTGCGATTTGCAGTGGCTGGGAAGATGCCCCGATCTGCCCGTCTTTCTGGCTGGTAGCGTTAAAATAGGCGCGCGGCACCAAAAGCCGGACCGGATAGGGCGACAGGCTGATTTCGCAGGGCAATGCACCGGCATTCTCCCCATCGATCTGCACCGGGGCAGGGCCGCAATGGCTGGTGATCGTCAGGCGTTCGGTGCGGATAACGCTAACATCGGACTGGCGAAACAGGCGGTTCATGGTCAATGCCAGCCCATATCGGGCCGTCGCCAGGCTGCCGCTGGCAGGCATCAGAACCACATCAAGTTTGTTATCTGTCAGCGATGCATCGGGCGAAATAATGAATTTGCCCCCATAATGGCTGGCGTGGGTGGCAACGACACCCGCGACCCGGTATTGGTCCCGGCCAATATGGACTTCAAAATCACGATGGCGGGGAAAGGCAATATTGCGCAGCCCTTCCAGCACATAAGCCCCCTTGCCAATCAGCCGTTTTAATTTCAGCGACACATTGGCAACCGTATCGGCATCAGCACCAATACCCACCATCAGGAAAAAGGCGCGCCCGTTCAAAAGCCCCGGCCGCACCCATACATGGACCGGATCGTTGATATAGTCGGCTACGGCACGGGTATTAACCCCCAGCCCCACCTCGACAGCCAGCACATTGGCCGTTCCCAGCGGGATAATGCCCAGGGGCGGTACTTCGTGACCATCGATTTGTGCATCAAGCAGGCCGTTAAGGGCCTCGTTTAACGAACCATCGCCGCCCGCCACATAAAGCCTGCGCCCCGCCCGCACCCGCCTGGCCAATTCGCGGGCATGGCCGGGATGGGTGGTTTGCAGCAATTCAACCTTTACCCCGGCGCGCTGCAGAATAGCAGAAAGGAAGCGCTGCTTGTTACCGCCAGCACGGGGGTTAAAAATAATGGTGATGCCATCTTCGGCCATGAAACAAATATTACCTGTAATAAAATTGAAAAATATTTCGCCATCGCCATCTTATACAAAAGTAAATATGTAACAAAATCCTTTCAATACTGATAAATTTCTGTGAACGGGTTATATGTTCGCCCCTTTTGTTTTATTCAGGTATTGGTCGAGCCCAATATTTACGGGCCAGCACCCGGGGTGCGCGACCATCCTTTGCATGGGGACCTGGAGGGCGACGATGACAGCAATGAACACGAAACCCCACTACCGCACGGTATGGATTTCAGATGTGCATCTGGGTACACGCGGCTGCCAGGCAGAGCTGCTGGTAGATTTCCTTAACGAAGTAACGGCAGATACCTATTATCTGGTGGGCGACATCATAGACGGCTGGCGCCTGAAGAAAAGCTGGTATTGGCCCGAAAGCCACCATGCCGTTATCACAAATATCATGGAAAAGGCCAAGAACGGCGCAAAGGTCATTTTTGTGCCCGGCAACCATGATGAATTTGCCCGCGAATTTGTCGATATGACCTTTGGCCATGTCGATGTGCGCATGAACGACATTCACACCACCGCCGATGGCAAACGCCTTTTGGTCATTCACGGGGACGAGTTTGACGGCGTGGTGAAATATGCCCGCTGGCTCGCCTATCTGGGGGATACGGCCTATAACCTTGCCATCATGCTGAACCGGTATTTCAATGCCGCCCGGCGCAAGCTGGGATATGGGTACTGGTCGCTGTCGGCCTATCTGAAAAACCGGGTGAAAAACGCGGTTCAGTTCATTTGCAATTTTGAAAATGCCGTTGCCCATGCTGCCGCCAAACGCAAGGTCGATGGCGTTGTCTGCGGCCATATCCACCATGCCGAAAAACGCATGATCGGCAACGTGCTTTATTGCAATGACGGTGACTGGGTTGAAAGCTGCACGGCCCTTGTTGAACACAAGGATGGCGAGCTGGAGCTTCTGCACTGGGCGGATATGCGCAATATGGCAATGTCCTATGTCACGCCAAATTCGGCCAGCACCCCGGCCAGCCTTGGGCTGGGACGGTTAATGTCGCTGTTTCGCACAGCAGGCGACATTGAAAACACAGGCAAACCGCAAAGCCCGCGCATCGCCAATACTGGCGCAGCAACCACCAGCCCGGTTGGAAAAACAGCATGAGAATACTGATTGTCAGCGATGCCTGGCGGCCACAGGTTAATGGTGTTGTCAGGACGCTGGAAACGGTAAGCGCCGAACTGATTGCCCAGGGCCATGATGTACGCATCATTTCACCCGACCAGTTCACAACCATTCCCTGCCCGACCTACCCGGAAATCCGGCTGGCGATTTTTGCAAGACGCAAACTTTCGCGCATGATTGATGCAATGCAGCCCGTTGCCATCCATATCGCAACCGAAGGGCCGTTGGGTCAGGCTGCGCGTGCCTATTGCCTGAAACGGAAATTGCCGTTTTCCACCGCCTATCACACCCGCTTTCCCGAATATCTTCATGCGCGCACCAAATTGCCGCTGGCGATTTCCTATCGGGGCATGCGCCGATTTCATGGTAAATCACAGTCTGTCATGGTCGCTACCGAATCCTTGCGCGACGAGCTGAAAAGCTGGGGTTTTCAAAACCTGCATATCTGGTCGCGCGGGGTGGATCTTTCGCTGTTTCATCCCCGTGAAGATGCAAGCTTTGGTGATTTTCCCAAGCCGCACTGGCTGTTTGTCGGTCGGGTGGCGGTTGAAAAAAATATCGGCCATTTTCTCGACCTTGATTTGCCCGGCACCAAATTTGTGGTCGGCGATGGTCCGCAATTAAACGATTTGAAGCAGAAATATCCCAAGGCGCAGTTTCTGGGCAAAAAAACCGGCGAAAGCCTGGCCATCGCCTTTGCCTCGGCCGATGTTTTTGTTTTTCCCAGCAAGACCGATACTTTTGGACTGGTGATATTGGAAGCCCTGGCATCGGGCACACCAGTTGCCGTTTTCCCGGTGCAGGGCCCGGCCGATATTGTGCGTGATACCAAGGCAGGTGCCATCAACAGCGACCTGCGCCAGGCCGCCCTTGATGCCTTAAAACTTGATCGCAACGATGCCCGCGCCTTGGCCGAACAATATAGCTGGCATAATTCCGCCCGGCAGTTTCTTTACAATCTTGCCCCGTTTTCCGGCGGGTATGATGGGGAAACAGCAACGCGGATATCGGTCGCCGAAAGTGTGGCAGCAACGCCTGCATCCCAACGGAATGCCGACGTTGCCCAAAGCGATGATCAGGACCTGCGCCAGCCACAACCACAACCGGCGCAATAACGCGCTGGTTGTGGTTGGCTGCGGTGGATTTTTGCCGGTAAGCGCAGTGGTGCAGGGTTTAATCAGTGCGAAACCGATCAATGGCGTGTCAGTTGGCCCTGATGCGACGTTGCGCCATGCATGATGTCCCGGCACAAAACCTGATAGGTTTGCATGCCATTCAGCGCATCGGTGCCCAGCCAGCGCCGAAACACAATCATCAACAGGTAAACCGGGAATATCCGGCGCAAAACCGATGCCAGCGGGCGCATGGCCGGGGCATTTTGCCCAACCTGGTCAAGATAGGCTTCCCACCCCAGATGCAGCAGATCAGGCCGTTTTTTGATTTCGCGTTGAATGGAAAACAGAAACAGCAAAACATCGCGCGCCTGGGCATCCGCAATGGGCATGCAGCCTTCGGGGTCTTCCTCGAAATCGATAAAGCCGATGCAACCATCATCACATAGCGTGATATTGCGCAAAAGCGGCGCACCATGGGCGCAATCACGCATATGCAAATCAGCAAGGCCATGTGCGGCCTTTGTGATCAGCTCGCATATTTTGTCATCCCGACCAGCGGCCAGTGCGGCTTTTAACTGGTCTTTGAGGATGCAGCCATTATCCCCCAGCACGATCCAGCAATCACTTGCCATCACAAGGTCAGGAACATGCACACCATGATCACGCATGCGCAACAGGTGGCTGGTTTCATCATCAAGGCCGCATTTCCCGCCTTGCGACACGGTGGGCCGCAACATGGGAACACCCAGCAAACCCGCTGCAAAGCGCTGCAGACTATGCCAGACTTTATGTTTGGAATTGACAGCCTGCTTTACCCACAAATCCTGGCCATGCCAGTGCAGGGGGAAAACGCGGCTTTCAACACCCAGTGACAGGGTGCATTCGATCTGGTTTTTAAGTTGTTTGCTCATTTCTTATTTTTTTAAATGAACCATATTAGGAAAGAACGCGTGCATGCCTTCCAGGTTCCCGCATCCTGTCGTTGTATGTTGATCTGTGCCTTTCAACACACGGATGCTTGCCGTGAAGCCATCACCATGATAGCAAACTGCACGTAAAATCGGGCACAATTGGGCCTTGATAAAAGGCAAAATCGGGGCAATCCGATACAGTCGGCCGGTCCGAATTTCCATGCGCACAACAGTCAGGATTACCTTCTTGTCCAAACAGAATATCGACCATACCACCGAACACTGGGACACATGGCCGATGGTCAAACGGATCGTCCGCGAAGCGGTACGGCCCTATATCGGCAAAATTGTTCTGGCCCTGTTTTTCATGGTTGTTGTTGCTGCGACAACAGGTGCGTCAGCATGGCTGATGGACCCGGTGATCAACGAGATTTTCATCAACAAAAACGGCGCCATGCTGCTTCCCGTCGGTGCAGCGGTGCTGATTACCTTTGCGCTTAAAGGGTTTGGCAATTACGGCCAGGCTGTGATGATGAGCTTTGTTGGTGGTCGCATCCTGACTGATATTCAGAACCGCCTTTACGAACACGTCATGAGCCTGGATATCGACTTTTTCCACGGCACCAATACCGGCAAGCTGATTGCGCGCTTTACCAGCGACGTTGGCGCCATGCGTTCGGCCGTATCAGAAAGCCTGACGGGGTTTGGCAAAGACCTGATGTCGGCGATTTTCCTGATCGGGGTGATGTTTGTAAAAGACTGGCAACTGGCCTTTATCGCCATTTTTGTCTTTCCCCTTGCCATCATGCCAATTGCCCGCCTGGGCCGGCGCATGCGCAAGGTTTCGTCCAACACCCAACAACAGATCGGCGAATTCGCCACCCTGCTGGAGCAAACCTTTCACGGCGTTCGCCATGTCAAAGCCTATGGCATGGAAGAATACGAAAGCTCGCGGGTTGGCAAACTGGTTGATTATATTTTCCGCCTGAATTTCAAGGCACAAAAGGTTCGCGCGCGTTCATCCCCCATCATGGAAACGCTGGGCGGTGTCGCGGTTACCGTGATTATCGTTTATGGCGGCTATCGCGTTATTGAAGGCAGCAATGATGCAGGCGGGTTTTTCGCCTTTATCACCGCCCTTTTGATGGCTTATGAACCAGTAAAGCGACTGGCAAATATCAATATGAATTTGCAGGCGGGCCTTGCGGCATCCCAGCGCGTTTTCACCATTCTCGACCTTGAACCGAACATCAAGGACAAGCCCGATGCCAAACCGCTGAATGTCAAAGGTGGTGGCATCACCTTCAAGAAGGTCGATTTCGCCTATAACAGCGAAGATGACAGCAACGCGCTTAGCAATATCAATATTGATATTGTTGCCGGGCAAACGGTGGCACTTGTCGGCCAGTCCGGTGCCGGGAAATCGACGATCCTGAACCTTATTCCCCGCTTTTATGACATCAATTCCGGCAGCATCGCCATTGACGGGCAGGATATTCGCGATGTGCAGCTTCGCACGCTGCGCAATGCCACTGCACTTGTCAGCCAGGAAATCTCGCTGTTTGATGATACCGTGCGCGCCAATATTGCCTATGGCCGTGCCGGTGCCAGTGACGAGGAAATCCAGGAAGCCGCACGCAATGCCGCTGCCCATGATTTTATCATGGAGCTTGAAAATGGTTATGACACCATTGTTGGTGAACATGGCGTCAAGCTTTCGGGCGGGCAGCGCCAGCGTATTGCCATTGCGCGCGCAATGCTGAAAAACGCGCCGATCCTGCTGCTTGACGAAGCAACATCGGCACTCGATACGGAATCCGAACGCCATATCCAGACAGCACTTGCCAAGCTGATGAAAAACCGCACCACGCTGGTTATTGCGCACCGTCTTTCAACCATCATCGATGCTGACAAAATCTGTGTCATTCATCGCGGGCAGTTGATTGAAGAGGGAAAACACGAAGAATTACTTGCACTTGGCGGCGCATATGCCAACCTTTATAACCTGCAGTTTTCCGAAGAACCGGGCAAACAACCCCATCTGGTGACCGATCAGGACTGAACGCGTGAAGTGGTATAAAGGAATCGTCAAAAGCGCGCAGGCACGGGCGACATTGTGCCACCTTGCCGCCTTTTACATCCGCCTTGTGCGCCATACCGGTAAATGGCAGCAAAAGGGAACAGACCTGCCACGCCAGATGATGGCCGAAGGCAAACCCTTTATTGTTGCCTTCTGGCATCAGCGCCTATTGATGATGCCTTATACATGGCAGGCCGTTGGCGGGGATGCGCCCTTTAACATGCTGATTTCAGCGCATCGTGACGGCGAAATCATTTCGCGCACCATTGGCCATTTTGGCGTCCATACCATTGCCGGGTCATCAAGCAACGGGGGTGCAAATGCCCTGCGTGGGATTTTAAAATCGCTAAAGGCCGGTGAAGTCGTTGGCATGACGCCCGATGGGCCACGCGGCCCGCGCATGCATGCATCCGGCGGTGTCATTTCGGCAGCACGCATCAGTGGTGTTCCGATTTTCCCGCTTACCTATTCCGCATCGCGGCGGCGTGTCATGCGCAGTTGGGACAGGTTTGTGCTGCCTTTTCCCTTTTCACGTGGTGTGTTTGCCTGGGGCGAACCCATTTATGTGCCCAAAGACCTGGATAATGACGGCATGGAGGCAAAACGCCTGGAGCTGGAAACCAGCATGGTCGCGCTAACCCAGAAGCATGACCGGGAATTTGGCCTTGATGTGATTGAGCCCGCCGGCCCCGATGAACCCGTAAAGCAGAAACGCGCCGCGCGCGAAGCCGGAGAAACACCGCGATGAGCCTGTTTTACGCCTATCGTGCAGCAACACGCATGCTGGGCCCGATTGTGGGCCTGTATTTGCACCGGCGTAAAAACCGCGGCAAGGAAGACCCCGGCCGCATCGGCGAACGGTTTGGCCATCCCGGCCATATGCGCCCCGAAGGCCCGCTGATCTGGATTCACGGTGCCAGTGTTGGTGAATCCCTTTCTGCCCTGCCCGTTATTGACCGGCTGCAGCGCGAATACCCGGAATTTACCATACTGGTTACGACCGGCACCGTCACATCGGCGCGCATGATGCACGAACGCCTGCCGGAAAATGTTATTCACCAGTTTATCCCGGTGGACCGACAGGTTTATGTCGCGCGTTTCCTGCATCACTGGCGGCCCGATATTGCCCTGTGGCTGGAAAGCGACCTTTGGCCCAATATCCTGACCCGCGCGCGTAAATCCGGCACAAAAATCGCCCTGTTAAATGGCCGGATATCGGATAGCAGCTTTAAAAGCTATCGCCGGTTTTCATCCTTCATTCGCCCGGTGATGGCCTGTTTCAGTGTTGTGCTGGCCCAGACAGAGGAAGAAACAGCACGGTTTCGCGAACTGGGCGCGCCCAATGTCATGACCACGGGCAATCTGAAATTTGCGGCCCTGCCCCTACCGGTTGAAGATGACATATTGCGCAAATATCGCGACCAGATTGGCGATCGCCCTGTCTGGCTGGCATCAAGCACGTTTGAAGGCGAAGAAACAATTGCCGCCTCCATCCATGCGCGCCTGCGTGAAAAACACCGCAATCTTTTAACCATCATCGTTCCGCGCCACCCCAACCGGGCAACTGGCATTGAAGCCACCCTGATGGGCAAGGGCCTGCGCATTGCCCGGCGCAGCATGGACCATATCATTACCCGCGATACCGATGTGTTTTTGGGTGATACCATTGGGGAAATGGGCCTTTATTACCGGCTGGCACCAATTTGCTTTATTGGCAAAACCCTGGCGGTGGGTGGCGGGCAAAACCCGCTGGAACCAGCACGCCTTGGCTGTGCCATCCTGCATGGCCCGGATATGAGCAACTTTGCCGAAATCAGCCGTGAAATGCTGGCGGAACGTGCTGCGCGCCCCTGCACCGATGAAGCCGACCTTGAACGCCAGCTTGACCAACTTTTGGCAAACCAGCCCGCGCGCGATGCCCTGACCGATGCGGCGCGCAACTATGCCAACAGCAAAGCCGAAGTTCTGGAACGTACCATGTCTGCCATTACGGAATTGCTGGTGGCATGCCGGGGGCCACATGCACGCCCCTGATTTCTGGCAAACCGATAATGTTATTTCCCGTGCGCTATCGCCACTTTCGCTTCTGTGGCGGGCGGGGGCCGCATGGCGCAAGGCAACGACACCGGCCCTGCATCCGGGCTGCAAGGTGATTTGCCTGGGGAATTTCACCGTGGGTGGGGCGGGTAAAACGCCATCGGCACAGGCGCTGTTTGGTATTTTAACCGGGCTTGGCCATAACCCCCATTTTCTAAGCCGGGGATATGGCGGCACCCAACAGGGCCCGCACAGGGTTGATCTGTCGCACGATCGCGCATCGGATGTTGGCGATGAACCCCTGTTGCTGGCGCGCACCGGCCCGGCATGGGTTTCGCGCAATCGTGCCGCCGGGGCAGAAGCCATCAAGGCTGCCGGGGCCGATGTGATCATTATGGATGATGGTTTACAAAACCCATCCGTGATCAAGGATTTGGGCATTGTCGTGATTGATGGTGCCACCGGGTTTGGCAATGGCCGGGTTTTACCCGCCGGGCCGCTTCGCGAAACCATCAAAAGCGGGTTTTCGCGTGTGCGTACCGCCATCATCATCGGGGATGATAAAACCGGGCTGGCACCGCAAATGCCCAACCATGTTTCGGTTTTCAAGGCCCGTATTCGCCCGGAAAATGCCAATGAATTTGCCGGGCAGAAGGTTGCTGCCTTTGCCGGGATTGGCCGACCGGAAAAGTTTTACCAAAGCCTGCGCGATTGCGGGGCGGAAATTGCCCTTGCGCGCGATTTCCCCGACCACCATCTGTTTAAGCCACATGAACTGGCCGCCTTGCGTGCCGATGCCCAAAAGGCCGGGGCCATGCTGGTTACCACGGAAAAAGACCTGGTGCGCTTGCCCTTCGCGGATCAAACCGGCATAAGGACGCTGCGCATTGCCCTGGAATTTGACGACTTGCCAGGCATGACCCAAATGATCGAAACGGTATTTGCCCATGGCGCCTAAAAACAAAAACATCAGCAATTTCCAGCGTTACTTCAGCTATCCCCTGCAGGGATTGGCGGCGCATCTGTTTTTCTGGCTGTTTTCAATCATGTCGATTGATCGCGCATCTGCCGTTGGCGGCTGGATTGGACGTAAGATAGGCGCCAGGGTCAGCATTACCAAGCGGGCCCGGCGCAATATGGAACGCGCCTTTCCCGAAAAATCGGCCCACGAAATTGAAACGATCTTGGGCGATATGTGGGAAAATCTGGGCCGCAGCATTGCCGAAGTACCGCATATTCACAAGATTGAACCAGGATCGGACCGTCTTGAAGTTGTCGGGCTGGAAAACGGCCTTGCGCTGAAAAATGATGACAAGCCAGGCCAGTTTTTTACCGCCCATGCTGGCAACTGGGAAGTCGCCATGCTGCTTGCACGCGCCATGGACCTGGAAATGATGTGTGTTTATCGCGCGCCGGACAACCCTTGGGTCGATAACATTTTCTCAAAGGCCCGACAGGGCTTTAAGGGTGAAATGGTCCGCAAGGGGCCAGAAGGGGCGCGCAAGCTGACCGGCTTTTTGCGAAAGGGCGGCCATATCGCCATGCTGGTGGACCAGAAAATGAATGACGGCATCGCCGTCCCGTTTTTTGGCCGCGATGCCATGACCGCGCCCGCACTTGCGCAGTTTGCTGTCAAATATGATGCCCCGGCTGTACCGGTCCGCCTGGAACGCCTGCATGGCGCCTATTTCCGCATGACATTCTATCCAAAGATCGACATCGTCAAAACGGATGACCGCCACGCCGATATCCTCAAAATCATGACCGATGTAAATGCCTTCATCGAAGACTGGATCCGCCAGCGCCCGGCACAATGGCTGTGGGTGCATCGCCGCTGGCCCGATTAAGGCGCGGTTGCCAGCTTATTCCGGCCTGCTCTGACCTATTCCAACCTGTTTCGGCCCCTTCCCGCTTATCCGGGCGTGCCTTTTGGCGCGCCCTCCCCATGCCATGCCCCAACCAAACACCTGTGACACCAACCTGACCGGCAGTCATTCGGTAAAACCGGTCCCTTGCCTTACCAAGTGATCGCTGTGATTGGCTAAACCGTTATTGCGGCGAAATTCTTCTTGCCGGGCAATGACCTCGGCGGGCAAAATGGGGCTTCTTTAAAGAAAATCGGTCAAAAACCCGGCATGTCGCGAATTGTCGCATGCCCGAAAGGACAATGCCGTGCGCGTGCGACTGTTGACCGGTATGATCATGATACCGTTGCTTGTGGCGGCTTCTGGCCTGCCAGTACGCGCATCCGAACAAAGCGACATTCGCAACGAGGCACTGGAACTGCGCATGAATATCGCGCGGTTTGAAAAGGATTTGCAGCACAGCCTGCGCGATGCCATCCAAACGGCACCCGACCGGGTTATTCAGTGCAAAACGCACCCTGCAACCTTAAAGGAATGCCTTTCAGGCCCCTATCGCAGCCTGACACGCGCCACCGTTACCATCAAACCATCACCCGCAATCGGCACCGATAGCCCCAACCGCCCGCTTCTGGATCTGGGCGCGGCAGAGGAACGGTTTGCCCTTTATAATGAACGGGTTAACAAAACCAACGATTTGCTGTCGCGCGCGGGTTTACCACTGTTTGTTCCTGAACGTGACCTGACACCGGATATGGATGAACTGCGCAAACATATTCTGGTTTATATGGAAAACCGGCAAGCCAGTTCGCTGCGGTTTGAGAAAATCACGTTGTTTGCTGGCGGGCTTGCGGTTTTATGCGCCATTTTTGGCGGCCTGTATTTGTATCTTCGCCGTTTTCGCGGTTAAACAGGATCATTCATTTTACTTTTGATGTTTTGTTTTGCAGGCAAACGGGTACGCATGGCTGTTGCCCTGCCCATGCACGCCAATTTTGTTTGCTTATCGGCCCAAAGACCGCTAACCGATAGCCGGACGTGCTGGCAAAGGCCCCACAATTTCGCCACCCGGAACACAGAACGTAAAAGAACCACCATGGAAAAGCAGCAACCCTACTGGCAGGATGTTTTGGTCACCTTGCGGCAGATTATCCGGGCAACGGACCTGCATTCCAAGCGCATCATGAAAGTTTACGGGCTGACCATTCCGCAAATCATGGTTTTGCGGGCCATTGGCGAGCTGCAAAACGTAACGGTAAAGCGCATTTCAACCCATGTTTCGCTAAGTCAGGCGACGGTCACCACCATCCTGAACCGCCTGGAACAACGCGGCTTGATGGAACGCCGCCGATCCACCACCGACAAGCGCGTGGTTAATACCGAACTGACCGATGCCGGGCGCGACATCATCGCCAATGCCCCGGACCTGCTGCATGAAGAATTCATTCGCCAGTTTGAAGAATTGCCGGTGTGGGAAAAAACCCAGATGCTGTCATCCCTGCAACGGGTGGCGGCCATGATGCATGCGGAAAAAATTGATGCAGCACCACTGCTTGATGTTGGCGCGGTTGTGCCAAGCCAAACGGATTATTCCGGCGAATAAGGCCCTTTGCCCTTAATCAACGATAAAACAGTGCCCGTTGCGGCGCGCATCCCCAGCCGCATCCAGCCGCCCGGCAAAGCTGTTAAGCGATGCGGCATGTACCCCCCCAAAGAACATGTCGCTTTCCTGCCAGCGGTGCTGTTCGTTTAAATGCAATTGATCAAGAAGGGCGGTATCAAAACCGGGCTCGATCGATAGCAGGTCATCATCAAAATGCATGCGCGGGGCGGCAATGGCATCTTCCAGCGACATGCCAAACACATCCAGATTAAGCAATACCTGCATCATGGTGGACCGTATGCGGTTGGACCCGCCAGACCCAAGTGCGACCAGCGCCCCGTCATTGGCAAGATAAAGGGCCGGTGTCATCATGGATGTCATGCGCACACCACAGGGCCAGTTATGAAAACCTTCGGGGGATAAATCCGCCTCGCCCAGCATATTATTAAGCAGAATACCACTTTGCGGAATCATGCGCCCGGATGTTGACCCGTTTGAAAGGGTCACCGATGCCAGATTGCCAAATTCATCGACCACCGAAATATGCGTGGTGCCGTTTTGGGTTAATGGCCGATCCCCGATCAGATTGCGGTATCCTTCGCAAAATTCATCACCCAGGATCGACGGGGCCGCGCCAAATTCACCGCGCACCACCGACGTTGTTTTTAAAATGGCCGATACCGCATCCAGGTGGCGGGCATCACCAAATTCGCCCAAATCAATATCGCGCGCCAGTTTAAGGCCAAACCCGGCCAAAACCCCGCCCGATGCCGGGGGTGGGTTCAGCACGAATTTCCCCTGACGCCCGCGGACCAGAAGAGGATCGCGTATCAATACCCGGTATTTCGCCAGATCGTCCGCCGTGATGTAACCGCCAGACTGCGCACAGGCCACCACCAGTGCCGATGCCAGATCGCCACGATAAAAACTTTCGGCACCATGTTGCACCAGTTCATCAATCGATGCGGCCAGTTGGGGCTGATGATGGCGGGCATTGGCGGAAATAACAGTGAAATCAGTGCTGGTATCGCCCGCTTTGCCATATGTTTTACGGGTTTCATCACAAAAACCCAAAAGCGGGGTGACAATATTCATCACATAATGCTGGAAAGGATCGACCTCCACACCATCGCGCGCCAGATTGCGCGCCGACATGGCCAGATCACCCATGGGCAACCGCCCCAGATCGCGATGCACGGCAAACAGGCCCGCAACCATGCCCGGCGTTGCCACCGCCCCATAACCACCATGAAATTCCTGCTGAACACCACCGGCAAAGGTGGCAATGCAGCTTTCAAATTCCAATTGTTCGGCCGGGCGTTTTGCCAGCGGTGTTTCAACGAAAAAATCATAAAGCTGGGGCGGTTTGCCCGCCGGGCGCGCCATTAAAAACCCGCCACCGCCAAGTGATGCCAAAACAGGTTCGGCCACACAGGCAGCCCACATCGCCGCAATAATGGCATCAAAGGCCGTGCCGCCAGCTTCCAATACATCCCGGGCGGCGCGGGCCGTTTCAATATGTCCTGCGGCAACCGCGCCCCGAATTTTCATTTTTTTGCCCCTGCCAGAACCTGTTCCATCGGCGGGACCAGCAAGGCCGCATCAATGCGCGTCGGCCCGACGTTAACCCGCCAGTCCAGATGCGGGCCGGTGGCCCGGCCACTGGCACCGGAATGGGCAATAACATCGCCCTGATGCACGACATCGCCGACTTTGACGTCAATTTTTGACAGATGCAAAAAGGCCGAAACAACACCCAACCCATGATCCACAAAAAGCGTCGCACCGGAAAAATACATATCGGGATGGGCCAGTGTCACCACCCCATCTGCCGGGGCGACAATCGGGGTGCCACTGGGCACCGCAATATCCACCCCCCAATGCGGGGCACGCGGTTCGCCATTTAAAATGCGCTGCGATCCATAAACACCGCTGATCCGCCCGGTTGCGGGCCAGATGAAACCGGAATTGTAATATTCCTGGTCAAACCGGGCGACACGGGCCTCGCGGGCCTGACGGGAATCATCATGGATGCGCTCCATCACCGCCGGGTCTGGCGTGACCATTTTCTTGGGTAGGCCATCAATACGCTGAATATCAAAGGTGCGATGGGTAATGGGATAGGTAAACTGTTCGGTGCTGCCATCCCCATGCAGCAACGTAACAGTTGCCGGACCTTCGTAATCGCGCGAAAACCCCAAAACAAAATTGCCATCAGGGGCGACGGTATCAATTTTCTCGCCGTCCAGTTCCACCTTCGTACCCGGTGTGGTTTCACCAAATACAATCCCGCCCTGGGTAAAACTGCCTTTAAAGGCAGGCTCGTCCGCACGGGCTGCCAGCGGTGCGGTGATCACCACGCCCATCAGTGTCAGGGCAACGGCAACAAAGTTTGAACGCATTATAGCAGGCTCCCTTGACGGTCATCTTCCTGTGGGGTGGGGTCTTTTTTACGGCGCGGCTTTTTGGGTTTTTCCGCCGAAGAATTTGATGCGGCGGCATCGGGTTTGGTGGCAGGTACAACCGGCGCAGCCTCAACGGGCGACGGTGCCGCTGGCTTGTCCGTGTTTTCAACCGGTGCAGCGGGGCGCAAGGGCTGTGCCCCCGTACCCGTCGGCGTTTCCCCGGCAAGCTGCATATCCGCACTGCCATCCCGCATTTCCAGGCGGTAATGCTGGCCCATTGCCAACAGGGCGGCATGATCAACCAGCTTGCCATTGCTATCGCGCACCACGGCAAAACCGCGTTTTAAAACATTGCGATAGGAAAAACTTTCCAGCAGCCGGTCATAACGCGCCAGTCCCTCGCCTTCCCGCACAATGGTATTCTGCATGGCACGTTTCAGCCGATCACCCAAATCCTCGATCTGGCGGTTATTGCGGCGGATATCGTTTTTGGCATCGTTGGGGCGCAGGCCTGCTGCGGCACGGTCCAGCCGTGATTTTTGCTGTTGCACCTGCCGGTCAATCACGGTTTGCAGCTTCAGCCCGGCATTTTCCAGCCGGTTGCGTTTTTCCGAAAGCTGTTCACGCGGGCTTGCCAGGCGCGATGCGGTTTCGTTCAGTCGTGCGCGTGCCTGCTGCAAAACCGATTGCATCGCACGTGGCAAACGTTCCGACCAGTTATCAAAGCTTTGTGCCCGATCTTCAAGCATCCGGCGCGGATCGCCCAGCGCACGGGCTGCACTTTCCAACCCCATGCGTTTATCACCCGCCAAACGGCGCACGGCACCAATCAGGCGCTGGCCATCGTCGTTAACCTGTGCCAGCAAATCCAGCCGCACGGGTACGGCCTTTTCCGCCGCCCCGGTGGGGGTCGGCGCCCGCAGGTCAGATACAAAATCGATCAGGGTGGTATCGGTTTCATGGCCCACCGCCGATATGACGGGAATGGAAGATTGCGCCACCGCACGGGCAACGATTTCCTCGTTAAAAGACCATAAATCTTCCAGCGATCCGCCACCACGCGCGACAATCAGCACATCCGGGCGCGGAATATCGCCATGGGGCAGTAATTCGTTAAAGCCGCGCACGGCATGGGCCACCTGTTCGGCCGCGCCCTTGCCCTGCACCAATACCGGCCATAACAGCACCCGGCGCGGAAAACGTTCGCGCAGGCGATGCATGATATCGCGAATCACCGCCCCGGTGGGTGAAGTGACAATACCAATCACATCGGGCAAAAACGGAATGGGGCGTTTGCGGTCCGCGTCAAACAGGCCTTCGGCGGCCAGTTTCTTTTTGCGGTCTTCCAGCAATTTCAGAAGCGCGCCTTCGCCAGCAACTTCCATGCTGTCGATCACGATCTGGTATTTGGACCGGCCGGGAAAGGTGGTCAGGCGCCCGGTGACGATCACCTCCATGCCATCTTCGGGTGAAATGCCCAGTTTGGCCGCCGCCCCACGCCAGCAAACCCCATCGAGCACGGCATTATCATCCTTTAGCGCCAGATAAAGATGGCCGCTGGAGGCACGTTTAAAGCCGGAAATTTCGCCACGCACCCGGACAAATGAAAAGGCATCCTCGACCGTGCGTTTCAGCGCGTTGGACAGGTCGGAAACCGAAAATTCCGGCAGATTGCCGGTTTGTTGCGGTTGCGGGGCATATGGGTCGAACAAATCTTGCGTCATCAAGGGTACTTTATGCTAAAAGCCCGCGTGAATTATTAACGCGGTTGCGTAAATCGTTACGCAGTGAAGATGTGAAGCCTAAAGGATCACATCTGGCCCATCAAGCAGTCGGGGTAAAAGTCATGAAAGTTCTGGTCGTTGGCGGCGGTGGACGTGAACACGCATTATGCTGGGCGATTGCGCGCAGCCCGCGTTTGACCAAACTGTGGTGTGCGCCGGGCAATGCCGGCATTGCCGATTCTGCGCAATGTGTCGCCATTTCCGATAGTGATATTGAAGGGCTGGTTACTTTCGCCCGTGACAATGCCGTTGATCTGGTTGTTGTTGGCCCCGAAGCCCCGCTGGTCGCTGGCCTGGTTGATGCCCTTGACGCCGCCGGGATCAAATCCTTTGGCTGTTCAAAGGCAGCCGCCCAGCTTGAAGGTTCCAAGGGTTTCATGAAGGATATGGTTGCCAAATTCGGCGTGCCGACTGCCGCCTATGGCCGCTTTACCAACCCGGCCGATGCCAGGGCCTTTGTGGAAAAACAGGGTGCGCCGATTGTGGTTAAAACCGATGGCCTTGCCGCAGGCAAAGGTGTGACGATTTGCCAGACTGTTGCCGAAGCCCAAGCCGCCATTGACGAATGCATGGTTGGCGGCAAATTTGGCGATGCTGGCGCGGAAATCGTGATCGAAGAATTTATGACCGGCGAAGAAGCATCCTTCTTTGCCGTTTGCGATGGCGAAAACGTTATTCCGCTGGTCGCAGCCCAGGACCACAAAGCCGTTGGCGAAGGCGATACCGGCCCCAATACCGGCGGCATGGGCGCCTATAGCCCGGCACCGGTTTTCACCGCCACCGTTGAAGAACGCGTGATGCGCGACATCATTGTCCCCACCGTCAAGGGCATGGCCGCCGAAGGCCACCCGTTCAAGGGCGTGCTGTTTGCTGGCTTGATGATTGATGAAAACGAATATCCCAAGCTGATCGAATACAACATCCGCTTTGGCGACCCGGAATGCCAGGTTCTGATGAGCCGGTTGAAATCCGATATTCTTGATATTCTTGATGGTGCAGCCAGCGGCACGCTGGACCAGGTGAAACCTGAATGGTTTGATGAAACCGCCATGGTCGTTGTGATGGCCGCAAAGGGCTATCCGGGGTCCTATGAAAAAGGCACGGAAATTCGCAATGTTGCGGCAGCCGATGCGCTTGATAAGGTTAAAATCCTGCATGCTGGCACCAAAATGGATGGCGACCGCCTGACAGCCACCGGTGGCCGTGTTCTGGGTGTTACCGCGCGCGGCAACAGCGTGACCGAAGCACAGAAACGCGCCTATGAAGCCGTTGATAAAATTGACTGGGCGGAGGGTTTTTGCCGCCGCGATATTGGCTGGCGCGCCGTTGCCCGTGAAAAGAACTGATTAACCGGCAACCATTTGTTTGCCGTAATCTGTTTTTAAACAAGCTGTTCCTGCCTTTGCCGCGATCCCGCTACCATCGGGATCGCGGCAATTCCGTTTCGCTCGGGAACAGCCTTGATGAACATTTCCAGCGCAAGACCAGCACTGGCGCGCAGAACCCTGCTGCGCCCCTTAAAGGTGTCCATTGCCCTTGCTACCATCGGCCTGATGCTATCGCTGGCCTTTCTGGCTTTTACGGCGTGGCGGTCTGCCAACCGGCTTGATCCGCTGGAAAGCCATATTCACCATATTCAGGGCCTTGGACAGGTGGATATCAATATTGGCAAATTGCTGGTGCGCCATCTGGGCAGCCAGATACCGCCAACCAATGCCGAACTGGCCGATATCCGCACCGATATCGAACAGCTTATCGGCGCAGGTGGGGCATTATCGCCGCAAACACCCGAAAAACTACGTGCCGCCGCCGATTATTTGACACCCCCCATTGATAATCCGCGCACCAACCTGATTGGGGCGTTATCGATTATTCGCGAAGTCAGCGCCGCAGAAAGCAGCCTGCAGCAAAAGGCAGTTAAAAAGGCGCGGCATTCCGCCAACCAGGAACTTAGTGTTGCCCTGGTGGCATTGGCGACCATCCCGGTTTTGTCGATTATCCTGATCATATGGATGCAGCGACGGTCCTTTCGCGCGGTTAACCGGTTATCCGAATTGCTTGATAATGTGGGTAATCTGCGCTTTGCCAATATCGCCCCGCTATCGGATGATGACCCGTTAACCCCCATTTACGCCCATTATAACGATATGACCACACGCCTGCGCGATGCTGCACGACAGCAGCGCAACCATACCAGCCAGTTACAGGCGCAGGTGCGCGCCGCGGCCGAAACGCTGCTGCGCCAGCAGGATGAACTTGAAAACGGTGCCCGTCTGGCCGCAATTGGCGAATTTTCCGCCCGTCTTGCCCATGAGTTGCGCAACCCGATTTCGGGCATTTCGATGGCATTACATAACCTCGAAATCGAAATAGACGATGCCGACCATAAGGAACGCCTCAACCTGATTGCCGAGGAAATGGACCGGGTCACGCGTCTTTTGAACTCGCTGTTACAAAGCCGCCCCTTCCTGCAGGAAGAAGCCGTGCGCATTGCGGCCGACCAGCTTATTGGCGATGTCATTAAACTGTTTGGCTATCGCCTGCCCGCCCATATCACCCTGACATCGGAAATCGCAGATGCCGACATTTGCCTGCCCCGCGATACCATGCGCCAGATATTGCTGAACCTTTTGAAAAATGCCTGCGAGGCCATTGGCAATGATGCCGGAAAAATCAGCGTGCATTTTGCGATTGAAGGCACAAACGCCGTTTTGACCCTGGCGGATTCCGGCCCCGGCTACCCGCCTGCCCTGCTGGGCAAGGGGGCGCGCCCGTTACAATCGGCCAAACCGAATGGGGCAGGGTTGGGACTATCAATTACCGACCACCTGGTGCGCAGCCACGGCGGCGAAATGCATTTGGGCCAAAGCGAATTTGGCGGGGCAAAAACAACAATCATTTTGCCATGCGAGGGCGAATAACATGAAAACAATTGCCATCATCGAAGATGAAAAACTGCTGGGAAATGAACTGAAACGCCGGTTTGAACGCGAAGGCTGGCGCGTAACGCATTCACCGCGCATCGAAGATGCCAGACGGTTATTCATCGAGCTTGGCTTTGCCCCGGCCATTGTTTTATCCGATATGAATTTGCCCGATGGTAACGGCCTCGATTTTCTCGAAGAAGCACGCGCACACAATGTGCAATCAGAATGGATATTCCTTTCCGGTTATGGCACGCGCAAGGATATTGAGCGCGCCGCTGATTTGGGCGCGCTGGATTTTCTGGCAAAGCCGCTGGATTTTCACAAACTCGACCTGACAATTGCTACCGCCACCCGTGGTGCACAGGCCCGCCAGCGCATTGATGATACCACCCGCCAGGCCGTTGAACGGTTTAGCCCCGAAAGTTTTATCGGCCCCAGCGACGCCGCTGCACAGGTGCGCAACATGCTGGTGCAATTGGGCAAGGTGCCAATCACCAGCATCCTGATCGGTGGGGAAACCGGTACGGGCAAGGGGTTGGTGGCAAAAATCCTGCATTATTCGGGCTTGCGCAAGGATGGCCCCTTCATTGACCTGAACTGTGCCGCCATTCCCAAAGACATGCTGGAATCCGAACTGTTTGGCCATGAATCCGGTGCCTTTACCGGGGCCAAAGGCCGCCATCGCGGCCTGATGGAACAGGCTGATGGTGGCACCCTGTTTTTAGATGAAATCGGCGAAATGGATATCGGCCTGCAATCCAAGCTTTTAACCTCGATCGAGGAACAAAGCTTTCGCCGGGTGGGTGGGGAAGAAAAGATATCGGTCGATATCCAGCTTGTTGCCGCATCGAACCGCGATCTGCGTGCGGCATCCGCCCGTGGTGATTTCCGTCTGGACCTTTATCATCGCATTTCGGTGTTTGAAATGGCCCTGCCGGCCCTGCGCGACCGTAACGAGGATATTGCCCCCATTGTTGCCAACCTGATCAGCGAATTTAACGCCCGTTCCGGCAAGCAGGTTCAAACCGTGCCCGAACCGGTCATGGCAATTTTGCAATCCTATGGCTGGCCGGGCAATGTACGCGAGCTGCGCAATGTGATTGAACGTTCCGTCATGCTGGCGAACGGGCCGGAACTGCCCGGTGAATGGCTGGGCATCAGCCCGTCGCCCCTAACGCCCGGCACTCAGGTACCAGCCATGACCGGAGCCGGAGCCGGAGCCACGACCAGCGAAGATACATCCCCCATAACACATGCCCTGGCCAATGATACTAAAACGGCAAGCGGCCAAATGGGCGATGCCGCCCGCTCGCCCGTCGAACCTGCCATCACCCTGCCGCTGGATGGGTCTGTTTCGCTCGAAGAAATGGAAGAAAAGATCATTCGCAAGGCATTGGCCCTGAACGGCTATAACGTGATGGCAACAGTTCGCGCATTGGGCACCACGCGTGAAACCCTGCGCTATCGCATTCGCAAATACGGGCTGGAAGACCTTTTGGGCCAAACCGGCTAACCAACCTGCGGGGGATATAAACCACCACATCCCCCAAACCGGCCCCCAGATGGTGGAAATAACCACCAATTGACACAGGCCGGAATGCCAGATTTAAAATAAATTCATATTTTTCAATGCCTTAATATTTGGCATGGCAGATGCAATTCCTTTGGCAGATGTCGCTGATAACGACATGCAGAACGGCCCATCGACCATTACCCCGTCCAGGACCGCCTGTTCATCATGTCAATCGGGTTATTGCAAAGGATTACCATCATGAAAAATCTGTCACGCAACATCGCCATCGTTACCCTGGCCTTTGGTGTTTCCGCCCTTGCCATGGCACCGAATATTGCCAGTGCTGCCGAAAACGGCACCTACCCGGCAATCGTACCCAACAATACGTCGGGTCCCCATGGTGCCCGCAAGGAATATGACATCTGGCTGGCTCAGCACCCGGAAAGCCCGACCAACCAGGCCACCGTTTCGGAATATAATGACAGTTTTGTTCCCAATAACGCATCCGGCCCGCACCGTGCGCGCAAGGAACACGATATCTGGCTGGCACAGCAGGCCAAATTCACCCAGCCCGATCCCAACAGTGCCGCAATGAAAGCCGATTTCTCGAAAAAAGGTGAAACCGTATTGCAGCAGGTTCACCAGGCCCGGGTTGCCCTTTCGGCTGGCGACCACGACACCGCCAAACAGTTGCTGCACAATGCCCGGGCAACACTTTCGGACATGTATGATGACGGGGCCAATGGCAATATCATCATTACCGGACCGCTGGTTTTTGATCAGGACTTTGCCGCTGGCAACCAGGCCAAGGGCAATGCCCAGCTTAGCCAGGTTGTGCTGCCCTTTGGCAAAACCCGTGGCAATCTCGACCTGGCCTACACCCAGTTGATCAACAGCCACCCGCTTCAGGCCAACCAGACGCTTGGTCTTGTCGAACAGGACCTTTCTGTAACGACAGCACAGGTTACAACCGGCTCCATGACCAGCAGTTCCAATTCCTGATCCTTCGTGATCTTATTTAAAATGCCGGGACCTTGCATTTTGCAGGCCCGGCATTTAACCGTTCAGCGCGTGATAGCGAATATGGCAACGCCCCTGCCCGTCGGTTTCAACCGCGGCTGAAATGCCAAATACAGTTTGCAATAATTCGGGCGTTAAAATTTCGGCCGGGCTGCCAAGGGCCACAAGGCGGCCTTCGCTCATGACGGCGATACGATCACAAAACATGGCGGCGTGGTTAAGGTCATGCAGGGCGGCCACCGCTGTTACCTTCAGGGTGCGGACCAGTTCCAGCAACCCCAATTGATGGCGGATATCAAGGTGGTTGGTGGGTTCGTCCAACAACAGGTATTTCGGCTCCTGTGCCAATGCGCGGGCAATATGCACGCGCTGCTTTTCCCCACCCGAAAGGGTTTGCCAGTAGCGATCGGCCATATGGGCCATATCCACATCCACCAGCGCCTGGTTTACCTGTTCATCATCGCGTGGTGACCAGGGCGATAACAGGCTTAGATAGGGTGTGCGCCCCAGCGATACGGCCTCGCGTACGGTAAGGCGGTCGGTTGTATCGGCCTGCTGTTCAACAAAACCAATATTTTGCGCCAGCGTGCGGCGCCCCAAACGGCGCATTTCCGCCCCGCCCATCAGGGCCTGCCCGCGAAACGGCCGGCGCACCCCTGAAAGGATCGACATCAAACTGGTCTTGCCTGACCCGTTCGGCCCGATCAGCCCCAGAAATTCGCCCGGTGTCACCTTTAACGATACATCGGAAATGATGGTGCGGTAGCCCGCCATCCAGGTAACATCGATCAGTTCCAAACTCATCGCAGCACCCTTCGATGACACAGGATCAGGGCAAAGGCTGGCGCACCAACAAGGGCGGTAACAACGCCAATCGGCACCACCTGGCCGGGCACGATAATGCGCGAAACAATATCCGCCCCCACCAGAAACAACGCCCCGATCAGGGCCGCCAGCGGCAATAACAAACCATGCCGCGCGCCGACAAAAAACCGCGCCGCATGTGGAATAACCAGCCCGACAAAGCCGATAGAACCCACAATACTGACCATCACCGCCGTCATCAGCGCGGTTGTGCCAATCAGCACAACATGCACACGCCGCACCGATATCCCAAGTGACGCGGCAGATTCCCGGCCAAAGGTAAATGCATCAAGCGCACGTGAATGCCAAAGGCACACCAGAAGGCCCAGCACAATCACCGGGACAGCCAGGCTGGCATCAGGCCAGCGCACGCCACTTAAACTGCCCAAAAGCCAGAACATGATGCCGCGCGCCTGTTCCGCATTGGCCGATTTCGTAACGATAAAGGATGTCAGGGCGTTAAACATTTGCGAACCGGCAATCCCGGCCAGAATAATACCGCCCTGCCCACGCCCGGCCTGCAAGGCCAGCAGGCTGACAAAAACAAAGGCCAGCAGCGCACCGGCAAATGCACCCATCGAAAGCGTCAGCATGCCACCGCCCACCCCCAGAATGACCACACTTACCGCCCCGGTCGATGCCCCAGCCGATATACCCAGCAAATAGGGGTCCGCCAGGCTGTTGCGCAACAAAGCCTGCAATACCACGCCCGAAACTGCCAATCCTGCCCCGCAGGCCGCCGCCACCACGGCCCGGCTTAACCGGTAATTCCAGATGATACCGGCATCAATCGGGTCGATATGGCGGTTGGCACCGAAGATATGGTTTGCCAGCGCATCGATCACGGTTTGGATGGGTATCGGCGTTTCCCCGATCGAGGTTGCAAATGCCATTGCCACAGCCAGCAACATCAGCGCGATGAAAACCGCGCTGATGCGTTGCCAGAAAGCTGTCTGTGCAAACAGGCCCATGCCTATTTATCCAGCCCAAAGGATTTGATCGCCTTTGCCAGCTGTTCGATGCCATCAATGGTACGAATGGTCGGGTCCATTGCCAGCACTTCCATCACCACCACATGACCGTTCTTGACGGCCTTCATCTGGCTTGCGACCGGGTCGGTTTTAAGGAAGTTCATTTTCAGTTCCCAGTCATCGGCGGGGAAACGGCGGCGGTCCATCTTCGCAATCACGATAATGTCGGGGTCGGCACGGGCAATGGTTTCCCAGCCCACTGTTGGCCATTCATCATCGCTTTGAATAACGTTTTTAATGCCCAGCACGCTGGAAATGTAACCCGGTGCACCTTTTTGCCCGCCCACATACGGGTCGGCATGCAATTCCGAACTGGAAAACCAGAAAACGGCGGAAACATCGTTATGTGCCAGCCCGGCAACATCTTGGCGGGCAGCCTGCTCGCGCTGTTTTAAATCCGCAATCAGTTTTGTGCCGCGATCTTCGACATCAAAGATGCGCGATAAATCTGTAATCGACTGATAGATGCGATCCATTGAAAAGGCATCGATGCGTGTGCCATCACCGCCTGTGGTGTTGTCCTTGCCCACGCAATCAGCCGGGGCGGTGTAAACAGGAATGCCCAGTTCATCAAACTGTGCCGTGGTACCAACAATGCCACTTGGCCCGACATGCCACTGGAACTGGGTTGTCACCATATCGGGGCGCTGCCCCACCACACTTTCAAAGGACGGGTCGTTATCGGCCAAACGGGGAATTTTGGCATTTTCATCGGCAAATTGCGCCATGACCGGGTCAAACCACACAGCCGTCCCCACCACCGACGATGACAGGCCAAGTAAATAAAGAATTTCCGTATTGCTTTGCCCCAATGACACCACACGTTCTGGCGCATGATCAAAGGTAATGGTTCGGCCGCAATTTTGTATTTCAAGGGGATATTGGGTTGCCTGCGCAGAAGCCGCAACACTGATCAGGCCCGCTGCAAACACCCCGGCAGCAAGGACCCGTTTTAAAACGCTGGTCATTTCATGTCCTTTCAAAGGAACACCAGTTACATCCAGCGACAAACCGGTGAAATACCAGCAAAATCAAAGAAAATCCGGCAAAACCGCCATAACAGGAAACACAGTCGCCCCGGCAATGGCATATCAGCAGGACATCTCCGGGGCACCCCGCCCAGTCTGTCGTCACGATTGCCGGCAGGTCTCCTGGCTCGCGGGTCACAACATGTTCCTGGCCTTCCCGGGGTGAACCCCAGTGGCATTTTCAGGACATGCTCGCCGCATACAGTTGCGGGGGCAGCTTCGTTTCGCTGTCTGATAAATCAAAACAGCACTGAATTCCCTTTTATCCAAAAAGGATACCGGCAAAAAATGGTGTCACACACAGGCACCTGATCGTCAAGGCGTATGATCGTATTGACCAGATCACAAATTACGCACCTAAACCGAAATTCAACCTTCCAGTTGGGCATCGCGGGTCAGGCCCAAACCCAGCATTCGATGCCGCATCTTGATACCGCTCACCAGCGCGTCACATAAATCTGACGGAAAATCATTGGGCAACACGGCAATTGCTTTATCAATTGCAGCAGGCATATCATTGAAAATTCTGGTCAATAAATCCGATACCAGGGCCACACCCAAACCCGCTGCCTTTGCCGATTGCAGGAAATGACGCGGAAAAATTTCATCAATGCGATAATGATTGTTCGCCCCGACAGACATTGCCAATCGAAATTGATGATGCCGAATTTGCCCCTCATCAACCGCCTGCTGCGCGGACAAAATGTCGTATAAAGGTGTCATCGCAAAACTTGCGCCCGGTTGTAAAAACAGGCTGAAATTTTTTGCATGACCATCCGTTGCTCCTAAAATCCAAAACAGGATCTGGGCTTGAAAGAATGCAAGCTGATCATTGATTGGCGTATTACTGCCTGACAGCAACGCTGTGCAGGATGTTATATCAGGTCCGCCATCTGTCTGGTATTTCTGGCTCGGCGGATATTTCAAGGCCTGGCAAAAATCCTCCTGGGGGAGCCTTATCAACGCTCCCCTGTTGGTCCAGCGCCGATCAAACCGTTCGACAATCAGGGCGCGCGTGTCGTCGAAATCGTGGATTTCAACGTTCGCCACGTTTGCCCCCATCGCACGGCAAAACTGCATACAGAAAAATTCGTTTTCCACGCTATGGGATAAATTAACGCCGTTCGGCAACTGGCCTAATTGTGTTTTGACGATATGGGTGGTTGGCGTGGAACCAAATGGACGCAACCATTTGCCATCTTTCTTCAAAAGGGCCGTCTTTTCCTGCGCGCCAGCAATCGAAATTCTGAAATCATCTTCCGCACGAATCCCCAAGGGCGCGGTCGACAGATTTTTAATCATCCCTGCAATTTGACTATCGCTCAGGACTCCCCCTGTTATCTCTGGCGAAATTTCATTACCGGTGTAATCGACAAAAAATTGTAAGGCACCGACGCAATCACGACCGATTTTCTCCAGCATATGATAGGCATCTGTGCCGCCAGCCCCCACTCGTGCTGCCACACGCTCCCGGATATTCTGATTATCGGGCAACAAATTTTCCAGATAGGAAATTACTGGCGCACCAATATGGGCCTGTGCCTGCAAGGGAAGCGACAGTGAAATTGGCAATGCATATTCCCAATCCAGCCAAGCCTGATCGTATCGAAATGCCACCGCGCCACTGGCAGCCATAGCAACTTCACCAACAGGTCTTCCGTTTAGAACAACTGTCAAAGGCGGCTTGCATCGCGTCGACCTCACGAGAAAATATCCTCTATGCTGGGTCGGCTTTCCTGAATGCGGTTCTGAACAACAAATTCAAGATCAAGGGCTGCCATGACAGAGATCAGCGTACGCATTTGCGTGCCCGGGTCCCCATTTTCCAGCGATGAAATAGTGGCGATACGCAAATTGGTTCTTGCGCTGACATCTTTTTGGGTCATGCCTTTGGCTTTGCGCACACGTCGCAAGGCATTACCAATCTGGTCTGGCGTTCGGGCTGTAATTTTCATGGACCACCTTTTATTACGCTATGGCGTAATTTATATCATTTTACGCCATAGCGCAAATTTTGCCATATTACGCTATAGCGTAAAAGAAAATTCCCAACCATCCTCTCGCTAAAGCTTCCCCTCAAATGTCAATCGCACAAAATGATGTGCTGCCATCGAAAACGGGATCAATTCAAAAACTTGCGCGTTGGTATATTTGGCCGCGAATTCGCCATGCTTTGTCCGAATTGCCACCACAGTATTTCGCAAGTTTGTGCAAATCAAAAATATAACAGGGATAATTTCGATGGACACTTCTGCTCAGCGTCGACAGTTTTTGAAGTCCGCTGCGGCTGCCGGGTTGGTATTGCCGGGCATGTCGCTCTGGCAGCAGGCCTTTGCCGCCGATGCCGTGAAAAAGCTGGAACTGGGAAAAAAACAGAAATTCAGTTTTGACGCGCTGGTCGAACGTGCCCGCAAAATGGCGGCAAAACCCTATGTCGCACCGAAAACGCCAGACAAGGCAATCCTTGAGCAGATCGATTATGCCGAACACGGCAAATTGAAATACAAACGCGACTTCGCCCCGTTTTCCGATGGTTCGGGCACCTATCCGGTAACCTATTTCCATATGGGCCAGTTTTTCCAGAAACCGGTGCATATGTTCCTGCTTGAAGACGGTAAATCGCAGGAAGTGAAATACAAAACCGACTATTTTGACATGCCCGCCGACAGCCCGGCGCGCAAGCTTTCGGAAAATATCGGTTTTGCCGGCTTCCGCCTGCATGAAGACATTCACCGCGATGACTGGAAAACCCAGGATTGGGTCGCCTTTTTGGGCGCGTCCTATTTCCGCGCCATTGGCGATGAAGGGCAATATGGCCTGTCTGCCCGCGGTATTGCCATTAACACCGCCACCCCGCAGGGCGAGGAATTCCCCGATTTCACCGAATTCTATATCGAACCGGCCAAAAGTGCCGAAGACCCGGTTACGGTTTATGCCCTGCTTGATGGGCCCAGCATCACCGGTGCCTATCGCTTTTATCTGACGCGGGGCAAAGGCGTGACGATGGATGTGGAAAAATTCCTGTTCATCCGCAAAGACATTGAACGTTTTGGTGTTGCCCCGCTGACCAGCATGTTCTGGTATTCGGAACAGAACCGCCCATTCCGCATGGACTGGCGCCCGGAAGTGCATGATTCCGACGGGCTTGCCTTGTGGACAGGCGGGGGCGAGCGCATCTGGCGCCAGCTTAACAACCCGGAATTTACCCGCGCATCCGCCTTTGGCGATGACAACCCGCGCGGCTTTGGCCTGATGCAGCGTGATCGCGATGTCAGCCATTATCTGGATGGCGTGCTGTATCATCGCCGTCCCAGCCTGTGGGTGGAACCGCTGGGCGCCTGGGGTAAGGGTGCCGTGCAGCTTGTTGAAATTCCGACCGATGATGAAATTCACGACAATATCGCCGCTTTCTGGGTGCCGGAAGCCCCGGCAAAGGCAGGCCAGTCCTATGATTTCCGTTACCGGCTATACTGGCAGGCACATAATCCTTACCCGCTGGAAAAACTGGCCTATGCCAAGGCAACCCGCCTGGGCCGCGGCGGACAGGAAGGTTTGCCCCGCCCCAAAGGCCTGACCAAATTTGTGGTCGATTTTGAAGGCGATATTCTGGGTACGCTGGCATACGGCGAATATCCCGAAGCCATTATTTCGGTATCGCGCGGTAAACTGTCGCGCATCAAAACCGAACCGATCCCCGATACCCGCCTGTGGCGCGCGATTTTTGACCTGGAGGTCGAAGGCAACGACCCGGTTGATATGCGCATGTATCTGAAACGTGGCGACGCCCCGCTTTCGGAAACCTGGATGTTCCAGCATCTGCCCGGCCTTAAAAACTGGGATTCAAATTAAAAACCTGCACAAGAAGCATTGCAAACCCCGTCTCAATGGCGGGGTTTCTTTTTGGCCGTTGGCGGCAAAGCCGTTAAGGCGATATGCTGTGCAGGCTAATTTTCCCACCCGAGATCCAATGAAAGACCCTGCCCCGCATGTCCGACCCGCTTGCCGAGATTGTTTCGCTGTTAAAGCCCGATGCGCCCTTTTCAAAAATGGTTAGCGCCGCAGGAAGCTGGCGGGTGGAGCGTTATGAAACCGGCAAGGTCTATTATGGCATGATGCTAAGCGGGCAGGCCTGCCTGAGCGTTGAAAACAAAGAACCAGTCATTATCGGCCCGGGTGATTTTGTATTAATCCCGGCGGCCTACAGTTTTAGTATGGCAAGTGTTGACCCGGCACCGCCACCGCGCGGCGTGGCGCAATTGCCCGTCAAACTTGAAGATGGCACATTTCGCGTTGGCCGGCAGGATGGCCCGCCCGATACCCAGCAATTAATCGGCTATTGCGTGTTTGATTCCCCCGATGCTGCCGTGCTGGTGCCGCTGCTGCCCGACATGATTGTGGTGCGCGGTGAAAACAGGCTGGGTGTGCTGGCAAAGCTGGTCGCCGACGAAGCCCGCGCAAACCGCCCGGCGCGCGAAATTATCCTGCAACATCTTTTGGAAGCCTTGTTGATCGAAACCCTGCGATCCGCCCCGGAAATGAAGGCAAGCCCCGGCTTGCTGCGCGGGCTGAGCGACGAAAGACTAGGCACCGCCCTTCGTGCCCTGCACGAAAAACCGGGCCATAGCTGGACCATCGCCGAACTTGCCAAACGTGCCGGTATGTCGCGTTCCGCCTTTTTTGACCGTTTTCAAAAATCGGTCGGCATTGCCCCGATGGATTATTTGCTGAACTGGCGCATGTCGCTGGCCCAAAGAATGCTGCGCCAGAAAAAATGCACCATCGCCGAAGTCGCCCAGCAGGTGGGGTATGGATCGGCCAGCGCATTTAGCGTGGCATTTTCGCGCCATGTTGGCTGCCCACCGGCACAATATGGGCGCCAGGAAATCCCCAAACCTGAAATGCAGGAATGATCCATTAACATGCGATTTGGGCACCCCATCGCAAGATTGGACTGATTCGAACGAATTATGGATTACCTGTTATAGATGATCCGGAATTTGCAAATTATATCATGGACGGTTCCCCCGACAGAAAGGACTGTCCATGAAAACGGTAATGATTACAGGTTGTTCATCTGGTTTTGGCCTTGAAACCGCCCAATATTTTCTCGCCCAGGGCTGGAAGGTCATTGCGACCATGCGCAAACCCGATGACGCGGTTTTACCCCCTGCTGAAAACCTGCAGGTTCTGGCCCTGGATGTAACCAGCGAAGAAAGCATCAAACAGGCAGTCGAGGCCGCCGGTGAAATTGATGTTCTGGTCAATAATGCCGGTATCGGCTGGCTTAATGCGGTTGAAGCCACATCGATGGATATCGTACGCCAGATTTTTGAAACCAACACATTTGGCACCATCGCCCTGACCCAGGCATTTTTGCCGCAATTCCGCGCCCGCAAAAGTGGTGTCATTATCAACGTTACCTCGTCGGTCACGTTAAAACCGCTTCTGATGCTTGCGGTTTATAGTGCCAGCAAGGCAGCGGTAAATGCCTTTACCGATTCCCTGGCGCTGGAACTGGCACCGTTTAACGTGCAGGCCCGTGTTGTTCTTCCGGGACGTGCGCCGACAACCAAATTTGGCCAGAATGCCGGTGTTCTGATCAATAATAATGGCGGTTTCCACGACGCCTATAACGACCAGATCCAAAGCGTTTTTGCCAATTTTGAACAGGAACCGGCCGATATGGTGACCCATAGCGAAGACGTCGCCGAAGCCGTGTGGCAGGCCGCAACCGACCCGAACTGCCCGACCCGCCTGCCAGCCGGGGCCGATGCAGTTGCCCTGTCCAAATAAGCCATCAAATGGCCAGGCGTTTTACCAAAGCACGCTAAGATTTATTGGCAAATATCGAATTAAAGACTGCCGATAAACAAATAAAACCGGCCCGTTTCACCATAAACGGGCCGGTTTTATTCTAACCAACAAGCGCAGAAATCGCAGGACTACCGGCGCGCAGCAAAAAATTCGCGCAACAAATCGGCGGCTTCGGTTTCGCCAATACCGCCATAAACATCGGGCTGGTGATGGCAGCTTGAACTTTGATAAATGCGCGGGCCATGGTCCACACCACCGCCTTTGGGGTCATAGGCACCAAAATAAACCCGGCGAATGCGGGCAAAGGAAATGGCGGTTGCGCACATCGGGCAGGGTTCCAGCGTCACATATAAATCGCACCCCGGCAGGCGGGGCGCACCGCGCTTGGCCGCTGCCGCCCGAATGGCAAGAATTTCGGCATGTGCGCTGGGGTCATTGTTGGCTTCGGTCAAATTCCCGGCTGATGCCAGAACCTCGCCCGTTTCCCCATCAACCACCACGGCGCCAACCGGTACTTCACCGCGCGCGGCGGCCGCCCGTGCTTCCTGCATGGCAAGGTCCATATAGGGGTTTGATGGGGTCGTATTGCTCATGGGCGTTGACTGTTTCCCTGGGGCTGAAACCGGAAATTTCGCACATCACACATTTGCCAGCCCCGGCCAGCACATGCATGCACGCATGACGGATCTGTTTTAGTGACCTGTTTTCAATTTGTCATGTAATGCCTATGATCAGGCGCACTTACCATTGCATGAAATGGCCTGTTTAAAAGCAGGACGGGCCGTGATTGTGAAAAAGCGTGCTAAAAGTAACGATAAACCCGCCCGGTTGAATGATAGCCGTTGCCCCTACTCTGAGAGAAGGCTAAACAGCGCCCATGAGCATCCAGAAGAAAAAACCGATTATTGGCATCACCCTTGATTCCGAAGAGCCCGGTGGCTATTCGAAATTTCCGTGGTATGCGCTGCGCCAGAATTATGCCGGGGCCGTTGTGGCCGCAGGCGGCATTCCCATGCCCCTGCCCCACGAGGTGGAACTGGTTCCCGAACTGCTGGAACTGATTGATGGCCTGGTTGTAACAGGCGGCGCATTTGACGTTGACCCGTCCCTGTTTGGGGCCGAGGAACGCCATGACAGCGTGATCACCAAGGACCGCCGCACAAAGTTTGAATGGGCGATGGCCGAAGGGGCGTTAAAGCGCAACATGCCGGTATTGGGTATTTGTGGCGGGCAGCAATTGCTGAACGTTATTCTGGGTGGCACACTTATTCAGCATATCCCCGACAGCGTTGAAAACTGCCTGCCCCACGAACAGCCCAATCCCCGTGACGAGGCTGGACATGACGTAACAGTGGAAGCAAACACCCTGCTGGCGCGCATTTGCGACAATGTAGATCATTTATCTGTCAATTCGGCCCACCATCAGGCCGTGGCAGAAGTTGGACCGGACGTGATCATCAATTCCCGCGCACCCGATGGCGTGATCGAGGGCATTGAACATCCCGGTTATCGTTATTGCCTTGGGGTGCAATGGCATCCCGAATTTCACATCAGCACCGGAGATGCGAAAATCTTCGACGCCCTGATCATTGAGGCCCAGAAATGACTGACAAGGCTGACAACGCCCCGTCACAGGAAAACCTGCATACCGAAGACGAATTTGATGCGGAAATGCCGCAGGATGATTTCGGTGCCGATGCAGAAAAAGACGCCAAAGATAGCGCCCCGGCAGAAGAACTGCCGCGCGAACGCATTGCCAAGCGCATTGCGCGGTCTGGCGTTTGTTCGCGCCGCGATGCCGAACAGCTGATTTTGGATGGCAAGGTAAAGCTGAATGGCAAACGCCTGGATACGCCAGCCGTTACCGTTAGCGACGACGACATTATTTTCGTCAATGATGCGCCCCTGCCCGAAAAACAGAAACCGCGCCTGTGGCGTCTGTTTAAAAAACGCGGACTGGTCACCAGCCACCGCGACGAACAGGGCCGCGAAACGGTATTTGACAATCTGCCACCCCATATGCCGCGCGTCATTTCGGTTGGCCGGCTTGACCTTAATTCCGAAGGCCTGCTGCTGCTGACCAATGATGGTGAACTGGCACGGTATCTGGAACTGCCATCAACCGGCTGGGCGCGCCGTTATCGCGTGCGTGTGCATGGCTTTATTGATGAAGCCAAACTCAAACAGCTTGAAAACGGCATCACCATTGATGGCATCAATTACGGGTCCATCCAGGCCGAAATTGATGTTCAAAAAGGCACCAATGCCTGGATGACCGTAACGCTGCGCGAAGGTAAAAACCGCGAAATCCGCCGTGTGATGGAACATCTTGGCTGGCCGGTAACGCGCCTGATGCGCCTGTCCTATGGCCCGTTCCATCTGGGTAAAATGGCCCCGGGTGAAATTGATGAAATCACCGGCAAGGTGATGAAAGAACAGCTTACCGGCTTTTTCAGCGGTGAAGGCGGCAAGGCCGATCCGGACCGCGATGGCCGCGCGACCAAACCACGCCCGAAAAAAGCCGCCCCGGCCCGCAAACCGGCCGACCGCAGCAAGGAACGGTTTGACCGCCCCCGCAGCGATGATGATGCCAGTAGCTTTGGCAGTTCGGCCCCGCGCCGCACGGGTGGCGCACGCCCGTTTAACCGCGACCGCCAGGAACAGGGCAGCGGAACCGGAACCGGAACCGGCCAACGCCGTGGTTTTGGCAGCCGCGATGATGCACGCGGCCAGGACCGTAACAATGATTTCCGCAATGATCGGAATGATCGTCAGGACCGAGGGGATAGCAATTATCGCCAGGATCGTAGCGATCGTACGGATCGGAACCAAAACCCCAATCGCAGTTTCCGCAATGAACGCAACCGCGATGATTTCAGCGCTGGTGGTGAACGTTCAGAAGGCGGCTATCGTGGCCGCAATAGCCAGGGCAGCGGCGCACCGCGTGGGCAAGGACGCCCGGATAACCGCGCAGGCCGGGATGACCGCAACGATCGCGCAGATCGTAACGACCGCACAGAGCGCACCGGGCGCAATGATCGTGGCGACCGTAATGACGGCTTCCGGGGTCGCCAGGATAGCCGCGATAATCGCGACAACCGCGATGGAAACAATACAAGCCGGTCATTTGGCGGTAACCGGAACCGCAATAATGATGCTGATCGCAATGATGGCTTCCGCAGCAACGACCAGGCCGGTGGATTTGCCGGGCGTGGTGGCCGCAGCGGACGCCGTGACCAGCAAAACCGCAGCGATGATTTTGGCGATACCAAACGCGGTTCCGGCCCGGAAGCACGTTCGGGCCGCCCGGTAGGTCGTGGCAAACCCGATGCACGGCATGACCGCGACGAGGGTGATAACACCCGCCGCGATACAACCAACCGTCCAACCAACAAAGGGCGCGGCCGTTATGCCGGTGGCAACAGCCAGAACAGCCGTCCAAGCGATCGCACCAGTGACCGGTCAAATGACCGCACCAATGGCCGCCCTGCCGGTCGCAATGGTGGCCGCCCGACCGGTGGCAATGGCCGTCGCGGGGGTGATCGTTAATGCGCATTGTTGGTGGCAGTCTGCGTGGCCGTAACCTTGCCTGCCCGGCAGGCAAGGATGTCCGCCCGACCCTGGACCGTGTTCGCGAAGCCCTTTTCAACATTCTGTCCCATGCCAGCCGCTGGTATGACGACGATGAAAACCCGCTTTATGACGGCATTGTTCTTGATGCGTTTGCCGGGTCTGGCGCGCTGGGTCTTGAGGCCCTGTCACGCGGGGCGCAGCGGGCCGTGTTTTTTGACCGCGACAGCAAGGCCCTTGCCGCAATTGATGAAAATATCAAAACCCTGAAACTGGAAGACCGCGCCAGCGCCCGGCGGGCCGACGCCACCAAACCGGTAAAGGCAAGCGCGCCTGCCAGCCTGATCTTCCTTGATCCGCCCTATCATCAGGATTTGATCACGCCATCCATTCAGGCCCTGCGCGCAGCGGGATGGATTGATGATAAAACCCTGATCATCGCCGAACGCGACCCGCGCGACGCGATTACAGATATTGCCGGTATCGACATACTTGATACCCGCAAATATGGCCGCTGCCAGATCGATATCATGCGGTTATACGCCTGAGCATCCGCCCTGATATTGGCCCGCAAATCAGCGCTATAACACTACTATCCCCTGCCCCGCTGCCATGACATGGCCGGGGCAGCGGCATTTCTGGCCCCGGATTGCACAAGGCATTTTGCCCATCCACCTTGAATGCCAGTCGCCTGCACGGTATTCTGCTGCCCGTTTGATAACAGCCCGCAGCGCCATGACAGATACGCCTGACATCGCCGATGACATTACCCGCTTTGGCCAGAAATTGCGGCATTGGCGACGCACGGCCGATATCAAGCAACAGCGGCTGGCTGATATACTGGGTGTGACGCAGGCAACGGTTTCGCGCTGGGAAAAGGGTGTGCAATCCCCGGCACCCTTCCAGCAAAAACTGCTTTGCGACATGATGACGCGCAACCGCAATTTCCGGCTCGATCATGCCCTGAAACGGCTGGTCACACAGTCCAGCGAGCGGGTACACCTGATCGAGGATCGCAGCCATCGCCTGCTCTGTTCATCCAAACCGCGCCAGCGCGAATGGCAGCGCGATGATATTGGCCTGTTGGGGCAATCCTTATGGCGCTATGCCACGGTGGAAATTGCTGCGGCGGAAAAGAACCTGCATCACATTGGCTGGCATGATGATCAGGCCGATCATGTCATGTTTGCCAATTCCGCCCGCGAAGGTGCGCCCATGCGCATTATCGACCGGTATATTTTATGGGAACGGTTTTACCTTTCAGACGGGCGTGCCGTGCGCCTGACCACCGGGTTCGACCAGAAACCCCAGGGTAACCAGGCATAAGGGCCTTTTCTGCCCCTGTCCCTGCCCATAACCCGCCCCGCCCCAACATACGCGCACGCATATTTCATACGTGGCCGCGCCAGCCCCAAACAGGTACAAGCACGCATCCCCAAGCAGGAAGTGATGCGATGCGTGCCTTTTTACCCATGTTATTCCTTTATGGAACCGGCTTATGCGCCTCGATGCAGGTAGGTCTGGTCGGCCCGATTGCCAATATGTTGCGCGGCCAGTTTGACCTGACACAGGCGCAATTCGGGCTGGTGGCATCGCTGATCACGGCGGCGGGGGCCATTTGTGCAACACCTGCTGGCGTTTGGGCCGCCCGGCTGGGCCTGAAACAGGCGGTCATTGTTGGTGCGATTACCATCGTTTTGGGGGCCATTGTTTTTTCTCAGGCCAATCATGTGGCGTTTTTATATATCGGCCGGTTTCTAACCAGTTTTGGCTATCTGTTAATTGTGGTGGCCGCCCCCAGCTGGATGACCCATTTGGGCGACCGGCGCACCGTGGCCCTGGCCATGGGTTTATGGGGGACCTTTGTGCCCGTCGGCATTGCCATGGGCACCTGGATCAGCGCCGGGTTAAGCGCGTGGCTGGGCTGGCGCATGGCGGTTCTGGGTTGTGCGATCCCGGCACTTGTTTGTGTTATTCCGTTAATGATGCGGGCCAACCCGCCGCGCGAGGGTTTCAACCGGTCGCTGGCAAAAGGCATTTCGGGCGTATTGCGCGACAAAAACGCCATCGCCATTGCCCTGACCTTCGCCATTTTTGCCGGGACCACATCGGCTACTGTGGCCTTTATGCCCACCATGCTGATGGACCGCCTTGATATCACCCTGACGATTGCGGCCACCATTATCGGTATCACCACCATTGCCGGGAATATTGCCGGGTCGCTTCTGGGTGGTATCTTGCTGGGGCGCAATATTCAGGGGCGGTTATTATTGCTGGTTGGTCTGCCCTTAATGGCAAGCAGTATTGCAATTATTTACATGGCACCCAATCTTGCCACCGTCATTGTTGTTTTATGCGCCTTCAATATTGGCCAGGGCATTGTGGCGGGCACCTGTTTTGCCCTGCTGCCGCGTATTGCAGGCAATAACCTTTCGATGCCGGCCCTGCAGGGAATGCTCGCACAGTTTGCCGAAATATTCGTGGTCATCATCCCCCCTGTTTCCGGCCTGATCATTGATGATTTCGCCTGGACCGGCGCGGCCATTGCCTTTGCCCTTTTTTACCTTGCCTCGATGGGTGTGGCCGGCCGGCGGATCGCCATTATGGCATGAATGGGGTATTTCACGTCCTTGCGGGAACGCCACTTGACCAAAAGGTGAAAGCGGGCGACTTTCCTTGCGCGAAATTAGGGTAAAGGATGTGGAATGGCCTGGCTGAAAGCCATATTTGTCGGTTTGGTGCTTCTGATTATTGTGGCCGTTTCCGGTTTTTTCATCTGGCTGGCGCCTGTTGGCGCGGGATATACTGCCAAAGTCATGTGTTCGCGCATCTTTGTCAGTGGTTTATCATCCGAACGCGCGCTCGATGAAGATGTCATGGCCGACAATAACAGCCTGCTATCGCTGATTACCGCCAATATTGACCTGCGCCACCAAACCGTCAGCGCCCATGCCTTTGGCTTTCGCACCCGTGTTGCGGTTTATCGCCCCAATATGGGCTGCACCCTGACCGACCCCGAAAACGCCGCCGCCCTTCAAAATACCGCACCCGTCCTGCGGCCGATCACGCCCCAGCCTTTGCTGACAGCCCCCCTGCCACCCGGTGTGGAGCGTCGCAAATTCAACAATATTCTGGCCGCCGCCATGGACGAGCCATCGGTTGAACCCAGCCGCCGCACCCGTGCCATTGTGGTGTTATACAAGGGCCGCGTGGTTGCCGAACGTTACGGCGAAGGGATTACCGTCAATACCCCGCTGACCGGCTGGTCGATGACCAAAAGCGCCTTTTCCGCCATTTTGGGGCGGATGCGCATGACCGGCATGTTACCGCCGCTGAATTACCCGGTCAGCATCAATGAATGGGATACCCTGCCCGACGATCCGCGCGTCAAAATCACCTATGACGAACTTCTGCAAATGAGCAGCGGCCTTGAATTTGACGAAAGCTACTGGAACCCGCTTGCCGATGTGGTGCAGATGCTTTTTGTTGCGCCCAGTGCAGCCGGGCTTGCGGTTTCCAAACCGCTGGCAAAAACACCGGGAAGCGAATGGCAATATAGTTCGGGCACGACAAATGTGCTTTCGGCCGCCATGCGTAACCTAAGCAATTCCAGCCAGCAATATCTGGCACTGCCTTCCGAATTGCTGTTTCGCCCGCTTGGCATGGACCATGCGGTGATTGAGGCCGACAGCGATGGCTACCTTGTTGGCTCAAGCTTCATGCATGCAACCGGGCGCGAATGGGCCAAACTGGGCCAGCTTTATTTGCAGGATGGTGTCTGGAATGACACACGCCTGCTGCCCGAAGGCTGGGTTGCCCATGCCACAACACCGGCACCGCAGGCGCCTAACGGCATTTATGGCGCGCATTGGTGGCTTAAACTGCCATCAGAGGGACAACAGGCCGCCGATACCCCAGCCATCCCTGCCGACGCATTTTTCGCCCTGGGCCATGATGGCCAATCGCTCAGCATTATCCCGTCACGCGACCTGGTCATTGTCCGCCTTGGCCTGACGCGCAACAAAAAGGCATTTAACCTGCACCGCTTTGTTGGCGAGGTTTCAAACCTGTTTCCCGAACATGAGGATGCCGATGCATCCGGCGACGGTGAAAACACCCCAACAGGTACAGACACCGGCAATAATGGAACGGCGAATTAAGTAAAACGCCCCGTTACCAAATAAAACAAAATATTCAAAGCAAAGGCCCCGCCAGAAGCATCCGACGGGGCCTTTGCTTTGTGATTTATGCGGACAGAAGAATTACCGGAAAGCAGGCTCGTCTAGCGAACGCAGCTTGCGGGAATGAAGCTGGTTAACTTCGGCGCGCAGGGTTTCGATGGTCTGCAGGCCGATTTCAAGATGCTGGCCAATCCGCTGGCGATAGAAATTGTTCGCCATACCAGGCAGCTTCAATTCACCATGTACCGGTTTGTCGGAAACACACAACAGCGTGCCATATGGCACACGGAAACGGAAACCATTGGCGGCAATGGTGGCACTTTCCATATCCACGGCAATCGCACGGGCCTGGTTAAGGCGCACGAACAATTCGCTGTAACGCAGTTCCCAGTTGCGGTTATCGGTGGTGGCAACGGTGCCGGTGCGCATACGCGCCTTCATTTCCTTGCCCGTCAGGCCGGTAATTTTGGCAACGGAATCTGCCAGTGCCACCTGCACCTCGGCAATCGGCGCGACCGGTATCCAAAGCGGCAGGTCGGAATCCAGGACATGGTCATCACGGACATAACCATGCGCCAGCACATAGTCACCCAGAAGCTGGCTGCGACGCAAACCGGCACAATGGCCCAGCATCAGCCAGCAATGCGGGCGTAGTACCGCGATATGGTCGGTTGCAGTTTTCGCATTTGACGGCCCCACCCCGATATTAACCAGCGTCACACCCAGCCCGTCTTCCCGGATCAGGTGGTACGAGGGCATTTGCGGCAGCTGTTTTACTGCTTCGCCCCCTGCCTGCCATTTCTTGGGCGCGTTTTTGCGCACATGAACGGCCGGTCCAGGCTCGACAAAGGCGACATAGGGGCTTTTGGGGTCTTCCAGTTGTGCCTTGGCATATTCGATGAATTCATCAACGTAACGCTGATAGTTGGTAAACAGCACGAATTTCTGGAAATGTTCCGGCAGGGTCGCGGTGTAGTGACGCAAACGTGCCAGCGAATAATCCACCCGTTCGCCCGAAAACAGCGACAGGGGCTTGGGCACATCACCATTGCGGACATGCACGCCATTGGCGATGTCATCATCTGTCCGCGCCAGGTCGGGCATGTCAAAGGTCATCTGCAACTGGCGAATGTCGGTCGGGCCGATGGCATCGGTCGCGGTTTCCACCAGAAACGGCACCGGAATGGGCCGGTCGGACACACCGACAACAACCGGGACATCGTGATTTTTCAGCAGAAGTTCAATCTGTTCGCGGTAATACTCCTCAAACAGGTCCGGACGGGTCAGCGTGGTGCCATAAACACCCGGATCGCGCGGCGCCCCATAGGAAAGCGTGCTTTCAACATGCAGCTTTTCGGGCGGAACCTCGATGCCAAGATACGGGTAATAGGCGCGCACGGGTGAAGTTTGCTGGCCATCGCCAAAACGGGTGAATGCTTCGCGAACGGCCGTTGCGCCGGTATTGTAAATATCGCGAATACGGGCCAGTGCCCTGTCCGCATCGGTAAATTCAAATAGATCGCGAACCGATCCGTGAATTCCGGATACCATGATATTGCTCCTTTTTATTTTTTTTGGTTGTGAGCGCGAGATTTATCACCGCTCAACCCGGTTCTGGCAACCCCCAATTGCGCAATCGTGAAATGCATTTCCCCCGCGCCCGCATCATTTACGGGCTGCAGGCGGGGCTGAAATGCGCACAATTCCGCACGATTGGACGTACCCAATCGTGCAAGTGTGCCCGCTATTTTCAAAAATTCCAAATGACAGTTTTCCCCAATTCGGGAAAAGAGACTGGGATATCAGTGATTAGCAGGTGCCAGATTGGTTCAATGCCCGGATCAACGCAATCGCACAAAGCAGGAGCATGATCGCCGGCATTCCGCCGACCTGCAAAAAAGCACCATTAAATGACCAATGGTCATATGCATCATCTTGAAGCCGCCAAACACCGCCCCAATATCATGCGCACACAAACGGCTAAGCCAACGTACAACGCCAGGATGGCACGACGCAAAAGGAGAAGGCGGGCTGGGATGCAGGCAAAAAAAGGGGTCGGGGCAAAAGCACCGACCCAAGAAAGGGGCTGATAAGACGTTGAGGAAAAAGACCACAACCCCGGTTCGGCAAGAGGCACACTTGCCGAAAACCAATAAATGACTACTGGTCATTTGTTTTAAATACGTGAAAACGCAGCGGAACGCAAGCCTGTAAACGTTCCAGACGTGCTGTTTTCGCGTTTGCAACAAATTCATCACAGTTTTGATCCATCCCCCGCCGATAGGACCGTGCAGGGACGCTATTTCACCCAGGCGCACCAAAAGAACCGGCTGCAACGCGCCTGCGGTCACCTTGATAAACCAAGGCGTGCCAATCGTGCGTGTAACCGGCAAGCAGCTTTCACATTGTGATACAGAGATACGCAAGAAAGCAGGCAATCACTTTGTAAAACGGGTAAAAGCCGGGAAGACAGATAACGAAGAATAACTGACCGGCAATCACACTCTCGCAACATGATGCCGCGTCATTTCACCATCGCGACAAATCTGTCCGGCAACACGGTCATTCAACCATGGGTCGCAGCGGCAAAAACCCAGCTAAAAGATTAACCACCATATACTTTCGATTATGTTTGACGTAATTTGCGATTCGTCGATAAACCGAAACTTTCAGGGCCCGAGTCGCAACGTCTAAAAAGTAGAAACAACACTACAAAATACGCGCTAAAACCTTGTTAAATCGACAAATTTTGAACTATCAAATAAATTTTTAAGTAAAAAGAGGCCGGTCCTTGTAAAAGAACCGGCCCAATTCGGGATTGAACAAAAAAGACGTTGAGGGAAAAGATGACAATCCCGTGTGTGGTAGTCTAGTGAAGCAAGCCAACAGACTTGGCTAACCTCTTCAATCTTTGTACGCGGCGATATTGAAGAAAGTCGACCATATTTGTGTCGCTCACGTGACCTTTTTCAATATCGATGATCGTTTTGGCTGCCATTGGGTCACTTTGGACAAGCTGTTCGATTTCGTGCTTGTCAGCATCCGTTTCGATCTTGCCATGTACATAATTCAGAATGTCTTCCCTGCCATAGATAGCAAGAATTGCTGCCATTAACTTGCCTCCGATACAAAGCGAGATACGTGTTCACGTGCTTCAATTTGACCAACCATGCCACGCAACTTGCGGCGTGCACGGCCTACACGTGATTTTACTGTGCCAATTTCAACATTCATGAACTCGGCGGCGTCCTGATAGGACATTTCGTCTACAGTGGTCAGAAGAATGGCCTGACGCTCCTGCTCGGGAAGCTCTTCGAGAACGCGGTCTGCATCGCGAAGCTGCAAACGTGCCATCTGGTTGCTGCCATGTCCGTAGACATCACCAAGATCATCCCAGTCGACATGATGACCACGGGTCTTGGCACGGCGCACTTCAGAAATAAACGTATTGAACAGGATCCGGTGCAACCATGCTTTCAGGCTGGTGCCTTCCTCGAACTTGTCCTGTTTGCTAATAGCTTTAAGCAGGGTGTCTTGAACGAGATCGTTCGCACGATCCTGAGTACCAGTCAGTCGATAAGCATGACGACGCAGTGCTGGAACATGATCTTCAATTTCATTCATTACCTGGCCCGACATCACAACCTCCGTTTTTTGTTGATGACCCAACCTAACAAAACTCAGAGATATTCCAAGTAATTTCGTATACTTCACTACATCAACACACTCCCAATACACAGTATAAACAACTAACTCATGGTGATTAACATCATCACTCTCAATAACATCATCACAATACATACGTTATTCACTTTGATTACTTTACGCATATTGATGAACGTCCGTATTCTCAGGAATTTCAGTATTGTGGTTGAGTTACGGAGAAAACAGCGGTAACGTCACTTACTCAAAAATTTCTGAAACCAACGAATATCAACGGTTTCCGCGGCACCCTATAAGGACGCGGATGAGCAAAGGAGCACAAAGTGCCCACCACCAAACGGACCGAGAAGCTCCAAATTATGTTGGATGACGACGAGCTGAAGGTGATCGATGATTGGCGTTTCGAGCACAGAATGCCCACACGGGCAGCTGCGATCCGTGAATTAATCCGCCGTGGTCTGATCTCTGAGGACGTTGAAGCACCCGAAGTCGAGGGTAAAACGACCACTGATTTCCGCATCGAAGCGGAATAACGACCAAAAAACGCCCGGAAAAAAGTTGCCGGGCGTTTTTATTTCAAGAAGAAAACAATTCTTCGCTTCAATATTTGCAGCTTTCAGACGCTATTTTGCCACCGTCCTGCCCTGTTTGGACTTACGACCAGCAAAATAATGCACATAGCCCGCGCCAAGTAGACGGACAATCGCGAAAAGTCCGTAATATCGAATCGCCCGGGACAGAAGAATCGCGATAAAAAACAGCCAGAATGGATAATCTGTTGCCCCTGCAGCCAATGCCGCAAGCTGCATGGGGGCTGGCGTGACACTTATTATAAAGACAAGCCAGAATCCGCCCTCCTGGAACCGATCCTTGAGCTCGGCGAATTCATCGTGCCCGTGTGTCCAGTCCAGAAACGGGGTGACGGCATCGTCAAACACGCCCCAGGCCAGTAAATAAAGCACAATAGCCCCCGCAACACTGCCAATCAGGGTTACGGTGGCAATTTGCATGCCGCGTTTGCGCGATATGGCCATCAAGGGCGCAATAATGAATTCAACCGGTATCGGAATAATGGTGGTTTCAAGAAACGACGCCATACCGATCCCGGTCAAACCGCGTTTCCCGGCAGCCAGCGCAACAAGCGGGCGGCGCAAACGCTGCCACCAGCCCGGCGCGTTTGATTGGGCCTCAATCCCGGCCACAGTTTCATTATTATCCCGCTGATCGTAATTCATTGGCGACCTGCTGTGTTCTTTATTGTGGAAATGTGTGTTTGACCGGCCTTTATTGCCGCAAGACCAAACAATCAAAATAAAACGGCCCGCCCCAGGAAGCTGAGGCGGGCCGTAGCACCCGTGGACTTACTCACGCCCAGGCAGGTTGTGATGTCTGTTACTGAGCGTCATGCTCGTCGTCGAGTGCATTCTGTGCCTTGTTCAGGGCCGCAACGGTTTCAGCCTTCACATCTTCCCATGTTTCGGCCGATGCATCCTGAACGTCATCCATTGCCTCGCTCAGATTGTCCTTGGCATCTTCCCAGGCTTCCGACATGGCATCCATGGCATCGCTGCTATTGTCAGCGGCGGATTCCTTCATCTCGTCGTATTTATCGCCCAGTGCCTCGGACTTGGACTTTGCCCAGTCCATGAAATCTTCTTTCTGCTCGTACGAATAATCCTTGGCATCTTCATATTCGTCTTTGGCTTCGTTCTTCATCTGGGTCGCATCGGCTTCGATGGCATCATCCGTTTTCATCGTATTGGCAGAATCTGCATACGCCGGAATCATAACAGCCGAAGAAACCATAATAGTACCAGCCATCAACATTGCCTTAGCAAGCATCACAACCTCCATTTTTTGTTAAGAGCGACGCCTTTATTTGACGTTGCTTGCCCCTGATAACGACATGGGAAAGATGATGTTCCCGTTTTTCGTTATTTATTTAAATGGAACTTCCCTCTCGTGCGCGCGTTCCTATGGCAATCGTTCATCTTACTTTGAACGAACTGTTAATAAGAAAATCAGGAGTTAACAATGGCTCAGAGCAATATGCAGACCGTCGCCAAGGAATTGCCGATCGAAACCGGTGTCGAACGCAAGGACCGCCGCAAGCTGGCGGAAATGCTGACCCAGATCGTCGCCTCCTCGCACGTGCTGTATGGCAAGGTGCGTGGCGTGCACTGGAATGTTGTGGGGCCCAACTTTTATTCCCTGCATAAAATGACCGAAGAACAGTACGAAGACCTGCACACCGCCAATGACGACATGGCAGAACGCATTCGTGCCATCGGCTTTAATGCACCGACCGGTCTTTCGACCATGATGAAAAAATCCGTGATTACGGACGAAACCGAACTTCTCAGCACCGATGAAATGGTGCGCGAACTGATCGAAGACCATGAAAAGATGGCAAAGCTTCTGCGTGAAAGTGTCAAAGAAGCCGACAGCGTCGATGATCCGACCACGGCAGACATGCTGACAGCACGCATTGGTGTGCATGAAGAAGCAGCCTGGATGCTGCGCGCCACCCTTGCCTGAGGGCGTTTGTCCCAAAGACGGTAAACCGGCGCCACAAAGGCGCCGGTTTTTTTATAGATATTCACATCCTATAATATTGGGCCGCATGGCAAATTCTCGCGGTTTGGCAACACAGGGAGACACCAAAGGTGGAAAACTCTGATCTTACCGGCAAGGTTCTGATGTTATTGACCCGTCATAAGGTCATCGAACGCTGGCGGCGCGATGGCGCACAGCCGCTGCGCAGCGTCTTTGAAGATGCCGGTTACCAGACGGAACTGGTTTTCTGCGATAATCCCGATGCCATGATCGAACAGGTCAAAACCAATACCCGCCCCGGCGATATCGTTGCTGTTGGCGGCGGGGATGGCACCATCAATGCCATGATCGACCCGATCCGTGATTCCGGCACAGTGCTGATCGCCCTGCCCCTTGGCACCGCCAATGATTTTGCGCGCAGCCTGAAACTGCCAGACGACCCGGTGCAAGCCGCCCAGGCCGCCATTAACGGCCAGCTTTCAATGCTTGATATCGGCCGGGTAAATGGCAAAAGTTTTGTCAATGCCGCATCCATCGGTGTACCCGCCGATGCTCGCAAGCGTATAAACCCGGACCTTAAGCGCTGGACGGGTGCCATCAGCTATGCCGTTGCCAACTGGCAAAGCTGGCACGAAATGACCCCGCTGGAACTGGATGTAACCTGTGCCGGGCACGACACCCAGCATCTGAAGCTGCGCCAATTAACCGTCACCAACGGCCAGTATTTTGGCGGCGGCCTGCGCCCACGCGAAAACAAACGCCTTGATGATGGCAAACTGCATGTTTTCGCCATTCGCGCCGATGTCGATACGCTGTCGGGCATGGATATTGGCGCGGCATTGCTGTTTGGGTCGGTCGATGAATCCGAACTGGCCCTGACCATGGAATGCGACGATATCCATATTGATTGCGGCGAACCGCACCCGATTCTGGCGGATGGCGAAATCATCAGCAAACTGCCCGCAAAATTCACCCTGGAACGTGCGGTATTGCCGGTATTTGCCCCCAATGCCTTTACCGGCGGCGTGGTTACCGATGGCGACATTGCCGATGGCGATGCCTTAAACGACATCACCATCGATGCCGAAGACCTTGCCATTCGCATGGAAGCCATTTGCACAATCGCCAGTAATGGCCACCTGAAAGCCATCTGCCATGATGAATCGCGCAAGCTGCGCAATATCATCCGCCAGCTGGAACTGGCATTGCGCCCCTATGGGCTGCCGTTATCATCTCCCGACCCGGACCTGCACAGCCTTGAAACCCTGCGCGACAAGGCGCTGTCCTGGGTTCTGAACGACCTTGATGACCGCATGGCAACCGGCCTGCTAAACCAGATCGGCCAGCTTCTGACCACGCTGGAAGCCTGCCCGGTCGATAATAAGCCCGACCAGATCAAAACCAGCCTTCTGGCCCTGAAATCAACCCTGACAGAGCTTGAAGGCCAGTTGGGCACCATCCGTTCGTCAGAAACGGCTTAAGTCCTATACAGGGCCTATATGGCCCCACGCCGGGCAAAAACCATCACAGCAAAACAAAACGCCGCCAGGAAGGCTCCGGGCGGCGTTTTACGTTTAACGATATCTCAGGGCTCAATCAGCAAGACCGGCAAGGCTGCGGGCGAAATTGCGCGCATCGAAGGGGCGTAAGTCCTCGGCACTTTCGCCAACGCCAATCGCATGGACCGGCTTGCCAAATTTTTCGGCCAGCGCCACAACAACACCGCCCTTTGCCGTACCGTCAAGCTTGGTCACGATCAGGCCGGAAACATTGGTGGCTTCGGAAAACAGTTCGACCTGCGAATGGGCGTTTTGACCGGTTGTGGCATCAAGCACCAGAAGCGTGTCATGCGGCGCAGTTTCGTCGCGCTTGCGAATAACACGAACGATCTTTTTCAGTTCTTCCATCAGGTGCGATTTGTTCTGCAGGCGACCAGCCGTATCAATCAGCAGCAAATCCATGCCCTGGCGCTGCGCCTGTTCAATGGCATCGAAGGCAAGGCCAGCGGCGTCCGCCCCGGTATCACGGGAAATCACCGGGCAATCGGTGCGTTCACCCCAGACCTTAAGCTGTTCAACAGCAGCGGCACGAAACGTATCGCCCGCCGCCATCATCACCTTCAAACCCTGATCCTTATAGGATTTTGCCAGTTTGCCAATGGTGGTAGTTTTACCCGATCCATTCACACCTACCACCAGCACCACATGGGGCTTGCGCGCAGGGTCCAGAACCAGCGGCTTTGCCACCGGATCAAGGATCTTGGTAACTTCCTGGGCGATAAATTCCTGGATCTCGGCAGAATCCACTTCCTTGTCAAAGCGGGTTTTTGCCAGCTCACCACTTAGTTTCGCCGCCGTGGCAACACCAAGGTCGGATGTAATCAGCAGGTCTTCAAATTCTTCCAGCGCATCATCATCAAGACGGCGCTTGGTAAAAATATCGGCAATACCGGTAGTCAGTTTCGAGGAGGACCGTTTCAACCCGTCCTTTAATCGGGCAAACCAGCTTTTTTTCCCCTCTTCACTCATACCATCAGCTCCGCAATCAGTTTTCCGTCTTTATGGCCAATGACTTTGGCCTTGGCGATTGTGCCCGGTTCTATCACGCGATCCAGCTCAACGGGAGCAAAATGCTCCGTATGGCCGGTATTTTCCTTTTCGATCAGCACATTCTCGATCAGGCCAACGCGTGATTGCAAAAATGCTGTCAGTTGAATATCGCCCGCGTCGCGCAGGGCCGCGGCCCGTTCCTTGCGCTTTTCCTTGGCGACCTGCGGCATTTTGGCCGCCGGTGTGCCCGGGCGCGATGAATAGGGGAAAACATGCAGGTAAATCAGCCCGCATTCTTCCACCAGGCGCAGGGTATTTTCGGCCATCTCATCGGTTTCGGTCGGGAAACCGGCAATAATATCGGCGCCAAACGTCACATCGGGGCGCAGCGCGCGGACCTTTTGGCAAAAATCGATCACATCCTGGCGTAAATGACGGCGTTTCATGCGCTTGAGCACCATGTCGTCGCCCGCCTGCAAGCTAATGTGCATATGCGGCATCAGGCGCGGTTCGGTTTCGATCAGACGGAAGATGTCTTCGTCAATTTCCACCGGGTCGACCGATGAAATGCGCAGGCGCGGCAATTCGGGCACCTGGGCCAGAAGCCGGCGCGCCATTTGCCCCAGCGTCGGCTTGCCCGGCAGGTCATGCCCATAGGATGTGATATCAACGCCGGTCAAAACGACTTCGGCATAGCCATTGGCAACCAGTTCACGCACCTGGGTCACAATCTCGCCCAGCGGCACGCTGCGCGAATTCCCGCGACCATAGGGAATAATGCAGAATGTGCAGCGATGGTCACAGCCATTCTGGACCTGAACAAAGGCGCGCGCGCGGCCTTCAAAACCCGATACCAGATGGCTGGCGGTTTCTTCCACCGACATGATGTCATTTACGATCACGCGTTCATGGCTGATATCCATGAAGGTTTCCGCCTTCATTTTGGTATCATTGCCAAATATGCGGTCGATTTCTTTCATCCCGGCGAATTTTTCCGGGTTTACCTGCACGGCACAGCCGGTAACGAAAATTTTGGCGTCCGGGTTTTCGCGGCGCAAACGGCGAATATTCTGCCGCGCCTGGCGTTCGGCCTCGGTCGTAACAGCGCAGGTATTGATGATGATGGCATCATCCAATCCTGCTGCCTTGGCGTGGTCGCGCATCACCTCTGATTCATAGGTGTTCAAACGGCAACCAAATGTAATGACGCGCGGCTCTGTCATGCTCGGCTTTCTGCGGCTGGCGGTAAATACGGAAACACATTCTGTTTCTGGCACGATCGCGGTCTATCCCTGCCGCAAACGCCAGACAGCCCGGCAGCAACCATCGCTATCAGGCGCTGGTTACATACGCTTTTGCACAACTTATTGCAAGACCGCAGCCCCCGGCCTGCACCGCAGGCACCAATGCCCCCTAACAGCATCGGGCGGCCCTATGCCGTCCGATACACGGCAGCTCATCCCAGCCCAACCACTTGATTTCAGGCGATATTCATAAACCAAAACAAACGCTTCGGCACATTTGATCAGCAATCATCGCCACCCGCCCCCGCCTCGGTCCCGGCCACTTTGGGCAACACAGCCATGCATCAACGGGCAATTGGCTGCTTAGCCGGGTCGCAATAACAGGGATCAGGCCTTGGCCGGTTCGGCATCACCTTCAAAGGGGACTGCAACGCTATATTGGTCACGCCCGGCCTGCTTGGCACGGTAAAGCGCGTTATCGGCGCGATCCACCAGTGATGCCGGGCCTTCGCCCTTTTGATATTCGGCAACACCGATTGAAATTGTCATGTGCCCAAAGGACGTACCCGATGATTTCGCCCGTACTTCGCGCGCACGCACCCGGTTACACAGGTCTTCGGCCAGGAACAAGGCTTCATCAAGCGTGGTTTGTGGCAACAGAACCGTAAATTCATCGCCGCCATAGCGCGAAACCGTATCGCGACCCTTGACGTTGGATTTCAAAATCTTGGCGATCAGCACCAGAATTTCATCACCCACCCGGTGCCCATAACGGTCATTGATCTGTTTGAACTGGTCAAGGTCGATCAAAAGCAGGCTGAAAGGTTCGGCATCCCGGCCTTCTTCCTGCCCGCTGGTCAGGTCGGCGAGAAGCTGTTCAAAATGCAGGCGGTTGGAAACGCGGGTCAGCCCATCGGTAAAGGACTGTTCACGTGCCTTTTGCAGTTCAACCTGCAAATGCGAAATCTGCTGATGATAGGTATGAAGCTGATCGGCCAGGGTGGTGACGGTCTGCTGTACCTGCCGGGTATGGCGGGCAACCGCACCGAGGATTTCAAACTTCTGCCCATCGCGGCGCAAAATGGCATCCGCCTCATCGAGCACCTTGTTGTAAACATTCAGCTCGGTCGTGACAGAGGCAATGCTGTGTTCGCTGTTTTCGATGACATCGGCAAAATTCTCCATGCCCTGACGCAGAAATTCAGTCGTCTGGCGATGAAGAATGAAACGGTGATAAAGCTCCAGCAACTGCTTTTCATCAATCGCCGTGCCCTGCTGGCGGGCCATATCAAGGGTGCGGAAAATATCCGGATTTTCGTCAGCAAAATAGACGAACCAGACATGAAACAGTTCAGGCACGGGCGACAGATTATATTCGCGCAACGCTTCAAGCGTCGCTGCGGCAATGTCCCAGTGTCGGGATTTAAGAGGGGACTCCGTTGTCACCTTGTGTTTGCTCCGCACAACCTCGTATGGCGCAGGGTACGCCGCCGGCAACTTACCGGATATCAAACAGGAAATGCCTATCCCTACAGAGAAGTTACTGTACTACAGATGGGGCGATAGGCACATCTTTGCCATCAAAAGCAGAGCAGAAATATCCGGGGTTACCCCCGGATCATTGTTCCGGCACCACGTTCGGTGAACAGTTCCAGAAGAACGGCATGCGGCGCACGACCATCAACGATGACCGCAGCTTCAACACCATTCTGGACCGCATCCAGGCAGGTTTCGGTTTTCGGGATCATCCCGCCCGAAATGGTGCCATCCGCGATCATGTCATTGATGCTGTCCACATTGGCATCACGCACAAGCTGCTTTTCCTTATCAAGGATGCCCTTGACGTCGGTCAGCATATAAAGGCGACGGGCGCCGACCGCCTTGGCAATGGCACCAGCCGCGGTATCAGCATTGATATTGTACGTCTGGCCATCTTCGCCAACCCCGATCGGGGCAATAACCGGAATGATATCGGTGCTGGCAAAGCAATCAAGCACATGCGGGTTCACCGCAACCGGTTCGCCAACAAAGCCAAGATCAAGGACCTTTTCAATGTTGCTTTCCGGATCGCGTTTGGTGCGGGTCAGTTTGCGCGCGGTAATCAGGTGCGCATCCTTTCCACACAGGCCAACAGCAACCCCACCCGACGAATTGATGTTGGAAACGATTTCCTTGTTGATCTTGCCGGCCAGCACCATTTCGACAACGTCGATGGTCTGCTGGTCGGTGACGCGAAGGCCATCGACAAATTCGGACTGGATGTTGAGTTCCTTGAGCATCTGGCCGATCTGCGGGCCGCCACCATGAACCACAATCGGATTCATGCCAACCTGCTTGAGCAACACGACATCCTGGGCGAACAAACGGGCCAGTTCGGGATCACCCATGGCATGACCGCCATATTTGATCACTATTTTCTGGCCGTTATAGCGTCGCATATAGGGCAAAGCTTCCGACAGAACCTTGGCACGGGCCAAAGTCCGATACGCACTGGATTCGGAATTGTCGTCTTCAGGACGGATTTCTTCGCTCATATTGCTCCCCAATTCATGCAACACGATGGTCGTCGGGTGATTATAACAGGCTTGCGATCTCGGCACGCAACTCCGAAATGCCCGTATTTTTTTCGCTTGAAGTCGCAAAAATCTGGTTAAGGGCGGCAGGATGTTTTTTCAGCGCGGTCACCACTTCGGCGATACGCTTTTCCATCTGGCCCTTTTTCAGCTTGTCCGCCTTGGTCAGCACGACCTGATAGGACACAGCCGTTTCATCAAGCATTTTCATCATTTCAAGATCGGCACCCTTAAAGCCATGGCGCGAATCGATCAGGACGAAAACACGGCGCAGCTTCACACGGCCACGCAGGTAATGACGAATCAGCCCCTGCCAGCTGCGCACAACATCTTTGGGTGCCTGGGCAAAACCATAACCGGGCAAATCGACCAGGTTAAAGGCGCCATCAAGGTCAAAGAAGTTAAGCTGCTGGGTACGGCCGGGCGTATTTGACGTACGGGCCATATCCTTGCGCGAGCAAAGTGCATTGATCAGGCTGGATTTGCCGACATTTGATCGGCCGGCGAAACAGATCTCGACTTTTTCTTCGGCGGGAAGCTGCTCAAGTTTGGCAACCCCCAACATGAAAGTCACCGGGCGCGTGAAAAGCAGGCGCCCGGCTTCGATCTGGTGTTCTTTGTAAGTCGGCACTGACGAAAGTGCCGTTATGTTTGCTTCGGTCATTTTTTCCGTATCCGCCCGCCTATGGGCGGCCCGAAGACGGGGGTCCTCAGACCCCCATCCGGTACATGATATAGCGCTGCTGAATGATCGACAGCGTGTTGTTCCATGCCCAGTAGATCACCAGACCTGCCGGGAATTTGGCCAGCATAAAGGTAAAGATGATCGGAAGGAACATCATAATCTTTGCCTGGGTCGGGTCAGCCGGTGCCGGATTCAGCTTCTGCTGCAGGAACATGGTGATCCCCATAATCAACGGCCAGACGCCAATCATAAGCATATGCGGCGGGGTCCAGTCGATCAGACCAAACAGGTTGAACAGCGTCGTGGGGTCTGGTGCCGACAGGTCCTGGATCCAGCCAAAGAACGGCGCATGGCGCATTTCGATATTCACAAACAGCACTTTATAAAGCGCGAAGAATACCGGGATCTGCACAACGATCGGAAGACAGCCCGAAGCCGGGTTGATCTTTTCACGTTTATACAGGGCCATGATTTCCTGCTGCTGACGCTGACGGTCATCGGCGAACTGTTCGCGAATCTGCGTCATTTTCGGCTGCAGCTTTTTCATGCCGCTCATGGATTTGTAGGACTTGTTCGCCAGCGGGAACATGACCGCCTTGACCAGAACCGTGAAGGCCAGGATCGACAGACCAAAGTTGCCAATCACATGGTTGATCCACTGCAGGATCTGGAAGAACGGAATGGTCAGGAACCAGAACCAGCCAAAGTCGATTGCACGATCAAACAGCTTGATGTTGTACTGATCGGCATAGGCATCCAGAAGGTTATATTCCTTGGCGCCTGCGAACATGTGGCTTTCCGAGCTGGCCGTTTCGCCATTGGCGATCGTGCGCTGGGAACCCAGATAATCCGCCTGGAACTTGTCGGTGTTATTGGCATTGTGATGGCTGAAACGGGCCGTCAGGCTTTCGTCATTTGCCGGCGCAAGCGCCACAAGCCAGTATTTGTCGGTGATACCAACCCAGCCGCCAGTCGATTTCTCGCTGACAGTGCCGTCTTCTTCCATCAGGTCCTTGTAGCTGATTTCTTTCAGCGAGCCATCGACAACGCCGATCGGACCTTCATGAAGAATATAGTAACCCGAGGTATGCGGCAGGCCACGACGCGAAATCAGGCCATAGGGATAAAGCGAAACATCCTGGCCGCTATTGTTGGTGACCGACTGCTTGACCGAGAACATGTAGTTTTCATCGATCGAGATGGTGCGCTTGAAAACCAGACCTTCGCCATTGTCCCAGGAAAGGGTCACGGGTTTGTCGGCAGAAAGCTTCTCACCATCGGCTTGCCAGCGGGTATCGTTACCCGGCAGGGCAACCTTGCTGCCATCAGCAGCAACCCAGCCGAATTCACCGAAATAGGCATCGTCCGAACCAGCCGGGTTCAGAACATGGATAAGCGGGCTTTGCGGGTCTTCGGTTTCCCGATAATCCTGCAACTGGATATCGTCAATCAGGCCACCGACCAGACGAATCGACCCCTTCACACGCGGCGTATCAATCGCGATGCGCGGCGAGGAAGCCAGCGCGTCGTCGCGGTTCGCAACCGGCGCTGCAGTTGATCCACCAGGGGCAGAAGGTGCCGCGGTCGAAGTTGAAGGCTTCGGTGCAGTGGAATTGACATCCAGTTGCTCGCGAACCTGCGCCTCGCGAACCTGGGGATCAGGTTTGTGAGGGAAAAGGAATTGGAACCCGACCAGGATTACGACCGAAACCGCAATCGCAATCCAGAGGTTACGTTGTTCGTTCATCGCCTCTTTCCGCTTTCGTCCGGCGGCCACGGGGCCTGACCGGCTGTTTATTCTATCTATATGACGAAAGCGCCGAGGACCGAGGGTCTCTGTCCGGCGGCGCCTCTTTACGTTCGCAACCACAACCAGGCACGGGGTCATAACCATGACCACCCCACGGGTGGCAGCGCATGATCCGTTTAAACCCGATCCAGCCGCCTTTCAACGCCCCATGTTTCGCCAAGGCCTCCATCATGTAGGCCGAACACGTTGGCTGGTAACGACATTGCCATCCAACATAGGGAGATAAAAAAAGCTGATAGCCTCGAACGGCGAGTTGCATGAGGCGCGCCAGGGGGCTCATTTTACCGGGCCTCCCGCCCGACGCTGACCACCTTTTGCCTTTGCCCGGCCCCGCACAGGGCGTGATCGGTCGGCTGGGGATGGTTTGGCATCAGGTATACGCCGCAAGGCAGTTCTCATATCGTCGACCAGCGCTTCGAATGGCCGCTCGATGGTTTGCTGCCGTCCAATAACGACATAATCCCATCCAGGCAAAGCCATGTCAGGTGCCAACAGGTCGGCGACTGCACGCAAACGCCGCCGAACGCGATTGCGTACGACGGCCTTGCCCACCTTTTTGGTGACGGTAAAACCGATTCGGGCGAACCGGTCTTCTCCGGCGCTTTGGTCTTCCGGCTGGATCCCGGGGCGCGGTGCACCTTGCAGGATCAAACCGTCTGTAACCCATTTACGGCGGGTACCAGCGACACGGAGAAACTCCGCACGCTTTTTCAGGCGTTCCACCGTAACGGTCACAAGATTAGGCCGACAGACGCTTGCGGCCCTTGGCGCGGCGTGCGGTAATCACGCGGCGGCCACCGACGGTCGCGTTGCGGGAACGGAAGCCGTGGCGGCGTTTCCGTACGAGTTTGCTGGGCTGGTAGGTGCGCTTCACTGCACTTACTCCGTTCTAATGAAGGTAATCCAATAAAATTCGAGGTCCGCTGTATAGGGCTTCCCACCTGCGCTGTCAATCACGCCACCGCCTTTTATCCCCGAAATCCGGCAATAGCGGCGGGTTTTGTCAAACGCAGCATCGATTTGGAACGCAAGGCCGCAGTGGATAAGCGGCGCAGCGCACAAAGTCAACGCCAATTCGGCACCATTACCGCCACATTTTTGCGAATCGCCCGCGCCGACATGCCTCTGCAAAGCCGATCACAACGGTAGATTCGCCCCACCCCACATACCACCGCCAACTGCGTTGCCACCGCGCCCAAACACTGGAAAATGCGGGTTAAAGCCCTACCCTGTGCGCCAGATCACAGTGCGCAGATACACAAGCAAGCTGACGCCAGAAAGCAATCAGCAACCAACACCGACCATAAAACAGAACGCCACGGGCTTTGCAGCAACCGTGGCGTTCTGTTTCAGGTATTTTGGGCAAGCCCCCTCATGTCCCCTCACAGGGCGGTAAAATCAGTCTGGCTCTCCTTCGGCCCGCAAACGGTCCAAGGCGCGTCTTTCCGCCTTGGTGGGGCGACCACTGCCGGTTTCGCGTACAGCGACCGCAGCCGTCCTGATATCGGCGTCTGCATCGGCCTTTTTGATGCGGGGCGGTGAATGGTCCTCATAAAGGGCCTGCGCCTCCGGTGCGGGCCCACGCCGGGTGCCCACGGCAACAATTTCGACGATGCGAATATGCGGCCCCTGGAAAAACTGGATTCGGTCACCCGGCCCAACGGCCACGCTGGCCTTTGAAACCGTCGCCGAATTCAGGACGATATGCCCGCCCTGACAGGCCTTGCTGGCCAGTGAACGCGTTTTGAAAAACCGCGCATACCACAGCCATTTATCAATGCGGATCTTGCCGCCTTCCGGATCGGACATCAGTGCAAATTTCCCGATTGGTCTGGATTGTTTGATCTGACCCACTTTGTTTCATTTTGGCGGGGTATTTGGCAAGGCTGTGATGCCAGAACACGTCCCCCTGCCCCGGGCCCTTGACAGACGCTGCCAAACAGAGCCCAAAAAGCAGTTCGGCCTGCTGTGTTTCCACAACAGGCCGAAAACCGGATCATTATGCAGCCAGCCTGGCATCAGCCCTTGGCGGCAAGCATTTCCTTAAGCTTCGCGAAGGGCGAATCTTCGTTGATCTGATTGTTTTTCGCAGGTGCCTGCGGTTTACCGCCATGACGCGGGCCATTGCCTTTCGGACCACCCGATTTCGGGCCGCCCTTGGCATTGCGCGGGCCGCCTTTCTGGCCGCCACGGTTGCCATTGCCAGCACCGCGACCTTCGCCAGCTGCATTTGCCTGCTGGTTATTGCGCGGGCCACGGGCATTCTGGCCAGCATGATGGCGTTTGCGACGATCAACACGAACGAAGAATTTCACTTCTTCAAATTCATCATCGCCAGCAGCACCTTCAGCCGATTCGGCCGGTGCCGATGCATCGGCACTCACTTCGGTTTCGCTGGTCGCTTCGGCTTCGGCCGGTGCTTCAACGGCAACAGCTGCTTCCGATTCGCCTGCTTCGGCAGTTTCTTCCGCTTTGGCTTCGCTGGCCGCTTCGGCCGCCGGTGCCTTTTTGACCTTTACGATCTCGGCACGCCAGCCAAGGGCGGTGAAAACGCCTTCGGCCTGCTCAACCGTGCAGCCCAGCAGCGAAAGAAGATCGGGATCAGGGCGAACCTTGCCGTCATTTTCACGCGCTTTCTGGCGCAGAAGGGCGGCAAAACGTTCCAGCATGTCAACGCGGGCCGCAAGCGGGCCAACCGGCATGTAACCGGCAGCCAGATAGAAACCCTTGGAATTGGCACGATCATTGGGAACCGACGTGCGGCCTGCCGGCGGCAGTTCCGGCAGTTCTTCAAGCTCACGCGAAACCGCCCAAAGAATGCCACGCAGTTCAACGGGGTCCGGCTTCAGGGCATCAAGAACGTGAACCGTTTCAACACCCAGGCGCACGCCCAGTTTTGCCAGCGCCTTGCGATCATCATCGCTCAGGTCCTTGATCAGGCTTTCAAGTTCCGAACGCGGAACACAGCCCAGACCTTCGTTAAGCTGGAACAACAGGCCGCGAATCGCGCCGGTCAGCTGGCAGTCCCGCAGGCGGGTCAGCATCTTGAGGCGGGTTTCGATATGGCTGTTCAGCCATGTCTGCAACCGGATCCGCACACGTTCGCGCGTGGGGCCATCAAAAAATTCGCTGTCGATGACGCTGATTTCCGGGCTCAGAACCGTGTCACCCTTTTTCAGGGTTCCAACGGCGGCACCGTTCCACAGGATCTCTAGTTTGCCATTCACGGCGAACTGGCCATCCTCGTCCGTTTCCAGTGTTTTGACACGCTGGGCAATTTCACCGCTCAGTGCGCGACGGGCGGCACTGGCAATTGCTTTGCCTTCGAAAGCGGCATCGGTTTCATCGGCAATGAAACGGAATCCTTCCAATCGGCCGACGAATTCACCTTCGACCTGGACTTCACCATTCGCAGTGATGGTAGACATGAGTTCAGACTTGTCCTTGAGACTTTTCAATAAAACCGAGGTCCGGCGATCCACAAACCTTTGGGTCAACCGTTCATGTAGCACATCTGACAGCTTGTCCTCAATGGCGCGCGTTCGTTCCTGCCAATGATTCGCGTCATCAAGCCAGTTATGCTTGTGCGAAACATATGTCCAGACGCGAATCCCCGCGAGCCGTGAAGATAGCTGGTCGATATCACCATCATAACGATCCATACGCAAGACCTGTTCGCCCATCCAGTCCGTTGGCAGCTTGCTTTTTGGCTGACAGAGGAATTTGTAGATGGAACCAAGCAGGCGCGGATGGGCGTCAGTATGGATATTTCGGAAGTCTGGAATCTGGCAGACTTCCCATAACAGCCGCACCCGGTCAGGCGACCGGGTAATGCGGGCGATGTCTTCGCTATGCGCAAGATGATCAAGCATGATCTCGTCAACCGGTTCGCGCACGCGAATCAGCATCGGATTATCAGGCAAGCGCCGCAATGATTGCTGCAATCCCTCGACAGACCGGAAATCAGGCCGCGCCGAACGCCAGTATACTTTGGTCAGCGCATCAAATTCGTGGGCTTCGATCTGTTCGATGATGTCAGGGTCAATGCCGGTCAAATTCCCGGTAACGCCAAAGGAACCATCATTCATATGGCGCCCGGCGCGCCCGGCAATCTGGGCGGTTTCGGCAGCGCTCAGATTCCGGTGGAACTGCCCGTCAAATTTCGACAGGGCGGCAAATGCCACATGCTGCAGATCAAGGTTAAGGCCCATGCCAATGGCATCCGTCGCAATCAGATGTTCCACATCACCATTCTGGAACATTTCGACCTGGGCATTACGTGTGCGCGGGCTAAGCGCGCCCAATACCACGGCTGCCCCGCCCTTCTGGCGGCGGACCAGTTCGGCAACGGCATAAACTTCCTGCGCGGAAAATGTCACAACAGCGGATTGCGAAGGCAAACGCTGGATTTTCTTTGGCCCGGAATAGGTCAGGGTTGAAAACCGCGCACGGGTATCAAATTCGACATTATCAACAAGCTGGCGGATCACGGGGCGAATGGTTTCAGCGCCCATGAACATGGTTTCATGCCGCCCGCGGGCATGAAGCAACCGGTCGGTAAAAACGTGGCCGCGTTCCGGGTCCGCGCACATCTGGATTTCATCAATTGCCATGAAATCAACCGGCATATTTACCGGCATGGCCTCGACCGTGCACAGATAATAGCGCGCACGCGGCGGCAGGATGCGTTCTTCACCCGTAATCAGGGCAACGGCCCCTTTGCCAACCTTGGCCACGGCGCGATCATAATTTTCGCGCGCAAGCAGGCGTAACGGAAAGCCGATCATACCTGTGGTATGCGCCAACATCCGTTCCATGGCCAGGTGGGTCTTGCCGGTGTTGGTCGGCCCCAGAACGGCAAGAATGCGGGGACCGGATCGGGTTGAAATCTGCATAAAACTCTTCCAGCAGGCGGTTACCGGGTACGGAAACCACCGGTCTTAGCGCTTTTCAACACTTTGCCCGGGCGAAGTCAAGCATTCAGCCATTTTCACCCCCGGCAAAACGCCAATTTTCAGGGCATTTTTCACCCCGGTGTCACATCTGCATACAAAAGCAGCGAAATCATTCGTGCCCGTCATCACTTGCCGGGGCATTTACGGCGTCTTCTGCAACATCCCCGGCAGCGCCTTCCAACAGGCGCGCCCCCGGCCCGTCTTTTGCCAGGTAATCATCAGGGTTACGTAGCGGACAATCCGACAATGACAGACAACCACAGCCAATGCAGTCGCCTAACTGGTCGCGCAGGCGGGTAAGCTGTTCGATGCGGACATTCAAGTCATCGCGCCAGCGCGACGACAGGCGTTGCCAGTCCCGCCCTGTGGGGGGACGGTCAATCGGCAGGCTGGACAGGGCTTCGCGAATTTCGGCAAGGGGAATACCGGTGCGTTGCGCCACCTTGATAATGCCGATGCGCCGTAACACCCCGCGATGAAAACGGCGCTGGTTGCCCTGGGTGCGAATACTGCGGATCAGGCCCTGACGTTCGTAAAAATGGATCGCCGAAACCGCAAGGCCGGTTCGGGCCGCCACGTCGCCCACCGAAAGAACCGGGCTGATCCGGTGCCGGGTGGCCGGTTTTACAGGTGCCATTTTCATCCTGCCATCAATTTCATTATCCGCTTGACCTTAACATAAGTTGAGGTTTTAGAAACGAAATCCCTGAACAGAAAAACAGAGGATGAAATGATGGAACGTTTAAATCTGGCTATCATCTATGGCAGTGCCAGCAAGGGCCGGTTTTGCGATACGATTGTGAACTGGCTGGTTCCCATCATTCTGGAAGACGGCGATTTTCTGATTGAAACCATCGACCCCGCCCTGATCAAACATACCCCGCGCGGCGGGCGGCAAAACTGCCCCGTCACCACACAAATCCGCCCCGCCATTGCCGAGGCGGATGCCTATCTGATCGTGACACCGGAATATAACCACAGCTTTACCGGTGAACTGAAACTTCTGATCGATTCGGCCCGCGATGAATGGTGCCGCAAACCAGCGGGCTTTGTGACCTATGGCGGCATTTCCGGCGGATTGCGCGCCGCCGAACAGTTACGCAATGTTTTTGGCGAACTTCACGTTGCCACCATCCGCGAAACCGTCAGCTTTGCCAATGTCTGGGACTGTTTTGGCGACGATGGCCGCCCCTATGACAGCGCCACCGCCAGGGCCGCCGTCCAAAAACAGCTTGCCGATTTGAAATGGTGGGCCCGTGCCCTGCGTGACGCCCGCCTGCCGCTTGAAACGCTTGAACATGCACCGGTGGCCGGAACCGGCCCGCAACAGGGCATACAGGGTGCTTTGCAAAACCAGTTTGCCTGACAGGGGCGAAACGGCCCCAATCCTGCCGGGGTTACACCCGAACGCAGCACAAATAGCAGAAACAACAACGGGGCGGCATCCTTGCCGCCCCGATCCTTTCAAAACCCTCTACGGGATCAATTGCCTGGCAACCTGTTTAATGGTTGCGCATCTTTTCGGCATATTCCTTGAGCTGGCGACGCGCGGCCTGATAGCTGTTTTTAAGGGCGATATAAACATCCTCGTGCGCGTGATCGGCGCTATCGCGCTTGACCATGATTTCCTTGCCCGGAACATTAATGCCGAAATGAACGGCATACTGGCTGCGGGCGTGGGATGAATGCGGTCTTTCAATAATCACATGGCAGGACGTCATGCGATCGAAGGTCTCTTCCAGTTTCTCCACCTTGAAACGGATACGCTCGTCAAGCGCATCGGACTGGTCAACATCACGATAGGTGATTTGCACGGGAACCTTCATATTTGGCCTCCTGTTTAAGCCTTGGACGTTCACAAGGTATGACACCTTGCATTTTTATCCGGGATGTTGCCCATCCCGGGGCAGGATCGACACCGTTTTTGGGGTGCCGGGAAAAACCGTGTTCCTTTAGATGTAGGATACAGGGCTTGCGCTGCAAGATGTGTTGACGCATATCAAGCAGGTTGCGGTCGCGGAGGATATATTTTTTATCCTCGTAAAGTGATGGTAAGTCCATTGATCCCAAAGGAGAAAACAGAGGTCATGACGGAAGAAAAAATGCGGTTCGAGGCAGAGGTCAGCCGCCTTCTCGACATCGTTGTCCACTCGCTTTATTCCAACAAGGACATCTTCCTGCGCGAGCTCATTTCCAACGCATCAGATGCGTGTGACAAGCTGCGCTATGAAGCCATTGGCAACCCCGAACTGATTGCCGGCGACAGCGAATTCAAAATTCGCCTGATGACGGACAATGTTCGTAATGTCCTGACCATTATCGATAATGGCATTGGCATGAACAAAGCCGACCTGGTGGAAAATCTCGGTACGATTGCCAATTCCGGTACGGCCAAATTTGTTGAAGCCATGAGCCAGGCAAAAGACGCGAAAAAAAGCGTCGATCTGATTGGCCAGTTTGGCGTCGGCTTTTATTCGGCCTTCATGGTGGCAAACAAGGTTGAAGTCACCACCAAAAAGGCGGGCGAAGACCAGGCCTGGAAATGGACATCCGATGGCAAGGGCGAATACACCATCGCCGAAGCCGAAATGGAAGGCCGCGGCACGCAGATCACCCTGCATCTCAATGAAGATGCCAAGGATTTCACCGAAGAATACCGCCTGCGCCACATCGTCAAAACCTATTCCGACCATATCGGTATTCCGGTGATCCTGATGAAGGCAGATGGCGGGGATGAAACCCTGAACGAAGCCTCGGCCCTTTGGACCCGGCCGAAATCGGAAATCACCGACGAGCAGTACAAGGAATTCTACAAGCACAGCTCGCACGCCTTTGATGACCCGTGGAAAACCATCCACTATCAGGCCGAAGGCGCGATTGAATATACCGGCCTGCTTTACATTCCGACCATGCGCCCGTTCGACCTTTATGATCCGTCGCGCAAGGGGCACCTGAAGCTTTATGTCCGCAAGGTTTTCATCACCGAAGGGGCCGATGAATTGCTGCCGCCCTGGTTGCGGTTTGTTTCGGGCGTGGTCGATAGCCAGGACCTGCCGCTTAACGTGTCGCGCGAAATGCTGCAGGACCACCCGCTTCTGACCAAAATCAAGAACGGCCTGACCAAAAAGCTTCTTTCCGAACTTGAAAGCAGCGCGAAAAAGGATATCGAAGGCTACAATACCTTCTGGGAGGCCTTTGGCTCGGTCGTCAAGGAAGGCCTTTACGAAGACTACGCCAATCGCGACCGCATCCTGAAACTAGCCCGGTTCAAATCATCGAAGGCCGATGGCTGGACCAGCCTGGAAGATTATGTCAACCGCATGAAGGAAGGCCAGAAGGCCATCTATTATATCAGCGGTGAAGATGTGGATGCGCTGCGCCGCAGCCCGCAGCTGGAAGGCTTTGACGCCAAGGGCGTCGAAGTTCTGCTGCTGACCGACCCGGTTGACGAATTCTGGATGCCTGCTGTTGGCCAGTTCGACGAGAAAGACTTCAAATCTGTCACCCGTGGCGGTGCCGATTTGAACGACGTCAAAGCCGATGATGCCAGCGACGACAAAAAAGACGATGCCGAGGACAAGGCTGTTAGCGATGCCGAGCTTGATACCCTGATTGCCGCCATCAAGATTGCGCTGGGAACCAGTGTGAAGGATGTCCGCGAATCAGACCGTCTGACCAGTTCGGCCTGCTGCCTGATTGCCGATGAAACCGATATGGACCTTCGGATGGAACGGTTGATGAAACAGCATAACCGCGTTGACGATGTCAGTGCGCGTATCCTTGAAATCAACCCGAAACACAGCCTGATCCGCAAACTTTCGGATCTGGCAAAGGCCGATGCCAAGGCCCCCGTCCTTGAAGATGCTGCCCAGCTTCTGCTGGACCAGGCCCGCATCCTTGAAGGCGAGGCCCTGCCCGACCCTGTCGCCTTTGCCCGTCGCCTGGATAGCGTGATGGAAAAAGGTTTGGGTCACTAAGCAAGCCTTAAGGCTGACCTGCGATGATGGGTGGCGCGTTGAAAAACGCGCCACTTTTTTTGCCTGTATCGTGCCGCCAAGCTGAAAGGATGCACCCATGAAACGCCTTGAAAACAGGATTTGCGTCGTCACGGGTGCAGCGCGTGGCATTGGTGCCGCCATTTGCGAAGCCTTCCTGGCCGAAGGCGCACAGGTTATCGCAACCGATTGCAATGAAACCGCCCTGCACGACTTTGCCCAAAAACAGGGCTGTTCAGCCATGCGCCTTGATGTTGGTTGCGAGGATGACTGGAATGCCTTTGCCACGCAGTATCCCGAAATTGACGTATTGGTAAATAATGCCGGCATTACCGGGTTTGAACAGGGCATGGTTGCCCATGACCCGGAACATGCCAGCCTTGCGGACTGGCACGCGGTTCACCGGGTTAATCTTGATGGTACATTCCTGGGGTGCCGATACGCGATTGGTGCCATGCGCAACCGGCCATCAGGGTCGATCATTAATATATCATCACGCTCCGGCATGGTCGGCATTCCGGCGGCGGCGGCCTATGCCGCGTCAAAGGCGGCCATTCGCAATCATAGCAAAACCGTCGCGCTTTATTGTGCCCAGCAAGGCTATAACATTCGCTGCAATTCCATCCATCCGGCAGCAATATTAACCCCCATGTGGGAACCCATGCTGGGATCAGGGCCGGAACGGGCCGCAAACATGGCTGCCCTTGTTGCCGATACCCCGGCAAAACGCTTTGGCAGCCCCGCCGAGGTCGCGGCACTGGCGGTTATGCTGGCATCTGACGAGGCCGCCTATATGACCGGCACCGAGCTGACAATTGATGGTGGTTTGCTGGCCGGGTCCGCCGCAGTGCCGGGCTCATGATGAAAACACACAACAGGGGTTTTCGTCATCGTGCCTTTGGGCCTATATCACAACCCGTAATACCGCCAATGGGGACGACACAAACGTCCGCAATGATGAAAGAATGCAGGAAACAAAACAGATGATGAACTGGCAAAAGCTGCTGTCACCGGCCCGGTTGGGCACCAAACATTCATCTGTCGGGACTTTTGGCCGGTCGGATTTCCACAAGGATTACGACCGCATCATTTTTTCATCGGCGTTCCGGCGCCTGCAACGCAAAACGCAGGTTCACCCCCTGCCGGAAAATGACAATATCCACACCCGGCTGACCCATAGTCTGGAAGTATCCTGTGTCGCGCGGTCGATGGGGTTGATGGTAGGGCACCGCCTGGCCGAAAAGCAGCACCTGCCCGACCATGTCGAAGCCGACCACCTTGCCGCTATTGTCCAGGCTGCGGCCCTTGCCCACGATATCGGCAACCCTCCTTTTGGCCATGCTGGTGAATATGCCATTCGCCAATGGTTTGCCGAGGCCGACGCCAAATTTCTCGCCCTGCTGACAGAAGGCGAACGCGCCGACCTTTTAACCTTTGAAGGCAATGCCCAGGGGTTTCGCCTGCTGACGAACAAGCGCACCGGCCTGCATGATGGTGGCATGCGCCTGACCTATGCCACGCTGGCAAGTTTCATCAAATATCCCTGGACGGCGATTAACAGCCCCTTCCCCGAAAAGCGCAAATTTGGTGCCTTTCAGCAGGAAGTACCAATGCTGGCACAGGTGGCCGAGGTAACCGGCCTTCTGGAACGCGGGCAACATTGTTATGCCCGCCACCCGTTGGTTTATCTGGTCGAGGCAGCGGACGATATTTGTTATGCCCTGATCGATATTGAAGATGGCATTGAACTGGAACTGGTGGATTTTCAGGTTTTTGAAAATCTGATCATGCCCTGCATCAAGGATGTTCCGGCCGAATATCACCGCGAAGCCAGCATCACGCGCAAAATGAACTTCCTGCGGGGCCGCATCATGACCGGCCTTCTCGCCGCGATCAGTGATGCATTTCTTGCCCATGAAGAACACCTTCTGGCAGGCGAGCTTACCGGAGATCTTCTGGCATATGTTGATGGCCCCTATAACGATATGATTCTGGCGGCCAAGGCATTTTCCGAACAGCAGATCATTCTGAACCGTCGCAAGGTCCAGATCGAGGTAGGCGCCTTTGCCTGTATTGAAGTCCTGCTTGATACCTTCTGCCGGGCCGCGCTGGAGCTGCATCAGGCCAAGGGCGAAAGCGACCTTAGCTATCGCACCGCGCGCGTTCGCGAACTGATCGGCCGTGACGACATGCCCGTTGGTGGCCGCCTTTACAGCCTTTACCTTGCCATTCTGGATTATATTTCCGGCATGACAGACGACTTCGCCGCCCGCCTGACCCGCGATATTGGTGGATCACAGGGGCGTTAATCGCCCGCCCCCATGCATCACATCAGCACGGCACTTATCGGCAAAACAGCCCCCAACCCCGGTTTAATGCAGGGTCTGGGGGCGGGCCATGGCTCCAATGGCAAGGCAGGATGCATCAAATTCTGCAACCGGCACCGGACGGGCAAAATAAAATCCCTGAAAAAGCTGCACGCCGATATCAGAAAGGAATGATGCCTCCTCGACATTTTCCACCCCCTCGGCGACCACATTCTGGCCAAGCCCCTGCGCCAGGGCCACCATCGCCCGGCAAATTGCCTGTCCATCCGGCGATTGCTGAACATTCTGGACGAACTCCCGGTCGATCTTAAGTTTGTCGAACGGTAACTGGCGCAGATAGCTCATGCTGGCGTAACCCGTGCCAAAATCATCAATCGCAATCGTCACGCCCCGTTCGCGCAGGCGGTTAAAGACGCTAAAGCTGTTGGCATAGTCGGCCATGGCCGCCGTCTCGGTCAATTCCAGTTCCAGCTTTTGTGGTGCAATCCCGCTTTGGGAAATGGCATCAAACACCTGGTCAATCAGGGAAGGTTCCAGCAACTGCCGCGCCGACAGGTTCACCGATATGCGCAAGCTGGTTTTACCCGCCTTCTCCCACATCTGCACCTGTGCGCAGGCTTCCCGCAACACCCACTGACCAATCTGGTCAATCAGCCCGGCTTCTTCGGCAACCGGAATAAAAACCTGCGGCCCCAACAGGCCCCGTTCGGGATGTTGCCAGCGGATAAGGGCCTCGGCCCCTTCCACCGTCCCGGTCTGCATATTAACCACCGGCTGATAAAACAGCACAAACTCGCCCCGCTCGATCGCCAGGCGTAAATCCTGTTCCAGTTTCAATTGCTCAAAGGCAGCACCACGGGCCTCAAACGAATGATGCACAACGGGCGAACCCGCACTGCCCTGCCGGGCGGCCGATATGGCATTGCTAAGCAAGTTTTCCGCCTTCTGCCCGTCTTCCGGAAAGGCAACAACACCACATAGCAGTTCGGGCTGATAGGTCAGATTGGCAAAAATGATGTCATCGGATGATGATTGCAAAATATCGTTCAGGCGCGAATTCAGGGTCGAAAGCGGCAAGTCGCGTTTATCGAAATAAAAGGCAAATTCCGCCTTGCCAATGCGCGCAAGCTGCGCACGCCCGGCCAATGCCGCATCGAGGCGCTCTGCCACCAGTTGGGCGGCATGGTTGGCTTCTTCCGGGTCCACCGTTTGCACCAGGCGCGAAAAATTGCCAAAGCGCACGACCGCAACATGAAACGGCTTTTCAAGCGCCATCCGCATACTGATCGAATGTTCCAGGCTGCGCCGGTTGGGAAGGCCGGTAACCTCGTCAACATATTCAAGGCTGTGGCGCACGGCATCAAGGTGATGGATGGTTTCCGATGCATCGGCCATCAGGGTGCCGACTTCATCGGTATAATGGGTCGGCAGGCCCACAGCGACCCGTTCCTGGCGATAGCGACGTAAACTGCGCGATGTCTGCACGACCGGCATTAACAGGGCATTCAACACATAAAGCGTTAGCGCTGTTCCGCCCAGCGTTGCCAGCAATGTAATACCAACAGTGGTAAAAAACACATTCCAGTCAGGCGCGGATTGAAAGGCAAAATAAACCGCAAGGGTAATAAGCGGAATATGCGTGCCGATAAACGCCATGACCATGATCTTGCCACGGTAATTCAAAAACCGAAACCGGCACATCCAGTCATAAAGCCATAGATCTTTCATTGCCTGTTCTACCTGATTTCGCTGTTCGATCTCCGTGATACGCGAACTTAACGCAATGGGTTCGTATCCAGTATACAATTTTTGTCCTGAAACGAAGTGCAGCATGACATGGCACACAGCCCATTGTGCCTCAATCCAGAATGCAAACAATCCAAACTTGCCCGCACAAACAAAAAGCACCAACACAGCACATCCCGGCTTACGGCTGTTCGTACGGTGCTGCATTCAGCCTGTCGCATGGCGGGTTGCCCCATTTTGCCCCCCATGCCTGCATTATTTAAGGAATGTGACACAGGACCGCCGCGAACTGGACAGGACAGGACACGCAAGTCACCGACCATCCCCTCATTTGGCGCGGCATCGTTAACGCTGTCCAGCGCTCTGATGCCCCTGTTTTTCCTTGCCCGCGCAGGCAAAAGCCGACAATAGAGCTGCCATGTGGTGGTTTCTGGGAAAATTTCTGGCGCGTTATTACCGTCGTCTTGCCCTGCTGGCAGCAGGGGGAAGCGCAGCCGTAATTTATGGGCTGGTGGAGCAAAGCCCGCGTGCCGAATTGGCCGCATGGTACTGGCCGCCCCTTTGTGCGATGCTGGCCTTTGTTTTTACCCGGCTGATCATTCGTCGCCTGTTAGGACAGCTAAGTGGTGTGATCCTGGGCCGGTTGCGGTTTTAACGCCGCTTTCCCATGCCGCCTGCGCCCGCGCCATTGCCCATTACTCATCGCCCATTGCCCATTGCCCAAAGAAAAACCGGCACGGATGGCCCGTACCGGTTTTCATGTCAAATCGCGGTGTCGCTGGCTTTATCAGAAAGTCCGCTCGCCCATGGCCGATTTGATTTTCTTGTCGGTATTATACTGGCTAAGGGCGTAAACCGCCCAAATCGACGCCACGATCCAAGCAACAAAAGTAAGCTGCAGGATCAGGCAAATAATACCGGCAATCGGCCGGCCAATGGTGAAGAACAGAAGCCACGGAAACAGAATTGCAATCAGCAAACGCATTTCATTTTCCTTGTTCTTTAACGGATGCAAAACATCCGAAACAGTAAATCGCAAAACCGCTGGCGCAACCGTGTCTGACGATCAATCCCCTCGTTACGCCATATAACAAATAAATTCGGGCAAGTTTACGACGAATTTCAATCCCCGGGCTAGAACCCCGCACTTATTTGTTTGCCGCATCAAGCCATTACAAACCGGAAACACCGAACCGAGCAAAACAGGCAAAGCCCGTTATTCCGCCTTATCGCCGCCAAATAGGCCCTTTACGGCATTCCCCACGGCATCGGCACCGTCTTTAAGGCTGTTGCTGCCCTCGGTGGCGGTATCGGACGAACCCAGTTTTTCAATCGGCGCGGCCAGGCTTTTGCCAAAATCGCCAACGCCCTGCATCAAGCCATCCACATTCAGCTTGGATACCGAATTGATCACCGCCCCATTGATTGCCGACAGGATCTCTTCGGCCACCTGGGCGGGGGTTGCCCCATTGCTGTCCCGGCCAATATCGGTCAGATGCAGGTCTGGCAGCGATGTTGAAAGCTGCTTGCCGCCCAGGAAACTGGCCGAAATCCCAACCGATCCATCGGTAATATAAACATGGTCAATAACAACGCGGGTGCCGCCCTGTTCCTTGTTAATCTCATCGGCATCCTTGGTGGCATTTTCGCCCGACGGCCCGGAAACACGGCTGATGAAGCTTTCGACATTGCGCTGAATGGTCGCGATATTCGATGTATTGTCGCCCACCTCATAGGTAATGGACGGCGATTTGATCACGACCTTTTCCACGTGAATAACCGGTTCCGTCAGCGATGATCCATCAATCGCGACCGAAATATCGCCAAGCGAAAAGGCCTGTTCACTGTAAAACCCGGCCGGGTTGCCAATTTTAAGCCCGGTAATGGTTGCCGTATTTTGCGTGGTTTCGATTTTGACCGACGCCACACTGACATCAGCCTGCGTTACGCGGGTGCCCGCATCCTCGATGGTCGATTTAACAATCGAATCCAGATTGGCGTATAAATAAACAAGGAAACCCACAACGATCAGAACAATGATCGTCAGGCCAATCAGGATTTTGCGCATTTTACCATTCCCACTTGCGGAAAACCGGCCATTGGGCAGGCATCAACTGGCTTGGTGCCAAACCCGATCAACCGATATTCCAAAGCCCCCGAACCGCGCGAAGTGTCCCATAAAAAAGGCACAGGCGGAAGAAAAATCCGCCTGTTTCAAGCAGATACCCCACCTGTGCCAATATTGTATCTTCACCCGGCCGACCGGCACTTTCACCCTGTCATCAGATAAAAGTACCGGGCACGGCCATGCGATATCAGATTTTGAATTCGACAATCACCGGCGCATGATCGGACGGTTTCACCCAGTCACGCGCGGTGTCATATACCGATGCCTTCGTAACCGACCCGGCCATTTCCGGGGTCATCCAGATATGGTCCAGACGACGGCCTTTATTGGACTGGCGCCAGTCCTTGGAACGATAGCTCCACCAGCTATAAAGCTTTTCCGGCTCAGGATAGATTTCACGAACCGCATCAATGAAATCACCGCTTTTGCGAAAACGCTCCAGCGCCTCAACCTCGACCGGGGTATGGCTGACAACCTTCAAAAGCTGCTTGTGCGACCACACATCATTTTCAGACGGGGCAATGTTGAAATCCCCCACCAGAACCGCTTTTTTCCCGGCACCGCCCCGCAAACGTTCGGTCCACCATTGGGTCATTTCCTGCAGGAATGACAGCTTGTGGGCAAACTTCTCGTTAATTGCGGGGTCCGGCTCATCACCACCCGCCGGGATATAGAAATTATGCACTTCAACGCCATTTTCAAACGCGGCCATGCAATGGCGGCGGTCTTCCTTGGCGCAAAAATGTTTAATTTCGGTGCTGGTAAAGGGCAGCTTGGACAGAATGGCGACCCCATTATAGGACTTCATGCCATGCACATGGCGATGCTTGTAGCCCAGCGCTTCAAAGGCTTCGTGCGGGAAATGCTCGTCCGGGCATTTCAGTTCCTGCAGGCACAGCACATCGGGCTGCTGGTCACGCAAAAACTGCGTCACCTGGTCAATACGCAAACGTACCGAATTGATATTCCAGCTTACGACTTTCAAAACCGGCTCCGTTTCTGGGGTTATTTCAGTGTCACGCTCAGCGAACCGACATTTTCAATGACCACATCCATCCGGTCACCCCGGGCCACCGCGCCAACACCTTCGGGCGTACCGGTATAAAGCAGGTCGCCAGCCTTAAGCTCGATCAGGGTGGAAAGGTGAACCAGCGCATCAATGGCCGGCCAGATCATTTTCGCCGTTGTATCATTCTGGCGAACATCACCATTGACCGACAGTTTCAAATTGGCATCAGCCGGCGTGCCACATTCGGCCTTGGGGCGGATTGCGGAAATGGCGGCACAATCATCAAATGATTTTGCCATATCCCATGGCAGGCGGCGTTCTTTCAGGCCGCTTTGCACATCACGGCGGGTCATATCCAGGCCGCAGGCATAGCCAAAAATGGCTTCTTCAACACTGGCGCGATCCAGGTTTTTGCCACCCTTTGCCAGGGCAACAACCAGTTCGCCTTCATAATGCAGGTCTTCGGTTGCCGAAGGATAGGCAAGGTCCCCGTCACAGACCTTAAGGGTGTCAGCCGGTTTCATGAAAATACAGGGCGGCGTGCTTGCCGGGTCCGAGCCCATTTCACGCACATGGTCGGCATAGTTTTTGCCGATGCAGAAAATGCGGTTTACCGGGAAAACATCGTCGCTACCCTCAACCGGTACGGTGGTTGCGTCGGCAGGTGCAAACAAATAGGCCATCTGGGGAACTCCCTGAAAAACATTTATGCCCCAGTGATAGCGAAGCGCGCGACAAAAGGAAATGCCACAACACGCAAAATTCACATCCCCCTGTCAGGATGTGTCAGCAGGCTGCCCCGGCACGATGGCGCAAAACAAAAAGCACCCTGCCAGCGACAAGGTGCTTTTTTGTGTTAATGCGCGATCCCGGCACAATCATATCTGGCCGGGATACACCACCAGTTTGCCATGCCCATCCCGGGTATTGCCGGTAAACAACCGGATCATGACCCAAACGGTATGGGAAATATCGACCAGCAACAAAAACATCCCGATCAATACAAAGGATGGCTCATGGCTGGCAAAACAGGCCAGGGCGACAACGCACAACAGAAAGTCGGCTATCCCGTGCAAAATGTTGCCAAGATAGAAATGATGGATGCCCAATATTCCGAACACCCCGCATAATGCCACGGCCGTACCGAAACTTTTTGGGCTGATGTCGTGCAAATCCGCAGCAGTGGCCGTTGGCGGCAGGGAACAGGGATGCCCACAGGACGGACATACTTCAGTTTCCCTGGGCATTTTATACCCGCACTTCGCACAAAACTTCACGTTTTCAGGTGCGGCTGGCACATCGGACACGCCAATTACATCGCGAGATTCATCCATAACTTTCACCCGCCATTAAACGGAACCGTCCAAAACCTTATCGCTTAACGCGCAGGCCGTTTTTGTCGCGGAAGCTGCCGACAATAATCATGATCAAATCAATAAACGACCAGATCCCAAAGCCACCAAACGTCAAAATCATCAGAATGCCCGTGATGATTTTACCGACATAAAAACGGTGGATACCGAAAACGCCCAGAAAAAGACACAGCAACAAAGTCGGGACGAACCCTTTGGGCGAACCCGGTTCGCCAGCGGCTGCATTGGGCTGACCGCATTTCGGACAGGCAATCGCGGCTTCTGAAATTTCAGTTCCGCAAGAAGTGCAATAAATCACGTGTCGTTCCTTTTATTTTATTTAATATTTTTGAAACAGCGCACCATTTTCACCGGAAAACTCAATAAAAATAGTGGCTCCAACCTTACTTTCGCGGGGAATAAACAACAAATATTGTTCAAAAAACAAGATAGTTTTTCATGTTCTATACCTTTGTGGGAGAGCAAAACCTCCATTACTAAGTAAAGGTATAAACAATGCTATACTTGCCAATAAAAAACCTGCCAACTCAAAGAGCGGCAGGTTCTGTTTCCAGGCGATGGTCGCGAATTGACGGGTTACAACAACCCTTCAATCACACGATCTGGCGGGGTGTGGCCATCAACAAAGGTTTTGATATTGATCAGCACCTTTTCACCCATATCCACGCGGCCCTCGATGGTGGCGGAGCCCATATGCGGCAGCAAGACTGCGTTATTCAGCTCGATCAGTTTGGGGTTTACCGCAGGTTCATGTTCAAACACGTCAAGGCCGGCACCGGCAATTTCCTGATTGGCCAGCATGCGGGTCAGCGCGGTTTCATCCACAATTTCACCACGCGCCGTATTGACCAGAATGGCATGGGGCTGCAGCAGTTTTAACCGCCGGGCGGACAGCAGATGGTAGGTTGCAGGCGTATGCGGGCAATTGACCGACACCACATCAACATGGGCCAGCATCTGATCAAGGCTTTCCCAATAGGTGGCATCAAGTTCTTCTTCGATATCAGGATGTACCCGTCGACGGTTGTGATAGTGCACCGACAGGCCAAAACCCTTTGCCCGGCGCGCCAGCGCCCGGCCAATACGGCCCATGCCGACAATACCCAGCCTTTTACCCCAGATACGGTGGCCCAGCATCAATGTCGGGCCCCAGCCATTCCAGTCTCCGGAACGGATCAGGCGTTCGCCCTCGCCCACACGGCGCGAGACAGACAGGATCAAGCCCATCGTCATATCGGCGGTGTCTTCGGTCAGGACATCGGGGGTGTTGGTTACGGTAATGCCGCGCTGGCGGGCCGTTTGCAGGTCGATATGGTCAATACCATTGCCAAAATTGGCAATCAGCCGCAGGTTCGGCCCCGCATGCGCCAGAACGGCGGCATCAATGCGGTCGGTTACCGTCGGGACAAGGACATCGGCATGTTTTACCGCTTCGATCAGGGCGGCTTTGTCCATCGGTGAATCATCGATGTTCAAGCGGCTGTCGAACAGTTCCATCATGCGGGTTTCAATCGCTTCCGGCAACTTGCGGGTCACGATGACGAGGGGCTTTTTCTTGGTCATCTGCCGATCCTATGCGGTCTTTTAACTCTTTTGCTGGCAAAATCGGTTATCCGTGATTTGCATCTTGCCGCAATGCAGTGATGCCACGGCCAAAGGTACGAAAGCAAGAATTTTGACGTCTTTTTTGTAATTTTATTTCTTAAATATCCGATTTCGACCGTAAAGTCGGGTATCAGACCACAAAAAGGGAATCCACCCCATGCCTGCCAGGATGCGAAAGCTCCTTTCACTGATCGTCCTTTGCGGATTTTTGCTGCCGAATTTTGCAATCGCACAGGAATCGGGCCTGCCGATCCCGCGCTTTGTTGCGTTGCGGTCCGACAAGGTGCATCTGCGCTCCGGGCCGGGCCTGCGTTATCCCAAGGTCTGGATCTATCAGCGCAGCCATCTGCCAATGGAAGTGGTGTCCGAATTTGATACCTGGCGCAAGGTTCGCGACTGGGAAGGCAGTGAAGGCTGGGTGCATCAAAGCCTGTTGATCGGCACACGCTATGTGATTGTAACGGGCGACGAAGTTACCCTTTATGCCGCCGCAGACAAAAGCGCGCGCCGCATTGCCCTGGTTAAAAACGGTGTGGTCGGCAAGGTCGATACCTGCCCCAAGGGTGTGGACTGGTGCCAGGTCCAGTTTCAGGATTATGACGGTTGGGTACAGCGACAGGGCATCTGGGGTGTTTATGATAACGAGTCGATTGAATAGCCGCGGTACGAATAGCTGATTTAATCGGGGTGCAGTCGTGCGACACTGTCCGCCACCCCTGCCCCTGCCAGGGCCAAAAGGGTGACGAAGCCCGTCACCCTTCATGCGCGCAATATGTTCCGCAGTGTGATGCCGGGTTTAACCCTTAAGCACCACACCGGTCATTTCCTCGCTTAACGCCCAAAGCTTTTCTGCCTGGTCGGCATCAACGGCCCACGGCCAGACGCCGGGAACATAAAAGCCAAGCGATTCATCATCGGCACTGACCAGCGGCGAAATATCGCAATCCTCGCAATAAACGCCGCCTTTGCCTGCAAGCATCGGGTTGGTTGCACACCAGATGGTGGTGGCAGCCCCCTGTTGCAGGGTCTTTTTGCCTGTTGCCGGGTCAATAATCGGCGATCCATCATCGGCAATATAGCCGGTGGCCTGCAATGCCTCGGCCGACATATGACGGCTGAGATTCGTTGCAAGAATGCCGCCCGGATGAAGCGAAAAGGCACGAATATTTTCGGCTTCACCCCGTTTATCAAGCGCCATCGCAAACAGGGCATTGGCCGTTTTGGACTGCCCGTAAGCCTGCCATGGGTCATATTCGCGATGCAGGAAATTCGGATCATCAAGGTGAACCGGCGAATAACGATGCCCGCGCGACGAAACCGCCACAACACGGGCACCCTTTGCCCGGATCAGTGCAGGCCAAAGCCGCAGGGTCAGTTGGAAATGCCCCAGATGGTTGGTTGAAAACTGCATTTCATTTCCACGGCCATCCCGCATCAATGGTGATGCCATCACGGCGGCATTATTGATTAACATGTGCAAAGGCAGGTCCTTTGCCAGAAACGCCGTGGCAAAGGCATCAATCGATGCCGGGTCGGACAAATCCAGATCCATCAATTCGGCATCGGGCAAACCGGCCAGCGCGGCTTCGGCCTTTGCCCGGTTGCGGGTGGGCACAATTACGTTGGCACCCGCCTTTAACAACACACGGACCGTTTCAATTCCCAGCCCGGAATATCCACCGGTCACAATGGCGACCTTCCCGGTCAAATCCAGCCCGGCAATAACGTCATCCGTGGTCGAGGCTGCTTCAAAACCCGATCCAATCGGTGCCTGTTGCGTGGTCATATCGTGTCTCCTGATTTTACGGTGACACTTGATATATGCCGGGATATCTGAATGATGAATGCGATAACGTACCAATAAATTGCGCGATCGTACCAAATGACCCTTGATCCCCTATCCGATGCCCTGAATGTTTTAAATGCCCGCAGCGCCATTTCCGGCGCGCTGAAAGCTGGCGGGACATGGGCATTGCAATTGCCCGAACCACAGGGGGTCAAATTCAATGCCGTGGTCAAAGGCGGATACTGGCTTATCCCCGACCCACGCGAGGACCTTGAAACAATATGGGTCAAAACCGGCGATGTTGTGCTGTTTAACGGCTGTTATGGCTATGTCATGGCCAGCGACCCAAAACCGGCGCTGACACCGCAAAACGGGCGTGAAGCTTACCGCCAGACCACGGATAACTGCCTGGTTCTGGGCGATGGGTTGGAATGCCATATGCTGGGACTGCATGTGCGTCTTGATGCCGATGGCATCGATTTTCTGACCGGCACATTGCCCAAACTGGTGCGTATTCGCGCCAATCACCGCGAAGCCGGTATTTTACGCTGGCTGATGGAACAGATGATTGCCGAAAATACCCTGTCCCTGCCCGGGCAAAATGTGGCAGCCAACCAGTTGGCGCAATTGATGTTCGTGCAGGTATTGCGCGCCTATATCGCCACAGCCGACCCACAGGAACGCGGCTGGCTGCAGGCCATTGGCGACCCGCATATTGGCCCGGCCCTGCGCCATATTCACACGCAACCGGCGCATAACTGGACCCTGGCCGAGCTATCGCAAAAAGTTGCCATGTCGCGTACCAGCTTTGCCCTGCATTTTCGCACCAAGGTTGGCATGCCACCGCTGACATATGTGCAAAACTGGCGCATGCGTCTGGCACGCCGGGCACTGCGCGACCGCGATATTCCCGTATCATCGCTGGCAATGGAACTGGGCTATCAGTCCGAAAGCGCGTTCAGCAACGCCTTCAAACGCCATAGCGGGCGATCCCCCAAACAGTTTCGCCACCATATCCGCCAGCAACCGGAAACCATTCCCACCGGGGCAAATGGCGCGGATAGCACGGCAATGGCCCCGACAGGGGCAACACCGCCATCAGCACCGGCAACCCCGGCCACAGAACCCGAAAATATTTAGGCAGCCGCAGGAAGCGTGCGGCGCAGAACCGCAAACATTTCCAGATGTGGCGACCATAAAAACTGGTCAACCGGCACCACCTTTTGCAGTTCATAGCCGCCATTGCGCAACAGGCGGATATCGCGGGCAAAGGTCGCCGGGTTGCACGACACCGCCAAAATCCATTCCGGGCCAAAATCAGCCAGTATTTCACACTGTGCCAGTGCACCGGCACGGGGCGGGTCAAACAGCACCACATCGGCATTTTTCAAATCGTCGGCATCAAGGGGCTGGCGAAACAGGTCACGGCGCGAAACCTCGATGGGTGCGGATGCGCGCCCAACCGCATATTGCAATGCCTTAACCGCATTGGCATCGCCTTCAACCGCCAAAACCCGGCGGCGATCCCCCTGCAGGGCCAACGGAAAGGTAAAACTGCCAATACCACAAAACAGGTCAATCACCTGACGGGCGGGAATATGGCTAAGGGCATTTGCAATCGCGCGGGTCAGGGCTTCTTCGCCCTGGCGTGTTGCCTGCAAAAAGCCCCCGGCAGGTACAGGAACGGCAATATCGGCAAAATGGATTTCGGGTGTGCGGCGCTGTGCCAGCGGTTCAGCCGGGTTATCGCCGGTTTTCCATGCCATGCGGGCCAGATCGGCATAATCGGCCAGTTCGGCCAGCCCCTGGCACAAATCAAGGTCGGGGTCGGCACTGGCACCAATCACCACATCCAGCCCGTTATCGGCCGCATTGATGACAATGCTTTTGACAATGGCGGCAGTTTCACGCGGCAGGCTTTCCAAAAAGGACTGGCAGTGATTACGGAATTCAACAATATCGGGCAACAGCACCGCACAGCCCGACACATTGATAATGTGGTGGCTGAACCGTTCGGCAAAGCCGACAAAAACGCCATCCTGCGTTGAAATAACCGAAAAATCCGCCCGGCGACGGCTGGCCGGTGGCGATGTCTCAAGCCCGCCAACAAGGTTTTCGGCTTCGCCCCGGTCCGAAATACCGGCGCGCATAACCGCCTGCACGGCACGCTGGCGTTTCCAGTCGCGATAATCGGCATCGGGCAGATGTTGCAATGAACAGCCACCGCACTGGTCATAATGCGGGCATTTGGCATCGGCATGGGGGGTTGGGCGGGCCTTAACGGAAATCACCTCGGCGCCATAACCATCCCCGCGTTTCTGGCGCAATTTCACGCGCACTTCATCGCCGGGCAAAACATTATCAACATAAACCAGCAGCGATTTGCCATCGATGGCGGCGGTTTCCGCCAGGCCATCCCCGCGCGCGCCAATATCGGCGATGCGCACATCCACCTCTTTTCCGACCATGGGGTCACGGCGCGGGGCATTGCCACGGCGTCCGGGACGGGAACGGGAATTGCGCGAACGGTTTTTCATCTCAAATCTCTTGCCCGGGATAAATCTGTCATATGGCCCGGCGGCTACCTGAATATGGCGTATTATTCTGGCGGGGTAACCGGGCGGGCCATGCTGCCCCGTTATAGGGGTTTGCACCGCCCGTGCCTAGGGGCAGCCCGATAATTCGGCTTTGGGCCACAAACTGCGCAAATTGCAGCGCCATCCATCCTGCGACCTTGCATATCCCGGTATCATCCCGACATTGCACACTAGCCCCCAATGACAAGTGTGAACTGCTACACCAACATTTACGGGAAAAAACATTTCGCGACACATTTGCCCGGAAATCCGATAAGCTGCGGGCATAACATGCGGATTGATATTGGCAATTGGCAGCAATTGTCATGTCCGGGGGGATTATCCGGCCAGAAAGGCCGCCGCAAAGAACAGGGATAACAAAACGGGGAGCCCATGCAGGACGGCATCGAGACGCCTGACGATGGTCGGGAAAAAGGCAGGACGGCAATCAAACCACGCGCTGCGATTATTGCGGCTTTATGTTTCTGCCTGATCGGCGGCGCATCCCTGCTTGTCGCCCGGCAAATGAAACAGGGCAATGAACACGCCCTGACGGCCAATGCCGAATTGCTGGCGTTAAATCTGGGTGAACGCATTGATGAAACCATCAATGCCAACCTTCATGCCCTGGAAAACTTTGCCGATAGCTGGCAGGGCGATGCGCCGGGGGATGAACGGCAATATCTGGCCCATGCATCCCCGTTGCAAACCCGGTTCGAGGCCCTGCAGGCCGTCAACTGGATTTCACCCAATTACATCATCAAATTTGTCGCCCCGATAAAGGGCAATGTCCCGGCCATGGGGGCGGATTTAAAACGCCATCCTGTTGCTGGCCCCGTCCTTGATATGGCATTTGACCAGCGCAAGGTCCAAATGACCCCGACGCTGGAATTGCTGCAGGGCGGGCGTGGCTTTGCCGCCTATGTACCCGTGATCAACCCCAAGGGCGAAATCATAGGCATGGTCAACGGGGTGTTTCGCATCCGCACCATGCTGGGCGGGGTCCTGGAAAGTGATTATCTGGCAGGTTACACCATTCGCGTGCGCGAAAATGACAGCGTCCTGTTTGAAATGCAGGGCGACAGCAACGATCCCCACCTCACCCGCAATACCCGCATTAATGTTGCCGGCCGCAACTGGGATATCGAAGTCACCGCCGATCCATCGATGGCCGGTATTGATGCTGCCTCCCCCAACCTGATTTCGATTGTCGGGCTGGTTTTGGCGGCACTGGTTGCGGGATTGATGTTTGTTTACGCCAATCGCAGTGACAGCCCGGCTGCCCGCAATATCCAGCGGATGCGCGGCCGTGAAAATATCAGCGACCTTGCCCTGACCATCAGCCGTGCCGACGGTCATTTGCGCATGATGTCGCCCGAAACCGCCAGCTTCTTTGACCTGCGCGAAGAAGATTACGGCTTCATTCGCCTTTATAATATTGCCCCCGAATTTCAGTCCGACGGCACATCATCGCACCGCGCCCAGGACAAACTGCTGGCCGCCATTTCACAGGGCGAAACCGAAGTCCGCCGCGAATGGGTTGTCCGCAGTGCCGAAGGCGTCCATGTGGTGTGCGATCTTCTGATGACCCCGTCAGAAGAACATCCCGATTGCATTGATGTTTTGCTGCATCACAACCCTGCAGCCAATGCCGCGGTCAACCGGTTGCGGTATCTGGCAACTCATGACCCGCTTACCGGGCTTCCCAACCGTGCCCTGTTTGATGACCGCCTGAACCAGGCGGTTGCCCATGCCAAACGCTATGAAAAGCTGCTGTCGGTTCTGGTGGTGGATATCGACAATTTCCGCGCGGTAAATGACAGGTATGGATCGGATGTGGGGGATGAAACCCTGCGCTCCATTTCCGGGCGTCTGCGCGCCACTGTGCGCGAAAAGGACACCTGCGCACGCCTTTCGGGCGATATGTTTGCCATTATCGCCACCGACCTGTCCGAGGCCGAAGGTGCCGCCCTGGTTGCCGAACGCATTGTCGAGGCAATTTCCCACCCCATCCCCATTGCCGGTGATGAAATTCGCCTGCATGTCAGTGTCGGTGTTGCCCTTTATCCCAATGATGCACGTGCACCATCGCAATTGCTGGCCAATGCCGATGCTGCCATGTATCGCGCGCAGAAATCGGCGGAATCGTCTTACTGTTTCTTTGTTGAAACCATGAACAACGTCATGCATGCGCGTCTGTCGCTGGAAACCCAGTTGCGTCGTGCCGTGGATGAAAAACGCTTTATTCTGGAATATCAGCCACGCTTCCGCCTTTCCGACCATGGCCTGACGGGGTTTGAAGCCCTGCTGCGCTGGGTCGATGATACCGGGCAGCGCCACCTGCCGCCCGATTTTATCGCCGTTGCCGATCGCACCGGTCTTCTGGCCCCTCTGGGCCGCTGGATCATTGCGTCGGTCTGCCAGCAGATCAACCAGTGGCGCGAAGATGGATATCTGCCTGTTCCTATCGCCCTTAACCTGTCGGGGCGGCAATTTATCCAGGCCGATATCATCAAAAACATTATCGAAGAAACCGAACGCTACAGCATCCATCCCGGCCTGATCGAAATCGAGGTGGCCGAAGATATCGCCATGCGCGACCCTGAACGTTCACTGACACAGTTTTACCGTTTCTCGGAAGCTGGCATCAGCCTGACGCTGGATCAGTTCGGGGCGGCCAATTCGTCGCTGCGTTATCTGAAACGCTTCCCGATTCAGCGCATCAAGCTGTCGCACAGCCTGTTTGATATCGAACTGGATGAACAACCGGAAAACAGCGTGCTGAACCCGGCCGTTCGCCTGTGCAAAAGCCTGAACCGCCGTGTTGTTGCCGTGGGCGTTGAAACCGAAGACCAGCTGGCAATTCTGGGCGCAGCAGATTGCGATGAAATGCAGGGTTTCATCTTCTCCCCACCGGTTGCCAACACGGCTACCACCCGCTTCCTGACCCGTCAGGCACCGGGCAACGATGTGCCCGACACAGCAGACGCCCAGTCAGACCGAGACAGCTAATCACCAGCCATATCCCGATACCAATCAACGAAACCGGCCTGCGCACTGCGACTGGCCGGTTTCGTTGGCGCACCTGAATTATTTCCCACGCCACAATGGCACGCTGGCAATATGCCCCGAAAGCCCTTCGCCCTTCATCCGGGCCACTTTGCCGACGTCATTTGTTGCCCGGCAAGGAGCAGTCCGAGGGGCGCAATGGTTTTACGGCCAAGGGCTTCGACGTAGCAGGGTCACAAGGGGCATTTGCCTGCTGAAATGAACCTGATTAAAGGCTAAGTGCTGCGCGCTAAGAGCATTAAAGCAGGAACGCTGCCGCCAGCCCCAGAAAGGCAAAAAAGCCAACCACATCAGTAATGGTGGTTAAAAACACTGACGAGGATACAGCCGGGTCAACACCGGCCCGCTCCAACCCCAGCGGAATAATCGCCCCGGCGGCACCGGCAACAATCAGATTAATGACCATGGCAACGCCAATCACCATGCCAAGGCGCATATCATCAAACCAGAACCAGCTGACCAGCCCGCTTAACACGGCAAATGCCAGACCATTTAGCGTACAGACCGCAACTTCCTTGCGCACAACACGCCAGGCATTGGTGCTGTTAAGTTCGCGCGTGGCAATGGCCCGCACCGCCACCGTCAGGGTCTGGGTCCCGGCATTACCGCCCATCGAGGCAACAATCGGCATCAAAACAGCCAGGGCCACCAGGCTTTGAATGGTATGTTCAAACAGGCCAATCACCATGGATGCGGCAATCGCCGTACCCAGATTAACCAGAAGCCAGGTAAAACGCGATCGCGTGGTATCCAAAACCGCGCTGGAAAGGTCATCTTCCTCGCCAACGCCGGCCATGCGCATCATGTCTTCTTCATATTCTTCGTCGATAACGTCAACAACGTCGTCAACCGTGATCACACCGACAAGGCGGCCGTTATCGTCAACAACCGGTGCTGAAATCAAATCGCGTTGCCGAAACAGGTGCGCCACATTTTCCTGTTCTTCGGTGACAAGCACAGTGCGCATGTCATCGCTTTCCATCACATCCCGCACCAGAACCGGGCGGTTGGTGCGAATGGCACGTGAAAGCGGCACCATGCCCACCGGACGATAGCGCGGATCAACAACGATGATGTCGTAAAAATCTTCAGGCAGGTTTTTGGCGGATCGCAAAAAGTCGATGGTCTGGCCAACACTCCAGTAATCAGGAATGGCGACCAGTTCGCGCTGCATGATACGGCCAGCGGTATATTCAGGATAGGACAGTGCCTCCTGAACACGCGCACGTTCTATTTCCGAAAGGGCCCCCAGCAGTTCCTGCTGCTCGGCTTCTTCCAGATCCTCGATAACCTCAACCACGTCATCCGAATCAAGTTCGGAAATCGCTTCGGCCACCACCTGCGTACCCAACTGCGCGATCACTTCTTCGCGCAATTCATCATCAAGTTCGGTCAGAAGCTCCGGGTCAAAATCCGGGCGGATAACGTCAACAAGCTGTTCGCGTTCGGAACTGCCCGCCCACCCCAAAAGGTCGGCAATATCGGCAAAGTGCAGTTCGCCAACGAGTTCTTCGACGCGCGGGGTGTCTTCCTCGTGCAGGGCATCAAGGATTTCGCGGGCATATTCCGGGGTCAGGTCAACATAATCATCACCGGTTGATGCGGATGACGTCGTATTTCCCGGACGATCAAGTTCGTTGATGTCAGTCATCTGCCCCTCCCCGGTTGGTTTCGTTCTCGTGCCTGTTACCTGCCCGTAAAGCCCTTAACCCTTGATCAGGTTCATTTTGAAACCCTTCGGGCCGGTGACATTTCCCGCCCTGCTGCGTCGAAATCCTTGGCCGTAAAACCATTACGCCCTGCGGACTTCTCCTTGCCCGGCAACAAATGACATCGGCAAAATGCGCCTGATCAAGGGCAAAGGGCTTTAGACAAAAGCCGTGCCGGACAGACAAGTCCGGCACGGCTGTTTCTGCGCCAAGGTTTAAGCCCGGTCAAGTGTGGTATTCTTTACCCGGGTTAAACGCACTTAGCTGCGCGACTGTTCCCGGTCCATCGCATCGACCACGGCAATCGCACTCATATTCACAAGGCCACGCACGGTAATGGACGGGCTGACAACGTGTGCCGATTTTGCCGCACCGACCAGAATCGGACCAACCGGCAAACCATCACCCAGCATCTTGACCATGTTATAGGAAATGTTCGCCGCATCCAGGGTCGGCATAACCAGAAGGTTGGCTGCCCCCTTGAGCATCGAATTCGGGAAAATCCGGTTACGGATGGTTTCCGAAATCGCGGCATCGGCGTGCATTTCGCCTTCAACTTCCAGGTCAGGTGCCTGAACGCGGATGATTTTCAGGGCATCGCGCATTTTGCAGGCCGACGGGTTTTCGTGGCTGCCAAAGTTGGAATGCGAAATCAGTGCTGCCTTCGGCGTCAAACCAAACCGTTTGACAACATCGGCGGCCATGATGGTGGTTTCGGCCACATGTTCGGGCGTCGGATCAACCGAAACATAGGTGTCGGTCAGGAAGAAGGTGCCGTGTTTCATGATCATCATGTTCACAGCCGAGAAATCCGAAACGCCTTTGCGCAGACCAACCAGATTGCGCACATAACGCAGGTGACGCAGGAAACCGCCCTGGCAACCGCAAATCATGGCATCAACCTCGCCACGGCGCAGCATCAGGCAGGCAACCACGGTCGGGCGTGTCCGCACGATGGAACGGGCATATTCCGGGTTGATCCCGCGACGGCCCATAATGTTGTGGAAATCCTGCCAGTCCTGTTCGAAATGGCGGTTATCATCCGGGTCGTGAATTTCGACATGAACATCAGGCACAATACGCAGGCCCAGTTCGGCAATCCGCTCCAGAATAACTTCGCGGCGGCCAATCAGGACCGGATGGCAAACACCATCATCAACCAGAACCTGGCAGGCCTGCAATACGCGGCGCGATTCGCCTTCGGGGTAAACAACCCGTTTCTTGTGGCTGCGTGCCATGTCAAACACGGGCTTCATCACCAGACCGGAGCGGAAGACAAAGCCTTCAAGCTGCTGGCGATAGGCATCGAAATCCGAAATCGGGCGTTTCGCAACGCCGCTATCCATGGCGGCCTTGGCAACACGCGGCGGAATTTCCAGCATCAAACGCGGATCAAACGGTTTCGGAATCAGATATTCCGGCCCGAACTTCAGTTCTTCCCCGCCATATGCCGTGGCAACAATGTCGGAAACTTCGGCTGTTGCCAGGTCGGCAATTGCTTCGACCGCGGCGATCTTCATTTCCTCGTTGATTTCGGTCGCACCAACATCAAGCGCGCCACGGAACAGGAACGGGAAGCAAAGAACGTTGTTAACCTGATTTGGGTAATCCGTACGGCCAGTCGCCATAACCGCATCCGGGCGGATTTCCTTGACCAGTTCGGGCGAGACTTCCGGGGTCGGGTTTGCCAGCGCCATAATGATCGGGCGTTCGCCCATCTTGCGCAGTTCTTTTTCACCCATAATATTCGGGGCGGAAAGACCCAGGAAAATGTCAGCCCCTTCAATCACGTCATCAAGGGTGCGGGCATTGGTTTCAATGGCATATTCCGCTTTCCACGGGTCCATTTCTTCCTGGCGGCCCTTGTAAACCACACCGAAACGATCCGTTACCGTGATGTTTTCGCGCGGCAGGCCCATTGATACCAGCAGATTAAGGCAGGCAAGGGCCGCTGCCCCGGCACCCGATGCCACCAGCCGGACCTTGTCCAGATCCTTGCCAACAACGCGCAGACCGTTGCGAACAGCCGCAGCCACGCAAATCGCCGTACCATGCTGGTCATCGTGGAAAATCGGAATATTGCAGCGCTCGCGCAGCGCCTTTTCAATGATGAAGCATTCCGGTGCTTTGATGTCTTCAAGATTGACGCCGCCAAAGGTGGGTTCAAGGGCAGCAACAATATCGATGAATTTTTGCGGGTCGAGTTCGTTCACTTCCAGATCGAACACGTCGATATTGGCGAACTTCTTGAAAAGGACGGCTTTGCCTTCCATCACCGGCTTGGATGCCAGCGGGCCAATCGGGCCAAGGCCCAGCACTGCCGTACCGTTACTGATCACGGCGACCAGATTGCCGCGCGCGGTGTAATGCACCGCCGTTTCCGGGTCCTTGACGATTTCTTCGCAGGCGAATGCTACGCCGGGCGAATATGCAAGTGCCAGGTCGCGCTGGTTGGCAAGGGTGGTGGTTGCGGTGACTGCCAGCTTACCGGGGGTGGGATACCGGTGATAGTCCAAAGCGGCTTCGCGCAGCTTGTCGTTTCTGTTTGTCATATTAATACCTTTAACTTCAGGTATTTAGGTGAAATTAACCTAAAGTGGATTAAGCCCTGAAAATCTGTAGCCGTGTGGGACCGGCCAGCCTAGTGGAATTATCACATCGAGAGAAGCATTCTGTTGTCCCGCGCCTGAATATTTCTCCTGCCTGATTGTGAAAATCCATGCGCAATGGCCGATCATATCACGTCTGGAATGGCTTCTGAAAACTTTAAGATCATTCCAGTTCTGCAGGGGCGACCTGCATTACGCCCCTGCCATGCCATAAATCGGGCGATCAGGCAAATTCGGCCAGAACAACATATTCGCCGTGATGCAAACGGGCACGGCGTTCCGGCGACATGTATTTTTCACGGAACTGTTCGGTCGCATCAATCGAATGCAGCTTGCAGCCCTGCTTTTTCAGGAACGCCTCCATATGCGGGGCTTCCATGGTCCATTTCAGGGGTTCACCAATAAATTTCAAATACCATGCCAGCGCCTTGCGGGTATTGCTGCGCGGGCTGCCATGCGGCTCCACCACGGTAAACAGAAACTGCGTCCCCACCCCCGACAGATTGCGAATAGAGGTAAACATATGCGTTACCTCCTCCTCGGTCAGGTAAACCGTCACACCTTCGCTGATGAACAGGGTCGGCCGGGACGGGTCAAAATGGTCAAAGCCGCGCAGGCGGTCTTCGATATTCTGGTGGGTGAAATCAACACTCAGGTAATTTACACGGGCAAGGCCTGCCTGCGATTCCGGCGTTTTATCAAAGGCATCTGCTTTGAATTTCTGGGTCGCCGGATGGTCGATTTCAATGAAATTCACATCGGGAAATTCGCAGGACAGGCGAAACACCAAACTGTCATAACCCGCCCCCAGGCTGATAACCTGGGTTACACCGCCCGCAATGGCCGCACGGGCCTTATCCTCGATACAGCGTTTGCGCAAAATATAATGCAGGGTAATGCCCGGCAAAAAAATGAACTCGCGAATGCTGGCTTTCAGCTCGACAAAGGGTTTATCAAGCTCGGCCAGGCGCGCACGGCCTTCTTCGGATGCGGAAAGTACGCATTCCCCTAACCGCTTCACATTTTCAGGCACCAGATAGCTGTGCTGCGTGCGCCGCGCCACATAAACCAGGCCCTGCAATACGGTATAGGCCGTTGAACTTGCGGTATCTTCCTTCACTTCGTCTCGCCCCCGAAAAACGTAATCTGTCGTGCTGTAAATTCCAGCAATCCCTGGTCCTGCAAATTGGCCAGGTGCCGTTCGGCCTGTTCCGCTGTCACCAGCGCCATATCGGCAAATTCTTCAATGGATATGCGCGATTTCAAAACTTCCGGGTTCCTGGGGTCCGGAATTGCGGCATGGCGCACGCGCTCGGTGAAATAGGCCAGCCTTTCGTCATCCGACCCGCAGGCGTAAATCATGCCCAGGTTATTGGCATCACGCAGCCGCCCTGAAAGGATTTGCATCAGATCCTTCAGGCGTTGCGGGTCTTCGTTGCTTTTTTCCCAAAAAACATCGCGGTTGATCACAACCAGTTCGGTGTTGCGGCTGGCAACCGCCGTTGCCGAACGCGGCGACGAATCGATCAGTGACAATTCACCAAACATGTCGCCCGCGCCAAGCTTGGCCAGTCGCAGGGTCCGATCCGACCCTTCATGGTGGCGCATAATGTCGACACTGCCTTTTGTAATCAAAAAGGCTTCGTCACCGGTTTCGTCCTGCCGGAAAATTTCCTTGCCGCCATCAACCAGATACCACTGGAAACAGCCACTGAAATGATCCAGCAGCCCCCTTTGGTCCTTGAACATGCCAAAAGCCCAGCGATACATCGGCTCCACCGCCGATGCAAAAGGCAGGATTTCAACGCCAAGCGCCGGGATCGAAACCGGGTCAGCCAGGCGTTGCCAGCCCAGCCTTTCATAAATGCCTGCCGTGGTCACATTGACCGTCGCCATAATATGGGTAACACCCCACATATGGCCGATATCAGCCGCCATACGAAACAGGCCGCCAAACACATAACGGCGATTGCGCCATTCTTCGGCAATGGCAAGCATACCTGCACTGGAAAATAACGGCGCGCCGCGCCCGGCGACTCGTTCTTCTTCCGTCACCTGCTGACGATAGCCGGAAAAATCAAACGCATGATCCGACGGCAAACCCAAAGCCGAATCGCGGTTCAGGCGCAATGTGGCGACCGGTACATCATCGCTATAGGCAATCAGATTCGCAACCGATGGAATGGCGTCATAAAGATCAACCACCGCCCCATCATATTTGTCGGCGAAATATCCGTGGTCACTGTAAACCTGGTAACGCAGACGATAGACGTCGCTAAGTTCTTTATCTGTTTTGGCGACTTTAATCCGAATAGACATGGCCCTGCTGCTTTGCTCCCCGTTCCAGCCTGCGTTTCCAATAAAAAGGGCCCCCGCCCCTTTTTCACCCCGCCATCACACGACTTTGGTGAAAATAGTACATTCTGGAAACGATCGTACTTTCTTTCTATACCCCGATAAGACCTGGATAATATACAGAAGTAGGCCGTTATCCATGAAAGATTGCAGAAACTTTTTTTGGCGGCCGTAAAGTCGCATTTGCACCTGCCGCCCCGGCCCGACGGATTCGCATTAATGTTGCCCCGCCAGTGACAAAGCGATTCGAATCAACGCCCCAAATCAGCAGCCGGAATTTTCGTTGAAAAACAGGAAATAACGCCAGAATCAGAAAGGCCCTTCCCTGTTTCCAGGGAAAGGCCTTTTTGGTGCGGTCGAGAAGACTCGAACTTCCACGGGGGTTAGCCCACAGCGACCTCAACGCTGCGCGTCTACCAATTCCGCCACGACCGCATAGTATGTTTGCAACAAGCCCTGTGAGGTAACGTTGCGGGCTTGCCTTGGCGCGGAAAGGGAGATAGCAAAAAGGTCACCCCCAATCAAGGGGAGTTTTCATTTATTTGACAGGAAAAATGAAAAGTATCGATTTTAGTGCCCAAAAGCCGGAATGGCGGGTGGCAAAAGACCTTGTTTCCTACCCCGAAGCCCTTGCCGAAATGGAAGCCCGCGCCGAAGCCATCGCGCGTGACGACGCCGGCGAACTGGTTTGGCTGGTGGAACACCCGCCGCTTTACACATCGGGCACCAGTGCAAAGATCGAAGATCTTGTCGATCCGGACCGGTTCCCCGTTTATGACGCTGGGCGCGGCGGCCAGTACACCTATCATGGCCCCGGCCAGCGTACCGCCTATCTGATGATGGATTTACGCAAACGGGGCCGCGATGTGCGTGCCTATGTCCATAATCTTGAAGAATGGATCATTCGCACCCTGGCCTTGGCGGGTGTTACCGGCGAACGCCGCGATGGCCGTGTCGGCATCTGGGTGGATCGTGGCAATGGTCGCGAAGACAAAATTGCTGCCATTGGTGTAAGGGTGCGCCGCTGGGTGACCTTTCACGGAATTGCGATTAATTTAAACCCGGATTTGACACATTTCGGCGGCATCGTACCGTGCGGTATTGCTGAACATGGTGTGACAAGCCTTCAGGATTTGGGAATCGACATGACAATGCAGCAGCTTGACAGCCTGCTTGCACAGACATTCGATGACGTTTTCCCAAGCCCGGTATCACAGGACAGCAACGCCTGCCCCCTGTGACAACCGGAACGGAACTGCGCAATATGGCTGCACCGATGGATGAAATGACCAACCGCGACTCTGACTTTTCTGGTGGACGAGAATCGGAAATGCCCGAAAGCATTGCGGTCGGTAATCTGGTCGATGCAGAACGCGATATTCTGGCGGAACTCGAAACCGCCCTGTCCGAACATATTGCCCTGGTCCTGGAATGGAATCGCCGCCTGCTCGTCCCGGGCAGCGATTCGAACCGTGATGATGATGATACCAGCCCGGTACAAAATCACGGTCATAGTCATAACCACGCCCACAGCCACGCAGATGACCATGACTGCAATTTTGGTGCATGGTATGCGCTCAACCAGCATAACCGCCTGATTGACCAACCAGCCATCCGCTCGCTTGCCACCACGCATGAACAGCTTCATGCAGCGGCTCGGCGTCTGCTGGAACATTTTGAACATGATGGCCGCGTCGATGCCGCCGAATATGATGCCATGGCCTTGCGCGCGGAATCGTTCTTTGCCCAGATCCGGCGTCTTGAACGCGCCTTTCGCACCGCCCGGTCGGATGTGGACCCGTTAACCGGGGCCTACAACCGCCAAACCATGATGTCCGATCTGGAAATTGAACGCGAACGGGCGATTCGCACCAAATCAGCCGCGGCCATTGCCCTGGTGGACCTGGATCACTTCAAATCGGTTAACGACACCCACGGCCATCAGGCGGGTGATCTGGTTTTGCAAACCATTGCCGGTATTTTGCAGTCCCATGTCCGCCCCTTTGACAAGGTCTACCGTTATGGCGGCGAGGAATTTCTGATCTGCCTGCCCAATGCCGATATGCGCCAGACCGCACGTATCCTTGAACGCCTGCGTCGCGTGATCGAGGCATCACCAGTCACGCTCACCAACGGCATTTCACTGCCCATCACCACTTCCATTGGTGCCGCCCCCATCCTGCAGGACCGCCAAATCGGCCAGATCATTGAAAAGGCCGACCGCGCCCTTTATGCCGCCAAGGAAGGCGGGCGTAACCGCGTGCGCGTGTGGCGCACCCCGGAAAGCACCGAAAACGGCAAAAAATAACCTGCCATCGCGGGCCTTTCCCTCTGCGTCCTGCTGACGTGCCGCCTCTTCCCCAATATCGCTTTGCCCTAAAACGAACAGGGCACGGTCGGCCCTGCCTTTTTGCATCGCAATCAGGGCCTTAACCGCAGGGTGGCCCCTTCCGGGAACGCCCGACTATTCCCACCCCAGCCCGCCAACCGCTGATTAAACCCGGACGCGTATTCCAGCAGCCGGGTAATGGCCTGCGGAATTACCGGAACATAACTTCAAGTTGCCACGTTCCTTAAAACAGGATGCGCCATGATGTGAAGGCTGATAACCACCCATGTCGCATCAAACCGAAAACCGGCACATTTCAAACAAAGGCATCCTAAAAGAATTTAAAAGCACGGATTATATCTACCATCACGGGAAAATTGATTGCGGTTTCCCGTATTTTCAACAGCCTATCCCTACCCGGGATTGCAAAACCCGCCCGCAAATCAAAAAAATTCTACCGGCACGCACTCTTGTCTTCACAAGTTTGAAACATATCTGCAAACTATAATAATAATAACGCAGCCGGTTTTTATACCGGTCTGATAATAAAGATTACCCTTGGGAGGGAATTCGTTTCGCCAAAGACGGAGGCCCAAAATGACGACCACTACCGACTATATCCCCGGTGATCCCGCCCTGATGCTGACTGTGCTTCGCTCTGCCTCAGCCGGTCTTGGTCAGGAAGCGCTAAAGGAAAAAGTCCTGTCGCTTTTCTGCTGCGATGATGATGGCACCCAGATCATCCTGCAGGATTCACCCGCCCTTCGCACCCGCATCGAATATGCAAAATCCCACCTGAAAATGGCTGGCCTTATCCGTATTTCGGCTGATGGTACGCTGACCATTACCTCGCTGGGTGAAGCAATGCTGATCACTTATCCGCTGGGCATTGATGATGGTGTTTTGTGTTCCCTGCCTGCCTTTCGCAACCGGCTTTACAGTGAACATGCCCCTGCGGTCCGCGCCATTCCCAATGCGGCGCTGAATTACGGTTTTTCTGCTGGTCTGGGCGCACACCGCCTGACCGAAAACCCCTATCCCGCCGACAGCCGCGAACATGAAGACTGGCTGATGGGCTGGGACGAAGCCCTGGACCAGGACAAACGTGAAAAGGAAACCCTGCTAAACTGATGCCTGTTAAAACCGGCAAATATTTAAAACGAATGATCCCGGTTTAACCCTGCCTGCTATTTGACATCCGGTGCATTTTTGCACCCACCCCTGTTGCGATTTTTACCCAGCCTCGCGACCAGCCAGTTTGACATTGTGCAACCCTGCACGGTGCGCATCCCCGACACGGCTTTTCAAACCTTCCCGATCGTCGATCCGTGCAATCAACCTGAACGCGCCAAATATCAACATGGCACGACGCATACAGCATCAACCTCCGGTAACACTCTCAGTCGGTCGAATATCAGCCAACATTGCGGCAAAACCTATTTATCCGGCGACCGGGGTTTCAGGTGAACAACATTGGATGCCCCATCAGGCTGCTTTTTGCGCGCGGCCTTCCCCTTCGCATCCTCGCCAGCCGATGTCCTTTCCGTCAAAAACTCAGCTTTCGTTGGCTTTCGTGATGAAGCCGCTAAATCATCCCCGGCCAGGCTCGTCGCATCAGACAGCGCCACATCACCATCCGCAGTATTGCCAGCATCCAAACCCGCCTGCCGCTCGCCCTTTTCGGGATCAGCTACAGCAGGATTATCTTCCTTTGACGCCACCTTATCCGCCTTATCCCGCTCCGGCTGAAGGCGATGCGCATCGATCTTGCGATCTTCAATATCTTGCAGGGCTTTGGTCTGGCGGCGTTCCGCACGGGTCCGGCCAAATTCGGTGCGGTTGGCATCTGCCTTTTTCGCCTTTTCATCCCGCGCCTTGCGCTTGCGATGCTGACGCAAATTGACAATATCCGCCATTTTCGCCGTGTCCTTTGTTATGTGCCCAACCCAACAGTTGGCGATTTTAACATATCTGGCAGCAATTAACGGCTTTATCACATCCGCCCTGCCCGCCTGCATCCCCCATCAGCAAACACCGCAATAGCTTCACAAGCCAGAAGCAGAGTCGCGCATCATCGGAGCATCGGAGCATCGGAGCATCGGAGCATCGGAGCATCGGAGCATCGGAGCATCGGAGCATCGGAGCATCGGAGCATCGGAGCATCGGAGCATCGGAGCATCGGAGCATCCAGAAGGATCAATCAAAGCCGCAACGAAAACAACGGCATTGTAGCACCCGGCAACGCTCGGCATTCCCCGGCATTCCGCCTGCACCACAAATTGCCAGACGCGCTTTAACCACCATGAAGAACAGCGCATTCATTTCGACAAGCACGCAACAGACAAAAAGAAAGGGCACCTCGTTTGAGGTGCCCTGTTCCGGCCGTTCAACTGATCAGGATCGAGACTGATTAGCGGACGTATACATGTACTTCGTTGGCAGAGACCGAAGTGCTGGTCGAATCTGACAGGCGAACACGGGAGTTCGGCATGCCCATATCGGTCAGCGAGCGCAGAACGCTTTGCGCATCGCGCTTTGCCTTACTGCTGTTCAGCGCCACCTGTGCCGGGGTCCCGCGGTTCGGGGTCACGGCAACAATGTCAAAGGTCGCATCGGGGCGACGTTCCAGCGCACGGTTAACAGCATTATAAAGCGCCTGTTCGTATTTCACGCTGGCACTGTCAAAGCGGATAACAACAAGCGGACGGTCATCCGAATCGGGCATCGAACGGCTGCTGGCGACCGGCTGGGAAGGTGCAGATTTCGCAGCCAGCGATTCGCCGAAAATTTCGCCGTTCTTCACCGCAAGCGACAAAGCATTCAGGTTTGAACGCTCGCCAGCGATATAATTCGTCTGACGCGCAAGGTCTTCGCTGATTTCGCTGAGCAGACGATCAATCAGCACCGACGTGCGGTTGGTTTCGTCTTCAAGCATGGCAAGCTGGCGATGGTCTTCATCAACAGCGCCGGAAACCTGATAGGCCGAGCGGACCGATTCCAGAAGGAAGGTCGACAGCGTCGAGTCAGCGGCAACATCATTGGCCAGCGAATTGAGCGATGCGATATCGCCATTCACACGGTCAAGTTCCTGCTGTGCCTGGTTCCACTGGTTAACCAGCACCGGGTTACCCGGTGTGGTGCCAACCTGAAGACGGGCATTAATGGCAGCGACGGTGCCATGATAAGCCTGTGAATGGCTTACGGTCTGGGCACGCAGGCTTTGCAATTCGTTGTTATGGGTATTGAGCGCTGATTTCAGGCGGTTCAATTCCTGACGCATGCTTTCAACTTTGGTCCCGACGAAAGTGCCCGTCGATGACATGCCGCTTAACGGCTGCGTGCTGCGCATCACGTCGGCCTGTCCGGCCCCTGTCCCCATATCGGCCTGGGCCGTGGTTTGGCTCGCCGATGATCCGGCATCCTCCCCGCTCAGCGCCGGCCACATGGCATCGGTAGAATTTGAACACCCGCCTAGCAGCAGGGCGACGCCGAAAACGGCGAGGTAGGTTTTGCGAACGGCCATTTCGATCAATTACCTAATAGGAATAAGCGAATCTCCCTGGGCCTGTTTTTTTATGCGTAAACAAGCCCCTGCTCCCCTGGGATTGAAAAGCATCTTAATGGAGGGTTCCCTAAGGAACAAGACGCATTTCCCCCTTTTTTCCCCGTAACATAGCGATATTCGCCAACATGGCGGAAAACAGCGCCCCTCAAGGGTACTTACAGGCGATATTTTACGGGCCCGAAGAAAAAATACACTTTTTTGAAAATTACCGCTTGCAAAGGTCAACGCGTTTTCATAAGTTCCGCTCCGCCGACGGGGAGCACACTTCGCAAACCGGCGGAAAAGAAGACGAAGCGCCCGTAGCTCAGCTGGATAGAGCATCTGACTACGAATCAGAAGGCCGGAGGTTCGAATCCTTCCGGGCGCGCCATTGAAAGGCCCGACGTTAAAGCGTCGGGCCTTTGTCTTTTCCAGCCCCTCGCCAAATTTTTCCAGCTTTTCTGCCGTTTTGACGCATACGCACGTCTGCGCTGCCGCCATTTTTGTGCACCATTGCCGCCATCACATCGTACCGATCGCCGGAATCAGGCAGGTCCACGTCCCCAAAACGGTCACGCTCGAAAACGAATGCATCGTGCCCTGGCAAAGAATCAGGATTCTCGTCGCACTTTATTTTCAGCGGGCATCACCTTCGCAATCATGCGCAATCACACGCAATCTGCCCTGATGATCGGTCAAACTGCGAATGGATCAGGTCATCGAAGCTGTGCTAGACAGGGCATCACTATATTATAAAGTGTTATGCGCCCTGTTTGCGCGCCGCCACCATGCCGTAAAACAACGGAGACCCACATGAACGCCAATACCCGCATTACCATTTCCTGTCAGGACCGGGTTGGTCTGGTATCCGATATTACCGGTCGCCTGTTTGACATTGGCGTCAATCTCGGCCCAACGGGTTTTGCCCTTGATCAGGGCCGCGCGACCTTTACCACCGAATGCGAATTGCCCGACACCTGCCCGATCACGGAATGCGAAGCCGCCTTGTGCGAATTGACGATGGAACAGGCCGAAGTCACGGTGGAAGCAATTTATCCTGTCATTCCGGCCACCAATGCACCGGGTGCCACGCATATGATCGAATGCGCCGGTATTGACCAGCCGGGCCTGATTGCACGCCTGTCTGAAATCTTTATCGAATTTAACGCCAATATCGTGCAACTGGCCGCCAGCGCGACCAACGAAAACGATTCCCGCGTTTACACCACCCGCTTTGCCGTCGCCATCCCCGAGGATCGCGCCGCAGCCTGCTTGGCCACCCTTGCCAATACGGCCGGGTCCCTCCGCCTATTATTCAAGTTTGACACACTGGCAGGCTGATATCGCCCAAAACAGCCCAGGCAACACCAGATAGCACCCAAACGGCAAACGCCCTGATGCAATATCAGGGCGTTTCATTCAGGGCATTAGATCAACCAACCAGGGTATCTTCCCCAAAGAAGACATGCTCTTCGCCAAGTTCGTCAAGGGTGATGCCGTCTATCTGCACCCCATAATCATAATCGGACCCATTGGCGAAATCGACATAAACGCCGGTGTCATTTTGTTCGGCATGCTGCAGAAAATCGCGGAAATCATGGATGCCCGATTGATCCTGAAAATTCTCGGAAAGCTGGACCCGGTCATGAATGCCATTTTCATCGATCTGAAAATCGACAATCCGGTCACGTTCGGCACCACCTTCATATTCGTCCCATAAAAAGGTGTCGGAACTGGAATGTAAAAACCGGTAATGCACATCACCAATCAGGTAATCGTTGCCATCTCCGCCTTCAAGCGTGTCACTGCCATACCCACCCTGCAGCACGTCGTGGCCATCGCCACCGCGCAGGGTATCGCCGCCGGTTGAACCATCAAGACGATCCCGGCCATTCTGCCCTTCAAGAAGGTCGTTGCCACCATCACCTCTAATGAAATCATCGCCATCGCGACCGTAAAGCACATCGTCACCGCTCAGGCCGCGCAGATCATCATCCTCATTTGTGGCAAGCAGGGTATCGTCGGCCCCAGTTCCGATAACGTCTTCAAACCCCTTGATCACGGTCCCCTCATACCGGCTACCATGAATTTCATTTTCCATCAGGTCGATATAAAGCTGTTCCCCCTGATAGCCCTGCGGCCTGAAAAGGTCATAGCCACTTCCGCCATCAAGCACGTCATCCTCATTACCGCCCTCAATGATATCATCACCACTGCCACCCAACAGGGTGTCACTGCCTCCGCCATAGCTACTAAGCGAATCATCGCCCGAACCACCAAACAAGGTGGCGTTTCCGGTTGCTGAGCGGTCATAAAGACCGGCGTTAAGCGAGTCATTGCCAGCCCCGCCGATCAGAATGTCATTTCCAATGCCATCGGCGGTCAAATTGTCGCGGCCGTCACCGCCATTAAGGTAATTATCCTCGCTGTCGCCAACATCACGACCGGAATAGACGCTCAGACTATCGTGGCCATCGCCCCCATAAAGGGTTTCCCCCGTAAGTCTGTCCCCCCCGGCACTGCCATAAATTGTATCAACGCCCTCACCTCCAAAAACAGACTGTGCCACCCCTTCTTCTCGATCGGCAAGGTAAACCACGTCATCGTGATCAGTCAGGGTAAACTTTTCGATATTCAGGATGGTATCGCCCTCGGCATCCCCGCCATGCCCAACGCCAATACGCAAATCAAGTTCAACACCTTCGCTTGAATTCGCGTAACTCAGCAAGTCAATGTTGCCTGCACCATCCATATAGTCGGCACCAGGCCCGCCCAGAAATTCATCCCCCTGCTGGTTGCCCAGCATATAGTCGTCACCAGTGCCGCCATCAAACTGGTTAAACTGGCTTCCGCCAATCAGGCGGTCATCCCCGGCACCCCCCACCGCGCTAAAACCGGAATCCTCGGCTGCGACCAGGTTATCATCAAAATCCGAGCCGATAATCTCCAGTCTGCCATCTTCATCAATAACGGAAACCTGGTCCCCTTCGGCGTCACCGCCATGACCAAGGCCATCATTCATATCCAGACTGACACCAGCATCGGAATGGGCGTAACTGACAGTCGGCCTGGTATAGAATATCGGGTCAATCGTGATGGTATCCGCCCCCTTTCCCCCTTCGACGAAAAACAGGGTGCCGGTAAAGCTGTCATCCCCGTCCGATCCGATCAGGCCAAGCTGGGTACTGTAAATGTGGCTGGTATTGATAATCTGGTCACCTTCGGCCTCACCGCCAGAAGCATTAAAAACAACGCGTGGCTCGCCATTTTCATCAATCTCGCGACCATCGGAATAATATTCGATCGAAACCGGGCTATCTGACTGCGCATAGGAAAGCACGGTCTTGCCACCCGGACCACCCGCATCAAAGGTATCGGCACCATTTCCGCCCACCAGCGTATCGTTACCGCTTGTCGATACCAGCAGATCATCCCCATCCAGACCATAAAGGGTATCAACGTGATCAAGCCCTTCGGCGCCGGCAAGGCTATCATCACCAGCCGTTCCAACAATCGTTACCATTTAAACCTCCTTGCGATGGATAAAACCAGCCACAAGGTTACTACCCAAGGTTTAAATAACCAAACGGATAAGAAATAAAAATAACCAATTAAATCATTGTTTTAATTAAATAAATTTGGAACAGTTTTTGAAGTTTCAAGCACCTTGAACACACGAAATCACCCGCTGACATAGCACAACGGATAACAGCTCGAATGCAGCCAGCGATACAAAGGAGAGTTAACGCAGAGGCGACGTCATTATTCGATCAGCTCGCAAGCACACCGTCATCAAACACAACGTTGTTTTCATCGAGATCGGCAATGGCGATATTGTCAATCTGCACGCCATATTGATAATGGGCGTTATTGGCAAAATCGATATACACGCCGGTATCATTCTGTTGGGCATGGGCAAGAAAATCGCCAAAATCGTGAATGCCGGCTTTGTCCTGAAAATCGTCGCCCAGAACAATATGATCGCCGCGTTTCCCCGCGACAAAATCCACGATCCGGTCGCGTTCCGCCCCGCCTTCGTAAACATTCCAGACAAAGCTGTCATCCTGGTCAAGATAGTCGCTATTCATATAGCCCCCGACCAGATAATCGTTCCCATCGCCACCTTCGATGATATCGGCACCGGCGCCGCCAATCAGCAGGTCATGCCCGCCAAGCCCCTGCAGCACATCATCGCCCTGGCCGCCATACAGCACATTGCGCCCCGCCTCACCGACCAGACTATCATCACCGCTGCCGCCATAAATGTTTTCAATATTGCGGATGGTGTCGCCCTCAGCCTCGCCGCCATAGCTTTCATTGGTGGTTAAATTGACATGCACGGCAGGGTCATCCACCCGGCCATAACCATAGGAAATCAGATCATTTCCTTCGCCACCGTCAATGATATCGGCCCCTTCACCGCCATTAAAACCATCATCGCCCGTGCCACCAATCAGGATATCGTTTCCGCCACCGCCGCGCAGGCCATCATCGCCAGCACCCCCAAACAGGGTGTCATCGCCGCTGGTTTCGTCATAGCTTGCTTCGCCTTCAAGGCGGTCATTACCGGCACCACCGATCAATACATCGCTGCCGCCACGCCCGCGCAATTCGTTATCGCCTTCATCACCGATCAACAGGTCATCCAGCGGGCTGCCCTGCACAATCTCGATCCCGATCAGGATATCGCCTTCGGCATCCCCGCCCCAGCCAATGCCCGATCCCAAATCGACATTCACACCTGTCACGGCATCATCATTGGTGTAACCCGCACTATCGCGGTCCCCTTCACCGCCATCAATAAGGTCCGCACCTGGCCCGCCTGTGATATGGTCATTGCCCGGCCCGCCATGGATGATGTCATCGCCATCACCCGCGTGGATGAAATCGTGTCCATCGCCGCCCATCAGCACATCATTGCCGCCACCGCCCGAAAGCGAGCCATTGCCGCGTAACCGCGCGACCAGATAATCATCAAATTCCGACCCGATCAGACCGGGGGGATTATGCACCGCATCAATCACGTCACCTTCGGCATCCCCGCCCGATGCCGCACCGGTGTTAAGGTCGACCGAAACACCTTCGGGCGAATGCGCATAGCTGATCGAACTGTCATATCCCAGGTTGTAGTAGTGATCAGCCCCGGCACCACCTTCGGCAGCAGTCCAGTAGCCCCGAAAAATATCGTCATGGTCGGTGCCAATAATGCCAAGTTCAGTGCCATATTCGGGGAAATCAAGGGAATCCCCCGTCGCATCACCACCCTCAAGCAAAAAGTAGGGCCGCGAATACCCGCCATAAACGGCAGTAATTGCTTCGCTTGATCCTTCATAGGACAGGGTTGCGGTGTGGCCGCTTTCCTCGATCACAAACTGGTCGGCACCGGCACCACCGATCAGGGTGTCACCATCGCCAACCGCAATCAGCCGGTCATCCCCGGCAAGGCCATAAATCTCGTCAATGTTCTCTGTGCCAGTCAGCACGTCATTGCCGATGGTTCCGATGATGGTTGTTGTCATTGTCCTGCTCCCTTACACCAGATTGAGGCCAGATTTACAGACACACTCTCGGACCAGTAGGACCAATGGAACTAGTGCACAATGTCCCGCTGCTGGTTCCTGCTGCGTGCGGCCTATATCAGGGCATCGCCCATCCCGGCGCCGGCTGTGTCTGTATCAGGGTCATCGAACTGCACATTGCCTTCCCCCAGATCGGACAAATCAATGCCATCAATCTGCACGCCATAGCCGTAATGCCGGCCGTCAGCGAAATCGACATAAACGCCGGTATCGTTCTGCTCAGCATGGGCAAGGAAATCGGTGAAATCGTGAATGCCAGCTTTGTCCTGGAATTCCGCACTGAATTGCAGTTTGTCTTCGCTGCCAAAATCGGTGATGCGGTCACGCTCTGCACCACCTTCAAATGTTTCCCACAGGAAGGTATCGGCACCATGAACCCCGTGGGCATTTTCGCCATCCCCGGTCAGAAGGTCATTGCCATCGCCGCCAACCAGCGTGTCATCACCCGCACCACCGCGCAGGCCATCATGCCCGTCGCCACCGCGCACAATATCATTGCCAAACAGGCCTTCGATCATATTGCGGCCCTGGTCCCCCTCCAGGATATCGTCATAGCGTGAACCGCTCAGATTCTCGATATCCTCGAACACATCCCCGTCGGCACTTTCACCTTCGGCAAGGCCCGTCGCAAGATTGACATGCACACCGCTTTCGCCGTGGTCATTGTAATCAAGGGTATCAATACCGGCCCCACCCTTTAACAGGTCCCCGCCAAGGTCGCCGGTCAGGATGTCATTGCCATCACCACCGATCAGGATGTCGCTGCCAGCACCACCATCCAGGTCGTCATTGCCCGCACCTCCATCAAGGTAATCATCACTGCTGGTCAGGCCAAACTCATCGCCCCGCAGGAAATCATTGCCGCCGCCGCCAAAAATAAAATCATCACCGCCAAGGCCGCTCAGGACATTGCCGCCATCATCGCCAATCAGGGTGTCTTCAAAACTGGTGCCATAGGCCACTTCAACACCGCTATAGGTATCGCCGGTGGCGTCACCGCCCTGCCCTTCACCCGTGGCAAGGTCCACATAAACGCCGGTTGTGGCATCCGCCGTATCATAATGCACGGAATCCAGTATACCCGCGCCACCTTCAAAATGGTCAGCCCCGGCACCGCCCACCATATTATCATTTCCACCACCCCCCAGCAGGGTGTCATCCCCGTCCCCGCCCAGCAATGTATCCATCGATGATGACCCGGTCAGCACATCATCCCCGGCACCCCCATCCATCCATTGCGCGCTGTAATGCGAATTGGTCAAATGGTCGTCATGGGCAGACCCGATCAAACCCTGCAGGCCGAAATAGGTGCCAAAGCTGTCGCCCTGGGCATCGCCCCCACTGGCCGCCCCGGTGGTCAGGTTAACGCTTACCCCGGCATCGGAATGGGCATAGCTGACATAATTGTATCCTTCAAAATGGTCTGCCCCGCCGCCACCTTCAAAAACGGCGTTTTTGCCATCAAAGCTGTCATCATGGTCCGATCCCACAATTGTCAAATCAACGCGGCCAGCCGTACTGGTCACGCTATCGCCTGTGGCATCCCCCCCGCTGGCATCAAGGTGGGCGGCATAGGGGTCATAAAAAACGCTGATCGCGGCGCCGGACCCGGCATAGGACAGGGTCGCATTTTGCCCCTGTTCGTTAAAAACAAAGGTATCTGCCCCTTCACCACCGATCAGCACATCACCATTGCCAACGGCAGTCAGCCGGTCATCCCCGGCCAACCCGTCAATCAGGTCAATGTCGCTGGTTCCGGCAAGCACGTCATCTCCGCTGGTCCCGGTAATGGTCGCCATCGCCATATCCCTTTATGCAGGTGAATAATGCGAAAAGGCTACTACCAGAAGTTAAACAAGACAAACGGATAAAAACTAAATATATCCAAGCAAAAAATGACGTGATCGGAAGTTTTTTCGCCGTTATTTGAAATGAATTTTGAAATAATGCAAAATAACTGATGAATTACAACCGCATCAACCGGCAAATATGCGGTTACGCCCGGCTTCCTTGGCGCAAAATAGCCTGCCGTCTGCTTCTTTTAACACTGCCCAGGGGTCAGTTTCACTTTCGGGGCGCTGGGCCAACCCGATGGAAACAGTGATCCCCACCTGACGGGTGGATTCCGGCAGGGTGATTTTGCTGTTGGCGATTTTCTTGCGCAGATTTTCCAGCGTTTCATAAACCTTGGCCATATCGCGCCCGGAAAACAGGATGGAAAATTCCTCGCCACCATAACGAAATGCCTTGCCACCGCCCCCCACATGGGACAATTCGCGCGCAACCTTGCGCAACACGATATCGCCCACATCGTGGCCGTGGCTGTCATTGAACTTTTTGAAATGGTCCACATCCAGCATGGCAATACAATATTGCCCGCTAAGCTCCATCAGGGCATGGCCAAGGGCGCGTCGCCCTGCCAGGCCTGTCAGATCATCGACAAAGGCCATGCGCCATGCTTCCTGCACCACACCGCCCAAAACCACGCCCATCGCCGCCAGATAACCAAACGGGATATACCGGGTTTCAACCAGTTCGGCGGCAAAAACCGCCGGCAATGTGCAGGCAAAGGCAAATTCCAGCGACCGCCCCTTTGCCAGCAGCACAAGGACAACCGGCACAGATACCAGAAACGCCAGTTGCGGGATGGTATTGGCAACGCCGTCAAGCTCGATAAAACGGGTGTTCAAAAGGGCATAAAGCGCATTGGCAAGGTCTGGCCGGGTGGCAAACAGGATCAGGGCGAAAAACTGCAATGCCAGAAACAGCAGCCGGGCAATGCCCCGTTTGCGAAACACCCCGCGTTCCGACATGAAAGACAGCAAAAGCAGATTGACCGGCACCACATACAAAGTTGCCAGCCGCAGGAAACGCACACCTTCAGGGGAAAGAACAACCGGCGCACCGATAAAAAACCAGTAGCAAAATGCCAGCACCAGCATCGCATAAACAACGCGGCCCCGGCTAAACCAGCCGCCCAGCACGATGCCCAATATCGCCATCATAAACGGGCGAAACTGCATAAAACCCACAAGACCATCGGGTAAAACACCGGCCTTGTCGCCAAATACCAGTGCCGTTACCGCAGCAAGTATGACAAGCGGTATCAACCCGACTGAAATGCAGGCAAAAAAGGCACGACGCATCCGACCCCTGGCCCGTTATAATCTTCCCCGGAGATTTGACCGGCAATATAAAGTTAAAACCTGAAAAATTCCTACATTAGTTTCAATTTCGGATAATTATTCACATTATCCGGCCGCAAAACACGCCAATTCCCCGTAGGCGGCGCTGTTTCCGCCCGTTTTTGCCGGGTCTCCAATGCATTGGCAGTGCGATGCACAAAAAATTCACCTGACACGCCCTTTCACACCATCGTCGAATTGGACGCGGGCGGGAAAATTTTGCTAACATGCGCGGCAACAGGGCGGCACAACATTATAAAAGACCGCTTTTTCTGCCCAGGCAGGCCCCGGTACAGGTTTGACGCCATTGCGCATTTTTCGGCAATGCCTTTGCGCAATGCAGCAAGGAGAAACACATGAGCTTCACCACACCGACCCCGGCACCCGCACGCCTGAACCGGTCCGAACTTGCCGTGCCCGGAAGCCGGATCGAACTTTTTGAAAAAGCGGCAAAATCAAAGGCCGATGCCATTTTCCTGGACCTGGAAGATGCCGTTGCCCCGCGCGACAAGGAACAGGCGCGCAAAAACATCATTGCCGCCATCAATGATATCGACTGGGGCGACAAGGTTTTATCGGTACGCATCAACGGGCTTGATACCCACTATATGTATCGCGATGTGGTGGATGTGCTCGAACAGGCGGGCGACCGGCTGGACCTGATCATGATCCCCAAGGTTGGCACCGCATCGGATGTTTATGCCCTTGATATGCTGGCAACCCAGATCGAAACCGCCAAGGGGCGCAAAAAACGCATCGGGTTCGAGCTGATCATTGAAACCGCCCTTGGCATGCAAAACATTCACGAAATTGCCGCTGCATCGAAACGCAATGAAAGCCTGCATTTTGGTGTGGCCGATTATGCCGCATCGACCAAGGCGATGACCACCGGCATTGGCGGCCCCAACCCGCATTATGGCGTACTAACCGATAAAGATGGCGATGCCCCGCGCGATTATCACTGGGGCGATATGTGGCATTACGCCATTGCCCGCATGGTGGTGGCTGCGCGCGCCAATGGCCTGCGCCCGATTGACGGGCCGTTTGGCGATTTTTCCGACCCCGATGGTTACCGTGCCCAGGCCGCGCGTGCCATGGTTCTGGGCTGCGAAGGCAAATGGGCCATCCATCCCAGCCAGATCGCCCTTGCCAATGATGTTTATTCCCCATCGGAAGCCGAGGTCACCAAGGCAAAACGTATTCTCGAAGCAATGGAAAAAGCCCAGAATGAAGGGGCTGGTGCCGTTGCCCTGGATGGCCGCCTGATCGATATCGCATCGATCAAGCAGGCCGAAGTCATGGTGCATCAGGCCAACATCATTGCCGCCAAGGACGCACAATAGGGCATCACAGGCCCGCTGCCCAACCGGGCAATGCCAATATCAGCTGGCGGCACGTCGCGCCGGGCGAGGAACGGTTTCAACCGGGTCGCCCGGCTGCACCAGATGAATGCGCGTGCCGCCCTCGCCCCCGCCAAGGCCGGGTTTCAAACGCTGTTGCCCATCGTAATGGCCGCCATTTTGTGTGCGAAAGGCAATCGGTTCGGCGTCAAACAGGGTATCAAGGCGATCAATCAGGTCCACCTTAACCTGTTGCCATCTTTCGTCATCCATGCGGTCACTTTGATAAACCGGGAAAGCCGGCAACACATCAAAGCCAGGATAAAACAGTGTTCCGTGCGTGATCGGCCACAAAATATCGTCCAGGCTGCCATTAACACCCCGGTCGCTATAATGTGGCGCACGCCCGCCAATGGGCAAAATCACCATGGCGCGCCGCCCGGCCATAACACCTTCGCCATAGCGATCACCCCAGCGCTCCCCGCCGTGCTGGCCAACACCATAGGCAAAGCCAAAGGCAAAAACCCGGTCAAACCAGCCTTTCAAAATGGCAGGCATGCCAAACCACCACAGCGGAAAGGTAAATAAAACCGCATCCGCCCATAACAGTTTTTGCTGTTCGGCGGCAATTTCCGGGCTTTGGGTGCCAGATGCAAAGGCATGGCGGGATTCCGCCACATACCGCAGGCAATCGGGGTTCGTGATGTCGGTAAAATCATCGGCATCGGCCCCGGCTTTCCAGCCCATGGCATACAGGTCCGATACCTGCACATCATGGCCGCGCGCCCGCAATGTGGTTACGGCAACATCTTTCAAGGCCGATGTCAGCGATTGTGCCTCGGGGTGGGCATGGACAATCAGGATCTTTTTCACGGTCTCATCCTTTTTGGAAAATCACTTTATCGGGTGATCATTCCCCATTGCCCTGCTATCGTTGAAATCAAAGTTTTTATGTTTTGGTATAATTTCAATGGATATCAAACAGCTTGACCTGAATTTGCTGGTCACCCTCGATACCCTGCTGGCAGAACGCAATGTTACCCGGGCGGCACAGCGCCTCAATATCAGCCAACCCGCCCTTTCCGCGCGGCTGACCCGCCTGCGCGACCTGCTAAATGACCCGTTATTGCTGCCATCCCAGCGCGGCATGATCCCGACCGAACGCGCGCTCGAACTTCAGGCACCACTCCATGACGCAATCGAAGCTGTGCGCCGTGTCATTGCCGAAACCAGCCCGTTTAACCCCGCCGAAATCCGGGCAACCATCGCCATTGCGGCTAGCGATTATGTGCAATATTCGGTGCTGCTGCCGTTGCTTCATGCCATGCATGACGAGGCACCGGGCATTCGCCTGTCATGGCGCACCATTGATACCGCCCATCTGGAAGATGAAATGGTCCGGGGCGATATTCACCTGGCCATGACCACACCCGAAACCGCCCCAAAAGCCCTGCATATGCGCCATCTTTACCACGAAGATTACGTTGCCATTGCAAGGCCCAACCACCCTGCCATTCACGGCAAACTGGACCTTGCAACATTTTGCATGCTTGATCACGTCATGGTTTCGCCCGAAGGCGGCGGGTTTGAAGGCCCGGCCGATGCCGCCCTGAAAGGACTGGGAAAAACCCGCCGGGTTTACCTTTCCGCGCCGGGCTTTCTGATCGTGCCCGATATCATCGCCCAAAGCGACATGATCGCCCTTGTCCCCAAACGGGTGGCGCAAAACCGCGAAGGCCGCCTGCAAATCCTGCCACCGCCTTTGCCAGTGCCGGGTTTTGACATGGCCCTGGTCTGGCATGACCGCACAACAACTCACCCCATGCATCGCTGGCTGCGCGAACGGATATACCAGCTCCTGCGCGATCCCACCCAAAACCCTTAAATATCGCGCCAAAACAAAACCGGACCGGCGAAAAATCACCGGTCCGGTCTGCTATCTCATGCCGCATTGGCTTTGTCCGGGGCAAAACCCCCGCCATCATTACGGCCTTTATCTGCCCGGCTTATAAATGCCTCAGGCACCCAGCCCGTCAAAAATGATCTTGCCAATGGCCTTGCCACTTTCCAGCAGGGCGTGGGCCTTGCGCAGGCTTTCGGGTGTCAGCGCGCCAAAATTTTCACCGGTGGTAACCTGCAGCGCATCGCCATCCACCAGGGCGGCAACCTCACTTAACAGTTTGTGCTGTTCAACCATGTCACCGGTCTGGAACATTGAACGGGTGAACATGAATTCATAGGAAAAGCTGGCCGATTTCGCCTTGAGCAAATCCACATTATGGTTGTTCTTGGCTTCGGTAATGGTCACGACATGGCCCTGCGGTGCGACCAGATCGCACATCACATCCCAATATTCATCGGTTTCCGATGTGCAAAGCACATACTCAACGGCGGCAAAACCGGCCCCTTCAACCTGTTCTTTCAGGGGTTGATGATGGTTGATCACGTGATCGGCCCCCATTTTCGTGACCCACGAAATGGTTTCCGGGCGGGATGCAGTTGCAATCACCGTCAAGCCAGCCATTTTCGCCAACTGAATGGCGATTGATCCAACACCACCCGCACCATTAATGATCAGGATGCTTTTCCCCTGATTGGCAGAAACAGCAGTCCGGTCGATTTTCATGCGATCAAACATCGCTTCCCACGCCGTAATCGTCGTCAGCGGCAGGGCAGCAGCGGTTGCGAAATCCAGTTTTTTGGGTTTCAGGGCCACAATGCGTTCATCAACCAGTTGCAATTCACTGTTTGAACCAGGCCGCGTTACATCCCCCGCATACCAGACTTCATCACCCTTGTTAAAAAGTGTGACCTTGTCACCAACGGCTTCAACAACACCGGCGGCATCCCAGCCCAGCACCTTGAAGGCACCATCATCGGCCTTGCCACGGCGGACTTTGAAATCCACCGGGTTTACGGCAACACCTTTGACCCGCACCAGAATGTCATGCCCGGTTGCAGTGGGGGTTTCAATGTCAGTTTGTTCAAACAGGTTTTCATCCGTCACCGGACGGGCAATTTTCAGGCCAATGGCTTTCATGGTCGATCCTCCTTGCTGAGGTTTGATTTGCGAATGCCAATTTCCTACCCCATAATAACGGCCATGATAAGTACGCACAATTAAAGCCACTAGTGACACTTTGTATACTATTGGGCTTTTCTGCCGTTTTGGAGGATACATGACCAGTTTCAACTGCCCGCCCAACCGAAGCCCCGGCTGCCCTGTTGAGGGGGCGCTGATGGTGATTGGCGGCAAATGGAAAGGCGTTGTCCTGTTTCACCTGCTTGATGGCACCAAACGGTTTAACGAACTGGGCCGGTTAATGCCCGGCGTCACCCAGCGCATGTTAACCCGCCAGCTTCGCGAACTTGAACAGGATGGCGTTATCCACCGCGAGGTTTACGCCGAAGTCCCCCCGCGCGTGGAATACAGCCTGACGGAAAAGGGCGAAAGCCTGCGCGCCATCATCATCGCGCTAAAGGACTGGGGCGAAGAAAACGTGCCCTATTATGCGCCGAAGCCCGATGCCAAAACCAAACCGGCGAAATCCGCCAAATCCCCCCAGCCTGCCGGGGCGGGTTACGAAACCCCAGGCAAAGGCAGCAAAGCACGGACAAAGGCAACGGCGCGCATGCACGATCAGGCGATGGAAAGTGTTTCCTGAGGCAGGATATCGCGGGTCATGATCACATAGGTTGGCGCATCAAACCCCGGATGGTTGCCTTCGCCGGTAATGGCAAAGCCACAGCGGGTAAAAAAGGCAATATTACCGGCAAGTTCCTTGCGCACATGCAGCCGCGCCTTGGTCAGGCGACCTGCCTTTGCAACATGATCAAGTGCCGCATTGATTAACGCCTGCCCGATCCCGCGCCCATGACACGCCGGATCAACCGACATTTTGTAAAAATAGGCATCATCCACCCCCTGTTCGATCCAGACCTGGCCAATAATAAACCCATTATTGGCAACATCGCGCGCGACCAGCACCGTATCACGGTCAAATCGCCATTGCAGTTCAGCGCTGTCCACACGGCTGACCGAACTGGGCGGGTTTACGATGCCATCCTGAAAGGCAAAGGCTTCCTTTAAAATAACCACAAGGCGGTCAAAATCGGAAATATCGGGCGAAAGCAGCTCGGTGATCTGCAAATTTGTGGACATATTATTTCCATCAGGCAAACTTGGGGGCGCATATTTCATGCAATTTGGTCAATGATACGGTTGAATCTTGAATTTATCGCGCCTTTTTTTGCTCGACCCTTGACGTAGCAAACTGATCACGTATGTTCCGCACCATTGTTTCCCAGCCGGATTTGACGTCCTGATGCACAATTTTCTGGATTTTGAGAAGCCGATCGCCGAACTCGAAGGCAAGATCGAAGAACTCCGCCATTTGAGCGGCAATGATGATGAAGTCAACATTGCCGATGAAGTTGCGCGCCTGCAAGACAAACTGACCAAGCTTTTGCAAAGCACCTATGGCCGTTTGACCCCATGGCAAAAAACCCAGGTTGCCCGCCATCCGGATCGCCCGCATTTCGTGGAATATATCAAATTCCTGTTTGATGATTTCACCCCGCTGGCAGGCGACCGCCTTTATGGCGAAGACGAAGCCATCATTGGTGGCCTTGCGCGTTTGCGTGGGCGCAGCGTCATGGTTATCGGCCATGAAAAAGGCCGCGACACCGAAACCCGTGTGAAGCACAATTTCGGCATGGCAAAACCCGAAGGTTACCGCAAGGCGATCCGCCTGATGCGTATGGCCGAGCGTTTCAACATTCCGGTTGTGACCCTGGTTGATACTGCCGGCGCCTTCCCCGGTGCCGATGCCGAAGCCCGCGGCCAGTCCGAAGCCATTGCCCGTTCGATTGAAACCTGCCTTGATATCAAAGTGCCGCTGGTTTCTGTCATTATCGGCGAAGGTGGTTCGGGTGGCGCGATTGCGCTTGCCACGGCAAACACCGTTCTGATGCTGGAAAACTCGATTTATTCGGTTATTTCCCCGGAAGGCTGCGCTTCCATTCTGTGGCGTTCGGGCGAAGAAGCCAAAACCGCCGCCGAAGCCCTGCGCCTTACCGCACAGGACCTGCAGCAGCTTGGCGTGATTGACGAAATCGTCGAAGAACCGCTTGGTGGTGCCCAGCGCGAACCGCAGAATGCCTGCAAAATGGTTGGCGATGCCATCGAAAAAGCCCTGATCGAACTTTCCGATCTTGAAGGCGGCGTTCTCAAGGCCCGTCGCCGCGACAAGTTTCTCGATATGGGCCGTCAGGGTCTTAACTGACCGGCACAGTCGCAAATTTAAAAAAGGGTCGGCCCATTTTGGTGCCGGCCCTTTTTGTTTGGTAGCATTCCCTATCAACACAGCCACGACCAAGGCAGCATCGCCGGGCCTGTCGTCGCAATATGCCACCATCCCCGCCGGTCCCCCGGCACTGGCATCACGCCGCCGGCACCGGCATCACGTCGCAAATGCACCCAGCGCGTATTTTCCACAACATACTGACATATAACGAGTCATCGCCTTTACCTGTTCTTTGGTACGGCACGCGCGCTTTGGTTTTGTTGCCCCAACCCAAATTCGCCCAAGGCAGGGGAATTTGCAGGCCCTGGCCCGGTTTTCCGGGCCGTTTGCCAGGCAAAAGCCCGCAAAGCCGCCCAAAACCGTGCAATCGGCGCAAAATTGAATAAATTAAGGTGGTTCTAAACACCATTCCTCGTCTAAGATTTTGTCAAAGCAAGGGGAGTTGGGGAATGAAGCTTACTTTTGCGGGCACAGGATCTGCGTTCTGTACCGCTGCCGATAATTTCCAAAGCAATATGATTTTGGAAACCACGAATACCGATACCGGCCAGTTGGCACGCATGCTGATTGACTGCGGCACGGATGCGCGCCATGCGCTGCACCGCCTTGGCCTGTGGCCGAAAGATTTTGAAGCCATCTATGTCAGCCACCTGCATTCGGACCATATCGGCGGTCTCGAATGGATCGCGCTTAGCAACTATTTCATTTTCCGCCGCCACCGTGTCGACCTGTATCTGGTCGATGAACTGATCGAACCGCTTTGGGAACACAGCCTGCGGGGCGGCCTTGAAGTCAGCGATCATGGCGACAGCACCCTGGACACCTATTTTAACGTCAAGCCGATGGCGCCAAAAGGCAGTTTTAACTGGCATGACGTTAAAATGGATATCCTGCCTGTTGACCATATTGTCGCCGACGAAGGAAAAATGCTGTCATATGCGCTGTTTGGCGAAACAAAATCGACACGCTTTTTTGTTACAACAGATGCGATTTTCGATCCCGATGCCCATATGCCCTATTACCGCAAGGCCGATATCATTTTTCAGGATTGCGAACTGGGTCCAAGGCATTCGGGTGTACATGCACATTACGACCAGCTAAAGACCCTGCCCGACGATATCAAAGCCAAAATGTGGCTTTATCACTATCCGGCCTATGCGAAGCCCGATGCCGTAGCCGACGGCTTTTGTGGATTTGCCATGCCGGAACAAAGCTTTGACCTGGCCTGACCGGATCAACCGGTCGGGCGTTGCAGTATAACGGGAAACGTGCATGCCGCATTCGGTGTTTGCCTATATCTGGCGCCATAGCCGCTTACAGCAGATCGTTCTTTTGATCATTACGGTGCTGTCTTTTCCGTTCCTGTATTATTCCCTCGACCTGCCCAAAATGATCGTCAACCAGGCCATCGGTGGCGCTGGTGAACCATTTGAAATTCTGGGGGTGCAGTTAAACCAGGTTGAATATCTGTTCAGTCTGTCGGGTATTTTCCTGGCCCTGGTTTTCATCAATGGCGGGTTCAAATACCTGATCAACGTATATACCGGGGTCATGGCCGAACGGCTTTTGCGCCGGATGCGCTATATCCTGTATGAACGGGTCCTGCGTTTTCCGCTGCCGCATTTCCGCAAAACCAGCCAGGGCGAAATCGTTTCCATGATCACCGCCGAAGCCGAACCGTTAGGCGGTTTCTTTGGCGAGGCCTTTTCCCTGCCCGTTTATCAGGGCGGCATCCTTGTAACGATCTCGGCCTTTATCTTTATCCAGGACCCGTTAATGGGGCTGGCGGCAGTATCGTTTTATCCGCTGCAGGGCTATATCATTCCCAAATTGCAGCGGCGCGTAAACCAGCTTGGCAAGGATCGCGTTCAAAATATCCGCAGGCTTTCCGAACATATCGGCGACACCGTCAGCGGCGCGACCGACATTCGCGCCCACAATACCCAGGGCTATGAACTCATGCGCTATACCCAGCGCATGGGGCGTATTTTTGAAATCCGCAAGGAAATCTATTTCCGCAAGTTTTTCATCAAGTTCCTCAACAACTTCATCGCCCAGATCACGCCGTTTTTCTTCTATTCGATTGGCGGTTATCTGGTTATTGCTGGCGACCTGTCCTTTGGCGCGCTGGTTGCGGCCCTTGCCGCCTACAAGGATATGTCCGCCCCCTGGAAGGAACTTCTGGCCTATTACCAGCGTCTGGCTGATGCCCATATCAAATATGACCAGCTTTATGAACAGTTTGAACTGCCCGACCTGGACCAGGAACACGAACTGACCGCCCCGGTTGCCGACCATCTTAAATCACCGATGGATGTATATGCCCTGTCCTGGATGGATGATGACGGCACGCGCGTTGTTGAAAATGTATCATTCAACATGACCCTGCCAGGATCCGCCCTGCTGACAGGCACAGCCGATAGCGGCAAATCGCATCTGGCGCGCTTGCTGGTTCGCCTGATCACCCCCAGCAGCGGCCGCATCCAGTTTGATGACCTGAACGCAGCACAGCTCCCCGCATCGGCATTGGGGCAGCGTACCGCCTATGTCGGGCCGGATTCGTATCTGTTTCACGGCACCATTTCCGATAACCTGCTTTACGGCCTTAAACATCGCCCGGTAATTGACCATAAAACTGCCGCAGGCGGCAGTGCGGGCAAAGACGGCAACGATGATGAAAATGGCGACGAAGGCAGCAATACCGGCAAAGACGCCATTGGCGAAAACCTGACCGATATTGGCAAACTGCCCCCGCCCGCCCTGGTCGAAGAAGTCAAACTGGCATCGCCAACCGACCTTCCCGATCATTTGACGGCGGAAATGTTTGATGAAATCAAACGGTCCGGCAACATTCCCTATGACCCCAGCGGGCAATGGATCGATTATGTCGGCCCCGGTTATGAATCGCTTGAACAGCTTAACAGCGAATTGCTGTCGCTGTTGTCTGTCGTCCATCTGGACCGCGATATTTACCGCATTGGTCTGTTCCGCCGTATTGATCCCAAACTGCGCCCCAACCTGTCAAAGGCGGTGCTGGCCGCACGCCCGCGCCTGAAGGAACTGCTGGCTGAACGCGGCCTTGCCGACCTTGTCGAACCCTTTGACATTGACCGCTATAACGACAACGCCACCGTCGGGATCAACCTGATCTTTGGTGTGCCGGTCAATCCAAATTACGAACGACGCAATTTCCTTGCCCATCCCTATTTCCAGGGGGTGTTGCGCGATAACGGCCTGTATGAACCCATGATCAATATGGGCCGTAATATGCTCGATCTTATGATCGAGCTGTTCACCGGCCTGCCGCCGGGGCACGAATTTTTCGACCGCTACAGCTTTATTTCCGCCGATGAACTGGCTGACGTCAAAAACATGCTCAAACGCATTGATGGCGTCGCGGTCAATGACATTGGCGAAGATGACAGACTGCGCCTGCTTGAAGTCGCCATGAACCTGACACCGGCCCGTCACCGCCTGCGCGTGATGGACGACAATTTCCGCGATCTGGTATTGAAGGCACGGCCCAAATTCCACGAAAACATCCCCGAAGACCTCGCCAGCGAAATCGACTTCTTTGATGCCAACAGCTATACCGCTGCCGCATCCATCCTCGATAACCTGCTGTTCGGGCGCTTTGCCTATGGCCGTGCACATTCCGAAGAACGCGTTGGCGATGTTCTGTTTGAAATCGCACGCGATGGCGGCCTATACGAAGCCCTGATCGCCCTTGGTCTTGAATCCGATGTGGGTGTGGGTGGCAGCCGTGTATCACAAAGCCTGCGGCAAAAAATCACGCTGGTTCGCGCGCTGATCAAAAACCCCGATATCCTTGTTGTCGACGAGGCCCTTTCAGCCATCGATAACGAAACCCGCGATCAGGTGGTCGAATATCTGACCCGCAGCGCAACGGATCGCAGTGTGATCTGGGTTGATGGCGCCGATATGTCGGGCGAACATTTTTCGACCTGCCTGCATATGTCCAACGGCAAGCTGACCCGGCGTGACACCCAGGAAGGCACATCGCCAGATACCGCCGCTGATGCCGCCGCCATCACCGCCGAAAGCGATACCACCCCGGCCGAAGATGGCAGCATCGAGGAAGAAGTCCGGCTGCTGCGCACCATTCCGCTGTTTTCGGCACTGGACCCCAATGTCATCAAACTGCTGGCATTTACCAGCCCGCGTCTCACCTATAAGCGTGGCGAAATCATCGTCAAACAGGGTGAACCGGGTGATGCGGCCTTTATCGTGATTTCGGGTCGTGGTGAAATCTGGCTGACAACCGAAGAAGCCCAAACCCTGAAACTGCGTGATGTCGAACCGAAGGAAGTGATTGGCGAAATTGCCTTGCTGGTCGATCAGCCCCGTTCTGCCACCATCCGCGTGGTCGAAGACATGACCGTTCTTAAGCTCGACAAGGCGGAATTCCTGGGTCTTGTCCGTCAGGACCAGGCCGTTTCTGTCCAGTTGCTGCGCGTTCTTGCCGAACGGCTGGACCTGACCACCAAACAGCTTTCGAGCCGCGATCAACAGGGCCGATGAATAAACTTGCCGCCATTCTTATTGCCGCCATTGTCGCCATCCTGCTTGTTCTCGGGCTGGTGGCGATTATTGGTGGCAGTCTGGCGGGTGCCCTTATGGTGGTCATCGGCATTCCCTTTGCCTTCCCCACCACCACAACGCTGTTATTGCTGGTTTTTCTGGTGCTGATCATTCGCACCCTGTTTGAAAAACAGAAAAAACGCCGCGAACTTAAAGCCTGGCTGAACGACAATAACGAAAAAGACAGCCAATAATTTCTGCGTCTGGATTTGATGATTTTCCATAAATATCAAATCACTAACCAAAATCCCCCAACAGGCCGCAGAAAAAACATCCTCCAAACGGCCCCTGTTGCCAAAAAAACCGCAACAATTGGCATCACCTTCGGAAACCTCCTCTGCACCGATATTGTTAGGCTGCCTTCAGTTCAACAGGCAGACCCGGCATCACAAAAATGGCCGGGCCCGTTTTTAAGGAGGCTCCCATGACGGCACAATTGAAAGAACAGCGTTGTGTGTCGTTAAGCAATCTGACCGATTTGCGCCTGCTGCGCGAACACGCCTATATTGATGGGCGCTGGTGCTCGGCCGATAATCGTCAGGTGATCGAGGTCACCAACCCGTTTGACGGCAGTTTTCTGGGTACGGTCCCCAATATGGGTGTCACCGAAACCCGCCGCGCTGTTGAGGCCGCACAAAAGGCCTTTCCGGCCTGGGCAGCCCTTCTGCCCCAGGACCGGGCTTCGCGCCTGCGCCGCTGGTTTGAATTGCTGATCGAAAACAGGGAAGACCTTGCCCTGCTGATGACCCTGGAACAGGGCAAGCCGATCAATGAATCGCGCGGTGAAATCGACTATGCCGCAAGCTTTGTCGAATTTTACGCCGAAGAAACCAAACGGGTGAATGTCGAAAGCATTTCATCGCATCTGCCCAACCGGGCCATGTCGGTGCGCCGCGAACCCGTTGGCGTAACCGCCGCCGTCACCCCGTGGAACTTCCCCTGCGCCATGATCACGCGTAAGGCAGCAGCCGCCCTTGCCGCTGGTTGCACCATGATCGTGCGTCCCGCCACAGAAACCCCGTTTTCGGCAACGGCCCTGGCCGAACTGGCCGAACGGGCCGGTATCCCGGCAGGTGTCTTTAACGTCATTACCGGCGATCCCAACCCTGTTGTCGGCGAACTTTGCGGCAACCCCACGGTACGTGCCCTGTCCTTTACCGGTTCCACGCAAATTGGCCGCCTGCTGCTGGCACAGGGTGCGCAAACGGTTAAAAAAATGTCGATGGAACTGGGCGGGCATGCGCCGTTCATCCTGTTTCCCGACATGGATCTTGATCTGGCGGTTAGCCATGCCATCGGGGCCAAATTTGCCACCAGCGGCCAGGATTGCCTGGCAGCCAACCGCATTTTTGTTCATCGCGATATTTACGATGCATTCCTGGAGCGTTTTGCCAATGCCATCGAAAAATTGCGGGTTGGCAATGGCCTGGATGAAGATTGCGAAATCGGCCCACTGATGCATGAACGTGCCGTTGCCAAATGCGACGAACATGTCGAAGACGCCCGCGCCAAAGGTGCCCGCGTCCTTGCCGGTGGCAAAACCCTGGGCGGACTTTTTTATGCCCCGACCCTGCTGGCCGATGTCACCGAAGACATGCAGATATATCACGAAGAAACCTTTGGCCCGGTTGCCCCGGTGATCCCGTTTGATAGCGAAGAAGAAGTCATCAAACGCGCCAATGACAGCGAATATGGCCTTGCCGCCTATCTTTACACCAACGACCAGTCGCGCGCCAACCGCGTTGCCAATGCACTGGAATACGGCATGGTCGCGCTGAATTGCGTGAAAATCACCGGCGCGCCGATCCCCTTTGGCGGGGTCAAACAATCGGGTCTGGGCCGCGAAGGTTCGCGCCACGGCATGGAAGAATTCACCGAGCTTAAATATGTCTGCGCAGCATTTTAACGCTGCCAGCACATCCCCAAACCTCAACGGGAGAAGACAATGAATGTGATCAAAAACAACACCGCCGAATTGCAGGCAATGGACCGGGCGCATTTCATGCATCCGTCAACGCATATGCGCCAGCATGCCGATGGTGAAACCCCCAGCCGCATCATCAATGGCGGCAAGGGCATTTACATTCATGACACCGAAGGCAAAGAAACCCTTGATGCCTTTGCCGGTCTTTATTGTGTAAATGTGGGTTATGGCCGCACCGAAATCGCCGATGCCATTTATGCCCAGGCCAAGGAACTGGCCTATTACCACACCTATGTCGGCCACGGGAACGAACCGATCATTCGCCTGTCCGAGCGCATCATCAAAAGCGCGCCCGAAGGCATGCAGCGCGTTTATTACGGTATGTCCGGGTCGGATGCGAACGAAACCAACATCAAGCTGATCTGGTATTACAACAACATCCTCGGTCGCCCGGAAAAGAAAAAGATCATCTCGCGCTGGCGCGGCTATCATGGCTCGGGCATCATGACCGGCAGCCTCACCGGCCTTGCCACCTTCCACAACGCGTTTGATTTGCCGCGTTCACCGGTCCTGCACACCACCTGCCCGCATTTCTACTGGAATGCCGAAGCCGGTGAAACCGAAGAACAGTTCGCCAAACGCTGTGCCGATGATCTGGAAAAAATGATCCTGCGTGAAGGCCCCGAAACCATTGCTGCCTTCATTGGCGAGCCGGTTATGGGCACAGGCGGCATCATCACCCCGCCGAAAGGCTATTGGGAAGCCATCCAGGCTGTTCTGAACAAATACGACATTCTGCTGGTTGCCGACGAAGTCGTCACCGCCTTTGGCCGTACCGGCAGCTATTTCGGGTCCCAGCATTACGGCATCAAGCCGGACCTGATCACGATTGCCAAGGGTGTTTCCTCGGGCTACCTGCCGCTTTCGGGCGTCATCATTGGCGAACGGGTCTGGAAGGTTCTCGAACAGGGTTCGGACAAAATGGGCCCCATCGGCCATGGCTGGACCTATTCGGCCCATCCGGTGTGTGCAGCCGCGGCCAATGCCAACCTTGATATCGTCGATGGCGAAAACCTGACGGGTAATTCCGCCGATACCGGGGGCTATTTCCAGAAACTGCTGCGCGAAACCTTTGATAACCACCCGCTGGTGGGCGAAGCACGCGGCGTTGGCCTGATGGCCGCCCTGGAATTTGTTGCCGACAAGGACAAAAAGGAACGCTTTGATGCGAACCTGAAAGTCGGCGCCAAGGTTTCGGCCGCCTGCCTTGAACGTGGCATGATCGCACGCGCCATGCCGCATGGCGATATCCTCGGCTTTGCCCCGCCGCTTTGCATCACCAAGGCCGAAGTTGAAAAGGTTGTCGATATCGCCAAACAGGCCGTCGATGCCGTAACCGACGAACTGGCGGCCAAATAACCCGTTTGCCCACGGCAAAACGTAAAACCATCAAAGAACGGGCCGGGCATTTTGAAATTTGCCCGGCCCGTTTTTTCTGTTTTATCGCTTTATCAGGGCCGCTGATCGCAGCCTTACAAATCCACACTTTGCGGTAAAATCACCAGATCGCGGATCGTCACGCCGCGCGGGCGACTTAGCATGAAGATAACGGCATCAGCCACTTCGCACGGCTGCATCAGGCTGCCATTGGCAAGGGCTTCTTCCATTTTGGCCTTTGGCCAGCTATCAAGCAGGGCGGTAACGACCGGGCCAGGTGCCACGGCCCCCACCCGAATACCCTGATCGGCTACCTGCCGGCGCAGGGTATGGACAAAGGCCTGCACGGCAAATTTGGACGCGGTATAGATCGGCTCCCACACCACCGGCACCAGCCCGGCAATCGAACTGGTTACGATGATATCGCCGCTTTTGCGTTCCACCATGTGGGGCAAAACCGCGCGGATGGACCGAAAGGCCGCATTGATATTCAGGTTCAATACCCGGTCCCATTCATCAGGGTCGCCTTCGGCCACTTTGCCCCCCACATAGGCCCCGGCATTGGCATGAAAAATATCAAGATGCCCGACCTTTGCGATGATCCCGTCGAGGATGCCATCCACAGCCTGGTTATCCATCAAATCCACCACCATCGGCATGGCATTGGGGCCAAGTTCGGCGCAAATCTGGTTCAGTCTGTCTTCGGCCCGGTCGATCAGAACAACACGACAACCGGCCTCAAGCAGATTTCGCGCACATTCCAGACCGATCCCTGACGCGGCACCTGTGATCGCCGCGGTTTTTGCATTCAGTACATTGGTCATTTTCAATTTCCTGGTTTTTCTGCCTGATCAGGCGCGGCCGTGTGAAACGCGGCTTTGGCGGGCAAGGCTGTCAACGATGACAGCAATGGCAAGCACGCAACCGGTGATCATGTAACGCAGCGAGGATGACATGTTCAAAAGGGTCAACCCGTTCGAGATCGACTGGATAACAATAATGCCCAGTAATGCCGACCAGGCCGAACCACGCCCGCCAAACAGGCTGGTGCCGCCAATGACGGCTGCGGCAATGGCATTAAGGTTTACATCACCCGTTCCGGCCTGCTGGCTGGCCGATGCCAGACGCGCCGATGACAAAACCCCGCCCAGTGCAGCAAACAGCGAACACAGCGCAAAGGATGTAACATAGATGAAATTGACATTGATGCCCGCGCGCCGTGCGGCTTCGGCATTGCCCCCCACCGCCTTGACGGACCGGCCCCACCGGGTGCGGGTGAAAACATAATTCATCACCACAACCAGCATGGCAAACAGGCCAAACATCCACGGCACGCCCCGCCCGAGATTGAGGTAGAAAATCGCGGCTTCAAACAGAACCGTCACCACCAGCGCCTTGATCATCAACCCGCCAACCGAACCGGTTGAAAGATTGGCCGCCTGGCGTTGTGCCCGTGTCCGCATGCCCATCACGACCATGCAAATCCCCGGCAACACCGCAACCAGATGTGACAGCCAATCTGGCATCATCATCAACTGGCCGAAATTCACCATCGCCGAACCATAAGGCAGGTTGATCGACCCGGTCGCGCCGAGCAGATAAAGCTGCAAGCCCAGCAGCGCCAAAAGCCCGGAAAGGGTCGAAACGAAACTGGGCATGCCAAGGCGGGTCCGCAAAAGCGCATAAACCGCGCCAATCACCATTCCCGCAACAAGGGCCGCCAGAATGGCCAGTGGCAGGGCAACACCCTGATTAACCCACAAAACACCGATCAGGGCAGAACCCACCCCGCTCATGGAGCCAACCGAAAGGTCGATTTCACCAAGTTTGAGAACGCAAACAATCCCCAGCGAAATCACCCCGACGGTCGAGCAGTCAAACAGCAGATTGACCAGATTGTTGGGTGTTACAAACAGGGGATTAATCGCGGTAAAAACCGTCCAGATCACGATCAGGCCAACAATCACCGGCATAAAGCCAAGATCACCAGCCTTGATGCGATCAACCAGTGCGCCGATCATTTCAGCAATATTATTGGCATGTTTGACGCGCGTATCACGGCGGTCCAGCAACCCTGTTTCAGGGGTTTGCCCTGTCATACTGTTTTCTTTGTTCATGATTTTACCCCTGCATCCCGGCGCCAACAGCAGCAGCCTGCCGGCTGGCCCGTCGCGTTACGGCATTGTCCACCGCCCCGGTAATGGCACCGACCAGTTCCTCGTTCGAGGATTGCGGTGAAAACACCCCGTTATTGCGCCCCAGCCGCAACACCACGATGCGATCTGCAACGGCGCGCACATCTTCCATATTGTGGGAAATCATGATCACGCCCAGGCCCTTGTCACGCACCCGTTCCACCAGGTTAAGGACCTCGGCGGTTTGCGCCACGCCGAGGGCGGCTGTGGGTTCATCAAGCATGATGATTTTGGGGTTTAACAACAGGGACCGCGCAATTGCCACTGTCTGGCGTTGCCCCCCCGAAAGCGAGGCAATTGGTTCGCGCACACTGGGAATGCGGGCTGCCAGTTCATGTAAAAGCTCCCAGGATCGCACCTCCATCGCAACTTCATCAAGGTGCCAGGGGTTGCGTTCCTGCCCTAAAAAGATATTGGCAACCACATCCAGGTTTTCACACAGGGCCAAATCCTGGAATACGGTGGCAATGCCCAGATGCAGCGCATCACTTGGCCCCTGCATCGTCACGGGTTTGCCTTCAAAATGGATGGTTCCCGAACTGGGGGCATGCACACCCGAAAGCACCTTGATCAACGTTGATTTGCCCGCGCCATTATCGCCCACAAGGGCCACAACTTCGCCGGGATGCACATCAAGTTCGATATTGCTTAGCGCGGAAACCGCACCAAAATTCTTTGAAATGCCCTTCAGGCTCAGGATCGGTTTTCTGTCCTTGGCCGATTGGGGGGAAATATCTGTCATTGTATCCCGCTCATGCGTTTGGGTTATTCGGGATAACCGCCCGGCGGCATTCACCGGGCGGTCGCTCGCGAAGCGGGTTACTTGATGTTCAGTTCCTTGCACCCTTCGGCATAACGGCCGGTGCACAGCTCGTCTGCGGTCTGAATGCCCTTGTCGATAATTTCGGCTTTCAGGTTTTCACGCGTGACAACGGCGGGCACAAACAGTTCCGACGGGGTGTCATAAAGCGTGGTTTTGGCTTCGGGCGTTTCCCCGTCAAGGAATTGCACGGCAACACGCGCCGCCGCCTGGGCCACAATTTCAGACGGTTTGGAAATGGTATTGTACTGGTCGCCCGCAATAATCAGCTGCAGGGCGGCAATCGTCGCATCATTGCCGGTAACGGGCGGCAACGGGTCAACGCCTGCGGCTTTCAGTGCTGCAATCGCACCGCCACCGGTGCCGTCATTGGCGGCAACAATGCCGATAATCTTGTCGCCAAAACGGGTGATCTGGCCGCTGGCCCATTCCTGTGCCTTGGGCGGTGCCCAGTCCGGGGTATCAAATTCGGCAAGGGTTTCATATTTGCCCGATGCAATCCCGGCATGGATACCATCCTTGATCAAGCCAGCGGCCGCATCGGTGGGCGAACCGTTAATCTGCAAAAGGCCGCCTTTGTCGGTCGATACACCCATCTTTTCCAGGTGTTTGACCAGGGATTCAGCAATCGCCTTGCCAATGCCTTCATTGTCAAAGGAAACGTAATAATCGGCAGTTTTCGCCGGAATGGGCCGGTCATAGGCAATGACCTTCACATCCTGGCTTTGCGCCAGCGCGACCAGCGATGCCGCGGCACTGGAATCAACCGGGTCGATGACAATAACCTTCGCGCCCTGCGTCAGCACGGAATTGAATTGCTGCTGCTGGCGCGCAACATCGGCATCGGCATTCTGATAAATCACCTGGCAATCCGGGCAGATTTTGGCCATTTCGGCCTTGAAACCCGGGAAATCATGTTCTTCGTAACGGGTAGATGCCTGATCAGGCATCAGAAAGGCAACGGTGCCCGATGCCGCCATGGCAAGGGGGGCCTGCATAAGGACAGTAGCAGCGACAACTGCCCCGGCCAGGATGTTCTTATTCTGGTTCATTTTGTTTCCTCCAGCTGATATGCGATCCCCCAACACCTCTTGCGGGTGTTGTTGAAGACCGGTTGGTTTCCTGAACAACCGCTGCTATTCTCCGTTACGTAAGGATCAGGTCCGCCCGTGCCCCTGACACGCAAGCCGCTGCAACGGCGTGTGTGTCATTTCAGGGACAGGCGGGTAAGCGATATCCCGGCCGCTTCGGTCAGTGGATGTTTCAGGATGATCTTGCGGACGCGCGGGGCTGTTCACGGCATCCCGCGCGTTTGTTTTTAATCGTTATATATTTTCCTTTTCCTCCCGTTGATCATCGCTGCAGGCTTTTGCGCCTGTTCTGCTTTTCCCCGGTCGATGGTTTCGACTCAGTGGATTTTCTTTGTTGTGCCGTTATTTGCCATCGCGGGCTGCGCCAAACGCGACGCGCCGTCAGGATCGCGCACATCATCCCGTTCGGCCTGTGCTGCCCCGGTCACATCACGCACCGATGCCCGCACAATCAGGCTGGCATTCAGAACGGTCGGGGTAACAGGTTCGCTATTTCCGCCTTCCATCCGCTTGCGCAGGCGGCGCCAGGCGGTTTCGGCAATTTTATCGGCAGGCTGGCGGATCGCGGTCAGGCCGGTATTGCGGGCCGACATCCAGGCATAATCGTCAAAAGCAACAATCGATGCCCGTCTGGGAATATCGATCCGGTGTTCTGCCAATGCCGACAACACGCTAAGCGTCGTGACGTTGGTCAGGGCAATCAGGGCTTCGGGCAGGGGGTTGCGCTCCATCCATTCCACAAGGGTACGTGTACCCCGCGCAATATCGGCCCCCAGATGCAGGATGGTCGGATTTTTGCCTGTTCGCGCCCGAATGGCGGCCACGGCCCCCTCCGTTCTTTCGGCAATTGGCGGGTGGTCAATTTCCGAAACCGCAATGCCAATCGATGTGTGGCCCCGCTCCAAAAGGTGCAAAGCGGCAATTTCGCCAGCTTCGCGGTTATCAATCGTGACGGTGTCGGCAATGGCATTATCGGTTGCCACGCGGTCAACCAGCACCATGGGCAGGCTTTTTTGGGCCTCGATCAGTTCCTGCGGGATTCGGCTGGAACAGGGCACGGCAATAAGCCCTTCAGGCCGCCAGGATAATAGCGCTTCGAGCCGCGATGATTCCGCCGACTGGTCATTATGGGGGCTGGCAATGATCACGTCATAACCATCGGCCGATGCCAGGGTTTCCAGCCGCGATACAATGGTGGCAAAGAAGGTGTCGGTCAGATCGGGGATCAATACCGCAACAATCCGCGTGCGCCCGGACCGTAATTGCGAAGCCGCCCGGTCCAACTGATACCCCAGTTTTTCGGCAGCCTTATGCACCCTGTCTTTCAATTCGTCGTTAACCGCTTTGCGCCCGGAAAACACATTCGATACCGTCGCGGTCGAAACCCCGGCCAGTGCCGCCACTTCCTTGATGGATGGTTTTTTCCGCGGCATCGCTGTCGCCTTCCGTGACTGTTAAACGTTTAACTGTTAATCGTTTAACACAGCGCGATTGAATTTGACAAGATGAAATATTTCCCTGCGTTCATCCACGCATCAACGCAAATAAACCGCCGCCAAACCCCATATTTTCCCAATTAGAATCAGTCAATTAGATGGCAGCAAGGCCAAACCTCAGCCTGGCTGCGCATCAACCAGACCAGAAATTTTGCACACCGGTCTTAAACCCCGAAGCCCAAAATGATCACTGAAAATCACCCGTCACAAACCTGCCATTAACCAGATAGCGACAGAGCCGTCAGACACGACCAAGTGAACCGTTACACCGCTGCTCAGGACCACAAAAGAAAGAAATCTACATTCCTGATCGCATTGCAACATCACGGAAAAGGATCTGAAAACAAAAGTACATTAACTTTTAATTGTATTAATTCGTAAGATTTATTAATTATACTTCTATAAAAATAACTATACCCATCAGGGGCGTGAGCACTGCCATCAGACTAGTAAAATTGGAACTGAAATGACCAACTTACCCCGCCTCTGCTGGACGGTTGCGGCATGCCTTGCTTTTTTGGAAATGCTTTTCAGCCTGCAGACATTCATCACCGGATTTGGCAGCGATGCCCTGCTGCCGGGCACCAATTACCTTAATCTCAGCGGCTGGATCGGCCTTGCATTATACGGCACCTATTACCGCATCAGCCGCCGCTCGTTTGACGGCCTTGATAAATTGCAGGTTCTTCTGGCAGTAATCGGCACGCTTACACTTGCCGCAGGCACAACAATTACCAATATCGGCGGCCCATCCATCCCCATGCTGTTTGGCATTGTCATTCAACTGGTTTCGATGGGACTGTTTGCCTTTATCACCCTCAAACGCCCGCTGCCGATGCTTGCGGTTTAAGCCTGTTTACCGCCCATCCCCAAAAAATGACGCGACAGGGGCCAGTGCGCCCCTGTTGTCTTTGGTGCGAAATCGCGCACACCACATTGACATAAAAATTCACCCGCGATAATTTACCTGCACAGTCTGGCCTACCATTCCCAGCCTGTCGTAGGCGTTACCGTCATCCAACGCGCCCTTTGTCGAGAAGGTCCCAGCAGGGAAATCTCGAAACAGGAAAGGCGCGTGGTGTGACTTCAATCATGTTCATATTTGGCAATTGTTGTTTTGCAGGCTTTAAAACAGCCCCGATTCCGGGCCTGTTTATGCAATGCGTGCGCCCGGTTTTCATCCGATCGCTGTTTTATAATCGCGATGGCAACCCGCCTGTTCCTGCCAAAACCCCACACCGCAAAATTGCCCGGCAACATAACCCCAGCCATCCCGGCAGGGCTGTTTATGGCTGGCAATTTCGGTGTGATTTCCCTTTTCGCTGCGCGGCATCAAACGGGCATCACCGCCGGTTTTCGCGATTGGCACGGGTGATCAACAGGGTACAAAACCGCCTGTTGTCATCCCCGTCGCCCATCAATCTGCACTTGCCCCTGCAATGGGCAAAGCACCACGCAGCATTCTGACCAAGGAACATGAACAATGAAAATGACGGGCAACACCATCCTGATTACCGGTGGCACCAGCGGCATTGGCCGCGCCCTTGCCTATGCGCTTGATGATCTTGGCAACAAGGTAATTGTCACTGGCCGGCGCGAAGCCCTGCTTGAAAGCATCATGCAGGAACGCCCCAACATCACCGCCCTGCCCCTGGACATCACCAGCACATCATCCCTGAATGCCCTTGCCGAAACGGTGCAAGCGCACTTTCCGGCGTTAAATGTGCTGATCACCAATGCTGGCATTTCAGCGGGCGAAGACATGACCGACGATAACTGGTCCACAAGCACCGCCGAAGATATTATCCAAACCAACATTACCGGTGTGCTGCGCACCGTTGCGGCCTTCCTGCCCCTGATCAAACAGCAGGATAACGCAACCATCATCACCACCAGTTCCAATCTGGCTTTCATCCCGCGTGCTGCATTTCCAACCTATTGCGCCAGCAAGGCATTTTTGCATTCCTGGCTTCAGTCCCTGCGCCATCAGCTGCGCAATATCCCGATCGAGGTTCTGGAACTGGCCCCGCCCTACGTGCAAACCGAACTGACCGGCAGCCAGCAGGCATCAGACCCGCGCGCCATGCCGCTGGCCGAATATTGTGCCGAAGTCATTGGTCTTCTGGCCTATGGCAACCTGCCCAATGGCGAAATCCTGGTACAGCGCGACAATGCCCGCCGCCATGCTGAACGCAATGGCGAATATGATGCGTTCTTTGCCGCAATGAACCCGGCGTAACCCCCCATCCCGGCAACAAACACAAGAAAACCCCCGCAGCAAAACTGCGGGGGTTTGATATCGCGAAAAAGCAACAGCGATCAGAGATTACATCTCGCCGAGTTCTTTTTCTTTCTTGCTGATTTCATCGCGCAGATCCGTCAGAACCTGCTGCGTGTCACCACCAACTTCATCAACCAGCTTGTCGCCAACACCCTTGGAGGCTTCCTCGAACTTGGCGCGCTGATCGGCATCAAGCTTGATAACTTTGATGTCCGGCTTTGCTTCCTTGATCTTATCAAGGGCCTTGGCATTCAGGTCAGCCTGCGCCTTGAAGATGTAATCATCAAGTTCGGCCTTCACATCCTTCAGAAGCGCTTTGCGGTCATCCGAAAGGCCTTTATAGAAGGCGTCATTGGTCACCACGGTGGTCGTGTATTGCTGCTGACCGGCATAAATCAGGTAATCGGTCACTTCATAGAATTTGGCACTTTCGATGAAGAAAATCGGGTTTACCTGTGCGTCGATCACGCTGGTCTGCAGGCCCGAATAAACTTCGCCCCACGGCAGGGCAACCGGGTCCGCACCAAACGATTTATAGCTGTCAATCAGGATCGGCGAGGTCATCACGCGGAATTTGACGCCGTCAAAATCCTTCGGTGCTTCAACCTTTTTCTTGGTGGTCCATACCATTTCCCCTTCGGGATACATGGTATAAAGCTTCAAACCCTTGCTTTCGAAATCCTTGGACAGGCCCTTATAAATCGTCGGGCTTTTTGACAGGATATCCTTGTTCACGTCGTTATTTTGCGACAGCAAATAAGGAACACCAAATACCTGGATCTCGGGAACAAAGGTTCCAAGGTGGCCCGGCGAAGCATTCGAGAACTGGATCGCCCCCGAAGCCGTCAGCTCGGTAATATCGTTTTCGGTGCCAAGCTGGCCATAGGTGTAAATGGTGACATCCACATCACCACCGGACTTTTCCTCAACCAGTTCCTTGAATTTCTGGGCGTACAAATCCTGGACGTCGCCGGTGCTTTCTTCGATGGCGAATTTCCATTCTTCGGCCTGCGCAGTCATTGCCGTACCTGCAACCGCAAATACGGCTGCGGCAGACAGGGTCGCCTTGAAGAGCTTTGTCAAACTCATTACAGAAGTCTCCCTTATTGTGCCACTCCAACCCTGCGTCCAAACAGAGCAGGCGGCGGTTTGCATAGATACGTCGTGTGCTTGAACGCTCGAAGTTTTGAAATGTTCCTGCATCAGGTCAATGAGTGTTTTGTTTCATGACAAAAATATAACGACCCTACCCAAAACGCCCCTTGCCATGTTAGGGTGCCGACAAAACAAATGGGTGGAACGAGTAAAATGTGGCTACCGACGACTGATCTGAGTGGTGATACCGGCCCGAAATACAAGGCGCTGGTCGAAGCGATCATTACCGACATCGAGTCTGGCCGCCTGCGCCACGACGTCCGAATGCCAACCCATCGCGACCTTGCCTATCATTTGAAAGTCAGCGTTCAAACCGTCAGCGCGGCCTATAAGGAGGTCGAACGCCAGGGCTATCTGCGATCCGAACGGCGGCGGGGCACCTTTGTCCAGGCACGGCTGACCGACCGGGCATCGTCCTTCATCCTTGACAATCGCCAGCCTGACCTGATCGACCTGTCGATTGTCCGTTCCGCCTATACCGATTTTCACAATGACCTGTCGCGCCAGCTTCATCGCCGCCTGGCCGATGACCCGCACCATCCCTGGATGGAAAGCTGCCGCCCGGTTGCCGGTTTTGACTATCACCGCGAAGTTGGCGTCAAATGGCTGGCAGGTATGGGGCTGGCAGCGGAACCATCCCACACCATCATCACCAATGGCGCGGCACAGGGCATTTTCATTGCCCTTGCCTCTATCGTGCAGCCCGATGACGTGGTTTTGACCGAAAGCCTGACCGACCATGGCGTGATCGGCACAGCCAGTGTGCTGCGTTTCAAGCTGGGCGCATTGCCAACCGATGATGAAGGCATCATTCCCGAAGCATTTGAACGCGAATGTCAGCAACGCGCCATTCGCGCCCTGGTCATCACCCCCATTTACACCAACCCCACCAATTGCCTGATGGGGCTGGAACGGCGCAAACGCATTGCCGAAATCGCCAGCCAGCACGGCGTTTACGTGATCGAGGATGATGTTTACCGCCCCCTTCTGGAACAAAGCCTGCCGCCCATTACCAGCTTCATCCCGCAACTGGGCTTTCATGTTTCCAGCCTGACCAAAATTGTCATGCCCGGTTTGCGCACCGGGTATCTTGTTGTTCCCAAACACCTTTCGATTCGCGCCAGCAGCGTTTTGCGCGTAACCGGCTGGATGGGCACCCCCCTGATCGCCGAAATTGGTGCCCGCTGGATCGAAGATGGCGTGGTGGCCCAGGCCGTTACCGTGCAACGCGCCCTGATGCGCGAACGCCAAAGCCTGGTTGCCGAAATTCTGGGCGATGCCGTGGTGCGCCATCACCCCACATCACTTTCCGCCTGGGTGCGCATCCCCGAACACTGGCAGGAGGAATGGTTTGCCTCCGAATTGCGGAAAAACGGTGTTGCCGTCACCATTTCCGACCCGTTCATGACCGTAAAGGTCAAACGGCCCAACGCCATACGTGTCTGTGTTGGTGGCGCCATCGACACGCCAAGCCTGCATCGCGGATTAATGCAGATCCGCCATACAATGGAACAGATGCCCGGCGTTCACGCCTTCGATGTCATGTATTGATTTTGTCATGACACATAAATTCCATTGAACCGTTCAAACACGTTTCTATTCTGACCTCTGTCGCGAAGCAGACTGATATCTGTGGGAGGGAACCGTTCGTATAGTGATGCGTTCCAAAACGAATGTCTCGCACGCGAAGTCAAGGAGGTCGTATGTCTGGATCGAACGGAGAAGCGCCCGTTGAATCACGAACGGCGCTATACGTGTTAAGAAAAATCGACGACTGGCTATCGGTTGTCGAACGCCAGTTGCTCGGCTGGAGCATCATCATCATGGCAATCAACACGGTTGCCAATGTCGTTGCCCGCCTCTGCTTCAGCTCCAGTCTGTTTTTCTCCGAGGAACTCAACACATTCCTCATCATCCTGGTTACCTTTGTCGGCATTTCGGAAGCGGCGCGCATGGGGCGACATATTCGCATGTCAGCCTTTTCCGACATGCTGGGACCGGTCGCCAGCAAAGTCCTGATGATCATTGTCACCCTGGGAACGGCCCTGTTGCTGTTCATTCTGGCATATTATTCAATTGATTACGTTGCCGGGCTGGTCAAAACCAACCGCCTCACGCCTTCGCTGCGCATTCCCATGTATCTGACGGTCCTTATTGTTCCCTTCGGTCTGACCGTGACCGGCATCCAGTTTGTTCTTGCCGCCCTGACCAACATTCTCAAGCCAGGTGTCCACCTGTCTTACCGGGTCGAGGATACGTACGAAGACAACCTTGATACGCATCTTTAAGGGGGCAGGAAAACAATGGATCTAGGTACAACAATCATCATCGTCATGCTGGGCCTGCTGTTGCTGGGCTTCCCCATGATGGTTCCGCTTGCATCGGCCAGTGTCATTGCCTTTGCGTTTTTCATGCCCATCCCGCACCAGATCATCATTCAGCAAATGGTCAGCGGCATCAGCCCGGTCGCCCTGATCGCGGTGCCGATGTTCATTTTTGCGGCGGATATCGTCACCAAGGGCCACACGGCAAGCCGCCTGATCGACCTTGCCATGACCTTTGTCGGCCATGTGCGTGGCGGCCTTGCCGTCACAACGGCGCTGGGCTGCACTCTGTTTGGTGCGGTTTCGGGTTCTACCCAGGCCACCGTGGTTGCCATGGGGGGGCCGCTGCGCCCCAAAATGCTGGAAGCGGGCTACAAAGACAGCTTCACCATGGCGCTGATCATTAATGCCAGCGACATCGCCTTTCTGATCCCGCCTTCCATCGGCATGATCGTGTTTGGTGTGGTTGGCAAGGTGTCGATTGGTGAACTGTTTATCGCCGGTATTGGCCCGGGCGTTCTGATTTTGCTGCTGTTTTCGGCCTATTCGGTCTGGTACGCCAAACATAACGATATCCCCACCATCCCGCGCCGCACCTGGGCGGAACGCGCCAAGGCCGTTGTCAATGCCGGTCCGGCCATCATGTTCCCGGTACTGATCGTGGGGGGCATCTATCTTGGCTGGGTCAGCCCGACCGAAGTTGCCGCTGTCTCGGTGATTTATGCCATCATTCTTGAAGTTGTCATTTTCCGGTCCGTCAAATGGTCGGAACTTCTCGAAATTGCCCGTTCCACCGGGCTGATTACGGCGGTTGTGTTTATTCTTGTCGGGGCAGGTACGACATTCTCGTTTGTCATTTCCTTTGCCCAGATCCCGCAGGCCGTGATTGGCGCACTGGCGCTTGATAGTGCGGGTCCCTACACCATCCTGTTTGCCATCTCGATTGCGTTTTTCATTGGCTGCATGTTTGTCGACCCGATTGTCGTCATTCTGGTGTTAACCCCCATCTTCATGCCGCTGGTCAATAATGCCGGGATCGACCCCATTCTGGTCGGGACTCTGGTGACTTTGCAGGTGGCAATCGGCTCGGCAACACCGCCCTTTGGCTGCGATATTTTCACAGCCATCGCCATATTCAGGCGACCCTATGCCGAAGTCATCAAAGGCACGCCGCCTTTCATCTGCATGCTGTTGCTGGTTGCCGTTCTGCTGATTTTCTTCCCGCAGATTGCAACCTTCCTTCCCGAAACCGCCTTCCGCTAGGAACGTTTTCCGCCCCGTCATAACCGGGGCGGAAACCCTGGAATTCCGGCTTTGGAAACGACGTTACTGTTTTGACGGAGCATATCCGATGTCAGCACTTACCGGCATCAAACCAGAGCTGGCCAATATAAGCTACAAACCCGACCCGGTCGCCCCTTCCGGCCGGGTCGGCCTGATTACACTTGCCACCGATTTCAACAGCGAAGATGACCTGCGGCGCATCCTGCCTGCCGATATCGGGCTGTTTACCACCCGCATTGCCAATGCCAACCCCATCACGGTTGACAGCCTGCGCGCCATGGCCGATGACCTGCCCCGTGCCGCGCGCACCATTCTGCCCGGCTTTGGCGTTGATGTTGCCATTTTTGGCTGCACATCGGGCACCGCGGTTAATGGTTCCGCCCGGATCGAGGCTTTGATCAACGAAGGCATGCCGGGCTGCCGGGTGACCAACCCGCTTTTGGCATCGCATAATGCCCTGCAGGCTGTTGGGGCGCAAAAAATTGCCATTGTCGCCCCCTATATCCTTGATGTGACGGCAACCGTTGCACATGGCATTGCCGATGCCGGGTTTGAACTGACAAACGTTTTGGGCTTCGGCCTTGAAAACGACCCGGATATGACGGCCATTCCGCCCGATATCCTGATGGCTGCCGCCATCAAGGCCAATAGCGACGATGCCGATGCCATTTTCATTTCCTGCACCGCCATTCGTGCAGCCGAAATCGCCCAGCGCACCGAACAGCTTTTGGGCAAGCCGGTAATTACCAGCAACCAGGCCCTGATCTGGCACGCGCTTGGCCTGATGAATTACCAAAAACCGGTCACAGGCTTTGGCAGCCTGTTTGACCACACGCCACCAACCGCCTGATAAACGAGGTCGCAATGAAAGAGCCGATCACCCTTGGCGATATCCTTGCTGCCCGCAAGCGCATCGCCGGGCATGTCATTCACACGCCCCTTCGCCCCAGCCAAAGCCTTTCTGACCATGTCGGAAGCCCCGTCTGGCTGAAATGCGAACATCAGCAATATACCGGCAGCTTCAAGCTGCGCGGGGCGGCCAATGCAGTTTTAAGCCTGAATGACGACGAAAAAGCCAAAGGCGTTGTCGGTGTTTCAACAGGCAATTATGGCCGTGCCCTTGCCAATGCGGCGCGCAATGCCGGGGTTCGCGCCGTCATTTGCATGTCCGAACTGGTCCCGCAAAACAAGGTCGAAGGCATCCGTGCGCAGGGTGCCGAAATCCTGATTTCCGGGCAATCGCAGGACGAAGCCCAAAAAGAAGTTGATCGCCTTGTGAATGATGAAGGCATGATCATGCTGCCACCCTTTGACCATGCCGATGTTATTGCCGGTCAGGGAACGCTGGGTGTTGAAATCCTGGAACAGTTGCCCGATGCCGAAACGCTTCTGGTGCCGCTTTCGGGCGGGGGGTTGCTGGCCGGTGTGGCACTGGCGGCCAAATCGATCAACCCCGCCATCCGGGTTGTCGGCATTTCGATGGAACGCGGCTGCGCCATGATCGAAAGCCTGCAGGCAGGCAAACCCACCGCCGTTCGCGAATGGCCCAGCCTGGCCGACAGTCTGGGGGGCGGCATTGGTGAAAACAACATTTACACCTTCGATATGTGCGCCGATCTGACTGATGATTTTGTGCTGGTCAACGAAGCCCAGATTGCCGATGGCATCCGTGCCGCCTATGTCGATGACCAGCAGGTGATCGAAGGGGCCGCCGCCGTTGGCATTGCCGCTCTTCGCGCCGGATTGATCGATAATCCCGGCCGTACCGTGGTGCTTAGCACCGGCTGCAATATCGATATGGGCCTGCATCGCCGCATCATTGGCGGCGAAGATGTTGACCTCGCCCGCGAAGCCGAACTTTCCCAACCAGCATCCCGTGCAAAGGGACATTAAACCATGCCCACAATCCGGATACTGACCGAAAACGACCTGCGCAAGGTCATCGCGCTGGACCTTGACGCCATTGATTGCGTTGAAAACGCGTTCCTGGCGCTGGCAACCCGCGATGTGCGAATGCCCCCCATCCTGCGCCTTGATATCGACGACCATAACGGCGAAGTCGATGTCAAAACCGCCTATGTTCCGGGCCTGGACAGCTTTGCCATCAAAATCAGCCCCGGCTTTTTTGATAATCCCAAACTGGGCCTGCCGTCGGTTAACGGGTTGATGAACCTGTTTTCCGCCAAAACCGGCCTGCTGGAAGCCGTATTGCTAGATAACGGCTATCTGACCGATATCCGCACGGCTGCTGCCGGGGGTGTTGCGGCCCGGCATCTGGCCCGTGCCGATGCCAGCCACGCCGCCATTTTTGGTACCGGCGTTCAGGCCCGCCTGCAGCTCACCGCACTAACCAGAATCCGGCCGGTCAAAACCGCCACCATCTGGGGCCGCGACATTGCCAAGGCGGAAAAAACCGCCCGCGACCTTAGCCGCGATCTCGGCATCGCCGTTGCCGCCACCGATGATGGCAAATCAGCCTGCGAAAATGCCGATATCATCGTCACCACCACCCCGGCCCGCGAACCGATCGTGCAGGCAGACTGGGTAGCACCGGGCACCCATGTCACGGCCATGGGGTCGGATGCCGAACATAAAAACGAAATTGATCCGGCCCTGTTTGCCAGGGCGGATCTTTATGTCTGCGACAATACGGCACAGTGCCGCATCCTTGGCGAACTTCACCATGCCATTGATGCCGGTCTGGCTGATGCCCAAAGCCGCCAGACAGAACTGGGTCAGGTCATTGCCGGATCTGCGAAGGGGCGCAGCGACGCCCGGCAAATCACGTATTGCGACCTGACCGGAACAGGTGTCCAGGACACCGCCATCGCCACCCTCGCCCGGCAAAGATGCGACGCATCAGATGCCGGCACCGAGATCGTTTCCTGATTAGGGCGTTGCCCTGCTTTGGAGGCCTGCAATGAGCCAGGTTGAATTGAATTTTACGCGCGAAGAATATGCCGTGCGGCTGGATAAAACCAAGAAAGCCATGGTGGAAAAAGGCATCGATCTTCTGATCGTGACCGATCCGTCAAACATGGCCTGGCTTACCGGCTATGACGGCTGGTCGTTTTATGTCCATCAATGTGTCGTGATTCCGATCGAGGATGACCCCATCTGGTATGGAAGGTCGCAGGATTCAAACGGTGCAAAACGCACCGTTTACATGCCCCATGACCGGATCATTCCCTATCCGGACTATTTTGTGCAAAACCCCACCCATCACCCGATGGATTACCTTTCCGAGATCATTGAATCCCGGGGCTGGGGCACGCGCAATATCGGCGTAGAGCTGGACAATTACTATTTTTCGGCCCGCTGCTATCTGCAACTGCAAACACACCTGCCCAACGCCACCTTCAAGGATGCCACCGCCCTTGTGAACTGGCAGCGCGCGGTAAAATCCGAACAGGAAATATTCTATATGCGCCAGGCAGCGCGCATTGTCGAATATATGCATGAACGCATCATCGAAGTCGTCGAACCGGGCATGCAGAAGAACGAACTGGTGGCGGAAATTTACCGTACCGGCATCGTCGGTGTTGAGGGCATTGGCGGTGATTACCCCGCCATCGTGCCGCTTTTGCCATCGGGCGTCGATGCCAGTGCCCCGCACCTGACCTGGGATGACAAACCCATTCCCAACAATGCCGGCACATTTTTTGAAATTGCCGGCTGTTACAAACGCTATCACGCGCCGCTTTCGCGCACGGTTTACCTTGGCGAACCCGACCAGCGTTTCCTGGATGCCGAAAGTGCCCTGATCGAAGGCCTCCAGGCCGGGCTTGAGGCCGCAAAACCCGGCAATGTCTGCGAAGACATCGCCAAGGCGTTTTTTGGCGTGTTGCAAAAATTCGGCATCGAAAAAGACAGCCGCTGTGGTTACCCCATCGGCCTGTCCTATCCGCCGGACTGGGGCGAACGCACCATGAGCCTGCGCCCCGGCGACCGCACCGTTCTGGAACCGGGCATGACATTCCATTTCATGCCGGGCCTGTGGTTTGAAGACTGGGGCATTGAAATTACCGAAAGCCTGATGATCACGGAACAGGGCTCCAAAACCCTGACCAACTTCCCGCGTCAGCTCTTTGTGAAAAACTAGGCCGGTCATCCAGCCCTTTCACCATTCGATAAACGGGGGTTGCCGACGGTCGCGGCAACCCTGCCTTTTCAATCAAGGATACGGCCAATGACAACAAATCCTTCGCCCATCACCCCAACCATCCCGCTTGATACGGACGGGGTTTTTCACGGCTTTTTAAAGCTGCCCTATTCGCGCGATGATTCCGCCTGGGGTGCCGTCATGATCCCCATCACCGTTATCAAAAACGGCGCGGGGCCAACGGCTCTGCTTACCGGTGGCAACCACGGGGACGAATATGAAGGCCCGGTTTCGCTGTTCAAACTGGCCAGCAGCCTTGCCGCAACCGAAATCACCGGGCGCATCATCATCCTGCCTGCCATGAATTACCCGGCCTTCAAAAATGCGTCGCGCACCTCGCCAATCGACAAGGGCAACCTTAACCGCACTTTCCCCGGCCGCCCCAATGGTACGGTAACGGAAAAAATCGCCGATTATGTTTTCCGCTATCTCGTGCCCGAGGCGGACTTTGTCCTTGATATGCATTCAGGCGGCAAAACGCTGGATTTCGTGCCTTTTGCCGCGGTCCATGTTTTGGCCGATAAAAAACAGGAAGCCGCCTGCGTTGCCGCCATGCACGCCTTTGGCGCCCCCTATTCAATGATGATGCTGGAACTGGACAGTGTCGGCATGTTTGACACCGTCGTTGAAGAAGCTGGCAAAACCTTTGTTACCACCGAACTGGGCGGCGGCGGTGCGACAACGGCCGAACGGGTCGCCATTGCTGACCGTGGTGTGCGCAATTTCCTGATCCATGCGGGCATCATCCCCGGCGAAATTGACCTGCCCGATCAAAGCATCATGCTGGATATGCCCGATGGCAGCTGTTTTGTTGCCAGCGAAAATACCGGGCTGTTTGAACCCTGTGTGGATTTGGGCGAAACCGTTAAAAAGGGTGATATCATTGCCCGGATTTACGACACCGAACGCACCGGCATTCCCGCCACGGTTTATACGGCACCGCGCGATGGCATCCTGTCCTGCCGCCATTATCCCGGGCTGATCAAAACCGGCGACTGCCTTGCTGTCATTGCTGATGTGGTGCCTGCATGATCCGGCTTGATGAACAGGATCTGAAGATCTTGCTCACGCTGCAACGCGAAGGGCGCATCACCAAGGTCAAACTGGCCGAGGCGGTAAACCTTTCGCCCAGCCCCTGCTGGGAACGGTTAAAACGCCTGGAAGATCTGGGCGTTATTTCCGGCTACCATGCCCGTATCAATTTGGAAGAACTTGCCCGCCCGACCATGGTGCTGACCGAAGTCACCCTGCGCCATCACCAGCACGAGGATTTCGCCACCTTTGAACGTGCCGTTCAGGATATTCCCGAAATCATCGAATGTTTCGCACTGGGCGGCGGCGTTGATTACATGCTGAAAATTCTGTGCCGCGATGTCGATTCCTATCAGCGCCTGATTGACCGTTTATTGATCGCAGGCATCGGAATCGACCGCTATTTCACCTATATCGTGACCAAAAAGGTAAAATTTACCCCCGATCCCCCACTAGAATCGCTCATTCATCAGCCCAAACGGCAAAAATAACCCAAAATCGGGTGTTTTTACCCCGCCCCAAAGGCAAAAAGCCCTGCATCGCCATTCGCTGGCGGCAGGGCTTTTATTTTGGCCGATAAAGCCGCCCTGCCCTGCAATGCAATATTAGCATATGCCACTGCATTTTTTACCGTATTTCAAAAACTTAGACATCGATTAAACATCTCGAAATGGCGTTGTGTCCATGCACTGCAAATTAAAAAAGAACAGCCGCGTAAAACACCGCAAAAATTAAACTATTTGGCGAAATGGGGGCAAAAAGCGGCCAAAAAGCCCTATTTACCCGGTGATTAGCCGTAATATTGCCCAGCGCCGTCATTACCCTGCAAGCATCTAAGAAATCGGAGGTTTTAGGCGTGCCGTCACCAGAAAAAGAAAACCAGACCCCACCCTCGTCCGAGGATGATGGTGGTGATCGTGGCTTTTTTGCCATTTTTGTCGTTGGCATCGCTGCTATCAGCTTTTCCGTGGGCGCTGGCGTTATGCTGGCCGAAGTCCCGCCGTCGCAATATCTGCGCAATGCGTGGTCTGCCGGTGTCGCCCTGTGGGAAAAGGAAACCCAGTATAACGATATTGGCCGCCTGGATTTCTGGGCACCGGCACGTAACGACAAAAAGGGCGTTACGGTCTATGACGAAAACCGTGCTGAAAACGGTTTGACGCTCTATTCATCGGGCGATGGCCCCCATGCCGTGCTGATCGATATGAAAGGCAATATCGTTCACGAATGGAACACCCCGTTTAGCAAAATCTATAACGATACCTCGCCGATCAAAAACCCGCAAAAAGACGAATATATGCACTGGCACACCGCCAAGATGCAGCCCAACGGCGATCTGATCGTGCAATATACCGCTGCGGGCGACACGCCCTATGGCTATGGTCTGGCACGGATCGACAAGGATTCAAATGTTGTCTGGGGCTATCTGGGCACCGCCCATCATGACTTTTCCGTCGATAAGGACGGCAAGGTTTATGCCCTGACCCAGGAATTTCGCAACAACACCTATCAGTACCGCAACCAGTTAAAACCGCCGCGCCTGGATGACTTTGCCGTTGTTCTGTCGCCAGAAGGCAAGGAATTGAAAAAGGTATCGGTCCTCGATGCCATCATCAATTCACCCTATGACCACCTGATCGACTTTGTGCCGTATTATTCCAAGGATGACGTGCTGCACACCAACACGATCGAGGTCATCACCGCCGAAACAGCGCAGAATTTCCCCTATGGCAAAGAAGGCGATGTTCTGCTGTCTTTCCGGGATCTTGGCATCATTGCAGTGCTGGATCTGGAACAGGAAAAAATCGTCTGGGCGACCCGTGGTTCCTGGCTGGGCCAGCATGACCCGGACCTTCTGCCAAATGGCGATATCCTGCTTTTTGACAATCAGGGCCAGCTTGATGACCCCGAAGCCGGTATGTCACGCGTTCTGCAGTTTGATCCCAAAACCGGTGGCATCACCTGGGAATATGACGGCAACAAAGACAACTTTTTCTATAGCGACATCCGGTCCGATCAGGAACGCCTGCCCAATGGCAACACCCTGATTACGGAATCCACCGGTGGGCGGTTGTTCGAGATCAACAAGGATGGCGACGTTGTATGGGAATTCTATAACCCCATCCGCCGCGATAACCCCGAAAAAACCGACGAAAAACTAATCCCCATCGTTTCACAGGCCGAGCGCATTTCTGATGAACGCGCCGCGCTGTTTTCTTCCCCCACGAAAGGAGAAGACCAATGAAGCCGACCCTTAAAACATTAAGCATTGCCGGTGCCGTAATCGCACTGACCCCGCTTCTGACCGCCATGCCTGCACAGGCCTATGTCGGACCGGGTGCCGGTCTTAGCCTGCTCAGCGCACTTTGGGCTGTTATCGCGGCTGTCGGTGTTGCCATTGGCTTTGTGCTGATGTGGCCGATCCGCAAAATGATGCGCAACAAGCGCCGCAAAAATGCTGCTGGCAGCCAGACGGCACATGCCAGCACCGCCAAATCTGATCAGCACAGCTCATAAGCCAACAGGAATTCGGTAAGTCCCATGGGAATTTTTGACTGGCCCGCCCCCGCCTTTGACTGGCTTGACGCCCTTATGGCCGACCAACTCGGCCCGCTGGGCCGCATCATCGCCTGGTCGGTAATCTGCGCCATTATCTCGATGGCACTTTATGCGGTGCTCTCCCCGCAAAAGCGCATCAAAAAGGTAAAAGCCGATGTTGCCGATTCACGCAAGGCCATGGCCGATGATGACGGCGAAGACTTTGGCGAGGGCATGCGCCTGGCAAAAGCCCAGTTGGGACATTCCCTGAAACTTGTAGGTGTTATCCTAATCCCGGCGGTTGTCGCCTCCCTGCCCGCACTGGCAATGCTGGTCTGGCTGGATGGGCAATATGGCTATAGCTGCCCCATGCCCGGCACCCAGACAACCATTTCGGCCATGCCCGAAAATGCCAATGTCGAACAGATCGGCGCTCGCCCGGTATCGGAAAATGGCGGTGCCTGCCCGATTGTCCGGGTTTCGACCAGCACCGATAACGGTCAAAGCGACGTGGTCATTCCGCTTCAGGCCCCGGTCCCCGTGATCGGCCATAAACAGTGGTGGAACACCCTTATCGGTAATCCGGCAGGTTATCTGCCCGATGACACCGCCATCCAGCAGATCCGTTTTGACCTTCCGCCACAGGAAATCATTTCTGTCGGGCCGTCCTGGGCCCGCGGATGGGAACTGACCTTCTTTGTCATGCTGATCCTGGTTTCCCTGGCGATTAAAAAAGGATTCCGCATCGAATGAACAAGATGACACAAACCAGCGACCAACAGCCGTCCAAGGGTGCCGCTTTTCATGTTTCGGGCTGGGATCACTGGATCAGCGGGCAAATTGCCGACAACCCCGAACGCTGGATCAGCTTTGGCAATTTCGACACCAAAATGGCCGCCGATGCCATTTCCGATGTCGCCATTGAAAAGCCGGTCTTTGTGGCAGGCCTTGCCCGTTCGGGCAGCACCATCCTGCTTGAAACGCTGGCAAAACACCCGGCAGCCGCAACGCACCGCTATCGCGATTATCCGCCGGTTTTCACCCCCTACCTGTGGAACAAGTTTGTCGATCTGGCACCCAAACCGCGCCAGCAGGTCGCCGTTGAACGCACCCATGCCGATGGCATCAACATCACGCCTGAAAGCCCCGAGGCCTTCGAGGAAGTGATCTGGATGGCGTTTTTCAAACATCTGCACGAGGTCGATCACAGCAACGTTCTGGGCGGTGAAGTCAGCAACGAAGCCTTTGAAAACTTCTATCGCGACCATATCCGTAAAATGATCTCGATCCGGGGTGGATCGCGTTATGTCTCAAAGGCAAACTACCTGATCACCCGCATGGAATATCTGCTTTCCATGTTCCCCGATGCCCGCTTTGTCCTGCCGGTGCGCGATCCGTTATGGCATATCGCATCCCTTGCCAAACAGCATACCCTGTTTTGCAAGGGCGAAGCTGGCAACCCACGGGCGCTGGCACATATGCAGCGTGTCGGCCATTATGAATTTGGCATGGACCGTCGCCCGATCAATGTGGGCGACACCCACGCCACAAAACAGATTTCCGCCCTCTGGCAGGAAGGCCGCGAGGTTGAAGGCTGGGCACAATATTGGGCCAATCTGCACCATTTCCTGGCGGATCGCCTGTCGATCAATCCGAAATTGCGTGACGCCACCCTTGTTGTCCGCTACGAGGATTTTGTTGCCAATCCGCGCACGCAGCTTGAACAGCTTTTTGCCCATGTCGCTATGGAAAATGCCGGTGCCATCATCGATGAAGTCGCACCGACCATCCATGCGCCAAGCTATTACAAACCCAAATTCAGCGATGCCGAAATCACCACCATCCGCGAACTGACCGGCATTGCCGCTGCGCGCTTTGGCTATGAAAACCTGGCCGATGACCAGCAACCCGCCGAAATCACCACTCGCGCCAATCCGGTCTGATACCGGCTGTCAGGTCGTCAAGAAAAGGCCCGCAGCCGTCTATCCCGCTGCGGGCTTTTTATTTGGCGGTCCGGCTTAATTAAAGTCTGCCAACAAGTTTAGCTGGCAAACGAAATATCGGCGGCCTTCTTCACCCGGATAAAACTTTTTCCCGCCCGGAAATTATTCAGCGTTTCATTGTGATGACGCACAATATCGTCAAAGCGCAGGCTGGCAGTGTCGGACGTGGTATGACCATCACCCACCAGTGTCACATCATATCCCAGCGAAACAGCCCGGCGCAGTGTCGTATCAACGCAATATTGCGACATGCAGCCACCGGCAACCAAATGGCGGATACCGTGCCTTTCCAGCACTTCAGCCAGCCTGGTGTCGTAAAAGGAATCCGCACTGCGTTTTTCCACAACGATGTCACCATCCTGTGGTGCGATCTCGGCACGGATTTGCCAGCCATCACCACCGCGCGCCAAAAGGTCACCGTCGCCACCATCATGCTGCACCATGATCACAGGAATATGCGCCGCCCGCGCCTTTACCTGAAGCTGGCGTAACCGTTCGACCGTTTCATCAAAGGCTGCATCCACAATCGCGCGCCGCTCAGCGGGCAACTCATCCGCCAGGACCGCATTTTGCGCATCAATAATCAGAAGTGCCGTCGCCATGAAACATTCCTTCCACCGAAATACCGCATCCATCAGCGGCGCGGGATTATAAATCGGAACAGGAAAGGCAGATAGGGGTGTAATGTAATTTTTATTACATTCATTACGATTTCAACAATCAGCTCATAATCATTACATTTCGCCCTTCCTAACAAATACCCCCAATATAAAACGGGCGGCACCATTGGCACCGCCCGTTCAAAATGCTTCGCAATTCTGGTTGTGATCAGCCCATCACATGCTGGTCCAGCTTGCCCCGCGCTGCGAGGATGACACCACCGCCTCGATAAAGCGCATACCATTCAGCCCTTCGGCAATGCCCGGCACCAATCCGGCTTCGGCATTGGGCAGGTGCCCGTCAATCCGGGCCGAAAGCTGATCGGCAAAGTCGGTATAAAGGGTGGCGAACCCTTCCAGATACCCTTCTACATGGCCAGATGGCACACGCACACGCCCGCCTGCCGCACTATTACCGGGGCCACCGCGCGTCATCAGGCGGGGCTGGCCGTTCAAGGGGCGGAAATGCATGTGATTGGGGTGTTCCTGTGCCCATTCGATCGAACCCTTATCCCCGTAAACCCGCAATTTCAGGCCATTTTCATGCCCAACCGCAACCTGGCTTGCCCACAGCATGCCCCGTGCGCCGTTCTTGTAACGCAACAGGATCTGCACATTATCGTCAAGCTGTCGGCCTTCAACCATGCTTGAAAGGTCCGCACACAGTTCCGAAATCTCAAGCCCGGTCACAAAATCCGCCAGGTTATGGGCGTGGGTGCCAATATCGCCCAATGCGCCGCCGGGGCCTGCCTTGGCCGGGTCGGCCCGCCAGCTTGCCTGTTTGTTATCCACCGGGGTTGCCAGCCAGCCTTGCGGATATTCCACCTGCACCAGCCGGATATTGCCCAGCTTGCCACTGCGCACCATATCGCGTGCTTCGCGCACCATCGGATAGGCGGTGTAATTATGGGTCAGGGCAAATAACAGCCCGGTTTCCTCGATCTTGGCGGCAAGCTGTTCGCCCTCGGCAACGCTCATGCACAGGGGCTTGTCGCAAATCACATGAATACCGGCATCCAGCATAGCCATTGCGGCGGGGAAATGCAGGTTATTGGGGGTGACAATCGCGCACACTTCAATGCCGTCTTCGCGTGCGGCTTCGCGCATCGCCATTTCGCGAAAATCGTCATAGGCACGATCCGGGGCAATAAAACATTCCGCCGCTGATGCCCGCGCCACATCGGGCCGCGATGACAAGGCACCCGCCACCAGATCATAACGGTTATCCATACGCGCAGCCAAACGATGCACGGCACCAATAAAGGCACCCTGCCCACCGCCAACCATGCCCAACCGCAAACGGCGGGGCGGGGCGGTAAAGTCGTTTGCGGGTCCAACCATCGAAATCTCCTTGTTTTCAGATATTTATTATCATTAAGGTTTTATAGCAAACCGCTGCAATCGCCAATTGTCCCGGCATCGTTCGGCTCACAAACACGCAATCGCATGGCCCTGCCGGTGCAACCAAAACCGCACACCACGGCACCGCACACCACGGCACCGCATACCATACCGTCAATGCCCGAAAGGTGCAGGGCGACATTGCAAAGGCAGTCCCGCATCAAAATACCGCGCCTGCCCGTTTCCCGGTTACGACAGGCCCAGAAGGCGGCGGTTGGTGGCATCATCAACACCGCTGCCCGCGAAATCGTCAAAGGCATGTTCGGTAACGCGAATGATGTGGTTGCGAATAAATTCCGCCCCTTCGCGCGCGCCATCTTCGGGGTGTTTTAAGGCGCATTCCCATTCCAGCACGGCCCAGCCGTCAAAATCAAGGGCTGTCAATTTCGAGAAAATCGCCCCGAAATCAATTTGCCCATCGCCCAGCGAACGGAACCGCCCGGCACGGCCGACCCAGCCCTGAAAGCCCGAATAAACACCCTGTTTGCCACTGGGGTTAAATTCGGCATCCTTGACGTGAAACATCTTGATGCGGTCGGCATAGATATCGATGAAATCAAGGTAATCCAGCATCTGAAGCTGAAAATGGCTGGGATCGTACAGGATGTTGCAACGCGAATGCCCATCCAGGCGATCCAGGAACATTTCAAAGGTAACGCCGTCAAACACATCCTCGCCGGGATGAATTTCATAACAAATATTAACCCCGGCCTGATCGGCACGATCCAAAAGCGGGCGCCAGCGTTTGGCAAGTTCGTCAAAGGCCGCTTCAATCAAACCCGCCGGGCGTTGCGGCCAGGGGTAAATATAGGGCCATGCCAGCGATCCAGTAAAAGACCCCATATTGCCAAGTCCCAGATTGGCCGATGCCTGAATGGCCAGTTCGATCTGGCGGCACGCCCATTCCTGCCGGGCCGTGGGGTTATTGCGCACCGACGGGTCGGCAAAACCATCAAACATGGCATCATAGGCCGGGTGAACCGCCACAAGCTGGCCATGCAAATGGGTGGCAAGTTCCGTCAGGGACAAACCATGCTGCGCCAGTGTGCCGTGAATTTCATCGCAATAATCCCGGCTGGTGGCCGCGCGCTCCAGATCAATCAGGCGGCTGTCCCAGCTTGGAATCTGAACCCCCTTATATCCCTGGCTGGCAGCCCAGCGGGCGATATTGTCCAGATTGTTAAACGGGGCTTCATCCCCGGCAAACTGCGCAAGAAACAGCGCGGGTCCCTTAAGCGTTTTCATGCTGGTCCCTTTATTTTTTGGTGGGCTTTCCCGCCTTTGCGTTACACCGGCAAAATCACCGGCAAAATCGCGCAAACGGGGGTTTCCCGGCACCCTCTAGGGTGCCGGGATGACAAAATCAGTAAGGTGAATCCGGGAAATAGAATTTATCGGCATTTTCCGGGGTAACGGTGGTTGCCCCCAAAATGTAACGCCCTTCAACCGCGGCCTTGGTTTCAAATTTCAGCGCGGTCAATCCCATTGCCGTTGCAATCATTGCCGGCGGATACAGCACATCAATCGGGGTCAGCTTGTCGCCATCCTTAACCCGTTTGATGATGTCCTTCATCCCGCCACCGCCAACAACAAACATTTCGTCCGTACGGTCGGCCTGTTTGATGGCTTCGATCACGCCAAGCGCAATATCGTCATCCTGCGCCCAGACAGCATCAATCTCCGGGAAACGCGACAAAAAGTCCTGCATGACTTCATAGCCATCATCGCGGTTCCAGTTGGCATATTTCATGTCCAGAACTTCGATATCGCTATCCTTGATCGATGCATTGAACGCTTCGACACGTTCATCATCAACCGTGGTGGGCAGGCCACGCAAAACCACAATCTTGCCTTTGCCATCCAGGCGTTTTTTCAGATATTCACCCGCCTGTTCGCCAAGGGCGCTGTTGTTACCGGCAACGTAAATATCCTCGATGCCCGGCTGCGAAAGGCCACGGTCAACAACCGTAATGAATTTGCCAGCTTCCTTTACCTGCTGGACCGGAATGGTCAGCGGGTCGGATTCAAACGGCAAAATCACCAGGCCATCAATATTTTGCACCGATACCAGATCTTCCAGGTCATTGGCCTGTTCGGTCGGGTTTTTGGCCGTGGCAATAATGAAATCCAGGTTCGGATACGCCTTTTCCAAATCCTTTTCGGCTTCCTGGGCGTGCCAGTTCAGGCCACCGGCCCAGCCATGCGTCGCCGCCGGGATAGACACACCGATCTTGATTTTATCTGCTGCCAGTGCCGATGTGGCAACCAGTCCCAGACCAAGGGCAAGCGTTACCCCCAACAGGCGCTTTTTATTCGTCATACTGTTTCCTCCTGAATGCAAAAATGTGGCTGTTTTGTTATCCACGCAGCGGCGTTTTTCGCCGTTTCAGTTTTTCTTGCGTCGCCAGTCCCCGCGCTGCAAAAACACGGCAACGATAATGATCAGCCCCTGAACAGCCCCGTTCAGATAATTGCTGATGGCATCTGTCAGATTAAGAATATTGCCAATGGTGGTCAGCATCAGTGCCCCGACCACGGTGCCCCAGATGCGGCCATAACCGCCCTTCAGCATCGTCCCGCCAATGATCACGGCAGCAATCGCCTCAAGTTCCCACAACACCCCGGTCGAGGACGAGGCAGAACCCAGGCGCGGCACATAAATGATGGTGGCAATGGAAACGCACAGACCCTGGATGATGTAGGTCAGCGTCTTTACCCGGTCGACATTGATCGCCGAATACAGGGCAACCTGTTCGTTTGATCCAATGGCAAAGCATTTGCGGCCAAACGGCGTCATGTTCAAAAGGACATAGCCGATAATGGCGACACCCAAAAACACCAGAACCGGCATGGGAATGCCCAGAACATCGCCGTAATAAACCGGGCGATAGGTACCGCGCACCCCGAAATCAAGCGACAGCGTGCCGCCATCCGCCATATAGGTCACAAGCGACCGATAAAGCCCCATTGTCCCCAGGGTAACGATGAACGCCTCGATCTTGCCGCGTGTGCTGACCAGGCCGTTAATCGCACCGGCACCAATACCCAGCACAATGCTGACACCAATACCAATAAGCACCGTTTCAACACCCGGCCCGATGGATTGCACCAGCCCGTTCATCACCATGATCATGGCCCCGGCAATAAAGGCCGCCATCGAACCAACCGACAGGTCAATGCCCCCCGCCGTAATCACGAATGTCGCCCCAACGGCAATGATGCCGATAAAGGATGACCGGGTGAAAATATTGGAAAGGTTGCCGCTGCTCAGGAAGGCCTCGTTAATGGCGGTTCCCAAAACGAACAGCACAATCAGCGCCACAAACGGGCCAATGGCCTTGAAATCGATATGAAAGGGAACGCGCGAACCGGTCGTTGCCGGCAGTGCCTTGTTGTCAGGACGGCTCATAGGGGGACGCTCCGTTTTTATCTGATATGCCGGTGGCATAGCGCATGATTTCATGTTCATTGCGATCATCACCCGACAGAATGCCGGTAATGCGCCCGGCCGCCATCACCGCGATCCGGTCTGACAGGCCCAGCATTTCGGGCATTTCCGATGACAGCAAAATCACCGATTTTCCCTGCGCGGTCAGATCGCCGATAAAATGGTAAATCTGGCTTTTGGTGCCGATATCGATGCCGCGTGTGGGTTCATCGATGATCACGATATCCGGGTCGGTTTCCATGACCTTGGCCAGCAGCAGTTTTTGCTGGTTGCCCCCCGAAAAATCACCAACGCGGGTTTTGCTGTCCGCTGCACGGATATCAAAGGCGGCAATCGCTTTTTCCAGCGCGTCTTCTTCGGCCTTGCGGCTGATCAGCGGGCTTCCGAACTTTTCCAGCGCCAGCAAGGTCAGGTTCGGGCGCATATCCATATTCAGCAAAAGCCCCCGGCCCTTGCGGTCCTTGGTCAGGTAGGCAATGCCGTATTTCTTGGCATCCGACAGCGATGCAATCGCAACATCGCTGCCATTGCGGGCAATCGTGCCACCACTTTGCGGGCGCAGGCCGATAATGGCTTCCATCAGCGCGGTGCGCCCGGCACCGACAATTCCGGCAAAGCCCAAAACCTCGCCCTTGCGCAAATCAAAGCTGGCATCATGAACCATGCCTGGCACCGAAAGATTGCGCACCGATAACACCACCGGCGCCTGTTCATCTGCCACACGGTCGGGGAACATCTGGGCAATGTCACGCCCCACCATCAGGCGGGCCATGTCATCCTTGCTGATATCGGCAACGGCATGGGTGGCGACATGGCGGCCATCGCGCAACACCGTCACCATATCGGCAATCGCCTTGATCTCGTCCAGCTTGTGGGAAATATAAAGAATGGCAACGCCCTGCGCGCGCAAACGCCGGATCAGACCAAACAGGATATCAACCTCGCGCCCGGTCAAAACGGCGGTTGGTTCATCCAAAATCAGGATATCGGCATTTTTCGACAGGGCCTTGGCAATTTCCACCATCTGCCGGTCCGACACCGACAGGTCGCGAATGCGCGTCTCGGGCGAAATATCGCATTGAAGCCGGTCCAGCAGGCTGCGCGCCTGGGATCGCATGGCGACCTTGTCCAAAAACCAGCCACGGGTCATTTCACGGCCCAGGAAAATGTTCTCCTCGACCGTCAGCTGTTCGGCCAGGTTCAATTCCTGATGGATCAGGATCACACCGGCCTTTTCACCCGCATCACTATTGGCAAAGCCGGTTTTGTGCCCATCAAGCACAAGCTGCCCGCTTGTGGGTTGATGATACCCCGACAGAATTTTAACCAGCGTGGATTTGCCAGCACCATTTTCACCCAGAAGAGCATGCACTTCGCCGGAATAAAGACCGATCGAAACATCGTGCAGCACCTGTGCAGGACCAAAGGACTTGCAAATATCCTGCCCGGACAAACGCAATTTTCGCGTCTGCCCCACCCCGGTCAGGCTGACAGCCGGATCCGTCATGAACAGAACCTCCCAAATGTCGCATTTTTGCGATCACATCGTTATTTAACCCGTGTAAACGTTTTCATTTAAAATGTAAACCTTTACATTTCACTTTTTATCGTGTTTTTGAAAGAAAGTTACACATATTGCTGCATGCTGCGGCCAAGCAGGGCATAAAGCCCGGCTGGACAAAGCCGGTTTCTGGCAAATGCAGCACTTGAAAACGATGGACCCGCCCCACCGGGCGGAGTAGGAAAAGGCATGAACGAAAAGATTGCCACGATCGAAGATGTTGCCAGCGAGGCCGGCGTATCCATCGCCACGGTCAGCCGTGCCCTGCACAAGCCACAGCTTGTCTCGCAGCGCACGCGCGAAAAGGTGCAACATGCCATCGCGGCAACAGGTTACACCGCCAATGTCATGGCGCGGAACCTGCGGCTCAGCCGGTCGGGCATGATCCTTTTGCTGGTGCCTGATATCGGCAATCCGTTTTTCGCTGAAATCCTGTCGGGTATTGAACAGGGTGCGTCGCGGGCGGGCTATAATGTGCTGATTGGCGATACACAAAATGACCCCGAACGCGAAGCCACCTATGCCGCCTATTTGCGCAGCAACCAGGCCGATGCGATGATTTTGCTAAACGGGCATTTGCCATCGCCCCTGTCCCAGGCCCCGCAAACTGGCGCACCGCCTGTTGTTGCCGTGTGCGAACGCATCCCCGGCAGCAACCTGCCCACGGTTATTATCGATAACCAGCAGGCTGCCTGCGATGCCACCCGGCATTTAACCGGGCTGGGCCACACCCGCATTGCCCATATTGCCGGGCCAGCCAAAAACATCCTGACCATCGACCGCGTCGCCGGCTTTCACGAAGCCATGACCGAAGCGGGCATTCGCCAGTTCGCCCATGTCGAATATTCACCCGATTTCGGGATCGAGGCCGGTATCCGTGCAGCCCGGCAATTGCTGCAATCGGCAACACCGCCCACGGCGTTTTTCTGTGCCAGTGACGGCATGGCTATCGGGGCCATTGTCGCGGCCAAGGAACTGGGGCTGAATGTACCGCGCGATATTTCCGTGGTGGGGTTTGACGACATTCACTTTGCCGCCAATTACGACCCGCCCCTCACCACCATTCGCCAACCCCGCCGCCGCCTGGGCGAACAGGCGATTGCCCTGGTTCTGGAACGGCTTGATAAAACCCTGCCCACACCCGAAGGTGCCAATGCCCCGGTGATCGTACCAACCGAACTGATCACCCGCCAAAGCACCGGCCCCTGCCCTGACAAATCCGGCAAATAACGGGCAAAGCACGAAACACACCTTACGGGTTTGCGGGCTTGCGAGCTTGCGGGCTTCCGGCCAGTGATAGACCGTCAAAACGTCACAACACCAAAGCCCACCGGCTCGCACTTACCGGGCAGCTATTTTCTGCCATTCCTCGTAAATGGCGCGGGCTTCATCCTGGTGGTCATGGCTGGATTTCGCCTTTTCGGCGGCAAAAATCTCGAACCGGATGCCATTGGGATCACGGATGAAAAGGCGGCGTGACCTGCCATCATCTTCATTGTGGTAAACCACCCGGTGCTGAAACAGGTGGTTTTGCCAGGCAATCACATCCTGTCCGCTATTGCAGCGCAGCCCGATATGAAAAACATCGTGGGGCATTTCCCGGTCATCGGGATAGGGGCCGTTATCAGCAGGCCAGTCATAAAATGAAAGGCGCGTGCCATCGGGCAACGCAAAAGTAATTAACAGATAATCGCTTTTCCAGGACGGGCTATAGCCGCTTTCGGCATGAACAAGTGTTGCCTTTAAAACCCGGGAATAAAAATCGTCTGTCGCCGCAAGATCGCGCGCGGGAAAGGCCAAGTGATCGACGCTGACAGGTGCGGGCATGTGCGCCTCCTCTTTTGTCGCTTGGTATGTTCTGGGTGAACCCCATCACCACTTTAAAATTTAGGCACGCAAATGTGCCAATCAAGTGGCCATACCTTCACAAGGCGGCAGAAAAACCTTTGCCCTTAACAGCTTTGCCCGCTCCCCTCAGACATTCAACCGGGCTGCCACCCGTGCCATTGCCCGGGAAAAAACCCCGCTGTCATCCATGGCCCGCGCCAGCACCAATGCCCCCTGAATGCTCAGCACGGCATCTTCGGCCAGGTCATTTGCCTGCCTGGCATCATGGTTCATGCGCATCAGCGCATCAGCCAATGATTGCTGCCAGCGGGCAAAATAATCGCGAATGGCAAGGCTGAAACGGTCCCGCACATTATCAAGGGCAAATGCCCCGATCAGGCAAACCCGCTGCCCGGACCGGAAATAGGCATCAACCTCGTCGCACATGGTGCGAATGGCTTTTGCCGGGTCATCGCCCTCGCGCAGGGGGCGATACACCCGGCTTTCAAACCAGCCATCAATCTCGCCCAGCACTTCACTTGCCATCTGTTCCTTGCCCTTGGGAAAGAAATGATAAAGGCTTCCCTTGCCCAGCCCGGTTTCCCGGGCAATCAGCGAAAGACTGGCCCCTTCAAATCCGTTTTCCCGAAAAATCTCGGCAAGAACCGGAATAACATCAGCACGTTCGGCGACAATTTTAGGCATTGGTCCTCATAATCCCAATTCAGTCAGCCCCGGATGGTCGGCCGGGCGCGGGCCTGAACGATCCCAGAAGAATTTACGGTCTTCTTCGCGGATCGGCATGTCATTTATGCAGGCAAACCGGCGCTGCATCTGCCCGTTATCGGCAAATTCCCAGTTTTCATTGCCATAGGCGCGATACCAGTTACCCGAATCATCACGATATTCATAGGCATAACGCACGGCAATGCGGTTTCCCTCATAGGCCCACAATTCCTTGATCAGGCGATATTCCAGCTCCTTGTTCCATTTGCGGGTCAGGAACGAAACGATTTCTTCCCGCCCGGTTACAAACTCGGCCCGGTTTCGCCATTCGCTATTTTCCGTATAGGCCAGCGACACCCGTTCCGGGTTGCGGCTGTTCCAGCCGTCTTCGGCCAGTCGTACCTTTTCAATGGCGGTTTCACGGGTAAAGGGCGGCAGGGGTTGGCGCAGATCAGACATTTTCGGCTCCTTTGCTGGATTGGCATTTTTATTGTACCAATCGGTAAACTGTAAACCGATCGGTACAATAAACTTTTCACCCCGTCAAGCACAAAGGATGCACTGCCAGTTTCAGCACCCCTGGCCCGTCCCGTAATGCAGGCATCCCACCGTTTTCCGGGCAAAGGCCCCGTCGGTCGCACAGAGCCGCGTCATCCACGATCCATCATGGTGTTTGCCGCCAGTAACAGCCCCGCAACGCCATCAAGTTTCATCAAACCGAAACCTGGCAGTTGCACGATATAAATTCCGGCATAAATTCAATGAATTAGCGGCAAAAAACCCACAGTGCCTTGTTAACGGCACCTTTTGTCCCCATCACCATATAAGGCAGCAATGCGGTGATAGTGTTGACCACCACGCCCCCCGCTGCTATTGGGTCGCGGCACACGTGATCGCGGCAGAAAATGCCCGCCCGTGATGACAGTAAATTCGTTGGCGCGCACCGGGCTTGGACGCCAAAGCTGACTGGAAACGTTTCGCGCAAAACGAACGTTTTCCGCATTGTATTTCGGTCCCTGCAAACAGGGCCCTGGGTCAAGGAACTAGAAGACGATGCTGCACACGCCCTATTACCTCATCGATAAGGCCAAACTTCTGCGCAACATGGAAAAGATCGCCTATGTGCGCGAACATTCCGGCGCGAAGGCGTTGCTCGCCCTTAAATGTTTTGCCACCTGGTCGGTCTTTGATTTCATGGCCGATTACATGGATGGCACCACGTCTTCCTCGCTTTACGAAGTCAAACTGGGCCGTGAAAAATTTGGCAAGGAAACCCACGCCTATAGCGTTGCCTATAGCGACGGGGAAATTGCCGAGGTCATCGAAAATGCCGATAAAATCATTTTCAATTCCATCAGCCAGCTTAACCGTTTTGCCGATCAGGCATCGGGGATCGTTCGTGGCCTGCGCCTGAACCCCATGATCAGCTCGTCCAGCTTTGATCTGGCCGACCCGGCCCGCCCGTTTTCGCGCCTTGGCGAATGGGATGTCGCCAAGGTCGAGGCGGTGATGGACAAAATTTCGGGCTTCATGATTCACAATAACTGTGAAAATTCCGATTTTGACCTGTTTGACAGCATGCTGGGCGATATTGAAACCAAATTTGGCAGCCTGCTTTCGCGCGTGGACTGGGTCAGCCTGGGCGGCGGCATTCATTTTACCGGCGAGAACTATCCGCTCGATAAATTCTGCGCCCGCCTGAAGGAATTTTCCGAAAAATTCGGCGTGCAGGTTTATCTCGAGCCGGGTGAAGCCTCGATCACGAAAAGCACGACCCTTGAACTCAGCGTGCTCGATACGCTGTTTAACGGCAAAAACCTTGCCATCGTCGACAGCTCGATCGAAGCCCACATGCTCGATTTGCTGATTTACCGTGAAAATGCAAAGGTAAGCCCCAATACGGGCGACCATGAATACATGATCTGCGGCAAATCCTGCCTTGCAGGCGATGTATTTGGCGAATTTCGCTTTGAAAACAAAATCGAAATCGGCGACCGCATCTCCATTCAGGATGCTGCCGGTTACACGATGGTCAAGAAGAACTGGTTTAACGGGGTTGGCATGCCCTCGATCGCCATTCGTGAACTTGACGGAACCGAACGCCTTGTTCGGGAATTTGACTTCAATGACTACGTTTCCAGCCTGTCCTAAGGGCTGAACCCACACATTTAACCTGTTTTACAAAGGGAGTTTTTGGCCTGAAATGAAGAAAAACGTTCTCATCATCGGTGCCGGTGGCGTGGCCCAGGTCGTGGCCCACAAATGCGCACAGAACAACGACGTACTTGGTGATATCCATATTGCTTCGCGTACCGTTGCGAAATGCCAGGCGATCATTGACTCAGTCCACGCCAAACAGAACCTTAAAAATGCGGATGGCGTCCTTAAAGGCCATGCGCTTGATGCAACCAATGTTGATGCAACCGCAGCGCTGATCCGCGAAACCGGCAGCCAGATCGTCATCAATGTCGGTTCTGCCTTTATCAACATGCCGGTTATGTCGGCCTGTATCGCCACTGGCGCGGCCTATCTTGACACTGCCATTCACGAAGAACAGGACAAGATCTGCGAAACGCCGCCTTGGTATGCCAACTATGAATGGAAACGCCGCGAAGAATGCGAAAAAGCAGGCGTAACGGCCATTCTGGGCGCTGGTTTTGACCCCGGTGTGGTCAATGCCTATGCCAAACTGGCTGTTGAAGACTATTTCGACAAAATCGATTCCATCGATATCATCGATATCAATGCCGGTAGCCACGGCAAATATTTCGCGACCAACTTTGACCCGGAAATCAATTTCCGCGAATTTACCGGTACGGTTTATTCCTGGCAGAACAGCCAGTGGCAGTCGAACAAGATGTTCGAGGTCAAGAAAATCTGGGATATGCCGGTGGTTGGCGAAAGCCAGACCTTCATGACCGGCCATGACGAGGTTCATTCCCTCTCGCAGAATCTTAATGTTCCCAATGTCCGTTTCTGGATGGGCTTTGGCGACCATTACATCAATGTCTTTACCGTGCTTAAAAATATCGGCCTGCTGTCCGAAAAGCCGGTCCTGACCGCCGAAGGCCAGGAAGTTGTGCCGCTGAAGGTCGTTAAGGCCTGCCTGCCGGACCCAAGCTCGCTGGCCCCCAATTACACCGGTAAAACCTGCATTGGCGACCTAGTAAAAGGCACCAAGGACGGCAAGGAAACCGAAGTTCTGATTTACAACGTGGCGGATCACAAGGAAGCCTACGAAGAAGTCGGAAGCCAGGGCATTTCCTATACCGCCGGTGTTCCGCCGGTGGCGGCAGCCATGCTGATCGCATCGGGCGAATGGGATGTGAAGAAAATGGCCAATATCGAAGAACTGCCGGCCAAACCGTTCCTGCATCTTTTGAACCATATGGGTCTTCCGACCCGCATCAAGGATGCCAACGGCGACCGCGACCTCGATTTCGCAAGCTGATAACGGCACACACCATTTGAATTCTCAAAAACGGCGGGCATGTTCCGCCGTTTTTTTATGCCTGCCCCCAATTCCCACCCACGATCACAGCCTTCCTGACACCAGGCTGAAGGCACAAATCCTGCAATTCAGCCAACTGTCAGGCAACAGCGCCAAATTGCCCTTGTTCACACACCCCTGTTTTCAAGGATGCTCTCAATGTTGAAAATTCTCGCCGCTGTTGTTGCTCTTTCCTCTTACGGTTTTCTGCCTTCCATCGCGTCTGCCGACGAAGTTGGCTGCAATGCCCCTGCTGACCAGTGGCAAAAACCCGAAGCCCTTCAAACCATGCTTGAAGCCAAGGGCTGGAATGTGAAGCGCATCAAAACCGAAGATGGCTGCTATGAAGTTTACGCCGTTGATGACAAAGGCGAGCGCGTTGAAACCTTCTTTGACCCGGCAACCCTTGAAGCCATCAACAAAAAAGACGGGGACTGATCATGGCAGCCACCGTAAAAGTTTGGGACCCGCTGGTTCGCATCTTTCACTGGAGCCTGGTTACCTCTTTTGCGGTGGCATGGCTTAGCGCAAACCAGATCAAGAACCTGCATGAAATTGCCGGTTACTGTGCCGCTGGCCTGATTGGCTTTCGTCTGCTTTGGGGCTTTGTCGGCCCCCACTATGCCCGCTTTACCCAGTTTGTGCACGGCCCTGACAAAACCCTGCAATATCTGCGCGATATTCCCTCAGGCAAGGCTGAACGCTATCTGGGCCACAACCCCGCCGGGGGTGCCATGATTTTGGCGCTACTGGGCTGCATGGCGCTTCTGGCAACCACGGGTTACATGCAAACAACCGATGCCTTCTGGGGCGTTGCCTGGGTGCAGGACAGCCACGAAATTCTGGCAAATACTCTGCTGGCCCTTGTGATTGCCCATCTGGCCGGGGTGGTGATGGCCAGTTACCATCATCGCGAAAATCTGGTTCGGGCCATGATTACCGGCAAAAAACGTTTTGGCACCAGCAGCGACATTCGCTGATCGCCTTTTTCATCTTCTCCCCCAAATCCCCAAACTTTACCGGCGGTATTTCCCGCCGGTTTTTCTTTGTCACCGGCAAAACCGGGATGCCTCACTTGATATGCCCCAGCACCGCAAGGCTTTCATAGCGTTTGATATAGGGGCGCACCAACACACGGTCGACAAAGGCGGCATATTCCTCCATGTCGGCAACCTGCACCCGCAACACAATATCATGGGCGCCGGTTACATGGTCGCACTGGGTAATTTCAGGCGTTTTTTCCAGTTCGGCCCGCAACAACTGATAACGGTCATGGCGGTCGCTGTTTAACGTCAACAACACAATCACCGTCATGCGTTTGCCAAACACGCGCGGGTCAACAATGGCGATGTCGCGTTCGATCACGCCGGTTTCGCGCAACCGCTGCACCCGGCGCAAACAGGCCGCCGCCGAAAGCCCGACTTTCTCGGCAAGCTCGCTTCCCGTCAGGCGCGCATTTTCCTGCAACAGCGCCAATATTTTGCGATCAAACTGATCAAGTGCCGCCACAACCCTTACTCCCAAACCTGCTGCATCAATCCCCTAAAGCCCATCTGGCATGGCCCGTTATTGCACCTTTTCAACGGCCTGAACCTTGCGGTGCGACAATGGCCGAACCGCATTGCAAAAAGAAATCGTTTTTCGGCAATCTTTGCGAAAAAACCGCAAGAATTGCCCGACTTTGCGACCCGTTCAATCCGCCGAAATTCTAGTCTGCAACAGGTTCGGAAATGCTCCGTTCCTTCATTAGCAAACTGGGAGCCACCGCCATGCCAGGATATATGCCAACCCATATTGACCATGTAACCCGTCATGCCCGCAACGGGACTGGCCACCTGCCAGACCTGTTTTCAGGCATTCTGGCGTGGTTCCCCTTTTTCGGGCATCGCTGGCGCGAACACCGAAAAATTGCCCGCGACACGGCCTTTCTAAAACATGCCCCCACCGCCCTGCTTGATGATATTGGCCTGCGGCGCGAAAATATTGATACGGCATGTAAAACCGGCTGGCCGCTGCCGCGTTAAGGGACACTAAGGCACGCCAAGGCACGCTAAGACACGCTCAAGATCAACTGCGCGCCATTGCCGGTACGCATGCTAGCCACGCCCTTGCCCTGGCCCCCTCTCGCACCCACCATCTATTCCCCGCGCCGCAGACACAAAAAAGGGGCCAGTATCCCCCAATACTGGTCCCCTTTCCCCGCTTGCGGGCTCCCCTACCGGATTAGTTTTGTGTCTGGCTTAGCAAACAGCCCCTGATCAAATCGCCAGATACTGGTCACGCAGTTCCGGGTCATCAAGCACCTCCTGCGAGGTGCCATCAAACACCACCTGCCCGCTATCCATGATAATCGCGCGGTCCGCCAGTTTCAGGGCAGCAATGGCGTTCTGCTCGACAATAATGGTGGTGATACCCAGTTCCTTCACACTTTGCAGTGTTTTTTCAATTTCCTGCACAATCACCGGTGCCAACCCTTCATAAGGCTCATCAAGCAGCAAAATCTTGATATCGCGGGCAAGGGCACGGCCAATGGCCAGCATCTGCTGTTCACCGCCCGACAGGGTAATGGCTTCCTGCAAGCGCCGTTCACCCAGGCGTGGAAACAGTTCGTAAATGCGCTGGATGCTCCAGCCATGCGGCGGGGCGATTTGCGCCAGTTCAAGGTTCTGTTCCACCGTCAGGCCGGGAATGATGCTGCGGTCTTCGGGCACCAGTTGCAAACCGATACGCGCCGCCTGCCAGGCTTTCATATCGTGCAAAGGCTGGTGATCAAGCCAGATTTCCCCATGTTTCAGTTCGGGGTTGGCCATGCGGGCAAGTGTACGCAGCGTGGATGTTTTTCCCGCCCCGTTACGCCCCAGCAGGGCAACAATTTCGCCTTCGCGGATATCAAAGCTGACACCCTGCACAATATAGCTTTCGCCATAATAGGCATGAACATCCCAGACCGAGAAAAACGCCGGAGACGACCCGCGAGCAGGAACCGGCTTGGTTTTTGGCACCTGTGCATTCATAGGGATTCTCCTCCGAGATAGGCTTCCTTGACCTTGGGATTGTTGCGCACTTCTTCGGGCGTGCCTTCGGCAATAATCGCCCCCTGTGCCAGCACGCTGATCCGGTCAGCCAGGCTGAACACCACATGCATGTCATGTTCGATAATGATCTTGGTCATGCCGCGCTGCTTGATGCGCTGCAAAAGCTCGATCGTGCGGTTGGTGTCATGGCGCGACATGCCTGCTGTCGGCTCATCAAGCAAAAACAGTTTCGGGTTCTGGATCAGGCACATGGCAAGTTCCAGGCGGCGTTTATCCCCGCGCGACATCGAACCGGCAATTTTATCGCGGTCCGCAATCAACCCGACATCTTCAAGGATATGTTCGGCTTCCTCGCGAATTTTGCGTTCGCCAAACAGGCTTTTGAAAATGCCGCATTCATATTGCCCGTCACGTTTGGCAAAGGCCGGGATCATGACATTTTGCAGCAGGCTTAAATCCGGGAAAATCTCCGGCGTCTGAAACACACGCGCAACGCCAAGCTGGTTGATCTCGTGGGGCTGCTTGCCCGTCAAAACCTGATCACCCAGCAACACCCGCCCGCGGCTGGGGGTTAACCTGCCGACAATCACGTTCAGAAAGGTCGATTTACCCGCCCCGTTCGGGCCGATAATGGCATGAACAGTGCCTTCTTCCACCCGAAGGTTGATGTCGGTTAACGCCTGCAATCCGCCAAAGTGCTTGTTGACGTCGGTGACATCCAAAATGACATTACCCATCGATCACGCCTCCTCGGTGGAATGCTGTTTGTCGGAAGATGCCCCATCGGCCGGTTTCTGCCCCCGGTCGCGGATCGCGCGGCGGATTTTGCCCAAACCTTCCATCAACCCGCCCGGCAGGAAGATCACGATCAGCATAAACACAATCCCAAGCAGCAACTGCCAGCCTTCGCCGACAAACGGGCTGATAATCGCGGTCAGAATGTTGTTAAGCCAGTCTGGCAGGAACGACAGCACATTGTGCAAAACCGTATCGTTGAAGGCCGAAAAAATGTTTTCAAGATACTTGATCAGCCCCGCACCCAGAAGCGGACCAATCAGCGTGCCTGCCCCGCCAAAAATCGTCATCAGAACAACTTCGCCCGATGCCGTCCATTGCATGCGTTCAGCCCCGGCCAGCGGGTCGGTCATTGCCAGAAGCGAACCGGCAAGCCCGGCATACATCCCCGAAATGATAAAGGCCGTCAGCAGATAGGGGCGCGTGTGATAGCCGGTATAGGACATGCGCGTCTGGTTGGATTTAATGGCGCGCAGCTTCAAACCGAAGGGCGAATGGAAAATGCGCAGTGCGATGAAAAACGAAATGATCAGGATCACCGCACAAATATAAAACCCGGTATAGCCCGTGCCGTCCAAACCAAACAGGTTGGTCGATGGCAGGCCCGATGTTGCCTCGATCCCCGCCATACGGTCCAGTACACGCGGGTCCGCCTGGGCAAGCTGCAGGCCGGTTTCCCCGTTGGTAATCGGGGTTAGCACCGAATAGGCCAGGTTATAGGACATCTGGGCAAAGGCCAGGGTCAGGATCGAAAAATAAATGCCCGAACGACGCAGCGATACATACCCGATCAACCAGGCAAACAGCCCCGACAGAACAATGGCAAAGATAATCGCCGGCACCACATTCATCGACAAAAGCTTGAACGACCAGACAGCCGTATAAGACCCCACCCCAAGAAAGGCGGCATGGCCAAAGGAAAGATAGCCGGTAAGACCAAACAGAATGTTGTAGCCGACAGCAAAGATGCCAAAAATCATGAATTTCTGCATCAGGTCGGGGTAAGCCGCGCCAAAGGGCTGCAACCAGAGCGGCATAGTCAGAACAACGGCCGAAAGCACGACCATATAAATCAGGTCCTGGCGCGGCGTGGCAATTTGCGTGTTTGACATGTCAGTTCTCCATCACGCCCCGGCGGCCCATCAGGCCACGCGGACGGGTCAGCAGGATGATGACGGCCACCAGATAGATAATGATCTGGTCAATGCCGGGAATGATCGCCTTTACCTCGGTCATCGAGGAGAAAGACTGCAAAATCCCCAGCAGGAAGCCAGCCGCGACCGCCCCGCGCAGCGAGCCCATACCGCCCACCACAACGACGACGAAGGACAGAACCAGAAAATCCATGCCCTGGTGATAATCCGGGGGCAGGACCGGCGTATACATCACACCTGCAAGACCCGCGACCACCGCTGCCAGACCAAAAACAATGGTAAAGCGGCGTTCAATATTGATGCCCAGAAGTTCCACCGTGGCACGGTCCGCCATACCGGCACGCACAACCATGCCCCAGGTGGTGAAATTCAAAAACGAGAAGACGGACGAAATGATCACGACGGAAAACAGCAGATAAATCAAACGCCACCACGGATACACCACCGCGTCACTCAGGCCGATCCAGCTTCCGATCGCGGCAGAACCGGCAACAATGTCGGGCGCGCTGACAGGAATGGGATTGGCCCCGAAAAAGGTTTTCACCAGTTCCTGCAACACAATGGCCAGGCCAAAGGTCACCAGGATCTGTTCGGCGTGGGACCGCTTGTAAAAATAGCGGATCAGGCTGCGTTCCATCAGAATGCCAAGACCCAGCATCACCGGAATGGAAATGACAATGGAAATCGGCACCACCCAGTCAATAATCGCCGACCCGGTATCGCCAAACCACAGCTCCAGATACGGCGTTTCCTTGTAGGCATCAAAGAAAGTAACCGACGGGTCCTTGACCTTGACCGACAGGGTGAGAATTTTTTCCATCGTGACGGCGCAAAACGCGCCGATCATGAAAATCGCGCCGTGGGCAAAGTTGACCACGCCAAGCGTACCGAACACCAGCGTCAGACCAAGGGCAATCAGGGCATAGGCCCCGCCCTTGTCCAATCCGTTCAGGATTTGCAGAAAAATCGCATCCATGAGCTATCCGCCACAAAGTCTATTTAAAGTCTATTTGGGGACCGGGACCGCAGGAACCGGCCCGAAGAAAGGGTTCTGGTGCCAGGAACATGCCCCGGCACCAGAATATGCAAGCCAGACGGATCAGACCTTGTACGGGCCAAGTTCCCCGCCAAACATATCGGCCGGATATTCCACCTGGGAACGCGGCACCTGTTTGACGACTTCAAGAAGGTCAAAGTTGCTTTGCGGTTTTTCTTTACCGCGCACAACCAGCACATCCTTGAAGCACTGGTGGTCTTCGCCACGATACAGGGTCGGGCCATTGCCCATCCCGTCAAACTCGTAACCTTCAAGCTGCTTGATCACTTCCCACGGAGCAAAGGTCCCGGCCATTTCGCAGGCATTGGCATAAAGCAGGGTCTGCACATAGCAGGTGTGTGCCGCCTGTGACGGCGGGAAGCCGTATTCCTGGCCAAAGGATTTCACAAACGCCTGCGAGCCCGCATCCGTCAGCGACCAGTGCCAGTTCGTCGTCCCCAGAATGCCCTTGGCGGCATCGCCGGCACCCTGTGCCATCAGGCGGGAATAAAGCGGCACGACAATTTCAAACTGCTTGCCGTTGACCTGTTTGTCCTTCAGGCCAAACTGAACCGCCTGGGTCAGGGAATTGACCATGTCCTTGCCATAGTGGTTCAGAATAAGGACATCGGCACCGGAATTGAGAACCGGGGTAATATATTGCGAGAAGTCACCCGCACCCACCGGGGTCCGCACGGTATTGACGGTCTGCCAGCCGATATTTTCGGTTGCCGCCTTGATCGATTCTTCCTGGGTCCAGCCCCAGGTGTAATCTGCCGTCAGGTGATATGCCCTGCGGTCCGTACCATATTCATCCTTGAGCACCGGCGCCAGGGCCTGGCCCGACATATAGGCATTGAAGAAATGGCGGAAGCCATAACGTTTTTTATCCTTGCCCGTCGTGTCGTTGGAATGGGTCAGACCGGCCATGAAAATAACGCCCATTTCCTGGCAAAGACCCTGCACGGCAACCGCCACACCCGACGATGACCCACCGGTAACCATCGCGACATTGTCTTTTTCGATCATGCGCTTGGCCGATGCACGGGCCGCATCCGATTTGGTCTGGGTATCGCCGGTCACAAATTCGACCTTCTTGCCCAGAATGCCGTTCCCCTTCAGGTTATTGGGCTTCATGGTATTGAGCATACCACCGTCGCCTTCACCATTAAGGTGTTTGACAGCAAGTTTGTAGGCACGCAATTCATCGGCACCTTCATCGGCATACGGGCCGGTCTGCGGCACGTTAAAGCCAAGAACGATGCTTTTGCCATTCCCCGGATCACCACGGAATGAATCAGCAGCATAGGCATTACGGATAAAATGCATCGGCGCGGTCGCACCGATAATTGCCGCCCCCGTCGTCAAAGCCGACCCCTTCAGAACGGTACGGCGTGAAACATTACGAATGATTTTATTCTCGGACATAGGGTTCCTCCCCAATTGCTGGGATGCGTTTCAGTGAAATGCAAAGGCCGGGATTGTGTTGGGTGTTTTGTTATGCGACCTGAAAAGACAATGGGGACGGTCAGAAAAGAAATCAACAACAGGTTGATAAAGAACATTTTTTTTGTAAAAATATGGATAGCCCTTCTGAAAATTTGTAAATTTTGTCAAAAATAAGGACGCCCCATGGCCCGCCAGGCACCCATTGGCCACCGCATTCGTGGCCGTCGCAAGGATATGGGAATGACGCAAACCGCACTCGCCGGGGCAGCGGGCATCTCGGCGTCCTATCTTAATCTGATTGAACATAACCGCCGTGCCATTGGCGGTGGTTTGCTTCTGCGCCTGGCCGAAGCCCTGCAAATTCACCCATCCACCCTGTCAGGTTCCGAAGAAAGCCGCCTGCTATCGGATCTTGGCGAACTGGCATCGGACCCGGTCTTTCGCGATACCCCGCTGGACCGCCGGGAATTTTCCAGCGTTATTTCCGCAGGCCCCGGCGTGGTCAATGCCATGCTGCAATTGTATCGCGCCTATCGCAGCACCCTTGATGATGTCGATATGCTGTCCGAACGCCTCAGCCACGATCCCTATTTGACCGAGGCCAGCCATTCGATCCTGACGCGCATCACATCAATCCGCACCGTTGCCGAAATTTTTGAACATTACGACGATCTGTCTGCCGCCCAGCGGGACCGTTTCAACGCAACACTGGTGCGGGAATCCGAACGGCTGGCTGAATCCGCCACCGAAATTTTCAGCTTTCTGGAAAGGGGCGCTGCCGGTCGCCCTGCTGCCAACCCGTCCGAGGAAGTCGATGACCTTTTATATGACAATGCCAACCATTTCCCGATCCTCGAAGACTGTGCCGAAACCCTTCGCGCCGGGATCGACCGTTCAGGCGGCCTGTTTTTAACCGACCTGATCAATCATTTGCAGTCCCGCCATTCAGTCACGGTCGAACGCCTGCGCCCCGAAGACCTGCCCGCAACCGGCCATATCTGGGATGGAAAAAACCGCCGCCTGCAATTTTCACGTGCCCTGCCCATTACATCGGCCCGTTTTTTGGCCGCACGCGCGGTTTGCCACCTCGAAGGGGCCGATGCGGTTGACGGCATCATTCAGTCATCACGCCTGACAACCGATGCCGCACGCAACCGCGCGCGACAGGCGCTTGTCTCCTACCTCGCCGCGGCCATCCTGTTTCCATATGACAATTTCTGCAACGAAGCCCGCGAACTGCGCCATGATATCGAAATGCTCCAGCAGCGTTTTGCCGCAAGCTGGGAACAGATATGCCACCGCCTGACAACCCTTCGCCGCCCCGGGCAGGAAGGCATCCCGTTTCACTTTTTGCGCACCGATATTGCCGGCAATATTTCCAAACGTTTTTCGGCATCGGGCCTGCAATTGCCCCGTTATGGCGGGGCCTGCCCGCGATGGGCCATTCACGAAGCCTACCTGACCCCGGAAAGGGTCGTGCCGCAACTTGTACAATTGCCCGACACCACCCAATATCTGTTTGTGGCCCGCGCGGTGCGCACCGGCAATGGCGGCTATCGCGTGCCGCAATCGGTGCATTCGGTAATGATCGGCTGTGACACCGCCTTTGCCCACGATGTCGTCTATGCCGATGGCCTGTCGCTTGATGATGCCAAAAGCGCCATCCCCGTTGGCATCAATTGCCGCCAGTGCCCGCGAACCGATTGCCTGCAACGTGCCCACGCCCCGGCGGAACCTTTAAACACCGCCACCTGAACCCCCCTTGCCAAACCCGAACGGATCAAACCACAGCGGAAAATGCAAACATCAACAGGATTGCGCGATATCCCGGCACACCCTAAAGTCGAATAAAACAAAAGGCCGAAATACCTTAAGGTCGACTTTATAAAAAACCAAAATCGGGGAGAACGTCGTGACCGACAAACCAACGGTCCTGATTGCGGAGGACGAAGAAACCATTGTCGAATCCCTGGCCTTTCTGATGGAAAAGGAAGGCTTTAGCGTGCGCATTGCCACCAACGGGCAAAGCGCGATTGACATGATAGGCCAGGACATACCCGATATGATCCTGCTTGATGTCATGATGCCGGGACGCGATGGTTTTGATGTTGCCCGCACCATACGCGCCAATGACCAGACAAAACATGTGCCCATCATGATGCTGACAGCGCGCACCCGCGAAATTGACCGTCGCAAGGGCCTGGAACTTGGCGTGGATGATTTTGTCACCAAACCCTTTTCCACCCGCGATGTTGTCGCCCGCGTAAAGGCCCTGCTGGCCCGCAATTTATCCACCGCCACCACGGCCTCCCCGTCTTCCACTCCGTCCTCGTCCTCCTGATCCTTTCAACAGGCAGGTTGCCATGACACCCCCAGCAAAGCTGACCGAACGTGCCCTTGTTCTTGCCTTGACGGCCTTTCTGGCGTGGGTGCCGCCCCTCGTGGGTGTGTTCTCGCTGGATGGGGCGGTATTTGGCCTGCCGGTTCTGTTTGTCTATTTCTTTGCTGGCTGGGCAATCTTCATTGCCCTGTGCGCCTGGATCACCCGCAAATTACGGCAAAGCGCGCAACAGCAGGGGGACTTATAACCGGTGCTGTCATCCCAGGTCGTTATCGCCGTATCGCTTATTTATGTCGGGCTTTTATATTCCATTGCCTGGTGGGGCGATAAACGCGCGCGTGCCGGGCGCTCCTGGGTGCGCAACCCCACGGTTTACACGCTTTCCATCGCGGTTTACTGCACCAGTTGGACCTTCTATGGCGCGGTCGGGTCGGCTGCGCGCAACGGGCTTGAATATCTGACCATCTATCTGGGGCCGACGGTTATTTTCCTCGGCTGGTGGTTTTTGCTGCGCAAAATGCTGCGCATTTCAAAGGCACACCGCATCACATCAATCGCCGATTTCATTTCATCGCGTTATGGCAAAAGCACCCAGCTTTCCGTACTGGTCACATTAATTGCGGTCATTGGCACCACCCCCTATATCGCCCTGCAATTAAAGGCGGTCGCCACCAGCTATACCGTCTTAACCGTTTGGGGCAGTTCGGTTTCCGGGCCGTTTGTCTCCACTTCGCATATCTTTGCCGATAGCGGCTTTTGGGCGGCAACGGGTCTGGCCCTGTTTGGCATTCTGTTTGGCACCCGCTTTATCGATGCCGACGAACATCACGAAGGCATGGTTGCGGCCATCGCCTTTGAAAGCCTGGTCAAACTGTTTGCCCTGCTGGCCGTGGGCATTTTTGTCTGCTTTTTCATGTTTTCCGGGCTGGGCGACCTGTTTCACCAGGCCAGCGAAGTGCCACGCACAGCCAGCCTTTTAAAACTGCAACCCGAAAGCGGCACACGCTGGTTCACCCTGATGGCGCTGTCGATGGCGGCAATTTTAACCCTGCCGCGCCAGTTTCAGGTGATCGTGGTGGAAAATGTCGATGAACGCCACCTTGCCACCGCATCCTGGGCCTTTCCCGCCTATCTGCTGCTCATGAACCTGTTTGTCCTGCCCATCGCGCTGGCGGGCATGGGCCTTCTGCCTGACTGGGCCGATCCCGACTTTTTCGTGCTGTCCGTTCCCCTGTCACAGGGGCAATCACTACTGGCACTGGTGGCCTATGTCGGCGGGCTTTCGGCCAGTACCAGCATGGTGATTGTGGCCGCCATCGCGCTTTCGACCATGGTGTGTAACGATCTGGTCATTCCCGCCCTTTTGCGCCTGCGCTGGCTGCGCCTTACCGAACGCGACGATTTGACCGGCCTGTTATTGTTCATCCGCCGTGCATCAATCGTGCTGGTGGTGTTTATGGGCTATATCTATTACCGCTCCGCCGGGGCGGGCGATGCCCTGGCGGAAATCGGGCTGATATCCTTTGCCGCCACCGCGCAATTCATTCCCATCATGGTGGGCGGGCTGTTCTGGAAGGGCGGCACCAAAACTGGCGCACTTACCGGGCTTACGGCCGGTTTTGCCATTTGGGCCTATACGCTGCTTTTGCCATCCTTTGCCGATTCCGGCTGGATCGACCCGAAACTGATCACCGACGGTGCCTTTGGTCACCCGTGGCTACGGCCCGAAGCCCTGTTTGGCCTGGACCATTTCGCCCCCCTGACCCACGCACTGATCTGGTCAATGGCGCTCAATGCCGGGTGCTTTATTGTGGTTAGCCTGTTTACCAGCCAGGGCGGGCTGGAACGCATCCAGGCCACCCTGTTTGTCGATGCCTTTTCGCGCAAGGGTGGCGAAACTGTTATCTGGCGGTCATCCGCCACCATTGATGACCTTTACGAACTGGTGGAACGGTTTTTGGGCCGGGAACGCGCCTATCATGCCTTTCGCGATTATGGCACATCGCGGCATACGGCCTGGCGCGGCAAGGGCGAAGCCAATGCTGACATGATCGCCTTTAGCGAACGTTTGCTGGCCGGTTCCATCGGGGCGGCATCGGCGCGTGTGATGGTATCATCCGTTGCCAAGGGCGAAATGGTCAGTCTGGATGAAGTCCTCGAAATTCTCGAAGAAACATCACATGTGATTGAACATTCCCAGCGGCTGGAACAAAAATCGCGCGAACTGGAACGCGCCGCCGCCGAACTGCGCGCCGCCAATGACCGCCTCAAGGAACTCGACCGCTTAAAGGACGAATTCCTGACAATGGTCAGCCACGAATTTCGCACCCCTTTAACCTCGATCCGGTCATTTTCGGAAATTCTGGTCGACACCCCGGAACTTGAAGCCGAACGCACCGAACGCTTTTTGAATGTCATTGTCCGCGAAAGCGAACGCCTGACCCGCCTGATCGATGATCACCTGGACCTTGCCCGCCTGGAAGCCGGTCATTCGGACTGGCAACCAGGCAATGTCGACCCGAAGGCGGTTTTGCGCGAAACCATCGACGCCCTTGAAGGCCTGTTTAACAACCGCGATGCCCGGCTGATGGTCGATATCGGTGGTGATACGGTCAATCTGTTTGTCGATCGCGACCGGTTAACACAGGTCTTTATCAACCTGTTATCAAATGCCGCCAAATTTGCCGATCCCGACAAACCCGAAGTTTTTGTGCGCGGCGCAACGCACAAGGATGGCTACCTTGTTACCATTTCCGATAACGGGGCAGGCATTGCCGATGACGAAGCCGACCTGATTTTCAACAAATTCGCCCGCGGCGGCAAATATCCCGGCGACAAACCGCGTCCGTCGGGGTCGGGCCTTGGCCTTGCCATTTCAAAACACGTGATCGAACATTGCCATGGCCGCATCTGGGTTGAAAGCAAACCGGGCCAGGGTGCCACCTTCCATGTGTTTATTCCTGTTGCCCGATCCGGGGCCAGTGCCGCGCAGTGAAAGCGCTTTCACTTTCACCCAGTCCAGCCCAGCACGGCACGGCACGGCACGGCACGGCACGGCAACCTGCACCTGACCAACGGCAAACGGCAAACGGTTTTAGGACAAATCGCCTTTTTCATCGCTGCGTGCCGCCTGCAATTCCCGGTACAGGTAATCAATGAAAATGCGCACCTTGGCCGAAACATTGTGCCGTTCGGGATAAACGGCATAAATATCGGCATCTACCTGTGCATATTGCGGCAGTACCAGCCGCAGGCGATTGGCATCCACATGGCGGACAATATCCCATTCGGACCGCAGCATGATGCCGTGCCCGTCCAGCACCCATTTCAGGGCAATTTCACCATCATTGCTGCTCAGTGTGCCATGTACGCGCACCGTTTCGGAATACTGGCCGCGTTGCAGGCGCCACAGGTCGTAACTGGCATTATCCTGGCGCAGGATGATGCAGTTATGCTCGTTTAAATCCGCCAGGGTGCGCGGCGTCCCATGCCGCGCCAGATAGGACGGGGCAGCACATAAAAAACGCCGGTTATCCTGCAACTTGCGGGCGCGCAGGCGCGAATTGGGCAAACCACCAAACCAGATGCCAATATCAAACCCCTCCTCGACCAGATTGATCGGCGCATCGCTTAACACCAGCTGCACCTCAACCTCGGGATACAGGTGCGAAAATTCCGAAATCACCGGGGCCAGATATTCCCGCCCGAAACCAAAGGTCGCGTTAACCCGCAACAACCCCTTGGGGTTTTCACGCGCGGTTGCCACGCGCTGCTCCAGATCCTCGATCTCGCGCATGATTTTGATTGCACTTTGAAAATAGGCCTCGCCCTCGCTGGTCAGGCTGATCCGACGGGTGGTGCGGTTCATCAGGCGCACACCCAGCCTGTCTTCCAGTTTTGCCAGGCGTTTGCTGACCGCCGGGGGCGACAGGTTCAATTCCAGTGCGGCTGCCGAAAGGTTGCCCTTGCGCGCCAGCAACACAAAAAACCCCAAATCACTATCCGACGACATTATTAACCTCAGCGACTTAATGAAATGCAAATTCAGAAATTATACTAAACGAATAATAAATCTACACTTCAATGGTCCAAATTCAGTCCCGGAACCTGCAAACGGCATCCTACAGCCGGGGTCCGGCCCTGCAGGCATATGGACTGAGGAAGACTCCGTATTCCGGGTATCGCCAATAATAACAATGCTTTCCCCGGTTTCGGCACCGATTGCGCCAATAACGGCGCGTCGTGTGGATCTTAATCATTAGGGAGGAATACCAATGCGTAAGCTAGCTCTGGCAGCAGCCTTTGCCGCAACCCTGATTGCCGGCCCAGCCTTTGCCCAATACCCGGAAAAAACCGTCAATCTGATCCTGCCCTTCAATGCGGGCGGTGAATCCGATGTTTCGGCCCGTTTCCAGCAACCCTATTTTGAACAGATCACCGGCCAGCAAATGGTCATTCAATATATGGCCGGTGCCGGTGGCGCACAGGCCTGGTCACAGCTTAATTCCATGGATGGTGACGGCTACACCCTGATGGGCATCAACCTGCCCCACACCGTGTTGCAGCCAATGGAAAAGGATGTCGGCTATGAAACCGACGACCTGGTGGCCGTGAACTATTTTCACTATACGCCCAATGCCCTTTTCGTTCCCAAAGACAGCGAATTTCAAAATCTTCAGCAACTGATCGACTATGCCAAGGCCAATCCCGGCATGGTGACGTTCAGTGGTTCGGGGTCCAATTCCGCCAACCAGATCGGCCAGACCCAGTTTGACGACCTTGCTGGCATCACCACCACCTATATCCCCTTCAGTGGCACCGGCCCGGCTGTTACCGCCATTCTTGGCAGCCAGGTAACGGCTGGTTTCAACTATGTCACATCAGGTGTGAATAACGGTGATGGCATGCGCATGCTTGCCGTGGCCTCCGAAGAACGCGTCAAGGCCTTCCCCGATGTTCCGACCTTCAAGGAACTGGGGTTTGACCTGGTTGGTGGTGCTTATCGCGGCATTGCCGTGCCCAAATCCACCCCCGAAGACGTGCGCCAGAAGCTTTCGGACATCGTCACCAAAATCAACCAGAACCCGGAATTCATCAAAAAGATGGAAGATGCCGGTTTTGTGCTGACCGACGTGCCCTACAGCAAAATGGCTGATTTTGTTGCGCAAAAGAAAAAAGAATACCGCGCAATCGGCGAAAAACTCGGCATCGCCAACCGCTGATAAAAAGAAACGGGATCAGGGAGAACCACCAACATGGAATTGCTTGGCTATCTGTTAAGCGCGCTAACGCCGCTCAATATTCTCATGGCGCTGGGCGGCGTGATTCTGGGCACTGTCATTGGGGCATTGCCGGGATTATCCGCCACCATGGCGGTGGCCGTACTGGTCCCGTTTACCTTTACCATGGATCCTGCCACCGGGCTGATTGCGCTGGGCGCGATCTATACCGGTGCCATTTATGGCGGTGCCTTTGCCGCCATTCTGGTCAATACACCGGGCACCCCGTCGGCAATTGCCACAACCTTTGACGGGTTCCCGATGGCCAAACGTGGCGATGGCAGCCTTGCAGTAACACTGGCAACGCTATCTTCTGTCTTTGGCGGTCTTGTCGGGGGTGTGTTTCTGCTGCTGTTATCGCCACCGCTGGCAAAAATCGCGCTGGCCTTTGGGCCGCCCGAATATTTCTGGCTGGCCATGTTCGGCCTGACCCTGATTTCCGCCCTCTCGGTTGGCAATACCTTAAAGGGCCTTATGGGTGGCTGCCTTGGCCTGATGCTGGCCATGGTCGGGGTTGCCGTTGTTGGTGGTGATCTGCGCTTCACCATGAACAGCCAGATTCTGCTGGGCGGCTTTGACATTGTTTCCGCCCTGATCGGCCTTTACTGCATCCCGGTTCTGATTGATCTGGTCGCAACCCGCGACCCGCATCTGAAAATCGAAGACGGCAATCGCGGCATTCGCCTGTTCGAGGCCCTGGGCATTGCCTGGAACAGCAAATTCAACGTAATCCGAAGCTCGATCCTGGGAACGGTAATTGGTGTTCTGCCCGGTGCGGGCGGGTCGGTTGCCGGGCTGGTTTCCTATTCCGAAGCGCGCCGGTCATCCAAAACCCCCGAACAGTTTGGCAAAGGCGCACCTGATGGCGTTATCGCCACCGAAACGGCCAATAATGCCACGGTTGGCGGCGGGTTTATTCCAACACTGGTTCTGGGCATTCCCGGCACCCCGCCCGATGCCATTATTCTCGGGGCGTTGCTGGTGCAGGGCATCAAAATCGGCCCGACCCTTTTTACCCAGCAGGGCGAAATTGTTTACACCTTCATTTTCGGGCTTTTGATTGCAACGCTTCTGATGTTGCCAGCCGGTTTGCTGATCGGGCGCTATGCCTATAAATCCATCGCATCGATCCCGAAAACCATGCTGGTCCCGACCATCGCCTTCCTGACCATCATTGGCAGCTTTGCCATTCACAGCAACATCCACGATGTGCAAATGATGTTCGGGCTGGGCATTGTCGGCTGGATTTTGAACCGCTGTGGTTTTGCCCCCTCGCCCATCGTTCTGGGCCTGGTTCTGGGTCAGATCGCCGAACAGGGATTTGTGCAATCCTATCTTATCGGCAATGCCCGCAGCGAAATTGCCACCATGTTTTTTGGTCGCCCCATCAGCCTGGGCATCATCGCGCTGGCCGTTTTCACCCTGCTCTATCCGTTTTACGCCCATCGCAAAAAGAACCGCGAACTGGCAAAACAGGCGGCAGAAAACCCCGGCCGCGACATTATGGGCGATGCACAGGCATCCGCGACCATTCCCAAAACCGGCCTTCTCTCGCAACCACGTGACATGGCAGGCACCCTTGTTGCCGTGATCCTGATCGTGATTTGCGCCTGGGCGCTGTCGCAAACACCTTCCATGACGCCGATGGGTTCGGTCTTTCCAACCACCATTGCCTCGGCCTTAATCGCCTTTGCCGCCATTTTCGTTCTGATCAATATCCTGCGCAAACCCGCGGTTAAAACCACCAATGGCGCGCCGGGGTCGGAATCAGGATCGAAATCAGGCTCTGAATCAACACCGCGTCGCATCGGCCTGATTGTGGCGATGGGCCTTTGGATTGCCGCCATTCCCTTTATCGGGTTTCTGGCGGCGGGCATCATCGCCTTTTTCGCCCTGATCGCGATTGCCAATTACGACGGCCTGCCTGCGCGCGGCATCGTCATTCACCTGCTGTCAGGCTGTGTCATTGTCAGTGCAATGTACTTCCTGATGGCCGAAATCCTGCTGATCCGCATGCCACAGGGAATTCTGTTCTAGGCAGCGCCAGCCTTTCAAAACCAAAACACAGCAAACACAAGAGACCAGACATGAAGAATTATCGTATCGCTGCCATCCCCGGGGACGGGATCGGTAAAGAGGTTATCGCGGCCGGAACCGAGGTTTTATCCTGCCTGGCACAGCGCGACGGCGGTTTTGAAATTACCTTCGATCATTTCGACTGGGGGTCGGATTATTACAAACAGCACGGCATCATGATGCCAGCTGATGGCCGCAGCCAGATTGAAAACCACGATGCCATTTATTTTGGCGCCGTTGGTGCGCCCGATGTGCCCGACCATGTCACGCTGTGGGGCCTGCGCCTGGCGATTTGCCAGCCGTTTGACCAATACGCCAATGTCCGCCCGACCCGCATTTTACCGGGCATTCAAGGCCCCCTTCGCAATGTCAAGGAAGGCGACCTGGACTGGGTTATCGTGCGCGAAAATTCCGAAGGCGAATATGCAGGCCAGGGCGGGCGTTCCCATGTTGGCCTGCCCGAAGAAGTCGCCACCGAAGTATCGATTTTCACCCGGGCCGGTGTTACCCGCATCATGCGGTTTGCCTTTGAACTGGCCCAGTCCCGCCCGCGCAAGAAACTGACCGTGGTCACCAAATCCAATGCCCAGCGCAACGGCATGGTGATGTGGGATGAAATCGCTGCCGAGGTCGCCCGCGAATATCCCGATGTGGAATGGGATAAAATGCTGGTCGATGCCATGACCATGCGCATGACCCTGAAACCGCAAAGCATCGATACCATCGTTGCCACCAACCTGCATGCCGATATCCTGTCCGATCTGGCGGCGGCACTGGCAGGGTCGCTGGGTATTGCCCCCACCGCCAACCTGAACCCGGAACGCAAATTCCCCTCGATGTTTGAACCCATTCACGGGTCGGCATTTGATATTACCGGCCAGGGCATTGCCAACCCCGTCGCAACATTCTGGAGCGCGGTGATGATGCTGGAACATCTCGGCGAACAGCACGCGGCTGACCGCCTGATGCGCGCGATTGAGCGGGTCACCGCCAACCCCGACCTGCACAGCCCCGATCTGGGCGGCAAGGCCACCACGCGCGAGGTGACGGATGCGGTCCTTGAAGCCATCAAGGGCGATAACAGCTAACGGCACATCAACATCAACTACATATAAACCACCCTGGACCACCCAAAACCGCAACAGGACCGCAGGCAGAATATCGATGACACCGCCTTTTACATTTGCTGAAAAAACAAACGGTTACGATATGTCATCCTCCCATGACATTCGTCACTTTCTGGACGTTTTGTTTCGCGCGGCAATCAGGGCGGCGGACCCGGCATTCTGCCTGCCCCCGTCCCTGCCGCCCTTGTCGGCCAGGGGCAAAACGGTTGTAATCGGGGCGGGCAAGGCAGCCGCCGCCATGGCTGCCGCCCTTGAAGACCATTGGGGTAATCAGGGCGATTATTCCGGCATTGTTATCACACGTTATGGTCACGAGGTTCCCACCTCGCGCATTCGGGTCCTGTCTGCTGCCCACCCGGTGCCTGATGCCGCCGGCATGGAAGCAACCGGCCAGTTGATGGATGCCGTTACGGGCCTGTCGGCTGAAGACAGGGTCATTTGCCTGATATCAGGCGGTGGGTCGGCCCTGCTGGTAAAGCCTGTTGCGCCCATCACCCTTGGCGAAAAACAGGAGCTGAACCAGAAACTTCTAAAATCCGGGGCCAGCATTTCGGAAATGAATTGCGTGCGCCGCCATATTTCGCAGGTAAAGGGCGGCAAACTGGCGGCAATGTGCTTTCCCGCACAGGTGCACATGTTTGCGATTTCCGATGTGCCAGGCGATGATTTCCTCGATATCGCATCCGGCCCCACCTGTGCTGATCCCACCACCTGCGATGATGCATTGGCCATTTTGCAGCGATACGGCATTGCCCCGGCAACGTCGATTTTATCGGTGCTGCAAAACAAAACCGGCGAAACCATCAAACCCGGTGATGCCCGCCTTGCCACTGTCACCAGCGAAATGATCGCCACACCACAAATGGCCCTGCAGGCTGCTGCCGATATATGCCAGCAAAATGGTATTTCCGCCCATATTCTGGGGGACCGCATTGAAGGCGAGGCCCGCGATGTTGCCCGTGTGATGGCAGGCATCGCCCTGCAAATACGCCATCACGGCCAACCTTTTGCCCGGCCCTGTATTTTGCTTTCGGGCGGGGAAACAACCGTAACCATTCGTGGCCAGGGGCGCGGTGGTCGCAATGTCGAATTTTTGCTGGCACTGGCCCATGCCCTGAAAGGCGAAAAAGGCATTTATGCCATTGCCGGTGATACCGATGGTATTGACGGGCTCGAAGAAATCGCAGGCGCTTTTATCGTGCCCGATACAATCGCGCGCGCCGAAAAAGCCGGTATGAATATTGGCAATGAATTGGCCGACAATAACGCACATGGCTTTTTTGAAAAACTGGGCGACAGTATCATCACCGGCCCGACGCTGACCAATGTGAATGATTTTCGCGCGATCCTGGTGACATAAACCAAACCCGCCCGGCATCGCATTTAACCCTTTGAAAAACAAAATTTATAATCCACACCCACCGACACCGACCGACAACCAACACCGATAGAACAGACAGGAAAGACCCCCATGTCGCAGAAGACACACAAAATAGCGGTCATCCCCGGCGACGGGATTGGCAAGGAAGTGGCACCCGAAGGCGTTCGCGTTCTCGAAGCTGCGGCAAAAGCCTTTAATATCAGCCTGCAATTCGATGATTTCGATTTTTCAAGCTGCGATTATTACCTGAAACACGGCCAGATGATGCCCGATGACTGGAAAGACCAGGTCGGTAATCACGATGCCATTTTCTATGGCGCGGTTGGCTGGCCTGCCACTGTGCCGGACCATATTTCGCTGTGGGGATCGCTGATCCAGTTTCGTCGTGAATTTGACCAGTATGTCAGCCTGCGCCCGGCCCGTTTGATGCCCGGTGTGCCCTCGCCGCTGGCGGGTCGCAAACCCGGTGATATCGATTTTTACGTGGTGCGCGAAAACACCGAAGGCGAATATTCATCGGTTGGCGGCAAAATGTTCCCCGGCACGGACCGCGAAGTGGTGCTGCAGGAAACCGTAATGACCCGCACCGGTGTTGACCGCATCCTGAAATATGCCTTCGATCTGGCGCAAAAACGCCCGCGCAAACGCCTGACATCGGCAACCAAATCCAACGGCATCGCCATTACCATGCCCTACTGGGATGAACGCGTTGTCGAAATGGCAAAAAACTATCCCGATATCACCTGGGACAAATACCATATCGATATTCTGACCGCCCATTTCGTGCTGAACCCGGACCGCTTTGATGTGGTTGTCGCCTCCAACCTGTTTGGCGATATCCTGTCCGACCTTGGCCCGGCTTGCACCGGCACCATTGGCATTGCGCCATCAGGCAATATCAACCCGGAAGGCAAATTCCCGTCCCTGTTCGAGCCGGTCCATGGTTCGGCCCCGGACATTGCCGGTCAGGGCATTGCCAACCCGATTGGCCAGATCTGGGCCGGGGCAATGATGCTGGACCATCTGGGGTATTCCGATGCCCATGATGCCATCCTGCGCGCCATTGAAACCGTGCTGGTTGATGAAAACCTGCGCACCCGCGATCTTGGCGGCAAAGCCGATACCATCACCTGTGGCAAAGCCATTGCCGATGCAGTTTCGGCCTAAAGCTTACCGGCAGTGACCTTATTGGTCACTGCCTGCCCCGCCTTTACACCTGCAAGCCAAAACCTTAATCCAGCACCTTTTCCTGCATGGTCTGGCTGGCCATTCGCCAGAATTCCTCGATCATTGGGCTTTGGCGGGCGACCGGGCGAAACAGGCGGATTTCGATGGGAATAATCAATTCCGCCCCGCCAAATGGCACCAGTTTGCCTTCGGCCATATCGGCCATTGCCAGCGTTTCGGGCAGCCACGCCACCCCGGCACCAGACCCTGCCATGGATTGCAGCGTTGCGGCCAAATGCGATGTAAAACTTTCCCGCAGGGTAAAGGATGGCGCCCGTTTGGCCCAATGCGCCTTTATGATGCGGCCAAGCCCGGATTCCCGGCGATAAGCAAGCCAGGAAATTTCCTGATCCTGCACCTGATCCTGATCCTGCCGTTTTCCCTGCCCACCAGTGTTTTCAGCAACGGGCAAAGCGTTCCGTACCGCAAGTTCCGCATCATCGCCCGTGATATCCCCGGAGACATCCGCAGAGATATCCCCGCTGCTCAAACCCGCCTTTCGGGCAAAATCGGGGGTGCAAAGGGGCACCAGGCGATCCTTGCCGATCACAATGCTTTTGAACTGCCCGGCAGGCAGGTTGCTTTGCATGCTGGCATGGAAATGTGCGAGCAAAAACGGGGCATCGCCACGCAACATCACCTGTTCGCAGGCCTGCATGCTGTCCGATATCAGGTTAAGCGTTCCCAGCGGCATCACCCGGCCCATTTCCTGCATCCATTTGGGAAAAAAGGTAAAGGACAGGGCATGGGTGGCCGCCAAACCAATGACCGCCTGTTTTTGCCCCGCGACCTCGCAAGTCTCGCGCTGCAATTGCAGGATGGAACGGGTCAGGGCTTCGGCCTGATTGCGAAAATGGATACCGGCAGGTGTTAACGACACATCATGGGTGGTCCGTTCAAACAAAGGCGTGCCTACCCAGGTCTCAAGCGCGCGAATACGCCGGCTGAAGGCGGGCTGGGTAATGTTGCGTTGCTGGGCGGCGCGCGAAAAATTCAGGCAGTCAGCCAGGGCGATGTAATCTTCAAACCAGCGCAATTCCATTTTGGTAATGCCATAAACGTATAACCAAACGCCAGATTGGCATTAGCCGCAACTGCTGCGCAACCCTTAATATCAGGGCATCAAAGATCAACCGCCATGAAAACAGGGCTATTTGTTATGCGCATTATTGATGTTGTGGAAATCACCAAACCGATCGCATCGCCGATCCGCAATGCCTATATCGATTTTTCCAAAATGACCGCCAGCCTGGTGGCGGTTGTGACCGATGTGGAACGCAATGGCCGCCGCGTTGTTGGCTATGGTTTCAATTCCAATGGCCGTTATGGCCAGGGCGGGTTGATCCGCGAACGTTTCCGGGACCGTATTTTGCAGGCCGACGCCAACAGCCTTATCAATGAGGCAGGCGACAACCTGGACCCCCACAAAATCTGGGCGGCGATGATGCAAAATGAAAAACCGGGCGGGCATGGCGAACGGTCTGTCGCGGTTGGCACCATTGACATGGCGGTATGGGATGCGGTTGCCAAAATTGCCGACAAACCGCTGTTTCGCCTGCTGGCCGAACAAAACGGGGTTGAAGCCGACCCGCGCGTTTTTGTTTATGCTGCTGGTGGTTATTACTATCCCGGCAAGGATCTTGGCGCGCTGCGCAAGGAAATGCGGGGTTATCTTGATCGCGGCTATAATGTCGTCAAAATGAAAATCGGCGGGGCCGATATTGCCGAAGACCAGCGCCGCATTGAAGCCGTGCTGGACGAAATTGGCAGCGAAGCGCAGCTTGCAGTCGATGCCAATGGCCGGTTTGACCTCGAAACCGGTATCGCCTATGCCAAAATGCTGCGGCAATATCCGCTGTTCTGGTACGAAGAAATTGGCGATCCGCTTGATTACCAGCTTCAGGCGGCAATGGCGGAATTTTACCCCGGCGCCATGGCAACCGGCGAAAACCTGTTTTCCCATCAGGATGCACGCAACCTGCTGCGTTATGGCGGCATGCGCCCGGATCGCGACTGGCTGCAGTTTGACTGCGCCCTTTCCTATGGTCTGGTCGAATATCTGCGCACCCTTGATGTCATCAAACAGGCGGGCTGGTCACCCAAACGCTGCATTCCGCATGGCGGGCACCAGATGTCGCTTAACATCGCGGCGGGCCTTGGCCTTGGCGGCAATGAAAGCTATCCCGACCTGTTCCAGCCCTATGGCGGTTTCCCTGACAGCGTAAAGGTCGAAGACGGCTATATCACCATGCCCGAACTGCCCGGCATCGGGTTTGAAGGCAAAACCGACCTGATCACCCCGATGCGCGCCCTGGCGGAATAAACGCGCCCGCATAGAAAGCCACATCGCAAACATAAAAAAGGGAAGATGCAGGGTCACGCATCTTCCCTTTATTTTTAACGCCTCAGCCACCTGGGCAGCGGGGTTACCCCCTGTCGTTTAACGCGCCAGCACTTCGGCTGCGGCACGGGTGTGGCTTACCGATTGCGACACACGTTCGACCGTATCGCGGATTTCATCGATACTGCGCGAAAAACTGTCCACCGCGAAATTCATGTTGCGCATATTGTCAGACACACCCGATGTGATGCGGGTTTGCTGGCCGAGTGCGTCAGACGTTACACCGACGGCATCACGCACGGTGGAAACCGAATTACGAATGGTCTGCAAGGCTCCCACCACTTCGGATGTGATTTCCTGAATACCGTGAATTTCGGCTGAAATCTGGTCAGTTGCGCGGGCGGCCTGATTGGCAAGGTTTTTAACCTCGTTGGCAACAACGGCAAAGCCTTTGCCTGCTTCGCCTGCGCGGGCAGATTCAATCGTCGCATTCAGGGCCAGAAGGTTAATCTGCCCGGCGATATCCTGGATTACCTCGACAATGCCGGTCATGGCATCGACAACCTGCGCCATGCGCTGGGTTGATTCATCGGCAATCGCAGTTTCCTGCACCATCTGTTCGGTGGTGCTTTGCGATGCCGTCATATTCCGCGCAATTTCACTGATCGAAACGCTCATTTCTTCGGCCCCGGCGGTGACGGTTTGCACATTTGAAACCGTGTCCGCCGAAACATCCACCGCGTGCTGGGAAATGGCGCGCAAATCGCCAATGGCAGCTTCGATGCTGGAAAAGTTATTGTCGATCATGGATTTCAGATCAACCAGCAGGTTCACCTTGGCGGTAATATCGGTTGCGAATTTGACAACCTTGTAAACCTTGCCTGCGGCATTGAAAATCGGGTTATAGGATGCTTCGATCCAGACTGATTTTCCGCCCTTGGCAACACGGTGAAACTGCCCGGCTTCAAATTTGCCGTCATTCAGGGATTTCCAGAAATCGCGATATTTCGCGCTGTTCTTTTCATCGGGTTTCACAAACATACTGTGATGGCGGCCGATAATTTCATCACCGCGATAGCCCATCACGGAAAGGAAGTTATCGTTCGCGTCAATCACCGTACCATCAAGATTAAATTCAATAACTGCCTGGGATTTCTGGATGGCATTTAACATGCTTTCCATTTCCGCACGCTGTTCGCGCTTGGCTGTTACATCATAGGCAAATTTGATGACCTTGATGGGTTTGCCATTACTATCGAAAACCGGGTTATAGGATGCCTCGATCCAGATGGTCTGGCCGTTTTTCGCCACCCGCTGAAATTCGGTAGCCTGAAACTGCCCTTTTGCCAGCGTTGCCCAGAAATCACGATATTCTGTGCTTTGGGCATATTTACCGGAAACAAACATGCGGTGATGTTTACCAATAACCTCATCCGCACTGTATCCCATGACCTTCAGGAAATTGTCATTTACCTGCAGAACATGGCCATCGAGGCCAAATTCAATAACGGCGGCCGATTTATCCAGCGCTTCGATAACCTGCTGGTATTCTCGCGCTTTGCGCTGACTGATGTGCCCGAACCCGAACATCAACAAACTCCGTCCAAAATATCGTCGAAAATGTCGAAAGTCCGGTGTGATCGGACATCTCCGAAAACAGGTTCCCTCGCCGGCAATTTCTGCCAGTCACACATTCAGGAACACGGGAGAGCGGCGACGCGCAAACCGGCGCAGGCCAATTACTGAAGCTGAACCCGCACCAGTACCACTGGCAGGATGCTCATCAGACCTTTTCGGCAATGATAAGTTAAATGGTCCGTCAGTTACCGCCGGAAGCCAAGCTGGCAAAACCGGTGGGAATGGCGGCCAAACTGTTTCCGCCAAGGTATATTTTTTTAACAGTTAATCAATGCAAAACCTCTCTTTTCGTATAGGGAACCTGTAAGCACCTTGGCATCCAGGGCGCCAGAAACCTGTTTTCAAACGAAAATCCCAGCGAAACCGGGATGTTCGACCTTGCAGAAAAATCGAAGCATCCACCGCAAAACCTATACCAAAGTAAGTACGGGATAATGCCGATTCGCGACATCGGGTCTTATCACTGCCTGTCATGGCACGCTGTGACACCTTTTTGCCGCAATCACGCACAGGATTGCACCCCCATATAGGGACCGAATCACATTACGAAAGAATTTCCATTTCGGATTGCTGTGAATTTTGAAATTTCTGTGTATTTTCCGGGAAAATCGTTTTCTCGCACAAATTTCTTCTGGTCAAGCACCTGGAACCGAAATTTTTCCGTAATATCACAACAACTGCCAAAACGGCTGATAATGGATCAGCAAGGCACCGGCAGGAAACCGGCAGGGTGAAAAGTCCGGGGAAAAAGGCAGGTTCACGACCGCCGACGATTATGACCGGAAAATTCATGACGCCAGATCAGCAGCACACCCAAACCGGCAGTCTGAAAAACAGCTTTTCCCGGCAAACCGTATTTCAGTTTCAATCAAAGCCACCGCACGCAAACAGCCCGCCATCCCTGCGCAAGTACATGAACGATTGCTGCAGCGCACATATACAACAAGATAGAAAAACAAGACCACCATAGATAGTTTGTTTAATTTTCCGTAAAGTAGATTATTGTGTTTTAAGCACTACGGGATTTTAAAAATACGGCCAATTTCAATCGAATATATTAAAAGAAAAGCCGATAATTGACCATCGCCCAGTCAAAACCCGCTTTCCCCGGTCGAACAGCGCCCCCGCAACCGCAGTGTTTTCAATGGTTTTTGCATTGCCCGAACGGGCATCGAAATCTAAAATTGCTGTCCATACAATTACCACAATTCAAAGTAACACATGGTATTAATAACCGGGACACGCCTTCCATAATCTTTTTAATTCACTAAAACATCTTGCCCTTCGGAAGAATAGGCATTATGTAAGACGTGAATTTATTAGTTTCAGGAGAGAATAATGAGCAAAATCGATATTTCCAAATTGAGCTATAAAGAACTTCGCGAACTGATGGAGCAGACCGAAGAAGAAGTCGAGACCCGAAAAGAACAGGCGATCAAAGACCTTCGCGCTGAATTTAACCAGAAGCTGAATGATGCAGGTTTTTCCATTCGCGAACTGTATCCGGAAGTTTTTAAACCGACCGCTGCCAATGCTTCTGCCCCGGCGAAAAACAAACAGTCCACGCCGCCGAAATACCGCAACCCGGTAAACCCGGAAGAAACCTGGACTGGCCGTGGCCGTGTTATCGGTTGGGTTCTTAAACTGGCAGAAGAAAAAGGCACCACCGTTGATGCCATTAAAAATGATCCGGCTTACCTGAACCCGGAACATCCGAATTACAAAGCTCATACTGCCGAGCTGGAAAAATAAGATCAAAAAGCCCCCATATCGGGGGCTTTTTTAATGCCCGGTTTCCCGAAAATTCGCGGAAAACACCGGAGAAACGGCCAGCTTGAACGGGCAGACCTATCCCGGCTGACTGCCTATGACTGCCTGATATAAGGGCTTCCCTTCTGTCTCACAGAAGCCCCAAAATGATGGATCGACCGAAACGATAAACCCGGTGTTGGCGCAGTGGTGAAACCTTCGCGAACGCCAAATTTCATGCATAGCCAGGCAATGGTAAAAGATACAACCACACCAATATTACCGGGAATTAAACGGCGAAAATCGCGGCATTTTGGCAAAACAACATCGTTTTCACCGTTATCAACCTGCCAAAAATACAACTTTAACCTGATTTATCCTGAAAAATTAATCACCTCAAAATAAGCTATCGGGCGGAAATCCGCCTGAAAGATGTATTTTAAATAACGCATAATCAGAATTTTAATTTCAAATTTTGTAAACTGCCTGTGCCAGCCAGCCGCCTGTTACCAATCTGCACTGCATCAGGACCACGCAACAAAAAGGCCCCTGCTATGCACAAGGGCCTTTCGAAATCATTGCGGCCAAACGCCCCTGTTATGGTTGCGGTTGCAAACCAAGTGCTGCAATCGCACTTAATGCCCCTTCGTGGATCGGGGCAAGGTGGTCATTGATCATGTCTTCGGGTTTCAGGACTGAAAATGAATCATGCAGGCGGGCGAAATCGGCGAAATGGCCCAGCACATCCGTCGTTAGCCGGTTGACCGTCCCGGCCGGTTCCTTTGCCGTTGTGACCAGCACCGCACGGACGCCAAAACTGTTCACCGCACTGCCAGTACCTTCATAAAGATCACCGGGGATGCTGACTTTTTGATAAAAGCCGTTTTCCGAAACCAGTTTATCAATTGCGGGTCCTTCGACATTAACCAGTTCGACATCGCAATTATTGGCAACGTCGGAAATTGCGGCGGCCGGATGGCCCACGGTGTAAACCATCGCATCAATCTCGCCATTGCAAATCGCCTTGGCCATGCCGGTTTCGCTTAATTCGGTGGTGCCCCCCAGGGCATCATAATCCATGCCATAGGCTTTCATCACCACATCCATGGTGCTGCGTTGCCCGGACCCTGGCAGGCCGATATTGACCTTTTTGCCCTTTAAGTCCTCAAACCCGATAATTCCGCTGCCTTTGCGGGCGACAAGCGTAAAGGGTTCGGAATGCAGTTCAAACACCACACGAAGCCCGTCAAACGGGCCGTCCGATGCAAAAACCGATGTTCCGTGATAGGCGTGATACACCCAGTCAGACTGCACAATGGCAAAATCAAGCGAGCCATCCCGCAATGCCCGGATATTGGCAATGGAGCCTGCCGTGCTTTCAGTAAAGCAGCGCAGATCGGTCGCCTGGCTTTCGCGATTGACCATTTCACAAATGGCACCACCCGCCGGGTAATAGATCCCCGTTACGCCGCCGGTGCCAATGGCAATATCACCCTGCCCGGCCTGTGCATGCCCCAACAGGGCCGGCGCGATCAGCGCGACTGCAACAAACGCTTTGGCTGCATGTTTTATGTTCCAGCACATTTCAACTTTCCCTATTCGCACCTTAAATACCAAACCCCATGATCAAAACCGACCCTCCCGGTCTTCACGTACCTGCCAGGCCCTTTGCATCAAGCCTGGCCTAATCCATCCATCGCGTGTCACCCATCACCCATCCCGCACGGATGGCATCAATACGCCCCTAAAACCCTGTTTCCCGCGATAACAATGCCCGCACCCGGTCATAGGCGTAACCGGCGAGGGAATAGGGTTTGCTTTGGGAATAAACAACGCCGCGCAGCACATGGTGAATATCACCAAATCCGTGCTGGTCTGGCATTTCAACCATCACCTGATACTGGCCATGTTCGGGCACCAGCTGGCCGTTTACATCTTCGCGCACGGGAATTTCGCCGCCATTGATCGATGCCAGCATGGGTTCGGTCAAAAATTCGGCCGGGACGCTTTGCACATCGCGCACAACACCATCCATCACCGGGTAATCCCCGGCTTCGGGGTAAAAGCGCGCCGCGCTGCCAGCCGAGACCAGCGACCGGTCCCGTTCATCGACATAGGCGGTTAAAAGGCCGGTCCCCTCGGCCACCAGCAAAAACAGCGGCTGTTCGCGGTTAACCCAGATGCCCTTTGCCAATAACGGGTCAATATCGGTTACCAGACCCGCAAAGGGTGCACGGACTGTCAATCTGTCGCGCCGGGCGATCAGGCCGGTCATGCGGGCCTGTTCTTCGGCATATTCCTGGTCAATGATTGCGTTTTCGCGCGCTGCCATCTGGTTGACGGCGGTTTGCTGTTTTGCCAGGGCAATGATTTGCAATTTCCGGTCCGACTGGGCAATGGCCATATCAAGGTCCGGGTCCTGCAATTGCAGCAAAACATCGCCTGCCTTGACCTGGCGGTTTTCTGTCGGGAAATCGGCGATCAGGGCGGCATCACTGGCATGGATCACCAGCCGGTCCTGCGGGGTTAAAATGGCGGGCATACCAACGCGGAAACTTTGCGGGACCAGCACAAATGCCAGAACCAAACCCAGCAATGCCATCGAAACCCAGGCCCGTGGTTGCGCCAGCCAGTTTTTGCGCCCGGCAATCCAGGTTGCCAGTTCCCGCACCAGTGGCGACAATAATAGCAACCATATTTCAAATATAGCAATTATAACGCCAAATGGCTTGCCTAGCATGACATAGGCGAACATCGCAATCCCGGCAAAGATGAATGAGCGGATCACCCAGGTCGACCAGGCAAAGGCGATCATGAAATGTTGCAAACGGGGCGGTACAATTTCGGGCACGGGGGCGTGCCAGCCCAAAATTGCGCGCCGCAATTGCCATTTCCCCATGGCAAAACAGCGCGTTTGCAAGTTCCGCATGCCAATCAGATCGGCCAGAATGTAATAGCCATCAAAACGCATGAACGGATTAAGGTTGATGGCCAAAGTCGCAATCCAGCCGGTTGTTGCCAGGGTAAAACAGGCTGTTCGCGCCGGGCCATCGGGCAATAACAACCACCCCCAGGTGCACAAAATTGCCAATATGGTTTCGGCAATGATCCCGCCGCACGATATCAGCAATCGGTGGCGATGGTTTTCCACCCGCCAGCTATCGCTGACATCGGTATAAGCCAGCGGCAGCCCCAAAATAAACATCAGCCCCATCGCCGGTACATGGCAGCCCAGATGTTTGGCGGCAAAGGCATGGCCCAGTTCGTGAATTGTTTTGGCAAAAACAATTGCCAGCAACAAAACCGTTGCGCCCTGCACATCAAGAAAGCCGGTAAAGGTCGCCAGAAATTCATCCCACTGGCGCGAGACCAGAACCAGGCTGGAAATACCCAGAAACGCCATCACCACCCAGAACGGGGCCGAGAAAATAAAGCTGACCGCGCCAACAAATAATGACAGCATCCGATCAGGCCGGATCAGGCGGACACGGAAAAACACCAGCGAAGACAGGGACTTTTCCAGTTGCGCCAACAACCCCTTTTCCGGCGGCAGTTTGGGCGAGGTTGAACGGCGCAAAAGCTGGTTTTGTGCCAGATAGGCAATAAATTCGCCCAGCTCGCCGCGGCTGATATGGTGGCGTGTTTCGCGCGCCATGGCATCGATCAAGGCCTCGATCGAACCCAAACCCCAGCGCGACAGCAATTCATAGGCGACCGGGCGCAGTTCAAGATAGCGGTTGCGCAGCGGATCAAAGACCAGCCACACCGCATCGCCGCCAATGTCGCGCGACCGGCTGACAAAGCGGATATTTTCACGAAGAGGCGGCAACAGGCCGCTGGCAGGAAGGAATTTTTCCATCGCCCCCACCTATAAGCCGACAAACTGCCGTAACGCGGCAATGGGCCTGCGCAGCAGCGCATAAGCCAGCAGGATTTTATCGCCTTCCAGCCGTGCCGTACCGCGCGCGCCCAACAGGTCGGTATTCAAGGTGCCATCAATATCGGCACGATACCGATAGGCCATGGTGCCCGCCGCCGTTGGCTGCGCCTGATAGCCAATGCTGGTCAGCTTTGCGGCAATGGGCCGGGTTGGATCAATATCAAGAAACAGCGTCACCGGCGCCCCGTTGGCAAGCGGGATCAGGGCACCTGCGGGCAGTTCGATCTGTGCTTCAAGGTCATTGGGCTGGGCAATTGTCATCAGGCGCTGCCCGGCCTTAACCGGCTGACCCCGCCAGTTAAAGCGATGGTCATACACCGCAACACCGGCAACCGGGGCGGTAATGCGATGGCGTTCAAGCTTGTCCCGGGCATTTGCCAGTTCCTGCTTGGAAAGCTCGACCTTCAATTCCCAGATCGCCATCTTCGCCTTGCTTTCGGGCATCAGATAGGCTTCGTGGCGGTAGCGTTCCAGTTCGGCTTCGGTCACGGCAAGCGACCGGCTGGCAACGTTCTGTTCCATTGCCAGTTCGGTCTGATCCATGCGCACGACCATCTGGCCCGGTGTTACCGCCTCATAGGGGCGCACCAGCACATCGGCGATAATGCCATCAAAGGGGGCAGTGATGGGGGTGGGTTGCCGCGCAACGATTTCAACCGGGGCAAGGGCGGTGATGGGCACGGGAATAAAACCTGCGGCACAAAGCAGAACCACCACAGCAATCAGCCATTTTTTACCCTTGCGTGACCCAAAGCGCCTTAAAAACGGCCGGTCATCCAGCGATGCAATGGCATGACCATAACATTCCGCCATTGGTTCGGCGATCAGGCGGTCCCGATCCTGAAACGGGGTATCACGCAGCAAAAGAAGCTTGCCCGCAACGCCACCATCAGGATGCTTTAGCACCATCAACATGCAGTAAGGCGGAAGACCCGATGCCAGATCGGCAGGGGGTGCAAGGGCGGCTGTTTCAAAGGGTGTTACATCGTCATCGGTTTTGCGCTTGGCAACCTTGCGCAGCCAGTCGCCCAGACCGCTGGCATCTTCGACATTATGCACATCGGTCGCACTGATGACCGACCAGCCGCGTGCCTTGGGCCGCATGAAAAAGGCCAGCGAATGCTGGTGCAGGCGTGCGGTTTCATTGACAAGATAATAGGCCAGCGACCGGGCATCGCGCTGCTGGCGGACTTCGCGTTCAATCAGCAAGGCGGTTGAAAGATGCAATAGGCGCCCGTCAACCGAAATGCCCCCATTGCCCGCACCTGCGCCCGGCTTCGGCCCTGGCCCTGATCCAGTCATTGGCTTTGCCCGGCCGGACTGTCAAAGGTGACAAGGCCGCTTTGTCCTGGCACCAGCCCTTTGATGTCCTTGCCCTGCAAAATGCCTTCGACCTTGACGGTCTGGCTGGCGGCATCCACCGATGCGCCGATACGGTCAATTTTGCCTTCTACCGCCGGGGCCTGCCCGGCCAGCTGGAATTTCAGGCCCGTTTTGCGATCCAGCCAGGTAAGCCAGGCTGCCGGTGCAACAATGCTGACGCGCAAAGGCGCATCGCGGCCAATACGCATCATGGGTGCGCTGGCATCCACGCTTTCAAACTGGCGCACGTCCTGCGACAGAACCACCCCGTCATAGGGCGCAATGATCTGACATAACCGTTTGCGGCTGCGTGCTACTTCCAGTTCGGCGCGTGCACGCTGCACCGATGTTTCCGCCAGCACCAGATCAAGGGCACCGGCGGCGTTCAGTTTATCAAGGTTCTGGGCGTTTTTCAGTTCGGCCTTGGCCCCTTCCACGGTTGCCACGGCAACGGCTTCTTCCGCCTGAAGAATTTCGCACGAAAAACCGGCCAGCACCTGGCCCTTTTTAAAATGCTGTCCTTCATCAAATGGCAGGTTGATGATACGCCCGCTCATCTGCGAGGAGACAACAACTTCGTCCTCGGCAATCAGAATGGCGTGCGCGGTTGGCTGGGAATAATCGCTCTGCGCCCATGCCGGCGCAGAGCAAACAGTTAATCCCATCAAGGCCCAAAAAGCAAACTGTCTCATATCGCAAAGCACTCGTTCTGGCTGACCAGTCCTTAAAGGTCCGGGGTCGTCGGAACAGAACTGACGATTGCTGCGGCTGCAGCATCGTCTTCGCTGTTCATTGCTGCCTTTTCAGTCTGTGCCAGATCGTCCGTCCTGTCACCCGGAAGCGTTGCATCAGCGGTGCTGTCTTCATCCTGGCTGATCTGGGTAAAATACTGGCGTTTGAACATGCCATTGCGCACCCAGGCATCTTCGGCATCCTGCAGGGCGGCGGTCAGCACACCCACTTCGCGGGTGCTGGGCAGGTCGTTATAAATATTCACGCCGCTGGAATACATCAGGCGGCCCATGGCATTTTGCACCTGGGCATATTGTTCATCACGGCGCAATTTTGCCACCAGACTGTCAAGTTCCAGCTTGATCAACTGCAATTCGCCCAGATTGCGCGATCCACCCTGGTTGCGCTGGATGGTTTCGATCTGTTCGTTGATTTCGGCCAGGCTGTTAGTGGTGGAATAGGTGGTTACGGCTTCTTCGTAATCAAGAAACGCGATATTGACCTGCGCCATCACCGCCATCCCCAGGGTCTGACGCCGCAGAAGGCTGACTTTTTCCTGCTTTTCGGCCATTTCAACTTCGGAATTGCCCCGCAGGAAATTCAGCAGGTTCCACGAAACCTTCAGGCCGACTTCGTTCCAGCTTTGATTAAGCAGATACTGGTTGCTGTCAAAGTTAAGCGAGGTTGAAAACTCGATCCCCGGAAACATGCGGGCGATCGATTTTTTGATTTCAAGTGCGGCAATGCGCTGGTTATAGCCAGCTTCGATAATTTCCGGGCGCGATTGCAGGGCAATCAGGGCCAGATTATCGGGTGATGCGCCAATATCGGTAACCGGTTCGGGTGATTCTTCGGGCACTTCGAGCCGGTAATTGGTCGAAGGCACGATATTCATCAGCTTTGCCAGTTCCATTTTGGACTGCAAAAGCCCCTTGCGGATGGTGCGCAACTGCAACAGCTTGTCATAAAGTTCCCGTTTGTAGGACAGGATATCAAGCGGGTTTTGCAGACGATCATTCTGGATGCGGTCAGCCGTGACAATGGCGGTGTTCACGCGCTCGAGCATCTGTGTCACATCGACCAGCAGGCGTTCGGATGCCACTGCGCGCCAATAGGCGGCCCGTACATCCTGCAGCAATTCGCGCACGACACGTTTATGGCGTTCCTGCGCCATCAGCGACTGGTTGGCTGTCTGTTTGACGGTGTAATAATTCACCCCGAAATCCAGCACATTCCAAGCAAAACGCAAATCCGCCGTTTCGCGCGTCTGGTCAGACGAGCTGGAGGTTTCAAGTGATTCCCGACCCGTGGTCACAGAATAGCTGTTTGATGCCTGCACGTTGGACCGGCGGCTGACACCGGCCGATGCAATGGCCTGGGGCAGAAAATCCCAGTACCCGGCAGCGATACGGTCTTTGGAAATATCTTCCTCAAGCGCATCAAGGCGGGTTTCAAAGTTGTAAATCAGCGCGCGTGCCATTGCTTCATGCAATGTCACAACCTGGTTGGGCTCAAGCTCCTGTTCCTGCACCGCTTTCATGGTGTCGATCATGAGCTTCTGACGTTCCCCGATCGTCAGTGGTTCGGTTACCACCGCACAACCGGAAAGCAGCATGGCCAAGAGAACAGTCGTTGGTGCCTTCTTTGAGGGCAGTTTTAAAAGACCTAGCATTAATTTATCCCGGTACCTTGAGCCTGTAGAAAACCGGTATGGGCATCACCCCTGCATCAGGCGCGCTTGCCATACGTCACGTGCAATTCGAATTTCCGCCATTTGATCGGCAAAGCCACTTTTTGCGGCCAGATCCGGGGCATCGGTGGGAACATGCGCTCCATCCGTGTCCTGGTTATCAAGCGACGCCAAAAGCTGTTCGATCCAGTCAAGCGATGCCTGGTCACCTGGCTGTATCGCATTGTTCGCCCCGCCAGTTGCCCCTGGTGCCGGGGCAAGGCCCGGACCATCGGGTACTTTCGGGGCATTTGCATCACTGCCCTGGCCTTCCTCAACCACGGGCTCGACAGTGATGATCACTTCGACTTCCTCGCCATCGACGCGCTTCAGTTTGACCTTCACCTGATAGGTGGAATTGTCACCTTCGGGGCGTTCGCCGCGCAAAATCAGGGTGCCGGTGGCACCATCGGTCTGGATCTGCATCCAGGAGGGCAAACCTTCCTCGACCGAAACCTCGATCCGGCCAGCACCGCTGTTATCCTTGGCCGAGATCACATAGCTCTGGATGGCAAGATTACGCTCGCCCGGGGCATTGGTGGTTGCGTTTTGCCCGGTCTGGTTCCCCTGCCCGTTAGCACCCTGTGCATTCGGCCCAGTCTGGCCATTCTGGCCATTCTGTGCATTTTCGCCCTGGGTCGTGCTGCTGCTGGTTGTTGCCGTTGTGGTGGTGGAAACAACGCTGCTAACCGAAATGGCGATATTCTGAACCGTCTGCTGGCTGGTGCCCTGCCCGGTAAAGACAACCGTGCTAAAGCCCGGGCCATTACCGGTTGTGATAATGGTTGGATCGTTGACCGGACCCTGCTGCTGGTTGGTGGGTTCGGGGGTCAGCGGTGTTTGGGCGGGCGGCGTTGCAATGACCGGCGCGGGTGCGGGCGTGGGTGCCGGTGTGGGGGCCGGGGTTGGCACCGGTGCCGGGGTTGGTGCTACGGGCGGAATATAAACAGTTTCCGGAACATCGGTGACATTCACCGTGATCAATTGTTTGGTTACGCCCCCATTGCCGTCGGATACGGAAACTTCAACGATATAGGTGTTATTCGCACCAATATCGGTCGGGTTTTCATAATCCGGTGCGGCTTTGAACACCAGCGCGCCAGTCGCGGAATTAATGCTGAATTTGGCCCCATCCTCGCCACCGCTGATGGAATAGGTCAAATTCTGGTTTTCGGCATCGGTTGCGGTAACGGTTGTTACCGCCGTCTGGTTTTCGGACACGGAAATGGTTGCAGTGCTGCCACCGCCATTTGACGTGACAGCGGGTGCGGTATTCGGCCCGACATTAAAGGTAATCGTATTGGGCGTTGCCGAATAATCGGTGCCGTCATGAACCTGGAATTTGAAGTTGGCATAGGCATTGCCACTGCCACCCTGGGCCGGGCTGAAGCGCAGATTGCCCGCATCAAGGTCAGCCTTGCTGATTTCCTGGTTCAGCGTCACATCCACCCAGGATGTGCCATTGTAATATTGTAGCTGACCGGCGGCTTCCAGCGTGGTGATCCGGATTTTGGTCAGGGCGCTGCCTTCGGTATCGCCATATCCAAGATCGGATGTCTGGATCACAACCGGTTTTTCATAGGTTGTCGACAGGGTCTTATCGGCCGCCGTCGGTGCATCATTCACCGCCGTAACATCCACGGTCATGGTGTAGGCAGAAGATGAATAAACAGAACCGTCCGACACCTTGAAGCCGAAGCTGTCATAGCTGCTGCCATTGGCATTGGCTGCCGGGGTGAAGCGCAGATTGCCGTTATCAATATCGGCCTTGCTGATTTCCTGATTAAGCGTCACATCCACCCAGGACGTGCCATTGAAATATTGCAGGCTGCCCTTGGTTTCAAGCGTGGTGATCTGAACCTTTGCCAGCGGGTCATTATCAACGTCGGCAAAATTGAACTCACCTGCCGTGAAGACCTTGGCAGTGTCTTCGTTGGTAGTGACAGTATTATTCGCCGCCGTCGGTGCGTCATTCACCGCCGTGACATCGACAGTCATGGTGTAGGCAGAAGACGAGTAAGCGTTTCCGTCCGACACCTTGAAGCCGAAGCTGTCATAGCTGCTGCCATTGGCGTTGGCTGCCGGGGTGAAACGCAGATTGCCGTTATCAATATCAGCCTTGCTGATTTCCTGGTTCAGCGTCACATCGACCCAGGACGTGCCATTGAAATATTGCAGGCTGCCCTTGGATTCGAGTGTGGTGATCTGAACCTTTGCCAGCGGGTCATTATCAATATCGGCAAAGTTGAATTCGCTGGCTGCAAAGACCTTCGCGGTATCTTCGTTTGTGGTGACAGTGTTGTTCGCCGCCGTCGGGGCGTCGTTCACCGCCGTAACATCCACGGTCATGGTGTAGGCAGAAGACGAGTAAACAGAACCGTCCGACACCTTGAAGCCAAAGCTGTCATAGCTGCTGCCATTGGCATTGGCTGCCGGGGTGAAGCGCAGATTGCCGTTATCAATATCGGCCTTGCTGATTTCCTGATTAAGCGTCACATCCACCCAGGACGTGCCATTGAAATATTGCAGGCTGCCCTTGGTTTCAAGCGTGGTGATCTGAACCTTTGCCAGCGGGTCATTATCAACGTCGGCAAAATTGAACTCACCTGCCGTGAAGACCTTGGCAGTGTCTTCGTTGGTAGTGACAGTATTATTCGCCGCCGTCGGGGCATCATTCACCGCCGTGACATCCACGGTCATGGTGTAGGCAGACGACGAATAAGCGTTTCCGTCCGACACCTTGAACCCAAAGCTGTCATAGCTGCTGCCATTGGCGTTCGCTGCCGGGGTGAAGCGCAGATTGCCGTTATCAATATCGGCCTTGCTGATTTCCTGATTGAGCGTCACATCGACCCAGGATGTGCCATTGAAATATTGCAGGCTGCCCTTGGTTTCGAGCGTCGTGATCTGAACCTTTGCCAGCGGGTCATTGTCAACATCGGCAAAGTTGAATTCGCTGGCTGCAAAGACCTTCGCGGTATCTTCGTTTGTGGTAACCGTGTTGTTCGCCGCCGTCGGGGCGTCGTTCACCGCCGTAACATCCACGGTCATGGTGTAGGCAGAAGACGAGTAAACAGAACCGTCCGACACCTTGAAGCCAAAGCTGTCATAGCTGCTGCCATTGGCATTGGCTGCCGGGGTGAAACGCAGATTGCCGTTATCAATATCAGCCTTGCTGATTTCCTGATTAAGCGTCACATCCACCCAGGACGTGCCATTGAAATATTGCAGGCTGCCCTTGGTTTCGAGTGTGGTGATCTGAACCTTTGCCAGCGGGTCATTGTCAACATCAGTGAAGTTGAATTCGCTGGCGGCAAAGACCTTTGCGGTATCTTCGTTGGTGGTGACGGTGTTGTTCGCCGCCGTCGGCGCGTCATTCACCGCCGTAACATCCACGGTCATGGTGTAGGCAGATGACGAATAAGCGTTTCCGTCCGACACCTTGAAACCGAAGCTGTCATAACTGCTGCCATTGGCATTCGCTGCCGGGGTGAAACGCAGGTTACCGTTATCAATATCGGCCTTGCTGATTTCCTGATTGAGCGTCACATCGACCCATGACGTACCATTGAAATATTGCAGGCTACCTTTGGTTTCGAGTGTGGTGATCTGGATTTTTGCCAGACTGTCGCCATCCACATCGGCAAAGTTGAATTCGCTGGCAGTGAAGACCTTGGCGGTATCTTCGTTTGTCGTAACGGTGTTGTTCGCCGCCGTTGGCGCGTCATTTACCGCGGCAACCGTAATGGTGGCCGTATCGCTGCCGCTGGAACCGGTTTTATCGGTCAGGGTGAAAGTTGCGGTGCGTGCCGATGTATCAGGATTTTCCGAGCTGTTATTAAAGGTAATGGAACGGGTAAGTTCCTGCACGATGGCATTGGTGGCGTTGCTGGTGAAATTGATCGTCAGCTTGTCGCCAGCGCTTACGACACCGTCATTGGCGGTGCCGCTGGTTTCTTCGATGGTGCCAATAATCGTGCTGTTATAAAGCAGGTTGCTGCCAGATATGGAGAAATTGCCACTGGTCGCAATCGACAGGCTGTCGCTGCTTTGCGCATTTGCCGTTAACTGGACTTCGAGCTTGGCGCTGGCATCCCAATCACTATCGCCATCGCTGTCCGATGCGGTTGCACTGCCATCAATCGCGGTTGCACCATCGCCTTCGGTAAAGCTGAGATCAGCAACCGAAATGGTCGGCGCGATGCTGCCGGTAACATCGATGGTCATGGTATAGGCATCACTGGAATATGCGGTTCCGTCAGATACCTTGAATTCAAAGCTGTCATAGCCCTGACCACTGGCATTGTTGACCGGTACAAACCGCAGATTGCCATTATCAATATCGGCCTTGGTGAATTCCTGGTTCAGCGTCACATCGACCCAGCTTGTGCCGATGAAATATTGCAGCGTTCCGGATGTTTCCAGCGCGGTGATCTGGATTTTGCTGTAATCGGTTGATTCCACATCATTAAAGGTGATGTCGGACGATGCAAAAACCTTCGGCGTATTGATCGCGGTTATTACGGTGTTGTCTGCCCCTGCTGGCACATCATTTACCGGCGTAACATCCACCGTCATGGTGTAAGCGGAAGCCGAATAATCCGTGCCATCGGACACTTTGAATTCAAAGCTGTCATAGCCTGTGCCATTGGCATTCGCTGCCGGCATGAAACGCAGGTTGCCGTTATCGATATCAGCCTTGCTGATTTCCTGATTGAGCGTCACATCAACCCAGGACGTGCCATTGAAATATTGCAGGGTGCCGTTGGTTTCGAGTGTGGTGATCTGGATTTTTGCCAGACTGTCACCATCCACATCGGCAAAGTTGAATTCGCTGGCGGTAAAGACCTTTGCGGTATCTTCGTTAGTGGTAACGGTGTTGTTCGCCGCCGTCGGCACATCATTTACCGGCGTAACATCCACCGTCATGGTGTACGCAGAAGACGAATAAACAGAACCGTCCGACACCTTGAAACCAAAGCTGTCATAGCTGCTGCCATTGGCATTCGCTGCTGGCATGAAACGCAGGTTGCCGTTATCGATATCAGCCTTGCTGATTTCCTGATTGAGCGTCACATCGATCCAGTTACCGCCCGATTGATATTGCAGGGTGCCGTTGGTTTCGAGTGTGGTGATCTGGATTTTTGCCAGGCTGTCACCATCCACATCGGCAAAGTTGAATTCGCTCGCTGTAAAGACCTTTGCGGTATCTTCGTTTGTCGTAACGGTGTTGTTGGCCGCCGTCGGCGCATCATTCACCGCCGTTACATCCACGGTCATGGTGTAGGCCGAAGACGAATAAACAGAACCGTCCGACACCTTGAAACCGAAGCTGTCATAACTGCTGCCATTCGCATTCGCCGCTGGCATGAAACGCAGGTTACCCAGATCAATATCAGCCTTGCTGATTTCCTGATTGAGCGTCACATCAACCCAGTTACCGCCCGATTGATATTGCAGGGTGCCGTTGGTTTCGAGTGTGGTGATCTGGATTTTTGCCAGGCTGTCGCCATCCACATCGGCAAAGTTGAATTCGCTAGCTGCAAAGACCTTTGCGGTATCTTCGTTTGTCGTAACGGTGTTGTTCGCCGCTGTTGGCGCATCATTTACCGGCGTAACATCCACCGTCATCGTATAGGCGGAGACTGAATAGACCGTGCCGTCGGAAACCTTGAAGTCAAAGCTGGTATAGCTTGTGCCGCTATCATTGGCCAAAGGCGAAAAACGCAGCTTTCCGGCATCGATATCGGCCTTGGTGATGACCTGGTTCAGCGTCACATCAACCCAGGTACCGCCCGAATTATATTGCAGGCTGCCCTTGGTTTCCAATGTGGTGATCTGAACCGATGCAAGGCTGTTGCCATCGACATCGGAGAAATTGAAATCAGCCGCGGCAAAGACCTTTGGTGTGTCCTCGGCCGTCGTGACGGTGTTGTTGGATGCCGTTGGCGCATCATTTACCGGGGTCACGGAAATGGTGGAGGTGTCCGAACCGGTCAGACCGCCCTTGTCCGTCAGGGTGAAGGTGGCAATACGTGCCAGGGCCAGCGGATTTTCCGAGCTGTTAAAGAATGTAATCGAACGCGCAAGTTCCTGAACAATGGCGTTGGTCGCATTGCTGTTGAAATTGATCGTCAGCTTGTCGGAACCGGTGACAATACCGTCATTGGCGGTTCCGCTGGTTTCGGAAACCGTGCCAATCACCGTTCCGTTATGCGACAGATTGCCGCCGGAAATGGTGAAATTACCGTTGGTGGCAATCGCCAACTGATCGGTGCTTTCGGCATTCGATGTCAGCTGGACTTCCATTTTGGAATTGGTGTCCCAATCGGTATCGCCATTGCTGTCTGATGCACTGGCACCGGTATCGATCTGGGTTGCGCTGTTGCCTTCGGTAAAGCTGAGATCACCCACCGTAATGGTTGGCGCGGTGCCGGTGCCGGTGCTCAGGGTTTCAGGGTTGCCAAGCGACCCTGTTACGAACATGCCAAGCGACGAATAGGTCGCGGTTTTATCGGCCGTACCATCATTGATACCGCCCATATCACCATTAAGCGAGTTGGCCTGCTGCGCGGTGGCAACAACAAAACGCAGATTGGTATCTTTATTGATGCCGGTATTGCCGTTAATCGACGAAATAAGCGCGCCGCCACCCCCGGTCACCTTCAGTGTGTTGACCTTGGAGAAGAAATTATCCGCATTGACCTTGAAGGTCAGGAAATAGTCGGTGTCACCATCGTTATCGATATTGCCATTTGCACCACTATCAATATCGGCAACCCGGCCAAAATAGCTTGAAGCACTGCTGGAATAGTTCAGAACCGAACCCGTAGCATCCACAGAAACGGCTTCTTTGGTGACAATGGCAACAGGGTTCTGGCTATCGAGGCTGGTGGTGCTGGGCGAGTTATTGGCACCGGTGCCGGCACTGTAAACGTTAATGGAAAAACCCTGCGAGGTGCCAAATGCCATCAGGAAGGCATCAAGGTCGCCGTCGCCATCAACATCCATGCCCATCCAGGCATAACCGCTGAAACCCTGGCTTTTATCGGCAGAATGGTCCGTGCGAAGACGAAAATAGATTTCATCATCACTGGTAGTGCCCGTCGTGCCATTGTCATCATACTTGATGTAAAGCATGGCATTGCTGGCATCGCCTACAAGGTCAACAGCCGCCGTTGCCTGGGTATCCTGGCCCGGGTCAAAGGACCCGCCTTTCAGAACTTCGGCAAAATTGGTGCTGGCCGCACTCATCGCGGTGGTCAGAACGCCCTGATAACCGCTTAGCGGTGCCAGCACGCTGGTTTCAATGGCACCGACATGTACTTCCAGGTCCCAGTCCCCGCCCAAGGCAGCCAGGCCGGTAACGTCATCGGATGCGGCAACATCCGCACCGGTAAGTGCCGAAAATGTATGCAAAAATGCCTGACCGGCAACACCATCCCCCACTTCGCAACCGTAAAGCAGAATATCGGCATCCGCCGTCATGCTGGTTTGCCAGGACGCCAGAACATCGCTTGAGCCCAGCAGCGTTTCAGTGGTGATGGTTTTGCCACCCAGTTCAATCGCGCCATCATCACCGTGGGAAACGATATGCAACCCGCTGACCGAGCCGACTTCGGACATGATCCGCGCGATCTGGCTTAGAGCATCTTCGCCGCTATCAAGCGCGAAAACCAGGGTGTTGCCATCCAACTGCGACAGCAGATCATCAAGACCATCAATCGAGGGATCATAGATCACCACTTCGCGCGGGGTCAGCGCGACACTGGCGTCAACACCGCCAAGGTCGGTTATTGCAATGTCGGAAATGCTGGCTGAATCAAGTGTGGCGCTGCCATCAGTCGTTCCCGCGTCAGCTACGCTGTCAGCACTGGCACCATCAACCGGGCTGCCCGTTGCCAGTTGCGCGCCCTGGCTATTGAAGGCATCGCTTGCGGCTGTGGCATCCTGTGTGTCCTGAACATGCTGGTCAACAGCGGTACTATCCGCATCGCCCAAAACAGTGTCTGCGACAATCGCCCCGGCGCCGTCAAACATAACGCGCGGTTCAAGTTCCGAAATCAGCCGGGAGGAGAAAAAACGATGAGCCATGGCAACCCCAACACACACAACGCGGAACATATACATTAGCATATTCTACCAAACGTTGGTATATCACCGATCCTAGACTACGAAAACAGAATTATAACATCCCCAAAACTGTTCAATTAATGGTTGTTTGGATATTTTTATATTTAAAATCAATAAATTAATAACACAGTTTGGAATCCTGACAAATGCTGACCTTCACTTTTTTGGGGCATTATGCGTCAGAATAAGTGCATATCATTGAGAATGATTTTTAATACCGACGGTTGCGTTGCCACCATCCCCCATCAATGCGTCCCATTATCCCTTATTGGGGATTATTTTACACAATAATTCAACTAAAAATATATATTTCTTGCAACCTGCAATCACAGCGATATGGCGCAATTCCGCCAATATTGGAATTGCGACTCCGGTTACCAGCAAAAAAAGACTCGGCAAAGGAAGACAGGCAAGAAGTACCGCGACGGCCATTCCGGCATTTATGCTGGCGTTAAACGGCAAAACTGCCTTTGGCAAAACCGCAAAAACCAGGAAACGTTAATCGTGCGGAAAACAAACCGCCCCTACAGATGCAGGCGGGCAGATGCAAACATGCCGCAACACATCGATGCCAGAAGAAAACTTCCGGGCATAAAAGATGATTTTCGGATATTGGGAAATTCGATGGTGCCCCCGGGGAGAATCGAACTCCCACTCACAAAGTGAAACAGATTTTGAGTCTGCCGCGTCTACCAATTCCGCCACAGGGGCAGCAAGGCGCATGTTGCGCCGTCCATCGTGGGGGCGGATAATAGCGAGAATTTTACGGCGGTCAATGGGGCTTTGCTTAAAAAAATCAACTTGATCACGTTTGCGTCAGAAACCATTGCAGCCGCCATTCAAATAGAGTTACATCCCCTCATCCTTCAGCATACGGCCCATATGCGGCCTGAAATAAAGGTCGCCCCTGGTGCTTCGCAGACTTTATGACTGGACCCTTAGCCTGGCATCCCATCGCCATGCTGCAATTGCCCTGGCCGTCATTGCCTTTGTTGAAAGTTCATTCTTTCCGATCCCGCCAGACATCCTGCTGATCCCGATGATTTTAGCCGCACGCAACAAGGCGTGGCGCTATGCGACGATTTGCATGGTCGCATCCGTTCTGGGCGGGCTGGCAGGCTATGCCATTGGTCATTTTCTGTTTGAAAGTGTCGGCCAGCCGGTATTGGGCTTTTATGGTTATGCCAGCAAGTTTGAACAGTTCCGCGACTATTATAATGAATGGGGCGCGTGGGCCGTGTTTATCGCCGGTGTTACGCCCTTCCCCTATAAGGTCATTACGATCCTGTCCGGGGTGACGGGGCTTGATCCGGTCATATTCTCGGTGGCATCGGTGCTGGCCCGCGGGATCCGCTTTTTCCTGATTGCCGGTCTGATCTGGCAGTTTGGCCCGCCCATCCGCGATTTTATCGAAAAGCGCCTGGGTCTTGTCTTTACCATTTTCATTGTGGGTCTGGTTGGCGGCTTTGTTGCCATCAAATACCTGCTTTAAACCTGCTGTCCCCCCTTGCGTTACGGATGGAGCCCCATGGCATCTTCATATTCCCGCCGTCGTACCCCTTCGCCCCTGCCCGGCCTGTTTGTGTTTCTGGTTTCCGCCGGAAGCCTTGGCTTTGCGTTTTATGCGCAATATGTGCAGAAGTTTCTGCCCTGCATTCTCTGCCTGTATCAGCGCGTTCCCTATTATAGTGCAACGGGCCTTGCCATTATTTCGCTGCTGCTGATCCGCCAGCCGGGCCTGTCACGCGGGATGATTTATTTGTGCGGGCTGGCCTTTGCCATTGGCGCAGGCATTGCCTTTTACCATGTTGGCGTTCAGGAATTGTGGTGGGACGGCCCGGAAATGTGCGGCGGCCTGACCAGCGGCGCATCGAATGTTGCCGACCTGAAAGCACAGCTTCTGGCACAGCCGATTGTCCGTTGTGACAAAATCGAATGGAAACTGTTTGGCATTACCATGCCGACCGTGAACCTGTTCTTTTCCATCGTCATGGCTGTTTTCTGCTTTCTGGCACCGCGCAGCAGCATGATGCGCACCACCGGCCAGAACTAAGCCAAAACGAGGTATCGCTCGACCAAAGGGCCGCCTGCATTGTCCAATGAGACGGATAAGCGCATATCAACCCCAGGAACATAGTGCGAGTGCAAAAGCCGGTACATCACGTGCCGGCTTTTTCTGTGCACAAATTCTTTGCGCAGATTCTTTGCACAGCTCGACGATCCAGACTCCTCCGCCCAACCCGGCGCTTTCAAAGCATCTTTGATATTTGCTTTTCCATATGCTGAAAATGCGAATCGTTCTTGTTTGCATGAAATTTCCGGGTATATTCAAATGCATGATTTCATCGCCAGTCAAACGCACACAAAACCGGGATTGATCCGAACTTGAACAACGCCGCATTCCATCCCCAGATGACCACAAGGATCGAGGGTTTCTCGCTTCTTGATGATTTGCGATTTCGGCGATGGAACAGTGCGATCACTGATTTGTGGCAGGTGGAATGCCAGCGTTCGGCGCACGGCACCTATATGTCGCAGGCACCCCGGCTGGTTGCCATTCTGGACTGCGTTGGCGATGGCTGCATGGAAGTGCGATCAACGGCGAAAACACCCAGCCCGCAACGGCAGATGCAGGGCTGCCTGTCCTATATTCCGGCAGGGATGGAGGTATCCTCCTATGTTCGGGATAATTGCCGGTTACGCCACCTTGATATCCACTTTGATATCGATGCGCTTGAAAACAGCCTGGAAAGCGCCTTTAACCGCACGGCCCTTGAAACACCGCAGATCGGATTTTGCCATCCGCGCATCAATGCGCTGGTGCATCTTCTGGCCGATGATCTGGAAAACGGCATGACATCGCCGCAGATTTACGGCGAAGGCCTGCTGACCGCGTTAACCGCGGCCCTGCTGCAATCCAGCAATTTTGGCGAACCGCAGCGCAAACGCGGCAAATTATCGCCCCATCATTTGCGCAAATCGGTTGATTATATCGAGGAAAATTGCGCCCGGACCATCCGCCTGGATGAACTGGCGCAGTTAACGGGATTATCGCAATCCTATTTCTGTTCGGCATTTCGCGAATCAACCGGTATGCCGCCCCAGCAATGGCAGATGAAGGCCCGCATCAACCGGGCCAAGGACATGCTGCAAAACAGCAACACGCAGCTTGCTGCCATTGCCGCCCATGTCGGCTTTGCCGACCAGGCGCATTTAACCCGCGTATTTCGCAAAATCGCGGGCACTACACCCGGTGCATGGCGAAAAGCCCGGCTGATGTAAAAAAGCCAAAATCCGTTCAATACAGCCAAATCCGGTTCAATAATCCCGCCTGACGCTATGCTATTGAGCGGCCCCTATGGTAGATGGCCCGCCGGTTTTGACCCTGCTGGTCGTCATTCAGACATCTGGACAGGGGAGACCACAATGCATTTATCGGGATGGAAATATTCATCAATCCTATTGGGTGGGACGGCACTGGCGCTGCTGGGCGCCGCACCGGATTATGCCCGCGCGCAGAGTACCAACAGCACGGAAACCACCACACAGGCAGAAAGCACATCAGATAACCCTGTGGTGCTTGATCCCATCAAGATCACCCGCGATGCCGAGGCACAGGATGCCACATCGCCGGTGCGGGGATATGTTGCCAAACGCACGGCAACCGGGTCCAAATCCGATACCCCGATCGAGGAAATCCCCCAATCGGTATCGGTTATCGGGCGTGAGGAAATGGATCATCGCGGGGTGGACAAGCTTGATGAAGCATTGCGCTATACCGCGGGTGTGTTTACGCAGCCCTACGGGTCGGATACCGATACCAACTGGTTTTACATTCGCGGCTTTAACGCCACCCAAAGCGGTGTTTATCTCGACGGTCTGCAAAACTATGCCTATGGCTTTGGCGCCTTTCTGGTCGAAGATTATAACCTGGAACGGGTTGAAGTGCTGCGCGGGGCGGCATCGGTTCTTTATGGCGGCACCAACCCCGGCGGGATGGTGAATTATGTCAGCAAGCGCCCCACGGCCGAACCGATGCACCAGCTTGAACTGTCGGTGACCGATACCGGCAAATTCGGCACCGGCATTGATTATAGCGACCGGCTGAGCAACACAGCCGCCTATCGCCTGACCGGCCAGTTTACCAATGGCGAGGAACAGGCCGATGACAACGAAGGTTTCCAGGGGTCCATTGCACCCAGCTTCCTGTGGACACCCAATGACGATACCAGCCTGACCCTGCTCAGTAGCTTTACCTTTGTCGATGGGCAGCATAATGGCGGGCTGGGCTTTTTGCCCTATACCGGCACGGTTGTTTCCGCCCCCTATGGCAAAATTGACCCGGAAACAAACTTCACCGAACCCGACCTTGATAAGGATGTTCGTCGCCAGTTTATGGTCGGATACGAGCTGGAACACGAGATCAATGATGATCTGACCTTCCGCCAGAATGCCCGCATCGGCCATACCGACATTCACGAAGTTTATTATTACCCGTTTGGCTATGCGGTTGGCGGTTCGGCCCCGACGACAAGCAACTATAACCTGACCCGTTACGGGTTCGAGCACCGGACCAAAATTACCTCGATCGGGCTGGATAACCAGCTGGAACAGAAATTTACCACCGGCAGCCTTGATCACACCCTGCTGGGCGGGATTGACCTGAAACGCTTTCATATGAAGCGCACGGAATATTCAAGCTCGGCAACGGCGGTAGACCCGCTTAACCCGGCGCATGGTCAGGCGCAACCAGCCATGTCGGCCTATCTGGACCAGGATATTGACCTGAACCAGATTGGTTTTTACACCCAGGACCAGATCCGTTTTGGCGATGGCTGGACCACGACATTGAACGGCCGTTATGATTATGTTTCGACCGATGCCGATGACCCGATTTCAACCAATAACAATTACGACGACACCGAAGGCGAATGGAGCGGGCGTGCTGGCCTTGCCTATAATTTCGATATGGGCCTGACCCCCTATGTCAGCGCATCGACCTTTTTCAACCCGGTTCTGGGGTCCAGTGCACAGGGCGTTTTCCGGCCCGAAACCGGCGAACAATATGAAGCTGGCCTGAAATATGTGCCGCAAAACTTTGACGCGCTGTTCACCCTTGCCGTTTTTGACCTGACCCGCCAGAACGTAATTACCGGCACCTTTGGCAATGAACGCCAGCTTGGCGAAGTCAATTCACGCGGGATCGAATTTGAAGCCAAGGCCAACCTGACCAAAGAACTGAGCCTGACAGCCAGTGCAACGGCCTTTGACCTTGAAATTACCAAGGAAGAAAACCAGAGCCTGATTGGCAAACAGCCGGTTACCGTGCCGACCGAAATGGCAAATATGGGGCTGGATTACACCTTCCGCGACGGAGCACTTGACGGGCTTCGCCTGGGCGGTGGCGTGCGCTATCAGGGGGCATCCTATGCCGATGATGCCAACCAGTACAAAGTCCCCTCAGCCACCGTTTTTGATGCCGGCATCGGTTATGGCGTTGAAGACCAGTGGGACCTGAGCCTGAATGTGTCAAACCTGTTCGACAAGGAATATGTCGCGGGTTGTAGTTCGGTTAATGCCTGCGGCTATGCCGAAGGCCGCACGGCCCTGCTGAAGCTGACCATGAACTGGTAAAAGTGCTGGTCATATCTAAATCAAAAACGCCGATGGCACTGTCCATCGGCGTTTTTTATTGCGGCGGGCAAAGGGCTTTAGCGTACGAAAATTCAAACCTAGAAATCGTATTCCAGTTCGGTATCCCAGTATAAAAAATCCCGCCAACTTTCATGAAGATAGTTTGGCGGGAAGGATCGTCCGATAGCTTGCAACTGCTGCATCGTGGGCTGGTCGGGCCGCCGGCGTAAATGAAGACCAGCTTCTTTCACCGATCGGCTTCCCTTATGCAGGTTGCACGTCCCACAGGCAGCGACAATGTTGGTCCAGTTGGTACGCCCGCCCTTGGACCGGGGCACGACATGATCAAAGGTCAGGTCGTTTACCGGCAGGCGGTCACCACAATACTGGCAACTGAAACGGTCGCGCAAAAAGACGTTAAAACGGGTAAAGGCAGGTGTGCTTTTGATCGGCACATATTCTTTTAGCGAAATGACGCTGGGCAGCTTCATTTTAAAGGAAGGCGAGCGTACCTCGCGGTCATATTCGGAAAGAACATTGACGCGATCAAGGAACACCGCCTTTAGCGTATCCTGCCAGGACCACAAAGACAGCGGGAAATAGCTTAACGGGCGAAAATCCGCGTTAAGAACAAGGGCCGGACACGTATTGGGCGATAGAAACATATCATCCGCTCCGCCGTGTTTACAGAGTCGTACCGCCTGTCTAGCATCTTCGTCACACGGGGCTGATGAATATCCTGTGACGTTTTACATACGGGTGGTAACGCACACATAAATCACTGATTGAGAAGATTATATACGAATTTCCCAAAAGCGCAAAATCGCTTTTACGCCGAGTCGCCGCATTGCAAAATAATGCCGGAAAGCCCCGTGTTTTCCACACCATCCGACCCGTGACCAGACCATCAGCCAAAGCCGTTTAAACCGGCCCTGGCACCATTTGGCAACCAGCACCACCACGGACAAACAAAAACAGCCGGAACGCATTGTCCGGCTGTTTTTCGGCCCTGTGGCCATATCTGAAAAGCAAAAAGGCCCGCCAATGACGGACCTTCGTACTTCGTTAAAGCAAAATTGCCTTAGGCAGCTTTTGCTTCAGCAGCTTTAACGATCTGACGCTTAACCTTCAGCAGATCGGCATCAAGCTTGGTGTTAGCCGTGCCAATCAGGTATGCATCCAGGCCACCACGTTTTTCGATGGTGCGGATTGCATTGGTGGTCAGACGCATACGAACCGAACGGCCGAGCGTTTCGCTCAGCAGCGAGGTCTGCTGCAAGTTCGGAAGAAAACGACGTTTGGTACGATTGTGGGCGTGGCTCACATTCATGCCGACCAAAACGCCTTTGCCGGATACCGGGCAGCGACGTGCCATGACCTGATCTCCTGGTCTAATTTCGCAAAAGGACGCTTGGCCTGAACACGCAGGCCCGCGCTTGGAGCCGGGTTAATACTGCCTCAAACCAGTGCCGTCAAGCCTCTTCCACGCAATTTACCTGCAATTGCTGCGGAATTGTGCGTTTCCCCGCCAGTTTGGCGTTTTTTGGCGGTTTTGGCCCGTCACAACGGCCCGTTACCGCCAAAATACCCTGTCCGTTGCCCTGTATAACCGATCAATATTTGCAGGTCACGCGGGCCTTTTATCCACAGCCGCCCGGTTGTTTGGGGATTCGCCCCCATGAAACCGGAGATTCGCGATTCTGGCGCATCCCTCACCCAGCCAAACACCCGTTTGATCCCGTTTAATCCCGGTTGGCCCTGCCCAGGACCCGATATATGCAGCCTATATATACCCTATATATAAGGTACATCGCGAATGCGCGGGCTTTGACAACGCCAGTTAGGGGCAGATCATCAGGCCGGGCTAATACCAGGCAGGCCGCCCCTGTGAATTCAGACGGGAATATGTTTAACTGTGAGGTAGAAAAGCATCCTGCCCTTTTGCAAAGGGCGTGATGATATTGATCCTTGTCAAAACAGTTTTCGCCCCCTGATGGTATAAGTCCCGCAGATTTTCAGGGGACCCGTCCGGGCCCATGCTTGGGGAGCAATGCATCGATGAAAACCGATTCCAAAGTCGCCTTGCCGTTAATCGGCATCCTGCTGGTCGCCGTAATTGGCCTGGTTCTGTATCTGAGCGGTTATGTCCTTGCCGCCCTGGGTATTTCCATTGCTTCGGCCTGGATTTACGTTGCCCTGGCACTGGTACCGGTTGCATTTCTGGTTCTGCTGGATTTCAGCCGCTAAGCAGGCCGAAACCACACCATTGATGCCCAAACAAGAACAGCCTGCCGGCCTTTGCCGCAGGCTGTTTTTTTCGTATCCGCCCCGCCCCGGCAGGAAACCACACAGGCACGAAAAAGGGGCGATTAACCGCCCCCATTAAGTTTTAACCACTTTTTGATTATCAAACCGGTTTTAAGCCCCTTTGACTTAATCAGCCAAAAGGCCCTCGGCGCGCAGCGCAGCCAGAACCGACGGGCGCGCGCGCATGCGTTCGCCAAAATCACCAATATGGGGCCAGCGGAAAATATTGATGCCCGATATGCCCGCCCAGTTAATGGCGACAAACAGATAGGCATCGGCAACGCTGAATTCCCGACCCAGCAGATATTTCCTGCCATCGGAAAACAGGTTTTCATATTTTTCAAACTCGGCCGAAAGCCGGGCGATCGCCGCATTGCGAATGGCGTCGTCCTTTACCTTCTGATGCAGGGGTTCAAACTGCACATGAAGCTGCTGTTCGATATCGCGCAGGAAATCATCCATGCGCGCACGGGCGGGCGTTTCCGGTTCGGGTGATACACCGCTTTCCCAGAAATGATCCGCCAGATAATGAAGGGCACCAGCACAATCCGTAATCATGTGGTCGCTGGCAAGTTTAAGGGTAGGAATGCTGCCATCGGGATTGATGGCCAGAAAATTTTCGCCGTTTTCGGTCTTGTTGTTTTTATGATCAACCTTAACGAGGCTGAATTGCTCCCCTGTTTCCAGCAGTGATATGTGCGTCGAGAGTGAGCAAGCCCCCGGCATGTAATACAATATCATCTTGATACGTCTCTTGGCTTTGCATGCGACAACCTGTCCCCCAACAGCCGCCAACTATCGCGCTATAAATGGAATACGTGTGCGCGAACGCAAGGGTTAGTTACCAATCACATGCATTTTTATAAAAAAAACGCACCAGAATGTTTTCCGGTGCATTTTTCTGCCAATCCGACGTTACCCGGCCAGCAAGATCAGAAAATTTCAAAAACCTGACCGGTCTGCAAACCTTCAACCGATTTGGCGTATCCCAGCGCGGCCCGGGCAGCTGGCACCGGATCATGCCCGCGAAAGAAGGGACCATAGCCTTCCATGGCCTCGGTAATGACACCGGGGCTGACCGCATTCAGGCGCAGGCCCGGTTCCATTTCAATGGCGGCGGCACGGACAAAACCCTCGACCGCGCCATTTACCATGGATGCCGAACTGCCATAGCGAATCGGATCTTTGGTTAATATCCCGGTGGTCAGGGTAAAGGATGCACGGGGGCTGACGAAATGCCGCCCGATCAACACCAGGTTAACCTGGCCCATCAGTTTGTCATTAATGCCGATGCGATATTTTTCATCATCCATTTCGGTAAAATCACCAAAATGGACCTTGCCCGCCGTTGAAACCACGGCATCAAGCGTACCCACCTTTTCATAGGCAGCACGGATGCTGGCCGGATCGCAAATATCGATCTTTACATCGCCGCTGCTGCGCCCGGCGGTGATGATGTCGTGGCGTGCGCCCAGTTCGGCGGCAACGGCCTTGCCAATGGTGCCTGAGGCCCCAATCAGAAGAATCTTCATCTCGTTATCTCCATTGTTTGTGGAAGAAGGATGAAATGATCTTCTCACAGCATCATTGGTTCGATAACATGCCAATTACCAAACATTTTGTTTAATATATTAAACGATGAAACAGTATCTGACAGAAATGAACAGCTTTGCCGTTGTGATCGAACAGGGTGGTTTTACCGCCGCGGCAAAGGTTTTGGGTGTTTCCAAGGGGTTAATCAGCCAGCAGATATCGCGGCTGGAAGAAGCATTGGGGACCAAACTTTTGTTCCGGTCCACCCGCCGGTTGGAGCTGACGGAAACTGGCGAGGCATTTTTGGGTTATTGCCAGCGCCTGGGCGAAAATGCCGATGCGGCCTTTGACGCGGTTGAAAGCCTGCGCAAAAGCCCGACGGGGATTGTGCGCATTACGGTGCCGGTATCGTTTGGCGAGATATTTTTAAACGATATCATTGCCAGTTTTCAGGCGGAAAATCCCGGCATCATCATCGAACTGGAACTGGAAAACCGATATCGCGACTTACGGGCTGACCCGGTTGATATGGCCATTCGTGCGGGCCTGCCTGATGACCCGGACCAGATCGCCATTCCATTAGGGCAATTATCCGAACTGGTTTGTGCCAGCCCGGTCTATTGGCAAAGCCAGCCGCCGGTGCAAACCCCGGATGATTTACGCAACCATAACTGCATCAATAATTTTCATTACTGCAAGGATCATCGCTGGCTGTTTTTTGGCAAGGACGGCCCGGTATCGGTGCTGGTGGATGGCAATTTGCGGCTTAACCATTACCCGCTTATTCGCAATGCCGTGTGCAAGGGGCTGGGTGTTGCCCGCCTGCCGCGCTACATCGCCATGACAGAGATTGATGCAGGACGCCTTGAAACCCGGTTAGATGATTTCACATCCCCGCGCAGCCCCATCAGCCTTGTTTACCCCTATCAGGGCGCACAACCGCTTAAAAACCGCTTATTCATCGATTTTATCCGCAACTGGTTTTATGGGCGGCCCCATTTGCTGGAAACAAATACCGGCTGACCGGATTATCGGGATAAAGGCCCGATCCGCGCCAAAACATCTTCAATGCTCATGCCTGCATCGCGCATGGATTGTAGGGTTTCAGATTTATCGCGCTTGGCAAAGCGTTTGCCATCCGGCCCGATCAGCAATTTGTGGTGATGATATTCCGGCACATCGTAGCCCAGCAATTCCTGCAACAGGCGGTGCAGGTGGCTGGCGAAAAACAGGTCTTCGCCGCGTGTGACCAGCGAAATGCCCTGCAAATGGTCATCATGGGTGACGGAAACATGGTAGCTGGTTGGGGTATCCTTGCGGGCCAAGACCACATCACCAAAAATTTCGGGCACGGCCAGTTGCCGCCCAGCAGCACGGTCATGCCAGTAAAGGCGACGGCCTGCCTGCTTTATTGCCTGCCCCATATCCAGACGCAGGGCGTAGGATTCGCCTGCTTCCATGCGATCGTGGCGTTCCTGCGCGCCAAGGTGGCGGCACGTACCGGGATAAAGCGCGCCATCCGGGCCATGCGGGGCGTTGCCGATGCGTGCAATTTCCGCCTGGATTTCCTTGCGGGTGCAAAAGCACGGATAGAGCAGGCCCCGTTCGCTTAGACGGTCCAGCACGAATTGGTAATCGCTGAAATGGGCGGACTGAATGCGCACCGGCTGTTCCCAGTGTAAGCCCAGCCAGGCAAGATCATCGTAAATGGCGGTGATAAATTCGGGGCGGCAGCGTGTTTGGTCGATATCTTCGATACGCAACAAGAATCTACCGCTGGCACCGGCATTTTGCGCGGCAAACAGCGCCGATGCCGCATGGCCCAAATGCAGATAGCCCGTCGGGCTGGGGGCAAACCGGGTGATGTCACCCATGCTTGCCCCGCACACCGAATGGGAAATTACCAGCGATCCTTGTCGCCATGGCCCTTATCCTTGGCCGTGTCGGCCGCGACATGGCGCAGCGGCCGTTTGGGGCCACGTTTGGGTTTTTCATCGAACAGGTCCGAAAGTTCGCGCAGCATGGTGCCGCCCAGTTCTTCGGGGTCGTTAATGGTGACGGCATGCTGGTAATAGCGGGTCACATCGTGGCCAATACCAATTGCCAGCAATTCCACCGGCGAACGGGTCTGGATCCAGTCGATGACTTCGCGCAAATGGCGTTCCAGATAATTGCCGGAATTGACCGACAGGGTGGAATCATCAACCGGCGCCCCGTCGGAAATAACCATCAGGATACGGCGCTGTTCATTCCGCGCCAGCAGCCGTTCATGCGCCCACAGCAATGCTTCGCCGTCGATATTTTCCTTAAGCAGGCCTTCGCGCAACATCAGGCCAAGGTTTTTGCGCGCGCGACGCCAGGGCGTATCGGCGGCCTTGTAAATAATGTGGCGCAAATCATTCAGACGGCCCGGTTTGGGCGGCTTACCGGATTCGACCCAGGATTCACGCGACTGCCCGCCTTTCCATTGCCGGGTGGTGAAACCAAGGATTTCAACCTTGACCCCGCAGCGTTCCAGCGTGCGCGCCAGAATATCGGCCGACAGGGCGGCAATGGTAATGGGGCGTCCGCGCATGGAACCGGAATTATCGATCAGCAGGGTGACGACGGTATCACGAAAATCGGTATCGTGTTCCAGCTTGAAGGATAGCGGCGTTGACGGCGTTGCCACGATACGCGCCAGCTTGGCCGCATCCAGGATGCCTTCTTCAAGGTCAAAATCCCAGCCGCGGTTCTGCTGCGCCATCAGGCGGCGTTGCAGGCGGTTGGCAATACGTGACACCACGCTTTGCAGTGCTGCCAGCTGCTTGTCGAGCATGGCGCGCAGGCGGGCCAGTTCCATGCTTTCGCAGAGTTCATCGGCAAAGACGATTTCATCGAACTCGCGGGTGAACGGCTCGTATCCGCGTTCCAGCGGTTCGTTGCGACCATCAAATTCCGGCTGTTCGCCCGGCCCGGCAGGCTGTTCTTCCTGGGACTGTGCTTCAAGCTGCTGGTCGTCAATGTCGCCTTCGCCCGATTCCGCGTCATCAGCACCACTTTCCTGCTGCTGATCATCGCCATCGGGGTCGGTTTCGTCGCTATCGCCCTGTTCGCCGCCCTGGCTTTCCTGTTCATTGTCCGGGGCATCTTCGCCGTCCTGCTGGTCCTGATCGTCGCCTTCCTGTTCGGGCGGATCTTCCAGAAGGTCGTCTTCCAGCGACAGATGATCCAGCAAGCGGCGCATCCCGCGCGAAAATGCTTCCTGATCATCAAGCAAAGACTGCAATTCAGCCAGATCGCTGCCGGCCTTTTCCTCGATCTCGGAACGCCAGAGGTCGATCAGGTTGCGGGCGGAATCAGGTGCCTTTTCGCCCGTAAACAATTCACGCGCCAGCATGCCGATGGCGTCGGCAAAGGGGGCATCGTCACGCGATGTTACACGATGAAAATTTTTGGCCTTGTATTCGGCATCCTCGTGCGCACGCAGGTTTTTGCGCACACCGGGAAAATAGCGCGAACCAAGGGCCTCGTAACGGGCGGATTCAAGGGCCTCGTAAACGGCCTGGGCCTCGGCACTTTCGGGCATGCGTTTTTGATGCAGGGCCGCATCATGGTGACGCAATTTCAGGGCCCAGCCATCGGCCACACCGCGCAGATCGGCGACTTCATCCTTGGGCAGGGCCTGTTTGGGCATGGGCAGGCGCACATGTTCGCCATAGCCGCCCGGGCGACCACCCTTGACAAAGCCGACCTCCAGATCATTGCGACCAGCCAGCGCGCGAAATGTCGCCGCCGTGCCGCGCAGAAATCCGGAAAGCGCTTCGTCGTTTTTCATCGCTTGCTGTCTCGTATCCGTCTGGGGGTTATGATGCTGCAGGCCAAAAGACAGCCTGCAGCAAACCGGTCACATCAAGGGCGTGTGCCTAGCGAACCATCACGTTAATCGCGCTTTGCGGCAGTTCCTCGCCAAAGCAACGCTGGTAATATTCAGCCAGGATCGGCCGTTCAACCTCGTCACAGCGGTTCAGGAACGTCACACGGAAAGCATAGGCGACATCGTTGAAAATCTCGGCGTTTTCCGCCAGCGTGATCACGGTACGCGGGCTCATCACCGTTGAAATATCACCAGCGACAAAACCCTGACGGGTCAGATTGGCAAGGGCCACCATCGCCTCGATCTTGCTGCGGCCATCGGGGGTATCAAAGCTGGGCACCTTGGCGGTAACGATGTTGGTTTCATCAGCCACCGGCAGATAGTTCAGCGTTGCAATGATCGACCAGCGGTCCATCTGGGCCTGGTTGATCTGCTGGGTGCCATGATAAAGGCCCGTGGTATCGCCAAGGCCCACCGTGTTCGAGGTGGCAAACAGGCGGAAATGCGAATGCGGGTGGATGACCTTGTTCTGATCCAGCAGGGTCAGTTTACCATCGACTTCAAGCACACGCTGGATCACGAACATCACATCCGGGCGACCGGCATCATATTCGTCAAACACCATGGCGACCGGGCGTTTAAGCGCCCAGGGCAAAATGCCTTCGCGGAATTCGGTAATCTGTTTGCCATCGCGCAGGACAATGGCGTCCTTGCCGATCAGGTCAATACGGCTGATATGGCTGTCAAGGTTAACGCGGACACACGGCCAGTTCAGGCGGGCAGCCACCTGTTCGATATGGGTGGATTTACCCGTGCCATGATAGCCCTGAATCATCACACGGCGGTTGTGGGCAAAGCCCGCAAGAATGGCCAGTGTGGTATCGCGGTCAAATCGGTAGGTCGGATCACTTGCCGGGACATGTTCGCTGCTCTGGCTGAAAGCCGGCACCATCATGTCGCTATCAATACCGAATGCCTCACGCACGGAAATCTTGGTGTCGGGTGCATCCAACGGATGTTCTGCTGCTACACCACTCGCTTCGTAACCTTGGCTCATAAGTACTCGCGCATTTAAAGACCGGTTGCTCCGGCCGAATGTGTCATCTTTCTCATTAATAACGATTAAGCCGCCGCGAACAAAGGAAAGTTACGGAATTTTTTGCCTTTGGGGTAAAAACCTGTATTCGCAGCACTTTCCGGGATGGTGTGCCGATTGGCAAAGCCTGCAAAAGGCCGGGCCATGGGACATGAGGGCTTAAATCGAAACCCGCGCCTCAAGATCGCGGATATAGGTCATCAGGCTGGAATAGGCCGCACTGATGCTTTTGAACCGTTCTTCGGCGCGTTTGTCGCCACCATTGGCATCGGGGTGGTATTTTTTCGACAGTTGTTTGTATTTGGATTTCAGCTCGTCCTTGGAAAACGGCCAACCCAGATCAAGCGTTGCCATGGCCTGCTGCTGTTCGCGCGGCATACCAAGCGCACCGGCACGGCGTGCGGCATCCTCGGCATTGCGTTCACGGCGATTGGCATTGGGGTCCCCACCGGGGCCATGGTGGGTTTGTTCGCCATCTTCGTTGAAAAAGCCAAAGCCATCCGAAAATTTGAAATCGAATGGTTTTTTAGCGCCGCGAATATGCCCGAACTGCCATGTCGGACGCTGCCAATGGGTATCGCGGCGCACATGTTCTTCAATATCATCGGCTTTCATGCCGCTGAAATAGTCCCAGGACTTGTTGTATTGGCGAACATGTTCCAGACAGAACTGATAATAGGTGCTCAGGCTCCGGTCTTTGGGTGCCCGAAATTCCCCATGCTCCGCACAGCCGGGCCAATCGCACACCGGCAGATCGGGCTCGGTAAAATACAACGTCTTGCGTTTGTTTCGTTGCGCTCTGTTCATAGGGGTTTATATGTTCGGAACAATCAAGGGACGCAATATCATATGTGTCGATTGCGAACGATAAAAGGATTGAAAAAGCCTGCCCGGTTCAAAAAACCGGCGTAATGAACGCCACAGTTTTTACGGCGGGTATTTTCACACGCAATCCTTCCAACAATTAGAGAATGTTACATGCAGGTTGCCCAGCAAATTCGCGATATCATCACCGCACAGTTCGCGCCGGAAAAACTCGAACTGATTGACGATTCAGCCAAGCATGCCGGGCATTCCGGTGCGGATCCGCGCGGCGAATCCCATTTTTCCCTGCTGATCGTTTCCCAAAGCTTTGAAGGGCAGAACCGGGTTAATCGCCAGCGGCTGGTTTATACCGCCCTTGACGATCTGCTGAAAAACCGGGTGCATGCCCTGGCCCTGAAAACCATGACGCCCGATGAATGGGCGAAGCTGGCAGGCTCGTAAAATGACAAGGATGGTGGCCGCAACCCACGGGCCAAAGACCCGGTTGCGCCGCCACCTGCCATGATTTGGCAGGCATGTGCCAACATGCAATCACCCGCGATCAATAATCTTCGGCATCCAGTGCGGCGGTCACATCCAGCCCGACGGTGAGGGCGGCAACGACCTCGCCAGTTTCCGGGTCGGTCAGTGGCAGGGTGATTTGCGATAAAAATTTCGATGTCGAGGGATCGTAATAGATATCGGCGATCTGGACGGCATCGGGTGACGGGTCTTTAAAGATTGAAAACTTGCTTTCGCCGGACTGGTCATAATTGCTGGTCGGGCTAGACATGCCGACAACCAGCCCGTCACGATTGAAAATGAAGGCTTCGGCAAATTTGATATCGCGGTTGCGATAGGCCCGCTGCAGATAGGTTGAAACTTCGTTTTGCAAAATATCGGCCGCGAGGCGCGATGCCGTGCCATTGGCGCTGGCTTCCTGCCATTCGCGGTCCAGCCGGGCGATTGTTTCGCGGTCCGGTGCATCGCCAACGCTGGGATCGGCCTTGTGTCCCAGATTATGCAAAGCGCTGATCAGGGCCGGGGCGCGCATCAGCTGGCGGATACGGCCCACTTCATCGCGAATAATACGCTGTTGTTCATGGTGATCCAGGCGGACAGCGGCAGGCCCGCATTCGGTCAAAGCGCGGTTCAGCTTTTTTACGGTATCGGGGTGGCTGGCGGTGTAGTCGCGGGCAAAATACATGACCAGCGGCATGTAATGGGCAAAGCGTTCGGTAAACTGGTCGGCTGCGATTTTCATATCGTCGCGAATGCGGGCAAAGGCCTGCTGGTCGATCAGGGCGAAATCAACCCGGCCCATTTGCAACAGGCTGACCAGCGAATGCAGGGATGGCGCATGGACAACATCCTGATAGCCCTGGTCAATGATCCATTCGGCCTCGTTCGAGCCCAGAACAACCCCCAACGTTACCTTCTGATCCGGATGGGGAATACGTGATTGCTGGTCACTGACATTATGCAGCGACACCCACACCCATTTTTCCAGCGCCAGTGGCGAGGTTGGTTCGGCGTAAATTGCCATTTCCGATGAAATGCGCGACAGGAAAAAACCATCGGCCTGGCCCTTGCGGGTCATGTCGCGGTTGCGCTGGCGCGGGGCAAGGGTAATGCCGTAATCGACATCGATTTTACGAAAGGCGCAATCAAGCAGACGGATGGTTGACCCGGTTAACGCGCCATTGACCAGTTCCTGATAGGGCGGCTGCAGGTTGGTTTGCAAAACCAGAAAGTTTTTACCGCCCTGTGCGGCCTTTGCCCGGTGGCACCCTGCCACCGCGAAAACCACACTTAAAAGGGCGGCAAACAGCACCAGCCTGCCCAGCCGGCTGGCGGCATCTGCAATGCCGTATTCCGCTTTATGACAGCCTGAAACCCCACGAACCACTTTTGCCCCCACCTGGCACCGAACCCCATCTATCCGTGCGATATTGGCGTATTAACGGGCAAAAACAACCCCTTTGGGATAGGTATCCTAATCTAAAAGCTAGGATGCCAACAGAATCAACGCAAAGCGCCCTGCACTTTATAAAACCTGAACAGGTATTTTGGGTACATTTTTACATCCGGCGGTATTGAATTTGGTGCGAATCCAGCGCCCGCCTAGTGGAAAACCAAAGATTGGGAAGTCATCAATAAGCCGATAACCAGGCATTTCACCACCCGGAGCCGGGAAAGAAAAGGACGGCTTTATCCATGCAACAGCCTGCAAACCGGCTGGCAAGGTCCGAAAAGAAGAACATCCGCCAGACCAGCCGATCGCAGCAGCCCGGTCACAAAGTTACGGTCCGCACCGCCCTGCGGCGTTAATCAGTCCGCATCCGCGCCAGTATAGCTGTCCGGGGCGATGCGTTTGACGGCCGCGCCATCGCTGCGCCAGCCATGGCAGCTATTGACCAGCGGGCTGCGGCGTTTGCGTGGTGTTGCGGTGCCCGCGGCTTCTTCGCGGCGCTGTTTTTCGGCGGCTTCGCGTGCGCGAATGGGGAAAATGGTTTGAAAGGCGGTTGTTGCGACCGGCCCCATCAGTTCGGTTAAATGGGTGCAGCCATAAATGCCGCCAACCCGTTCGCGGATTTGCTGTTTAAGGCCCGGGCCGATTTTAAGGCCGACCAGTTTATCGTAATTGGGGGCAATCTCGCCACAGGCGGCAAAAGGGGCGTGGTCGGTTACGGCTTCGGCAGCCTGAATGACCATGTCGTTGCCCACGGTAATGCGCAGCCACATTTGATGGATCGGCTCGCCGGGCGGGATTTCGCCGCGATCATGGTTTTCAAAACCATATGTTTTGACATCGGTAATATGCCCTTCGATATCCCAAAGACCATCGGCACGCCGATAGCCCGTGCAGGTTACCTTGCGGGTATGAATATGTTCGCGCGGGGCGGGATCTGACAGGGGCATTTTTCTCTCCTTTACGTAAACGTAAAGACAGAACATACCCCGCTGTCAACTCTGAAACGCGCAAGCTGGCCTAATACGGTGTCTTTGCCCGCCATATACCACCAATGCCGCCTGCCCCTTTGCCATCCGCGCAAGAACAAAGTTGCAGACCAACAATTCCCGCCGCCAACACACCGGGAAGGGAAGGTCTAGCATCGTCTGGTATGGTATGGCAGAACCGCCATCACCTTTCCATCACCACGCACCAAACTGCACCACACGGGCAAGATGCCCGTACGTGCGCCAGACACACAAGTTTGGTTTTATCTGCTGTTACACCGGCCCGGATCAGGCAACGCCGTAATCAGAACCGAAAATGAATTTTTCCCGGTCGCGGACTTCGTCCTCCAACCCGGCCTTTACCACATTAAACAGGTCACGGATGGAAACCATGCCAACCACTGTTTCACCATCCACCACGGGTAGGTGGCGATAGCGATGTTCGCTCATCAGTGACAGGGCTTCACGCGCGCTGTCATCGGGGCGCAGGGTATCGGGGTTGGCGGTCATGACGTCGGCCAGTGGTGTTTTTGCCGGATCAAGCTTTTTGGCGGCAACCCGGTTTACAAGGTCGCGTTCGGTAAAGATGCCCGAAAGCCTGGCGGAATCATCCACGATGATGACCGCACCAATTTTGCGTTCGCTCATCAATAAAACCGCATCCATTACGGAATCGGCGGGGTTTAAAGTGGCAAGGGACTGTTCCTTCACGAGACCCGGTACGATTTTTGTGTCCATTTTGTCTCTCTATGCGGTTTGCTGTTGCCGTTTAATGGCACCCAGAGCGCACCCCTTGATAACCGGCACGCATGCCATCACCCGGAAATTTTAACCGATAAGTAGAATGTTTTCGACCATTTAACGCGTGATCGCGCATTTTTCCGTCGCTTTTCCCCAAACAAAACACCCCGCAGAAAACTGCGGGGTGTTGCATGAAGGGCTATATGAAGTGTTGCATGACAGGCGTTAGAACCGCGGACGGCTTACGCAAATGCGAAACAGGCCCGTCACATAAAATCATTCTTCTTCGGTGGCAGGAACACTGTCGCCCGGACGCAATTTAACCCGTGTGACCTGGTTGCGAACGCGGCGCAGAACCTCGAATTCCAGCCCGTGAAAACGGAACTGCTGGCCAACATCGGGAATGCGCCGGGTTTCATAGAGCAAAAGCCCGGCAATGGTGGCGGCTTCTTCGTCGGGCAGGCGCCAGCCAAAACGGCGGTTCAAATCGCGAATGGTAACATCGCCGCGCACAATGACCGATCCATCGGCCTGCGGCTGAACGCCGACCACTTCAACGTCGGTTTCATCGGCAATGTCGCCAACGATTTCTTCAAGAATGTCTTCAAGCGAAACCACACCTTCAAAGGCACCATATTCGTCCACGACAATGGCAAAATGTTCGTGACGTTCCTTAAAGGCCTTTAGCTGGTCGGCAAGGGTGGTTGAATCGGGAATGAACCACGGCTTGGCCGCAAGTGCGCGGATATCATCGGCATTTTCGGGTTTGTTGCCCCGTACAATTGCCTTGAGCACTTCGCGCGCATGCAACACACCGACGATATTATCCGGGTCATTCTCATAGATCGGGATACGGGTGTGCGGGCTTGCCAGCACCGTTTCAAGAATTTCATCAAGGGATCGGGAAACATCGATCATTTGCACCTTGCGACGATGCACCATGATTTCCCAAACCCCGACATCATCAAGGTCGAGAATACCGTGCAACATCGCACGTTCAGCCTGATGGTCGCCGATCACCTCGTCATCGGCATGAAGTTCGATTGCGCCGCGCAATTCGCGTTCGCTATCGGTGCCGGGGCCGTCGCTGCTGCCAAACAGATGCATGGTGGCACGCACAATCACCTGGATCGCCTCGGTTACCGGGGCAAACAGGGTGACCAGAAATTTCATGGGCCGGGCAACGCGCAACGCCATGCTGTCTGCATGTTTCAGGGCATAGGTTTTTGGCAGGATTTCCGCAAAAATCAGGACAAGTGCCGTCATGACCGCAGTGGCATAAACCACACCATTCGGACCAAACATCGTGATCATGACAGATGTTGCCATGGCGGATGCCAGAATATTGACCAGGTTGTTGCCCAGCAGGATGGCGCCAATCAAGCGTTCCTGCTTTTCACGCAGGCGGTTAACCACCCCGGCACGGGCGTCTCCGTCCTGTTCCTTGTGATGCATGATCGAACGCGATGCCGCCGTCAGCGCCGTTTCCGACCCCGAAAAAAATGCAGACAACATCAGCAGGATAAAAATCACGACGATCGTGATTGTCATGCGGTCCCCTCGTCCTCAGAACGGCGACTATCGCCCGAAAACATCAAATGGTTCATTTTCAAGTACACAAAGCCCAGCCTGCCATAAACCGGCAGGCCGGGGCAATTTTCGATCCTTGTGCCACCCCGCCCGCTACCAGCAGCAGGCCCGCGGCAAAGGCCCTTACTGCGCGCGGCAGGACCGCGAAATGGCAGCGCGCATTTTGCCCACATCCATTTCGCGCGATGTAAATGCCTTGCCGATGCCGCGCGTCATGACAAAGGTAATCTGCCCGTCGCGGACCTTTTTATCGCGCGACATATGGCTGATCAGGCGGTCCACATCCCAGTGCACACCGGCAATTTGCGACGCACGCACCGGCAGGCCAACTGCCTGCAGATGGTTGATAATGCGCGTGGTATCCTGTGCCGGGGCCATGCCCATTGCCGCACAGACATCATGCGCGATCACCATGCCCATTGCCACGGCCTCGCCATGCAAAAGCCGCCCGTCATAGCCAAGTTCGGCTTCAAACGCGTGGCCAAAGGTATGCCCCAGATTAAGCAGGGCACGTTTGCCGCTTTCGCGTTCATCCTGTGACACAACACGGGCCTTGGCCGAACAGCTGCGATAAACGGCCAGCTTGCGTTCTTCGCCATCGCGCGCAATTACCGCTTCGGCATTGTTTTCCAGCCATTCAAAGAAATCCGGCTCGTCGATCAGGCCATATTTGGCCACTTCGGCATAACCTGCCAGAATTTCGCGTTTTGGCAGGGTATCAAGCACCGATGTATCGGCCAGAACCAGGCGCGGCTGATGAAAGGCCCCGACAAGGTTTTTGCCCGATTTGGAATTGATACCGGTTTTACCGCCCACCGAGCTATCGACCTGCGAAAGCAGGGTGGTCGGGATTTGGACGAAATCCAGCCCGCGCAGAAGCGAAGCAGCCACATACCCGCCCAGATCACCAATCACGCCACCGCCCAGTGCAATAATCAGGGTGGAACGTTCAATGCCAAAGGCCAGGATCTGTTCGATCACGCTTTCAAAGGTGGCAAAGCTTTTGGAGGCCTCGCCCGCCGGCACCACAACACTGCGATAGGAAATACCGGCATCATCGAGCGATGCTTCGACGGTGGGCAAATGCAGCTTTGCAACGCTGCTGTCAGTCAGGATGACAACACCGGCAGCACGGGCAAAAGGCGCAACATATTTGCCGGTATCGGGCAAAAGGCCACTGCCGATTACGATATCGTAACTGCGATCACCAAGTTCAACGCGAAGGGTTTCTGCACTGTTCAAGATTTCAACTTTCCATTTTCGTCAAAGGCATTTGCCAAAGCGGCAAGCACCCCGTCGCGGGTATCTTCCTTGGAAGCATCACCGCAATCAAATGTCACATTGGCACCGGCATATACCGGGTAACGGGTTTCAATCAGATCAGCGAGAATCTGGCGCGGATTACCGTTATTGAGCAACGGGCGATGTGGTCGCCCGGCTGTACGGTGCACCAACACATCCAGATCGGCACGCAGCCAGACCGAAACACCTTTTTCCAAAATCAGTTTGCGGGTTTGTTCACGGATAAAGGCACCGCCACCGGTTGCCAGTACAACCTGATCCCCTTCCAGCAGGCGCGCGATCACGCGTTCTTCGCCATCCCGGAAGGCGTCTTCGCCATACAGCCTGAAAATGTCGGCAATCGAGCAGCCGGCCGCTTCCTCGATTTCACGGTCGGCATCGATGAAGGGCAGGTCCAGCGTTTTGGCGACCATGCGCCCGATGCAGCTTTTTCCTGCGCCCATCAGGCCGACAAAAACCAGCGACCGGTTGTTCAAACCGGCAGAGATTTGTGCGGCGATATCCGTGTGCAAACCCGAATCGGCACTTTTACTGTCCATGACCGGTTTGCATTCCTGTTTTAACATGTTCATACGGTCCCTTGACCGCCTGATACAATTGACACTGTTGTACAATTCTTTAGGGCACGGTAGCGCGGAACGCAAGCAAACCGCATGGTGAAATTGCAAACAGTGTGCGGAACATCATCCTGACCATAAAATGATGGCACCCAAATGCCGATCGTGCCCGGATAAAAAATGAACCCTTACACAACCCGCAGAAATGCCTGAGGCGCGCCATGTCGTTGCCCGGTCAATAAAACGGGGTGCAATGGGTGGGGTATTCAGTGTCTGACATATGGCTTTCGGCGGGGAAACAGGCTGCCATTTCGGCGGCGACACAGGCCATTTTGATCATATTTATCGGCTGTTATCCTAAAAATGACATACAATTATTAACGTTCTCGGCCCTAGACTGCCTTGGTCCTGCCGAATTAGGATGTAAGCAGTTATTATCGAAGTGGCTGATTTCTCGGTCAGAACACCCAAACCAAAGCTTGAGAGCCCATGAAAATTCTATCCCGGATCATTCTGTTTCTGATTATCGCGGTCATTGCGGGCGGCGCCATTTTCCTTGTGACCTGGGACATACCGGCACCGACATCGCAGATCGAACAACCCATCCCTGATTCGAGGTTCAATTAAAATGCGTTCAGGCACCACCAGGGCCTGCCTTGTTGCCTGCCTGACCGGGCTGGGCACCTTGATGCAGGTTATTCCCGCCGGGGCACAGCAAGGCCCCGTTCCCCTGTTTTTGCAAAATCGCAATAACGACACTTCCACTGCAACCGATGGAAATGGCGCGAACGGCAATGGTGCAAATCAGCAAGGGCTGGGCGGTGGAGCCAGCAATGGTGCCGGATCGCAAAATATACCGCAGGGGCCAAACGGTGTTTTTGGCTGGGGTGGCGGAGCTGCCAGTAATGGCGATGAAAATTACCCCACCAACCCCGATGCGGTGCAGACACTGGAACTGAATGCGGTTGATGCCGAATCTGTCGGTATTCTGGATCGCAATTCGGGTGGGCTGGGCGTTGATATGTGGTCGGGGACCACGCGCGACACCGCCGCCCGCCTGATTGATGCCCTGCCCGACCAGCCTGGCAGCCGTGCCATTCGCAATCTGGAACGGCGCCTACTGTTAAGCATTGCTGCGGCACCGGCAGACCACAAGGATATCAGCCTGCTTTCACATCGCGTTGCCAAACTGCAATCGATGGGGGCTTACGGCGATGTGGCAAAGCTGATCAATGCCACCGCGCATAACAAACCATCGGCTGATCTGGCCGAGGCACAGGTAAATGCCCTGCTGGTGACTGGCCAGCTTGATGAAGCCTGTTCTGCCATTGAAGGTTATGGCACCCAGTTTGACACGCCTTTTTGGTTAAAAGCGGCGGTTTATTGCCAGTTACGGGCCAAAAACACATCATCGGCCACCTTCACCACCGACCTGATCCGCGAAGTGGAAGGCGAAAACGACAAGCTTTTCTTTGCGCTGAACAAAGCCATCCGTACCGGCAGCAATGTTTCGCCCGATCTGCTGGTGAATTTGCGCCCGCTTGATGTGGCGATGCTAGAACTGACCAAACAGGGCCTGCCCGCTGGCAAACTGCAAAATGCCGATGCCCCGACCCTGATTGCCTTTGTCAAAAGTGCCAATACCGCAAGCGACCTGAAGCTTGAGGCCGCACGCCTTGCCGAACAGCGCGGCTTTATCACCATTGATGACCTTGCCGGCGCCTATATGGCCGTGACATTCACGTCGGACGAGTTGGCAAATGTTCTTGATGATGCCAGCGAAGAAACACCGGCACGCGAATATGCCAAGCTTTACCAGGCGGCGGCAAAATCCGAAGTGCCTGCTGCACGGGCGGAAATCCTGGCGCATATTTACGAAAATGCGCGCAGCAATGGCGATTACGGCCAGATCGCACGGCTTTGTGCCCCGCTTCTGGAAGATATTCCCATCAATAATGACTTTGCCTGGTTTGCCGCCGATGCCCTGGCAGCCGCCATTTACAGCAATGATCTGGAACGTGCCGGTGGCTGGCTGGCGCAGGCAAAATCATCGGCCAATAATGGCAATTCCATTGAAAGCCGCCTGATCGTTCTGTACCCGGCACTGGTCCTGGCCGGGCTGGAAGATACCGGCGCGGCTGATAATGAACGATCGGCTGCCACCGGCATTGCCCCGGTTGCAACATTTGGCCTGGGTGGTGCGAACACCACCGGCGCACAGGCCCCCGCCACATCGCAGGCACAGGCCCGCCACCGGGCCCGGATGGATGAATGGGCCGAACTGCAAACCGCGCGCAATGACCAGGTTGAAGCCCGCGATGATGCCGAACTGGTCTATAGCCTGTTTGCAGCATTTGGCGTCGAAGTGCCCGAAAAATTCTGGGACAGCCTGTTAACCCAGCCCTATGTGGTTTCCAGTGCCGTGCCCAATGCCGGTGTGGTTCACAAACTGGCACAGGCGGCAGCCACCGGGCAACGCGCCATGGCGGCAAGCCTGGTTGCGATCAGCAATGGCACGCTAGATAGCGACATGCGCAATGCCGTGTCACTGGGCCAGGCCGTTGGCGCATTACGGGCTGTCGGCCTGGAAAATGATGCCCGGCGCATTGCGGTTGAAACCATTCTTGAATCCGGCCTGTAACGGCACAGGGACACAGGTAAACCATGGCATCATCCCCGCGTGACGACCGGCTTGTTTCCGAATTTCTGGAAATGATGGCGGCAGAACGCGGGGCAAGCCGCCATACCCTTGATGCCTATCGCCGTGACCTTGAAGATTACCAGGCATCGTTAAAAGCCGCCAAAACCGACCTGGCAAATGCCCGCCCCGATGATGTGCGCCGGTATTTGAACGAACTGGCAAATGCCGGGCTGGCTGCGCGCACACAGGCCCGCCGGTTATCGGCCGTGCGGCAGTTTCACAAATTCATTTATGGTGATGGCATTCGGGGGGATGACCCCGCCGCCCATATTGACAGCCCACGCCTTGGCACCGTGCTGCCGAAATTTTTATCGACCAGCGAAATTGACAGCCTGATTGAGGCCGCCAACCAGCAGGACGGCATCAAGGGCACCCGCCTGTTGGCGATGGTGGAACTGCTTTATGCCACTGGCATGCGTGTTAGCGAACTGGTCGAACTGCCCTTTAGCGCCGTTGCCCGTGACCCGCAAATGCTGGTCGTGCGGGGCAAGGGCAACAAGGAAAGGCTGGTGCCGCTTTCGGTGCCTGCCAAACAGGCCCTTGCCCAATACATCACCATTCGCGAGGCGTTTATCCCCCTTGATGCCAGCGGGCAGCCGGGGCATTCGCCCTATCTGTTTCCTTCGCGCGGCAAAACCGGCCACCTGACGCGGCAGATGTTTTTAAACATGATCAAGGATCTGGCGGTAAAGGCGGGCATTGCCCCATCGCGGGTATCGCCCCACGTTTTGCGCCATTCATTTGCCAGCCATTTGCTGGCAAACGGGGCCGATTTGCGCAGCCTGCAACAGATGCTGGGCCATTCGGACATTTCAACAACACAGATTTACACCCACGTTATCGAGTCTCGCCTGCGCGGGCTGGTGCAGGAACATCACCCGCTGGCGCACAAAAAGGCCCGCTAGACACACGTCCTGCGCGCAGACTATGCTAAGGCAGGGGCGATAGACCAAATACCATTGTATAGGCATCTCAAACCTTATACTCTGAAATTGGTCGATTGATTGATGTTGTCATATATTCGTCATTCAACCGTCATCAGACTGATACCATTTTTACGATACCAGCTTGCTTATTGCAGCCTGCATATCACCACTGGGTTGCCTAACGATCCGCTGCGCGAGGGTAAATGAGCGTGACGCTCAGATCCGATGAAACCACCGTTCCAATGTCCATTCCTGCGCATCGCCTTGGTCCGCGCGACTGGCCGAAAATCATTGAAACGATCGATTTTGCCTTTCAGCCCATCATCAGCACCCATACCGGACGTGTGTTCGGCTATGAAGCCCTGCTGCGCAACTGGGCCGAGGCCGGTTTCGCATCCATCCAGGATGTTTTCGATACCGCATGGGAAACCGGTGTTTTACACAGCATCGACATGCAGTTCCGTGCCATCGTCATCAATAAATTTGCCCGTTTACCCGGTGCTGACAAATTAAAACTGTTTTACAATTTTGACAGCCGCGTGGTGCGCACCGCCGATTACCGCCCCGGACAGACGGTTGAACTGCTGACCGCAGCGGGGCTGGCACCCGATGCCATCTGCCTTGAAATTTCCGAACGCCACGACATTGCACATGCCCACAATTTCCAGGACATTCTGCTGCGATATCGCGCACAGGGCTTCAAGGTGGCAACCGATGATTACGGCAGCGGCTTTGCCCAGATGCGCGCCCTTTATGATTGCGAACCCGACATCATCAAGATCGACCGGTTCTTTATTGATGGCATGGACAAGGACCGCCGCAAGGAACTGTTCGTTACCCAGATTACCGGGTTTTCCCACCTGATTGGCGCACAGGTTGTTGCCGAAGGTGTTGAAACCCAGGAAGAGCTGATGTGCTGCCGGCGCATTGGCTGTGATTTTGTGCAGGGCTTTTTTGTTGCCCGGCCATCGGTTGAGCTGCCTGAACGCACCGACATCATCCCCAAAATCAGCGAGGTTTTAAACCAGAACCGCCGCCAGGGGGACCATGATGGCGAATTGCTGCGGTCTTTCATGATCGAGGCACAGGCCGTTCCCGACACCATCAAGCCAAACGATATTCTGGATTTTTTCCAGCAGAACGCGGATTCAACCATTGTCCCGGTGATCAATCGCCGGGGTGAGCCGGTGGGGATTATCCGCGATTCCGATTTCAAGGCGTTCATCTATACGCCATTCGGGCGCGAATTGCTGCAGAACCCGTCCAACAGGGCCTATCTGTCGCGGTTTTTGCGGCGCTGCCCGTCGGCTGATATTCGCACCAGCCTGTCCGAACTGCTTGAAACATTCGTCACCACCGATACCCTTGATGGCCTGATCCTGACCGAAGATGGCCGTTACCTGGGCGTTCTGGACCAGCGCGCCCTGCTGCGTGCGGTGAATGAACGCAACACCCTCAATGCGCGGGATGAAAACCCGCTTACCCGCCTGCCGGGTAACAGCGCGATTTACCGTTATGCGGCCAATGCCCTGTCTACGCCGCGCCGTCGCCGCTTTGCCGTTTATTTCGACTTCGACAGTTTCAAACCGTTTAACGACCGTTATGGCTTCCGCCAGGGCGACCGCGCCATTTTGCTGTTCAAGGATATTCTGGGTAAGGCGCTCAGCCAGAATGCCTGGTTTATCGGCCATATTGGCGGCGATGATTTTTTTGCCTATGTGCAGTCGATTGATTTTGAAGAAGCCGTTCTGGCCGTGCGCCGCGCACAGGCAATGTTTGATGAAGAAATCAAAAGCTTCTATGACCCGAAAACCCGTGAAAACGGCTTTTTGCAGGGTAAAGGCCGCGACGGGATTGATAAACGCTTCCCGTTAATGACGGTCAGTGCCGCGCTGATCCGCATTCCGCCGGAACGAACCGACATCACGCTGGACCATATTTCAACCGAAGCGGCAAAACTGAAAGAACAGGCCAAAAACAGCGCGGATCGTTTTGCCAGCGGCATTTACGAAGATGGCGATTCGTATGCCCCCTTCCCCGATATGGAAAATACTGGCGACAGCCAGCATCCTGACGGCGTATTTCCCGGCAGTGAAAACTGAAAATTTAAACCATGAAATCAGTTATTTAACGGAAATCCCAGGGCCATTATAAATGGCACGCAGCCATTATGCGGGTATGGACAAAATTTTGCTTTCCCGTACAAAAAGGCTGGCTATGATATTGGCCGTTTCTGATTGAAGTTTTGCCCTGTAATTCGCGGATACGTCGAACACACCCATGATCGGTAAAATTGGTTCTGGTTATAATGTTGCCGTTCCTGCTGCCCTGCGCCCGGTTGCGCCGGTTGCAGAACGTGCGGCGCGTGGCGATTTTGGCAAGATCATCGACCAAAGCGGCGAGGCCGTTAACCAGGCCGCCCAAAACGACCTGATCACCGATGAAAATGGCGGTCAGAACCTGTCACGTCAGGCAAGCTATGCCAGCGAAACCGAAAGCAGCCCCACCGCCCTGACCATTGATGCCAGCGACAGCGACGGCGTTGCATCGGGCTACAGCAATGGTGGCAAGGCTTCCAATATTGCGGCACTTAACACCCTGCCACGCGGCAGCCGGGTTGATCTGATCGCCTGATCAATACCGCGCCATGCCAACCTATCCCTGCTGTGCAATGCCCCAGCCGCGATGATTGCGGATGTTGTTATCCCGTGATCAGCCTTCAGGCTGGTCTTCGATTTCAAATGCGTCTTTCCAGCCCTGCCACTGCCAGATCATATCTGCCAGCATGTCATAACCCGCCGTATCAGGGTGATAGCCATCCCCCCGGCGCAAGGCACGCTGCCAGGTGTCGTCGGTGCGGGTATGCTCAAACCCATCCAGATAGGGAATGTCCATGCCCTTGGCGGTTTCGGCAAATAGCTGGTTTAAGCCTTCCAGGCGTTCATTCACGATCTGGCTGGAACGGCCCCCATTAATCACGGCTTGCGGCCCGACCCACAGGGTGGGTGCCATCGCACGGGCGCGCGACATGATATCGGTGGCGTTCGCCAGTGACTGGGCATGGGACACACGCATTGTTGTTTCTTCGCCGCGGTCCTGGGCGTGCATGGCATCGTTCAGGCCAAAACCAAAAACCAGCACCAGGGGGAATTCCCCAGCAATGCGGCGTTTGGCATCCTCTTCCCAGCGCGATTTCAGATCGTCGCTGGTTTCCGCCCGGATCGCGAGATTGTAAATCGTCACATCAAGCTTGCTGTCGGTTAACAGGCGTTGCCCCAACCGCATTGGCCAGCCGCCCTTTTGGGCATCGCGAACACCTGCAACAATGCTGTCACCGAAAAAGCAAACACGGTGACCAAACTTACGGTCTGTCATTTCATCTCCCGGGATGGATCGGCATTTTTATGTGCCGCCATATAATCCATCAACATGTCGCGGTCTGGCTGCATGTCATTTTCCAGCCAGTATTCTTCGGCGCGGCGCAAAAGCTGGCCGACCATCGGCCCGGCGGGCACCAGCCCGGCCTGTAAAATATCGCGGCCCTTTACGGGTAATTCCGGCTGCTGCCAGCCATTTGCCAGTTCCAGCATTTCCTGCCAGCGGCGGTTTTCGCCGGGCACCGGGCGGGCTGCTGCGTGGGCGGCATGGCTGGCCCAGGCCATGATCACCGCATCGCGAAAGGCCGCCACACCCAAATGATACAAATGCTGGCGCACGCGTTTTGCATCCATGACATTTTCGATCAGGCGATAACTGAAACACATCAGGGAAAACCGTTCGACCTCGTCATTTGACAGGCGAAGGGAACGGGCAAACCGCGCGGCATGGGCCATGGCGTCATCGCCGGTATGTGGACTTACAAAAAGCGATGCCATCCGGCGCAACGGATCAATCGATATCGCGGCATCAGCCAGTGCCGTGGTTTCCAGCCATTCAACAATGCGCAGGCGTGCCACATTGGTCAGTTCGGGCAAAATGGCGGGTAACACCGAAAAGCCGATCATGTCGCCAATGGTGGCTGCCGGGCTTTTGGCGCGCAGCAATTTGAACATTTCATCGCGAATACGTTCGCGCGAAATATCGCGTAAACCCGCCGCACCCTTGCGGCAGGCTTCGGCACCGATGGCATCCACTGGCGGGCGGCCGAAATGGGCAAAAAACCGGAAGAACCGCAAAATGCGCAGATAATCCTCGGCGATGCGGTCTTCGGCAACACCAATAAACCGCACCTTGCCAATACGCAAATCCGCTTCGCCATTAAAGGGATCGTAAATCGTGCCATTGGCATCGGCATATAGGGCGTTAAAGGTGAAATCGCGCCGTTTGGCATCTAACAGCCAGTTATCGGTAAAGGCGACCTCGGCATGGCGGCCATCGGTTGTGACATCGACCCGCAAAGTGGTGATTTCATAGCTGTAATCATCAATGACAGCGGTTATCGTGCCATGCTGCAGGCCGGTGGGAATAACGCGAATACCGGCATCCTGCAGGGCTTTCATGCTGGCTTCGGGTTTCAGATCGCAGGCAATGTCAACATCGTGCAAATCACGCGCCAGCAGGACATCGCGCACAATACCACCGACAAACCGGGCCGTGCCGCCCTTTTTGGCCAGGGCAGCAAACACCCTGCGGGTTTCCGGGGCGGCCATAACGCCATAGGGGGCCAGATGCCCGGTGGGTTCCAGTTTTGTCATGCGAAATCTTGGGCAAAGCCAGTAATTACAAAAAAGCGGAAGGCACGGCCGATAACCGTTGTGACAGATAAATACCGCACAGCGCACGGCACATATTATTGCGGATCTTTGGGTTCAAAATAGCCCGGCGTGATGACACCATCTTTGAGTTCGGGCGCATGATAAACCGAATCAGGCGCGGCACCACTGGTAAGTGCGGTGAACACCAGAATACTGCCTGCCAGCAAAATACCGATAAAAAACAGCATCAGCCACGGCCCCTGATCCCAGGGCGGAATAATATCGTGCCCTTCGCGTATGGCCTTGGCGCGCGCATATTTCAGCCACACGGAATAAATCACGAATGGCAGAATAAGCGGCAGTCCGATCTGGATAATTTCACGCAGCATGGCGGCCTTCTTTCTGGCTGGTCAGTTCGGCATTCATGACATGCCAGGCATAGATCAAACAAAACGGGCAGCAGGTTAAACGCGCCCTATATCCCCGAAGGCATAGCCCCCTGGGCGCGCAGAAGGTCGCTGAAATTGACCAGCATGCCAGCCGTTGCCCCCCAGATATAATATTGCCGGTAGGGAATGGCAAAATAGCGCCGCTTGGCCCCTTCAAATTCCACGGTTTGCAGTTTCTGGTTTCGCTGTTCAAGAATAAAGGATAGCGGCACTTCAAAAACCTCGTCGACCTCGAACGGGTCGGCAACCAGATCGAATGGCGGGGTTACAATGCCAACCACCGGCGTCACCTGAAACCCGGTAACGGTGTAATAATCATTTAACCGGCCCACCAGACGGATATGCTGGCGGTTCAGGCCAATTTCCTCTTCCGTTTCGCGCAAGGCGGTTTCTTCAAGGTCGGGGTCGGCATCTTCCTTCCGCCCACCGGGAAAGCTGATTTGCCCGGCATGGGCGTTTAAATGAGCGGTACGGCGCGTCAATATCACCGACAGGCCATTGTCGCGCGCCACTAACGGCACCAGCACGGCCGCAGCCCGTGCCTGCAATTCGCCCTCGGCAAAGGCGCGCGCCCGCGATTTGGAACCGGGAAAATCCACGGCATGGTCGCCCACCCGCAATTCAAGGCCATCGCGCGGGGCTTTAAGGGCGGTAATAATCTGTTCCGGTGTCATTTTTCGTCATTCTCCACGGTGCCGATTTTAAAGAATCGTCCGTGGCTGTAAACGCCGATCGCCGTTTTTGCCGGATCATCGGTTTCAATTTCTTCGGCCCAGTCCACAAGCTGGTAAAAACTGGCCCGGTTCAGCCGGGCTTCCAGGCCGCGATCCAGTGCAATATAGGGCGATGGTTCGCCGCTTGTGCTGTCTTCCTCGACCCGAAGCGTATGATTTTCATCAAGATCAACCCACTGGTCGATATTGGTGCGCATTTTAATGACCGGGCCAGCATCAGCATTTTCCGCCCCTTCCTCGCGTCGCACCTCGACCACGACAAAGGCCGCGTCTTCAACGTCGATCCGGGCCATTTCGGCAGGGGTAACCAGCCAGTGACCGCCTTCTTCGTCGCGTTGCAGGACGGTGGAAAACAGTTTTACCAGTTCGATGCGGCCAATTGGCCCGCCCTGATAAAACCATGTGCCATCCCGCTTGATGGCCATGGGAATATCACCACATATCTGGGGGTGGCGGCCCGATGGCGGCTTGCCACTGCGCAGACGTTTCCAGAGATTTTCTGCAAGATCGACAGTTTTATCGCTTTGGGTCATGTTATACACTTGTGGTCAAGGTTTCTAATATACCCTGCATATTAGCTAGTTTACGATCCAGGAATTTCCAGCCTGTGTGACAGCCCGATAGATCCAATGCAACAGAGGATGCAGAATTTACGGCCATGACAAACACGCAGCACTTTCCTGAAGAATTTGGCATGTCCCGCGAAAGCAGCCTGGAACAGGATGCCGCCCGCCTGGACGCCTGTGTTGCCCGACTGGGCGAAGCCCGCGATATGATCGCATCCATCATCTTCGGCCAGGATGAAGCCGTTGACCAGACCCTGATTGGCATTCTTGCTGGCGGCCATGTTTTGATGGTCGGCGCACCTGGCCTTGGCAAGTCGCTGATGGCGCATACCCTTGGCAAGGCGTTGGGGCTTCTTGATAAACGTGTGCAGTTCACACCGGACCTGATGCCTGCCGATATTCTGGGGTCCGAAGTCCTGGAAGAAGGGCCGGATGGCAAACGTGCCTTTCGTTTTATCAGGGGCCCGGTTTTTTGCCAGTTGCTGCTGGCTGATGAAATCAACCGTGCCAGCCCGCGCACGCAATCGGCCCTGTTGCAGGCCATGCAGGAACGCGAGGTTTCGGTAGCGGGATATTCCCATGCCCTGCCCCTGCCGTTCCATGTGCTGGCAACGCAAAACCCGCTGGAGCAGGAAGGCACCTATCCGCTGCCCGAAGCGCAGTTGGACCGGTTCCTGCTGGAAGTTCGCCTGGCCTATCCCGACCGGGATGCCGAACGCCAGATTGTGGCCCAAACCACCGGGCGCCATTTAAATCGCCCGCGCCAGATTTTACATACCGACGAACTGATCGAGGCACAGGATTTTGTCCGTCGCCTGCCGATGCCCGACCGTGTGCTTGATACCATTATTGCGCTTTGCCGGGCCTGCCGCCCGGAAAGCACCAGCTTTGACGATATCAAGAACAATGTTGCCTGGGGGCCGGGCACCCGCGCGGCACAGTCCCTGTCGCTGGCGTGCCGGGCGCGTGCAATGTTGCAGGGCCGATTTGCCCCGTCGCTTGATGATGTGTCGGCACTGGCAATACCGGTTTTGCGGCATCGTTTTGGCCTGACCTATGGCGCACGGGCGGATGGTTATTCCGCCGCATCGCTGATTACCAATGTCCTGTCCAGAATAAGGGATCAGCACGCATAATGGTGCCTGCTCGCAATTTGCCTGACCAGATTGCCGCCGCCCGTTCCCTGGCGGCGCGTCTGCCGCAACTTGTTGATGAATCGCGCCGGTTGGCAACCGCGCTGCGCAGTGGTTTGCACGGCAACCGCAAGGTAGGGCCAGGCAGCGATTTCTGGCAGTTTCGCCCCTATGTTGCGGGCGACCCGACCGGGCAGATCGACTGGCGCCGTTCGGCGCGCAGCGACAATACCTTTATTCGCCAGACCGAATGGCAGGCCAGCCACACCTATTGGATATGGCCGGTGTTTGGCAGTTCGGCCTTTTGGGCATCGGATGAAAAATACCGCCCCAAGGCCGACCGCATGATGGTTATGGCCCTGGCCCTGGCCGACCTTTTATTGCGCAATGGCGAAACCGTTGGCGCCTTCGATGCCCCCCACACCCGCGTTACCGTGCATGACCAGCTACAAAAACTGGGCCATGCCATGCTAAGCGCGCCGGATAATGCCGATCGCGGTATTTCGGCCATTCATCCCGGGCGCAGGCACAGTGTTTTAATTCTGGGCGATTTTCTGGAATATGCCGCGCCGGACCAATCCCCTGCCACGGCGCTGCGCCGCCTGGCCCATAACCTGAATGACGGGGCGTTGATCCAGGTATTGGACCCGGCCGAATGCACACCGGAATTTACCGGCCGCATCGATTTTACCGATGGCAACGACAACCTGCTGCTGCATAGCGAGAAGTTCGAGGACCAACACGCCGAATTTGCCCGGCGCAGCCTGCGCTGGCGTGCGCGCATTCGCGATGCGACCATGGCCAGCCAGTGGCTTTATGACCTGCATGTCACCACCGAAAGCCCCAACCAGACCCTGCTTGCCCTGTATCAGCATATTACCGAACGGCCCTTGCGCAATGGCGGCGGCCCGGCAACGGGCAATGCCCGCGGGCGGCCTGCATGACATTTAACGCCATTACGTTTCTTTACCCCGCATTTCTGGCAGGCCTGTTGTTGCTGCCGGTATTGTGGCTGATTATTCGCAGTGCGCCGCGCCGACCACGCCGTATTCATTTTCCCGCTGCACGCTTGCTGCTGGGGGCGACGAATAACCGCCGCAATGCCGAACGCGCACCGATCTGGCAAACCATTTTACGCAGCCTGATCCTGCTTTGCCTGATATTGGCGGCGGCCCACCCGGTTTTGAACAAAAACGATTACGCACCCGATAATGGTGCCATTCTGGTGATGGTTGATAATAGCTGGTCCAGTGCCGCGCACTGGCCGCAATATCGCCAGGGGATGAAGCAGATCGTTAACCAGGCGCGGTTAAACAACCAGCCGGTTTTCATTGCGCTGACGGCCCCCGAAGCCGCCGGGGCCAATGACATTGCCCTGCCCCCCATTTTGGGGCCGCTTTCCCCCCATGCCAGCCAGGATGCGTTTGACCGCATTCAACCCCGCCCCTGGGCGCCGGATTATCATGGTTTGGGAAACCTTATTTCGGCGCGCCAGGACATTATCAACGCCATATCCAGCGCCATTTTCGTAACCGACAACATTGCCGCCGATGGCAAGGCCACCCTGGCGGGTGACCTATCGGCGGTGTCGCCCTTAATTGTTTTGCACCCGGTTGCCGATGCCAATGACGGCAGCATTGTTATTTCCGGGTTAAGCCGCAATCGCAATGGCATGAGCGTTAATTTGCGCCATTCACCGCTGGGGAGCGACAAGCCGGTTACCCTTGTTGCGCGCGACAGCCGCGGGCAGGTGATTTTGCGCCATCCCGCCACATTGCAAAGTGGAACGACCACCAACCGCATTGAAGTGGCCCTGCCCGGCGACATTGCCAATGCCATACAAACCGTTGGCCTGACGGGTATTGAAAGTGCCGCCGCCCTGTTTCAGACCGGGGCAAAATGGCAGCAGCGCAAGGTTGGCATTATCGTCAGTTCTGGCGAAGGCCCGGTTTTGCTGTCGGACCGGTATTTCTTTCTTGATCGGGCAATATCGCCCTATGCCGATATCAGTTATGGCACACTGGCAAACCTGCTGGCGCAAAAGCCCGATATTCTGGTTGCCACCGGCAATATTCCCGGCCTGGGCAGCCAGCAGGGCCAATTGGCAAGCTGGCTGGATAATGGCGGGATGCTGGTACGTTTTGCCGGTGACAGTGCGAGCAGCCCTGATGACCGCTTTTTGCCCGTTACCCTGCGTATGGGAAATCGCGATTTTGGCGGGTCCATGTCGTGGGAACGGCCCAAACGTTTGACTGCCTTTGCCGATACCAGCCCGTTTCATGGTTTGCCCATCCCCGAAGACATCACCGTGAACCGCCAGCTTCTGGCCGAGCCAGACCGCGATATTGTGGAAAAAACCTGGGCCCGGTTAACCGATGGCACGCCGCTTATTACCAGTATGGCGAAAAATGCCGGGCGCATTGTGCTGTTTCACGTCACCCCGTGGGCGGATTGGTCCAACCTGCCCATGTCGGGGCTTTTTGTGCAAATCTGGCAGCGCATCCTGCCCCTTGCCAGCCCGGATAATCAGGCGTCTTCGGCAATTCAGGCTTTATTGCCTGCGCAATCGGTGCTCGACGGGTTTGGCCATGCCCACCAGCCCGACCCGACTGTTTTGGGCCTTCAGGGTACTGCCGCCATGCCCGACCCGCGCCACCCGCCGGGTATTTACGGGCAAAATGGCCAGGCTGTTGCCCATAATCTGGGGTCGTTTTTAACCGGGCTGGATAGGCCGGTGAACTGGCCCGATCAGGTGCAGTTAAAAACCCTGGTCGATGACAACCAGATGGACCTTGCCGCCATTTGCGTTTTTGCCGCCTTCTGCCTGTTCCTGCTTGATACGCTGATCATTATTTTAACCGGGGCCAACAGCCAGTTTCAGGGCTATCGCCGGGGTCGGAAAATGCGTGCCACGCTTTCGCAATCCGATGGAGGTGCTAAGGGCAGCAATGCTGCGCACAGCAAAGCAGCAACACAGAAGCCAGGTGCGGCAGGCGGCAATAATGGCGCCCAGAACCGGCTTGGTATGCTGGTGATTTTGGCGGGCAGCATGGCCGCGGCCTGCGGCCTTTTAACATTGCCAAACACCGCCCATGCGCAGGAAAACAGCCAGGCCCCGCAAAGCGATTTTCGCGCGGCCCTGCATCCGCGCCTTGCCTATATGGAAACCGGTGTTGCCGCGATTGACCGCCTTAGCAAGGCGGGGCTGACCGGCCTGACCGAAACGCTGCGCCGGCGCACTGCCGCCGACCTGGCAACGCCCAGCATGGTGAACCCGCAAACCGATGATCTAAGCTTTTACCCGCTGATTTACTGGCCGCTGACCGAAGGCCAGAACGAAATGTCGGCCTATGGCCGCGAACAGCTTAACCGTTACCTTGCCAATGGCGGCATGATCCTGATTGACAGCCGCGACCGCGAGGTGGAACCCGCCCGCCTGCGCCGATTGCTGGCCGGGGTGGATATTCCGACACTGGCACGTGCACCCGGCGACCATATTGTTTTTCGCAGTTTTTACCTGCTGGATCAGGCCTATGGCCGGTTTGACGCCCCGCTTTGGGTAGATGCCCGGCCCGACCCGCGCCTTGATGGTGTGGCATCGGTTTTGTTTGGCGGCAATGACTGGGCGGCATCCTGGGTGCAAACACGGTTGGAACTTGAACGTTACGGCGAAGCCACCAGCAACCCGATTGACGATATTTCACCACGCCGCCACGAAATGGCGCTGCGTTTTGGTGTCAATCTGGTCATCTATGCCCTGACCGGCAGCTATAAGGGGGATCAGGTACATTTGCCTGCCATCCTTGAAAGGCTGGGCCGATGAGCAACTGGCAGGATTTTCAGATCAATCCGCTGATATCGACCGACTGGCTGGGCCTTCTCGCCGTGATTGCGATTGGCTTTCTGGTGCTTGGCATTGCCATGCGGCTGCGCGGCGGTGTTTGGCGGGCGGTGATGATGGCCCTGATGCTGATCGGGCTTTTGGCGCCACAATTTACCGACCAGTCCCACGAAAAACTAAGCGATATTCTGCTGGTTCTGGCGGACCGGTCCGAAAGCCAGAATATGGGCAACCGCCAGGCCCAGACCGATCAGGCCATTGCGGAACTGCACCGGGAATATGATGACGACCCGGATATTGACCTGCGTATTGAAAATATTCCCGGCACCACCCAGACCGATATGTTTTCAGCGCTGGACCGCCTGTTGGGCGGCATCCCGCGCGAACGCCTGGCCGGGGTTATCATGATTACCGACGGGCAGGTGCATGATGTCCCCGCCAGCCTGAAGCTGAACGCGCCTTTACATGTGCTGATTACAGGCACGCAGGACGAACGCGACCGCCGCCTGCAAATGCATCAGAATGTCGATTACGGCATTGTTGGCAAAGATGCGGAATTCATTGTCGAGGCGATTGACCCGGACCTGACACCTGGCAGCCCGCTGGGTGTGACCCTTTTGCAGGAAGATGGCACGGTGCGGCGGTTTGATGTGCCAGCCAACCAGAAAACATCGGTCACCATTCCCATCACCCATGCAGGCCCGGTTTTGGCCGAACTGCGCATGCCCGCCCTGCCCGACGAAGCCGATACCAGCAATAACCGCCTGATATTGGAAACCACCGGTGTTCGTGACCGGCTACGTGTTTTGCTGTTATCAGGCGAACCGCATCCCGGTGAACGCGCATGGCGCAACCTGTTGCGCGCCGATCCCGGGGTTGATCTGGTGCATTTCACCATTTTGCGCCCGCCGGAAAAAGGCGATGACACGCCGATCAATGAACTGGCCCTGATCCCCTTTCCGATCCGAGATCTGTTCGAGGTGCGCCTGAAACAGTTCGATCTGGTGATTTTTGACCGTTACCAGCGCCGTGGCGTATTGCCGGTGCAGTATCTGGAAAAGGTGGTTGAATATGTGCAGGGCGGCGGCGCGGCCCTTGTGGTGGCCGGGCCTGAATATATTGCCGAAGATGGCCTTGCCGATACGGTATTGGGCCAGATGATGCCGCTTGCCGCGACCGGGCGTATCCTTGAACAGGGATTTGTCCCGCAGGTGAATGAAACCGGGCGGATGCACCCTGTCACATCGGCCATTGCAGGCCCCCGCCAGAACACCCAGAAATGGGGCAAATGGTACCGCCAGCTTGAAACCCGGCAAACCAACAACCAGGCCATGACCGTTATGACCGGCATTGATGATTTGCCGTTACTCACCCTGTCGCGCGTGCGCGAAGGGCGTGCTGCCATCCTGACCAGTGACCAGATGTGGCTGTGGCAGCGCGGCCATGATGGTGGCGGCCCGGTGGCCGAATTGCTGCGCCGCCTGTCGCACTGGCTGATGAAGGAACCGGCACTGGAAGAAAACACCATCGAAACCACCCGGTCCGCCGATGGCAAATCACTGGATTTGACCTGGCATAAAATTGGCGCAGCCCCGCAAAACGCTACGGCGCTGGACCCGGTAACGGCCCGGTCGATCGAGGCCCCCTTTGTCCGCCAGTCAGACCAGACATGGCATGCCAATATTCCGATTGAACAACATGGGCTGATCCGCATTACCGCACGCGACAGCCAGGGAAAAAGCCAAACCGCCCTTCATGTTGATCGCGATGTGTTAACCCGCGAACGGCGCAACACCACATCGACCACGGAAATTCTGGCAAAAACGGTGGCGGACAATAATGGCTTTATCGGCCGCCTTGAAAAAGGTGAACCGGACTGGCGGCGCGTGGACAGGGCGGACCAATGGCATGGCACAAACTGGGCGGGCATTGTGCGAACCGATAGCTACCGCACCCTGATTGGCACAACTACCAGCCTGCTGCCACTGCCTGCACTGGCCGTTATTGGCGTGCTGCTTTGCCTGTTTGGCTGGCGGCGGGAAACCCGTTAACGCCCTTTACGCGACCTAGAGATAACAAAGTAAAAACGCCAGAGGGGAAAAGGCCCTTCTGGCGTTTTTTATTCGCGGCGATGTCAATTAACTGTGGCGGTCAAAAACAACGGCACAGGATTGCTTATGCGTCTGCTTCTTCGTCGTCAGCCCTGCCCAATACATGTTCGGGAAGCGGCCTTACGACCTTTGCGCACGGGCCGCGCATTTCGGTTGCGAGGCCGGAATTGAACCGTTCCACCAGATAATCGATAAACATGCGCACCTTGGTCGGCAGGTGGCGGCGTTCGGGATAGACAGCGTAAATACCGCCTCCCAGACGCGGCCAGTATTCCGGCAGGATCGGTACCAGTTCACCGCTATGAAGCGATTCGGCAATAATGAATTCCGGCTGGCTGGCAATGCCCAGACCGCGCCTTGCGGCAACGGCGGTAAACTCGCCATTGTTGCACCACATGGTCGGGTTTACCCGCACGCTGAGCGGGCCGTCGGGGCCGTCAAATTCCCACACATTGGGGTTCGGCAGGTTGCTGTAGGCAAGGATATCATGATCAACCAGATCATTGGGATGCTTGGGCGTACCGCGCCGTTCAAGATATTCCGGGGATGCCACCATCTGGCCGTGAAAATCGGCCAGCTTGCGGGCGATCATGCTGGAATCGCGCAGGCGCGTGATGCGAATGGCCATGTCAAAACCTTCGGCCACCAGGTCCACCTTATGGTCGGCCAGATGAATATCAACCTTCAGGCCGGGATAAAGCTCCATGAAATCCGCAATGACATTGGGCAAAAAACGCTGACCAAACGTTAGCGGGGCCGAAATGCGCAAAACCCCGCGCGGGGTTCCACGCAAATCCGTCAGGGCATGTTCGGCAGATTCGATCTCTTCGACCACACGCGCGCAATGCTGATAGAATGTTGAACCGGCATCAGTCAGGCTGAGGCGGCGGGTGGTACGGTTTAACAGGCGAATGCCCAAACTGTCTTCCAGCTTGGTGACATGTTTGCTAACGGCGGATTTCGACATGCCCAGTTTGCGCGATGCGCCAGAAAAGCTTTGCTCTTCGACCACGCGGGCAAAAACCGTCATGCCATCCAGATTACCAATCAGCATTGTCCCATCCTTACCTGTCGGGGTTTGCCACATCACTGTTGCGCATATGGAAACAAATTAATGTCACATCACCCCATTGCCTTCAACTTGGAAAACGTCAAGATAGGGTCAACACCGTAATATGCACAGCCGGTAAGACTGCCTGATGCTTACCGGCCGGAAATGAAGGAAACGACCATGGGATTGCTGATTGACGGGGTCTGGAAGGACCAGTGGTACGATACCAAATCCACCGGCGGCAAATTCAAGCGCCAGGAAAGCGCGTTTCGCAATGAAATCTCGACCGATGCCGATGCCCGCTTCCCGGCCGAAAAGGGCCGGTATCATTTATATATTTCCTATGCCTGCCCCTGGGCGCACCGCGCGCTGATCTTTCGCAGCCTCAAGGGGCTGGAAGATATGATTTCGGTTTCGGTGGTGCATTGGCGGATGCTGGAAAATGGCTGGGAATTTTCCCCCAAAGATAATCTGACCGATGATCTTGGTGGCCATGATTTCATGCATCAGGTTTATACCGATGCCGACCCGCACTATACCGGCCGCGTTACCGTGCCGGTTTTGTGGGACAAAAAAACCAACACCATCGTCAATAACGAGTCAGCCGAAATCATCCGCATTTTCAATACCGCGTTTGATGGCCTGGGCGCGAAGGAAGGGAACTATTACCCCGACCATCTGCGTGATGAAATTGATGCGGTGAATGACCGTGTTTATCACGAGGTGAATAACGGTGTTTACAAATCAGGTTTTGCCACCACCCAGCAGGCCTATGAAGATGCCGTTGGCACCCTTTTTTCCGCGCTGGACTGGCTGGAAAACCGGCTGGGCGGCCAGCGTTATCTGGTTGGCAACCAGTTAACCGAGGCCGACTGGCGCCTGTTTACAACCCTGTTGCGGTTTGATGCGGTCTATCACGGGCATTTCAAATGCAATATCCGCATGCTCAAGGATTATCCCAATCTGTGGGACTATACCCGCGACCTGTACCAGCATCCCGGTATCGCACAGACCGTTCATTTTGATCACATCAAGGGCCACTATTACGAAAGCCACCGTATGATCAACCCGACCGGGATTGTGCCGGTTGGCCCGATGCTGGACTTCATGGCACCCCATGGCCGGGCCGAACGGTTTGCCAACTGAACCAACAAACCCCTTGCGAAAAATGGAAAGGGGACTGGCAGATATCCATACAAACTGCTTCTGCCAGTCCCCTTTATGAATTCCGAGGGCATCACTTACAGGCTGTGCTGTGAATACCTGTGATCAGCAAGAAGCGTTTCAATAATAGCATCGCCCCCGCCCCATAGGCCCTGATCGCAGATATGAAAAAGCCCCTCTGGCGAACGCCAAAGGGGCTTTTTTCCGAAAAGGAGCAAACCTGAATTAGTTCAGGCGGCCCTTGATCTCGGCAATCGCGTTATCAACCAGTTCTTCCGCCTTCGCGCCAGTTGCCTTTTCAGACACCATTGCGATGGTTGCCTGGGTAGCGATTTCGGCCACACGGGCACGAACTTCAGCCACGGCCTGGGCTTCCAGATTGCTGATACGATCCATGGCCTGCTGTTCACGACGCTTGAGCGACGCTTCGAGTTCAGCCTTGGCATTTGCCAGCATACGGTCGGCTTCCGACTTGGCATGAGCACGGATTTCATCCGCCTCTTTAAGCGCTTCGCGCTGCTTGGCCTGATATTTGGCCAGAAGCTCCTGGGCTTCTTCACGCAGGCGCTGTGCTTCGTCAAGTTCGTTGGAAATCTTGCCAGAGCGCTTATCAAGCGCTGCTGAGATACCCTTTACAACCTTGAAGCCGCCGAGAACGACGACCAGCAGGAATGCAAAAGTTACCCAGGTTTCCGGATTGGTGAAGAAACTACCGTGTTCTGCTTCCATGGTGTTTATTCCCCAATGACTGCCGAAACTGCACTTTCTGCAGTTTTGGTCTGGACCTTGACGCCGATCAGTTTCGCAGTTGCTTCGCGGGCAATATCAGCCGCGGCCTCAGACACACCACCAAGGGCAGCAGTCTTGGCATCTGCAATCCGTTTCTCGGCTGCGGATGTCTTGTCAGACAGTTTCTTGGCCAGCGCGTCGGTTTCAGCAGCCTGCTGTGCAGCAGCCTTTTCCGATGCTTCGCGAATATCGGCATGAGCGGCTTCCCGGGCTTCTGCCAGGGCTGCTTCGTACCGTGCGATGGCGGCATCGGTTTCGTCTTTCAACGCCCGAGCCTTGCCAAGGTTGTCTTCGATAGTCTTGTGACGGCGTTCCAACACGTCACCAACTTTCGGCAGTGCAATTTTCGACATCAGAATGTAAAGGACGACGAAAACAACAGCGAGCCAGAAAACCTGGGACGGGAACGACGAAATATCAAACTGCGGCATAGCCTACTCCCGAATTCAACGACGCCGGCGAGAGAAAACCCTCGCCGGGCCGAGTATTCGCGCAAAAGGCGCCGATTAGCCGAACAGAACGATCAGCGCAACGACGAGTGCGAACAGTGCAATAGCTTCGGTAACGGCAAAGCCGATCCAGCCATAAAGTTCAACGTCAGCTTTGGCAGCCGGGTTACGACCAACGGTCGCGATCAGGCTCGACCAAATGTTACCCACCCCGATACCGGCACCAATCATACCAATAGCAGCCAGGCCAGCACCGATCATTTTCGCAGCATCGAGTTCCATAACTTCACCCTTTCGAATTTCTTAAAGGCAATAAGAAAAGATCACACCAGTCCACAGCACATTAGTGCATGTGGATTGCATCATGGAGATAGATGCAGGTGAGAATTGTGTAAACATAGGCCTGAAGCGCAGCAATGCCGAACTCCAGAACGGTAATCCCCGTCAGCATAGCGAAGGGAAGCACGCCGAAAATGCCGATCAATCCGACGAACCCGCCAATCACTTTCAGCATGATGTGGCCGACTGTCATATTTGCGAAAAGTCGGATTGCCAGGCTGAACGGACGAGAGAAATAGGAAATGATTTCAATCGGGATCAAAATGATCGCAGTCGCAATCGGGGCACCTTCCGGAAAGAACATACGCAGATAATGCGTTCCGTGGCGCGCAAAGCCGATAATCGTTACACCGATAAAAATCACCAGAGCCATCGCGAAGGTCACGATGATGTGGCTCGTAAAGGCAAAGCCGTGCGGGATCATACCAAGAAGGTTCCCGAACAGCACAAACATGAACAGCGTGAAAACAAACGGGAAGTACTTGCGCCCGGCCGTCCCCACATTATCTTTGAGCATATTGGCGACGAATTCGTACATCACCTCGGCCGCACCCTGCCAGCGACCCGGCACCAGTGCGCCACGACGCATGCTAAGCGTCATGAACGCCGTTACGAGAACGGCTGCGATCACCATCCAAAGGGCGGAATTGGTGAAGGAAATATCAAAACCACCTGCCGAGATTTCGGCCAACGGTTTGATTTCAAACTGCTCTAGCGGTCCAGCCACCGTAATCCTCGCTCAATCTTGTCAGGCCAAGGATTATTCCTTGTCCCCCTGCTTGGGCTTCCCCATCGCGCGCCCAAGTCCAATGGCACTATCATAGCCTTTGGCTGCGCGATAGGCGTTAAGGCCCCCGGCACCTGCCCCAAGAATGACAAAAAGGACAAGCAACAAAGGCATCGTATTAAAAAACCGGTCCAGTCCCCAACCAATCAGCAGCCCGACCACAGTAGCAGCGATCATTTCCGCTGATATCCGCATGCCTAGCGCCATGCCCGCCGACGAACTTTTCCGGCCACCCGAAACCGGGCCCTGCTTTTCTTCACGCCGTCCAGCTACGGCCGTCAACTTGCGATCCAGCTCAGCCAGAGAAGCGCGATCTTTATCCTCGCTCATCGTGACAAACCCCGCTGTGACAGCCTTGCGTGCAACACAAGGAAAGGCGCGGGCAACATACTTAGCCCCCCATAGGCTGTCAAGCCGTAAAACCCGGATGTTCGCAGCATCGAAAACCCCATTTAACAAATTGAAAAATAACAATTTTTAACGAAAAAGCACCCTAAATGGGCCTCAGGTGTGTTCGGGATCACTCCTTATACACCCGACCCGAAAACAACCCGCAAAGCCGTGCAACCGGCGGTTTCCCTGGGTTCCCGGACATGAAATGGATCTTTCAGGCACTCTTTTGACCTAACTGGTCAAATCCAGCTCATGCTGTTCTTTTTGCGAATAAACTTCCGCCTGGCGCAGGTCAACCGACACCAGGGAGGATACACCGCGCTCTGCCATCGTCACACCGAACAGGCGATTCATTCGCGCCATTGTCATACGGTGGTGGGTAATAACCATGAATCGGGTATTGGCGTGGCGGCCAATCGCCTCAAGCAGACGGCAGAAACGGTCAACGTTGGCGTCATCCAGCGGGGCGTCAACTTCGTCAAGCACGCAGATCGGCGCCGGATTGGTCATGAAAACCGCAAAGAGCAGCGCCATCGCCGTCAATGCCTGTTCCCCACCAGATAGCAGCGAAAGATGCTGCAGCTTCTTGCCCGGCGGTGAGGCCATGATTTCCAGCCCCGCATTTAACGGATCATCGGCTTCGGTCAGCATCAGATGTGCATGCCCCCCGCCAAACAGCCGCACGAACAATTGCTGGAAATGCTTGTCGACTTCCTCAAACGCCTTATTCAGGCGCTGACGCGCTTCACGGTTAAGCTGGCTGATCCCATTGCGCAATTTGTCAATCGCAGCCAGCAGGTCGTCGCGCTCGGTTACCAGCGTGTTTTTCTGTTCTTCCATCTCGGCCAGTTCAACCTCGGCACGCAGGTTAACCGCCCCCAGATTTTCGCGTTCACGTGTCTGGCGGCCAAGGCGGGCTTCAATATCGGCCTCGGATGGCAGTTCTTCATTCTGATCAAGCATTGCCAGTTCCGGCAACTGATCAGGGGTGGCATTTACGCGTTCGCGAATACGCTCGATTAAATCGCGGCGGTGCTGTTCGGCCTGCTCTAACAAGGCCTCGCAGCGCACACGCCCTTCGCGGGCTTCGGCCAGTTTCTGTTCGGCATCTTTCAGGGCCTGGTCGGCATCGCGCTGCGCTGTTTCCGCGCTGACAAGCCGATCCGCGCTATCCTTGCGTTCCTGTTCGGCCAAGCCGACACGGTCGGTCAAAACGGCTCGGCGTTCTTCAATTTCGTCGGGGCGCAGTTCAAGCTCTTCAAGCTCCATCTGCGCTTCTTCCTGGCGTTCGCGCAGCTGGGCAACACGGTCCCCCGCCCCCGACGCACGTTCATTCCAGGTGGCAATTTCGTTTTCAACAAATTCCAGCCGTTTGCGCCGCCCCGACATATCGCGCTGCATGCGTTCAAGCTGGCTGCGTGATTCCATCTGGTCGGCGCGTGCATCAGAAAGATCAGCGCGTTTTTCGTTCAGTTCGGCCTTAATCTCGATCAGGCCATCGCTGCTTTCCTGCGGGGTGGCGGCTAGCTCTTCCTGTTCGGCAATCAGTTCATCGAGGTCCTGCCGGGTGCGGTTCACCACGTCCTCGGCGGCTTGTAGGCGGCTTTCAATGGCACTGGCATCGCGCTTGATATTAGCGATTTCCTCGCGTGCCCGTGAAAGCTGGCCATCGGCCTCGCGCGCGGCACGGTGGGCTTCCTGCTCGGCTGCACGGGCCTCGGCAATTTCCTCGTTCAAGCGTTCCAGCGTTTCACGCGCCAGTTCGGCACGCTCAACGCTTTCTTCAACCAGATCTTCGATTTCGTCGCGTTCGGCACGCAATTCATCCAGGCGGTTGCGCTGGCGCAGGCGAACTGCTGCGGGCAGTTCCGCCCCGGCCAGAATACGATACCCATCCCAGCGCCACAAAGACCCATCCCGTGAGACCAGCCGCTGCCCGGTTTTAAGCTCCTTGCACAGCCAGTTACCGGTGGAGTCGTCATCAACCACGCCAATTTGCCACAGGCGGCGATTAAGCAATGCCGGGGCCTGCACAAATTTCGCCAGCGCCTGGACATTTTCAGGCAATGCCGGGTCATCGGGCAGCGGGTCCACCCCGGCCCAATGGGTTGGCGCTTCGGGGGCATCGGGTGCGTCAAGGTCTTCGCCAAGGGCAGCAGCCACCGCCAGTTCCAGCCCACCCTGAACCGTGATCTGTTCAATGATCGGGGAATATTGACCATCGCCGCTGCCTTTGACCAGGCCTTCAAGGGCTTCGATCTCGGCACGCAGGCGGGCAAGGCGCGATTCAACATCGCGCTGGGCATCCCGGGCCTGATTTTCGGCAATTTTGGCGGCATCTTCGCGGTCATGCAATTCGGCGACGCGCATTTCGGCTTCTTCGATTGCCATTTTGCGCTGTTCAACCGTTTCCTCGCATTCCTCAAGCGCCATTTCGGCATCTTCAAGGGCATCGCTGAAATCGGCTTCAACGCGAATATCATCCAGCTTGGCAACGGCTTCGTCGTAACGGTCCGTCAGGCGGATGCGGCGTGCACCCAGTTCGGACAAACGCTGCTGCACCGATTTAAGGCGGGCTTCCTCGGCAGCGGCCCGGCTGGTCAGCTCGTCAACCAGACCTTCGAGTTCTTCAACGCGCAGGGCCTTTTCGGCAACGCGTTCGCGGGCATCATCCAGTTCGTCGTCTTCGCCGCCCTGGGCGTCGCGCAAATCCTGGCGTTCGCGTTTCAGCTTGTCCAACGCGCCTTGCGCATCGTTTGCCAGTTCGGCTTCACGGGAAAGGTCGGCATCAATTTGCTGAATGCGGGCGCGAAGCTGCGCCATCTGCGTTTCGATCTGCTGCTTTTCTTTGTCCAGGCCTTCACGCTCGATCACCAGGCGTTGCAGGGCAGCACTGGCTTCGGCTTCCTGTTTGCGCAAATCGGGCAGGCTGGCGGCAATATGGGCCTGTTCGGTGGTGGCGCGGGTGACCTCGCCGGTCAAATCACGCACGGCTGATTCACCGGCCACCAGCAATTCTCGGGCATCCTGCTGGCGCTTGGCAGCTTCCTGCCAGCGAATATGAAACAGCAGGGCTTCGGTCTGGCGGATGCTTTCGCTTAATTTGCGGTAACGCTGGGCCTGCCGGGCCTGCTTTTGCAGCGAAGTAATCTGGCTATCAAGCGTCACCAGAACGTCTTCAAGACGTTCAAGATTCTGTTCGGCATTTTTCAGGCGCAGTTCGGCCTCGTGCCGGCGTGAATGCAGGCCGGTAATCCCGGCGGCTTCTTCCAGCACCAGGCGCCGTTGCGAGGGTTTTGCCCCGATCAGCGCGCCAATTTTGCCCTGCGACACCATGGCGTTGGACCGCGCCCCTGTTGCGGCATCCGCAAACAGAAGCTGTACGTCACGCGCACGGACATCCTTGCCGTTAACCTTGTAATTGGAACCGCCGCCCCGTTCGATCCGGCGGACGACTTCAAGTTCCTCGTGGTCGTTAAACATTGCCGGGGCGCGATGTTCGCTGTTGTCCAGCACCACGGAAACTTCGGCCACATTGCGGGCCGGACGTGTGGATGTGCCGCCGAAAATAACGTCGGACATATCCGAGCCACGCATCTGCTTGGCCGATGTTTCGCCCATCACCCAGCGCAGCGCTTCAACCAGATTGGATTTGCCACAGCCATTCGGACCGACAACACCTGTCAGCCCGTCTTCGACCAGCAATTCGGTTGAATCGACGAAGGACTTAAACCCCGTCAGTCGCAGCGACTTGAATTGGACCAATCAGTTCCCCTGGCCGATAAAGGCCCGTGTTTTTACCGGCGCATTGCATAACGCGCCGGTAAAGCAAGTTTCAATCAATTAGTTGGTCAGATCATCGACCTTTTCGGTGAAGAATTCCAAATCCTTTTCACCGGAATAGGTTTTGCCATCGATCAGGAAGGTCGGCGTGGCATTGACATTGTATTTCTGTTCGGCTTCCAGGCGCGAACCCACAATGCCATTGATCAGTTCTTCATCGGCCAGGCAGCTATCCACCGTTTCGCCGTCCATGCCGGCAAAGCGGGCAACCTGTTTGATACCGGCGATCGGGTCGCTGCTGCGTGCCCAGGTCAACTGGGATTTGAACAGAAGTTCCAGCACGCCAAAATACCGGTCATCACCCGCACACTGGGCAACGGCAGAGGCACGAACCGCAACCCCGTCCAGCGGGTAATCGCGGTAAATCCATTTAACCTTGCCGGTATCGATCAGTTCCTTTTTGACGTCGGGGAACACGTCGTTGGCAAAACGCGCACAATGCGGGCAGGTGAAGGATGCATATTCAACAATCGTCACCGGCGCATCTTCTGCGCCCATTACGTGTTCTTTGTATTCCGTGGCCTGCGCCCCGTGCGCAGTCAATGCCGCCAGGGAAACACCAACCACCGCAACAAGGTATTTAAACGGCTTAAGCAAGGAAACCTCCGTTAAAACAAACTTTTGCGATTACAAGCCGGTTGCGCCTGCTAAGTCAACACAGCCCCGCAATGGCCGTTGAACCAACGAGTCGCAAACATTGCCCGAAATTCGGGCAAATCCATGTTGATCTTTCGCCAGAAACTGATTCGACAAAAGCGGCAACCGGTTGCCTATCGCAAACACATCACCGCCGGTACAATTCAACCGGGGTGCTGCATTTTCATGGTTTGCCCTGGCCTTTACCGGCGCCACTGATATGACGACCCAAACGCAATAGCACTTCCCGCAGGGCCGGGTCTTCGATTTCGTTGATCACTTTTTCGCTACCTTGGCGGATCGGGCCTTCGGGCACGTGGGCGGGGCGCAGCACCCGTTTTTCCGGGCGGGAAATATCACCCTGCATCATTTTGATGCGTTCCACCGCACGATAACCGAAATAGGTATTCACCCGGTCAATGATTTGCGGCATGCGATGCTGCAATTCCAGCGCCATCGGCCCCGAAACACGCACCATAAGCGTGCCACCGCCACCATTTTCACCGCGCGGCGGGGTATAGCGCACGGGAATGGTGCAATTTTCAAGCGCAGGCCCCACAATTTCGGCCCAGTGCAGCAAAATTTCGGCCTGGAAGAAGCCGCGCTTGCGCACCAGCGGCCGCGTCAGGTTTGACACCAGCGGGGCGACATTGCGCAAACCTGTGTAACGGTCACGGTCGCCCGCCATGGGCGTGATGCGCTGGCGTTTGCGCGCGGCATTTTTTGCAGCAATTCGCTGGCTTTCCTGATCCACACCAGAAGCCCGAGACGTATGATCGGAATTGTTGCTCTTGCTCATGGGAAATCTTTTCTCTTGCTCACGGCGGCGTCTTCCGTAGGGTCGCTGCAACTTTATCGCCAAAATCGCCAATTTGCATAACATATCACGGAAACGCCGTGCATTTCACTGATCAAGAAATCATCACACTTCGCCAGACCATGCTGGAATGGTATGACCGCCATCACCGGACACTGCCCTGGCGTTCGGAACCGGGCGATACACCCAATCCCTATCATGTGTGGCTGTCTGAAATCATGTTGCAGCAAACAACGGTGATTACGGTTGGCCCCTATTTTGCGGCATTTTTAAACCGCTGGCCCACGGTCACCGACCTTGCCAATGCCGAACTGGACGATGTTTTGCATGCCTGGCAGGGGCTGGGATATTACGCGCGGGCGCGTAACCTGCATAAATGCGCCAAGGCGGTTGCCAGCGATTATGACGGCAAATTCCCCGATACCGAAGAAGGCCTGTTAAAGCTGCCCGGCATCGGCCCCTATACGGCAGCAGCGGTTTCGGCCATTGCCTTTAACCGGCCATCCAGCCCGGTTGATGGCAATATCGAACGGGTTATTTCACGGCTGTTTGCCCTTGAAACGCCGCTTCCCGATGTGAAACCGGAAATTAAGGAAAAATCCGCCGCCCTGACCCCGCCAGATCGCCCCGGCGATTATGCCCAGGCATTGATGGATTTGGGCGCAACCATTTGCACGCCGCGCAACCCGGCCTGTGGCATTTGCCCCTGGCAGGCATTTTGCGATGGCCGCAAAACCGGCATCGCCCCGGAACTACCACGCAAACGTAAAAAACCCGCCAAACCCACGCGGGTTGGTTATGCCTTTTGGGTCCAGCGTGATGATGGGCAAATCCTGATCCGCCGGCGGCCGGAAAGCGGGCTTTTGGGTGGTTTATATGAAGTACCCGGCAGTGAATGGCGCGCCATTGACGCCCCGGACCAGATCATGAAGGACCAGGCCCCGATCAATGCGGACTGGCAGGAAATTTCAGGCACGGTCGGGCATACCTTTACCCATTTCCATCTCGATGTCAGCGTTCTGGCAACAAAGGTTGGCAATGATATTGCCCCTGGCCCCGACGGGGTTTGGACAAGCATTGATGGCCTTGCCGATTACGCCCTGCCCACCGTGATGAAAAAGATCGTCCGCCACGCCCTGAAAAATCTGTAAGGCCAGCGGCATAAACCGATGCAAAGAAAAAGGCCCGTAGCAAATTACTGCGGGCCTTTGACATGAATGATCATTCGATCAGGCGGTAATATCGATAATCTGGCCCCGACCACTGCTTTCAAGCGGTTTGGACTGTGCACGTTCGGCTTCGGCAGCCTGTTCAACACGCTGTGCCGGGGGTGCCTGCAAATCATTGCCGCCGGTTTCGGCGATCGGCGCAACGGCTTGCTGGATCTGCACGGGATTGGGCGCATAGGCTGCACCGTAACCACCAATCTGCATCGTCATCTCCGATCCGCTAAACTTATCAACCCGTGATTTATACCAGAATTCAGGTCAAAACAAAAAGACCGAAACGCGCAATGCTGCGTTTCGGTCTTCACAATGCTGTCAACTGCTACGGCGTATGATGCGCCCGGTTGCCATTTCAGGCAGACATCTGGCCCATTTCCTTGCGCAACTGGCTGCGCAGATTATCAATCGAAACCAGTCGTCCGTCGCATTTGTAATGCCAGTAAGTCCAGCCATTACAGGCCTGTGCGCCCTGAACCTGTGCGCCTACCTGGTGAATGGAACCTGCGGCATCCTTATGTGCAATCGAGCCATCGGCACGGACCATGGCCGCAACGTTGCCGCGATTGTCATAAATTTTGTCGCCCGGTGCCAAAAGGCCACGTTCGATGACCGCACCAAAAGGAATACGCGGCAGGGACCGTTTGGATTCGGTCAGCTCCAGGCTTTCACCATCAAGCATCTGAACCTTGCTGATACGCTCACGCGCGGCCTTGGCGTAGTCTTCCTCGCGTTCCAGACCAATAAAGTGACGGCCCAGACGACGGGCTGCCGCCCCGGTGGTGCCGGTGCCAAAGAACGGATCAAGCACCACATCACCCTGACGGGTGGTAGCCATTAACACGCGCTGCAACAGGGCTTCGGGTTTCTGGGTCGGATGGACCTTTTTACCCTTCTCATCCTTCAAACGTTCACCGCCCGAACAGATCGGCAGCAACCAGTCCGAACGCATCTGCAGCCCTTCGTTAAGCTGCTTCATCGCTTCGTAATTGAAGGTGATGGCCTTTTGCTCGGCATTTTTCGAACACCACAGCAGGGTTTCATGCGCATTGCAGAAACGCTTGCCCCGGAAATTGGGCATCGGGTTGGTTTTGCGCCAAACGATGTCATTGAGGATCCAGTAACCGATATCCTGCATCACCGTGCCAACACGGTAGATGTTATGATAGGACCCGATCACCCAGATCGCGCCAGTGTCTTTCAGCACACGGCGCGCAGCCTGCAACCACTGACGACTGAAATCGTCATAATGGTGAAAGCTGTCAAATTGATCCCAGTGGTCATCAACTGCATCAACCTTGGTATTGTTGGGACGCAGCAGATCACCGCCCAGTTGTAAATTGTAGGGCGGATCGGCAAAGATCAGATCGACCGACTTTTCCGGCAGGGTGTTCATCAATTCGATGCAGTCACCTACCAGAACCTGATCAAGCGGTAATGTTTGCTTCTTTGTCATAATGCCTTCACGGTTCCCCCTTGAAACTTGAGGAAATCATGGGCGCAAAAAGTTAACAGACTCCGAAAATTATTGCGGAGTCGCGTCACTTTGAATGGAATTTCAGTTGTTTAGACAATCTTAACTGATAGGCGTCAAAAGACTGGGGAATTTTGCCCGGGAAAGCCGATTCGCTTTTGCGAAATCCAAAGGCCAAGAAAAATCGGGCTGCGACGCGAAATTTCAGGTTTTCTGCAGAGTCACGTTGCATCGCAAAACATTTGCGCCAATTATTTGGCAAGTTTTTCTTCCTAGTCGTGAAATGCGGCGAAAATCAGAACAGGACGGCCAAATGTTTTACGAACCGGGTAAAACCCCGCACAATCTTCCGCATGATCCGTTCAAGGCCTGTGTTGTGCCCCGCCCGATCGGCTGGATATCGACAATCAGCCCCGAAGGGCATGCCAACCTGGCACCCTATTCGTTTTTTAACGCCGTTTGCGGCACGCCGCCGATGGTGATGTTCGGTGCCAGCGGCGCCTCGCGCGACAGTGCGGCCAATGCAAGGGCAACCGGCGAATTTGTTGTTGCGGTAACACCCAAAACAATGCTGCGCGAAATTAACCTGTGTTCAGCCCCGCTTGCCGCCGATGAGGATGAATTCACCCATGCCGGGCTTGAAAAACTGCCTGCCAGCGTCGTGAAGCCCTATCTGGTCAAAGGCGTGCCGATCCATATGGAATGCAAGGTTTTCCAGATTGTGGATCTGCCCAGCCCCAACCCGGGAAAGCCCAACAGCATGGTTATTGGCACGGTTGTTGGCCTTCATATTGATGAAAGCGTGCTGACCGATGGCATGGTCGATATCGGCAAATTCGAACCGTTAACGCGGTTGGGTTATCAGGAATATGCAACGATTTCGGAAAGCTTTACCGTCCGGCGCGAAGATTTCTGGTAATACCCGTTTACCTTTGTGGACCGTCTTTGCATTTCATATGCGGTCCCGGCAGGGCAGTGTTGAAAGTAGCATGTCTATTTGCTGCTTTTACCGCCCCCAAAAGCACGGTAAAAGCAGCCCATGACAGAGATTTTTTCCACACCGGACGGCATTGATGCCGTGATCGAACCGATGAACGCCACCGGCTATCTTGCTGCTGTGGGGTTCGAGGACCAACTGCGCCAGGAACTGGGGGACGTTATTGAAACCCATGACCGGCTGATGTTTGCGCCTGGCCCGGAAAGACGGGTTTTCTGGGCGCAAAATGTGTGGCGCAACCCGGTTCGTATTGCCATTCCCTCGGTCAAGGGGGCAGCCAAGATTTTGCGCTTTAACCAGCGCAACTGGGCGATGTTTAAATTTGACCATTTTTCCCGCGCCAAACTGATCGAAGCCAACCTGCCCCATGTTTCGGCAAAGCGGCAGGTTTTTGGCGCACCGGCACCGACCGCACCGCTGGGGTCATGGACACTGATTGACCCGGACACCATCATTGCTGCGATGGATTGTTCCAGCCCGTGGAAAAACGGCGAAGTCGAATTTGAAGAAGACAAGGTCACACCGCCAAACCGCGCCTATCTGAAACTGTGGGAAGCCTTCACCCGACTGGGCGTGTTTCCCCAGGAAGGCGAAATGACGATGGATATGGGCGGCAGCCCCGGTGGCTGGACCTGGGTTTTGCATGAAACCGGGGCCTCGGTGATTTCGGTGGACAAGGCAAAGCTGGACCCGAAAATTGCCAAGCTGCCGCGTGTTGATTTCCGCCAGGAAAGTGCGTTTGGCCTTGACCCGGAAAAAACCGGGCCGATCGACTGGCTGTGTTCGGACGTCATTTGTTACCCGGATCGCCTGTATCGGCTGGTCAATCAGTGGATGGAAACCGGCATGGCGACCAATTTCATCTGCACCATCAAAATGCAGGGCGATACCGACCACGCCGCCGTTGCCCAGTTTGCCGATATTCCGGGATCAAAGGTTGTTCATCTTTACAATAACAAACATGAACTGACCTGGATGAAAGTGCCCGGCGTTACCGACCAGTAAGTAACGCGCAAAACCGGGCTTTGCGGCCAAGAAACATCAAAATGGCGGTGCCTTTTACAGGCCCGCCATTTTGTTTTGCCTAATCATCGTGGTCAAAGGCCGGAATGGCGGGATCAAGCGGGTAATAGTCGCCCTTGAAAGCGCAAAATATTTGCGATTTGGTTTTAAGCCCCGATGGGCCATCAAGCGTACCTGGTGTAATCGCAATATTTTTGGATCGCACGACCCGCCAGAAAAGCGCCGATCCGCATTCCTTGCAAAAACCGCGGTCGGTTTTATCGGACAGGCGATACCAGCGCAGGCCGCTATCATCGGAAAAATGCAACTCATCCTTGATAACCGATGCATAGGCACTGACATGCCCGTGCAGTTTTGCGCACAAATGACAGTGACACAGCGTCACATCATCAATTTCGCCGCGCACTTCATAGCGCACCGCACCACAATGACAGCCACCATGATGGCACGTTTCATCATGAACGCCGGAATCTGTTACGTGCTGATCGTTATCGGGCATGACGGATATCCTTTATCGTGCGCAACACCCAAAGTTGGTGTCAGACATTTCCAATAAAAGCCATTCTTCACGGCAAAAAGCAGGCACTGGCAGGGCAAGACAGGATCATTCCACAAAGCAGCCTATCGTCAAGCATGTTGCAATAATGTTTGAGATTGCCAGCACACAGTCCTATTCTGCCGCGACTGCGGGGACGGAATGCGAACAACCCTTCACATGACGGGAAATTATGACCGATCTTTCTTATCACTATGATGTACTTGTCATCGGCAGTGGTGCTGCCGGTTTGAGCACCGCGCTTAAAGTGGCCCCCCATGTAAAGGTTGCCGTTCTGTCCAAAGGCAAAATCGACGACGGGTCCACCAACTATGCCCAGGGCGGCATTGCCGCCGTTCTTGATGCCGCAGACAGCATTGAAAGCCACGTTGAAGATACCCTGAATGCCGGGGCGGGTTTATGCAAACGCGAAACCGTTGAATTTGTTGCGCGCAATGCACCGGCTGCCGTGCGCTGGCTTGATGAACTTGGCATCGATCTGACGCGTGACCCCGAAGGTGGCAATGACCAGCCCTTTCACCTGACGCGCGAAGGCGGGCACAGCCACCGCCGCATCGTGCATGCGGCCGATGCCACCGGGCGCGCAGTGCAAACCACCCTGCAAAAACAGGCCCTGAACCACCCGAACATCAAAATTTTTGAAAATTACCTGGCCATCGACCTGGTAACCGACCGCAAGCTGGGCGGTGAAGGCCGCCGCTGCGTTGGCGCCTATGCGCTGGATGTCAAAACCGGGCGGGTCGCAAGCTTTAATGCGCGCACGGTTGTTCTGGCAACGGGCGGGGCCAGCAAGGTTTACCGTTTCACATCCAACCCCGATGGATCGACCGGCGATGGCATTGCCATGGCATGGCGCGCCGGGTGCCGGGTGATGAATATGGAATTCAGCCAGTTTCACCCGACCTGCCTGTATCATCCGCAGGCAAAATCGTTTCTGATTTCCGAGGCGGTGCGCGGTGAAGGTGGCAAATTACTGCTGCCCGATGGCACCCGTTTCATGGACCGGTTTGACGAACGCGGCGAACTGGCCCCGCGTGACATTGTTGCCCGCGCCATTGACCATGAAATGAAACGTCTGGGCAGCGATTGCGTCTATCTTGATATCACCCATAAGGGGGCGGATTTTATCCGCGAACATTTCCCCACCATTTACGAAACCTGCCTGGGTTTTGGCATTGATATGACGCGCGAACCCATCCCGGTGGTGCCTGCCGCCCACTATACCTGCGGTGGGATTTTAACCGATCTTCGCGGTCGTACCGATTTGACCGGGCTTTATGCGATTGGCGAATGTGCGGGAACCGGCCTTCACGGGGCCAACCGCCTGGCATCGAACTCGCTGCTGGAATGCCTGGTATTTGGCGAAGCCGCCGCTCAGGACATTATCGAAGCCCTGCCGGTTGATGACCGTTTCAACGACCTGCCTGCCTGGGATGAAACCGGCATTACCGATTCCGACGAGGAAGTGATCGTTGCCCATAACTGGGAACAGTTGCGCAACGTGATGTGGGACTTTGTGGGGATTGTTCGCACCACCAAACGCCTGCAGCGCGCCCAGCACCGGGTGGATTTGCTGTTATCGGAAATCGATGAATATTATGGCAATTTCCGCGTTACCAATGATCTGCTGGAACTGCGTAACCTGTCGGTTGTGGCAAAGCTGATCATTCAGTCGGCCCTGTGGCGCCATGAAAGCCGTGGCCTGCATTTCACCACCGATTACCCGGAACGTGACGATTCAGCCACCCCGCGCCAGACCATCCAGGTTCCCGAAAACTTTGCCGGGCGCTGGGTTGTTTCAGGCCAGTGGAAAAGCTGATTTTACAGGAAATAACAAACATGTCGCATTCCAGCGAACAGCAAAAAACCGTTGGTGAATTATGCGGTATTGGCCGCAAGGCCGCCCCGCGTGCCCCGGTCGAGACATTGCAGCAGGTTTCGGTTTCAACCGAACTGGGTGTGGATGGTGATCACCGTGGCAAGGTTCGCCGTCGCAAAGTAACCGTGCTTGCCCTTGAAGACTGGCAGGCCGCCTGCAACGACATTGCCCGCCCGGACCTTGACTGGACGGTGCGCCGTGCCAACCTGCTGGTTTCGGGTTTTACCCTGCCCCATGAAGTTGGCGCACGGATTGGCATTGGCGATCTGGTACTGGAGGTTTCCGGCGAAACCGACCCGTGCAAACGCATGGAAGAAGCCGCAACCGGCCTTGAAGAAGCCCTGCGCCCTGATTGGCGTGGTGGTGTCACCTGCCGGGTGATCGAAGGGGCCGACATTGCCCTTGGCGCACCGGTTCGTTTGTTACCGGCAGAATAAGCGACGCGGCCTTTCTGATCCTGCCCGGCTTATCCGACCCGACTTAAGCCTCGCCCCTTGGCGATATGGCGGTTTGATAACTTCACAACCGCCTGGCCAGCCAGTGTTCCAGTTGGGATGGGGATAAACCAAACAGGGCATCAAGGCCCAGATAGGGATCGCCCGGAATACCCAAAAGCGTTGCAAAGGCGGGTTCTGTTTTCAGGCCCGCCTTTTTTAAGGCCCGTACCTGTTGGGCAAATGCATCCCCGCAAAGCCATATCAGCCGGGCTTCGACCACCATATGGCGAAAACCGTGCTGGTCCATAACCGGGCGATTGGTGGCAAAAAGTTCGACTTCCTCGGTCGGATATTGCCCGGCAGGCAGCATAAACTGCACCACCACCGCGGCCCCGACATTGGCTGTCGCGGCGCGATCATGGCGCTGATAGCCATCAAGGCCCGCAAAGTTCTGATCGCAAAATGCTGTGAAACTTTGCGTATCTGATACCTCAAGCAGGACATCAATATCCGAACCGGGCAAATCGAGGCCCAGCGGTATGGTGCCCGCCACGGCAGGGCCAAAGAGGGATAAGGCCTGCCAAACACCGCTTTCCTGCAATGACGCGGCACAATTTGCGCCACGCGCCCCTGCCTGCGGGCGATGCAGCCCCTGCAAACCGGTAAAATCCTGCGCTTGCAGGCCTGCCTGCCAATCCTTCCCCATATTGCGGCCCAATCCCGTTTAAATGCTTTATCCCGCCTGAATATCGCATGGCTATGGCATGGTTGGGGCGGGCATGGCAAGCCAGCCGGGGTTATCCGCCCGGCCCGCGCCCGCCATTTCGCCAGAATTGCAGCGGGGGTGGTGGCCGGTCGCCGGGAAAACCACCTGCTCCGCCAGGACCGCCCATGCCGCCAGGCCCACCAAATCCACCACCCGGACGGGGCCGGTCCATACCGCCGGGGGGCGGCCCGCGATCAAAGCTGGCATCGGCCGTTCCGGCTAGGAAACGCGGGATGAAGGGAAAACTTTCCGTTACGAAATAGGCATAGGTGCCGCCGGGATATTCCGGGGTAATCGTTTCGCGGCCATTGGCTTCGTCAAGGTCGCCAAGGCCGGCGACAAATTCGTAATCCTCGCCAAAGGTGCCATCATAATTGCCACCCGGTCCGCCGGGCCGTGCGCCCTTTTTCACCCGCCAGGAACTGGTCAGGGCCTTTACCCCCGATGCAGGTTGGTGCGGGTCGATATAGCCATACAGGGCATAAACCGGGAAACCATCGGCGGCAAAACCGATGCGGATGGAATGCTGGCTGGGCGACCAGCTTTTAATCAGGCCTTTGGGCACACCATGATAATGATAGGTGCCATCGGGCTGCACATGGGCGTTATTTTCATCCAGCCCCAAATCCAGCGCGGGTGAAATCGCCTCGTATCGCCAGCCTGATTGACGGTCACGCTGCCAGAATTCGGCGGTGTAGGGATCAAACGGGACGCCATTTACCGCAATGCCAAACATATTCCGCGGATTGGGCGTAAAACGCCCGCTTCGTACCGGGTTTACCGGCAGGCGAAATTCCAGCGACTGCGCCTTTATGGTGTTGGGGTTGTGCCGGTTGGGAAACTGGCCAACGGCATGATCGGGGATCGCGTTGGAGCGAATATAACGATATTCCCCGTCTTCACGGATCGTCACCTGATTGGCAAGCGCCCAGGCCTGGCGCACCGGATTTAATACCATCGCGGCAAGCGGCAACATCCCCAGCCCCACCAGCACATTGCGGCGCATATGGTCTATTTCCGGGCGATGATCGCCCTGATAGGCACCTTCATCGCATATATGCACGGTGCTGCCATGTGCAGGATCGCCATGATGCAGGTGATGCTGATGATGGTCGTGATCATGACGGTCATGATCATGATGGTCATGATCATTGCCAGAATGGCCGTGATGATGTGTTTTGCCCATGCCCCGTCCTCCCCATTGCCGGAGGGCGCAATGCACCCTCCGGTTTTATAGTGGGCATAACAGGGGCAGGTTTCCAGCAAAAATCAGGGTGCCGCAGCATCCCCCGCATGGGCCAGAATTTCTTCTGCCTGGCGGATTTCCTGCTGCTGTGACCACATTTCACTGTAAAGGCCACCCTGTGCCAGCAGGTCATGGTGGCGGCCACGTTCGGCAACCTTGCCATCGCGCAGCACAATGATGTCATCGGCATCGATCACGGTGGACAGGCGGTGTGCGATCACCAGCGTCGTATGCCCGCGCGACACATCGCGCAGGGCCTGCTGGATGTCTTTTTCCGTTCTTGTATCAAGGGCGGAAGTCGCCTCGTCAAAGATCATGATTTGCGGGCGTTTCAGCAACATGCGTGCAATTGATACACGCTGTTTTTCACCGCCCGAAAGTTTCAGGCCGCGTTCACCCACCTTGGTTTTAAAGCCTTCGGGCAGGCCATTGATGAAATCGCGAATGCTGGCAAGGGTTGCGGCCTTGTCGATTTCATCCTGTGCGGCACCGGGGCGACCATAGGCAATGTTATAGGCGATGGTGTCGTTAAACAGCACCGTATCCTGCGGCACGATCCCGATGGATCGCCGCAGCGACCCCTGGGTCACATCGCGGATATCCTGCCCGTCAATGGTGATGCGGCCACTTGATACATCGTAAAAACGAAACATCAGGCGGGTCAGCGTCGATTTACCGGCACCACTGGGTCCAACCACCGCCACGGTTTTACCGGCCGGCACTTCAAAGCTGACACCCTTTAAAATCTGGCGATCGGCGTTATAGGCAAAATGCACGTCTTCAAACCGCACGGTTGCCTCGTTGCACACCAGATCCTGCGATGAGGCGCGGTCTTCGACCTCCTTGCCAACATCCAGCAGGGAAAACATGCGTTCCATGTCGGTAAGGGACTGTTTGATCTGGCGATAAACAAAACCCAGAAAGTTCAGCGGCATATACAGCTGCAGCAGGTAGGTATTGACCAACACGAAGTCACCCACCGTCATACTGCCGTTTTTAACCCCGTTTGCCGCCAGCAGCATATTCAACACCAGCCCGACCGCAATAATGGCCCCCTGGCCGATATTCAGCTTGGAAAGGGATTCCTGGGATTTGACAGCCGCAACCTCGTATCCACGCAGCGCCTTGTCATAGCGAGAGGATTCATGGGCTTCGTTGCTGAAATATTTGACCGTTTCATAATTGATCAGACTGTCGATGGCCTTGGTATTGGCCTCGTCATCGCGCTGGTTCATTTCACGGCGAAATTTCATGCGCCATTCGGTCACGATCAGCGTGAAGGCAATATAGATGACGATGGTGACAAACGTGATTAACGCGAACCACACATCGTAAAGCACCCACAGAATGATCGAAACCATCACGATTTCAAGCAGGGTGGGCAGAATGTTAAACAGCATGAAGGACAGCAGAAATTCGATGCCCTTTACGCCACGTTCAATCGCGCGCGAAAGCCCGCCCATTTGCCGGTCCAGATGGAACCGCAAAGACAGTGCATGCAAATGTTCAAATACGCCAAGGGCCGCATTGCGAATGGCACGCTGGGCCACCTTGGCAAAAACGGCATCACGAATTTCGCCAAAGGCCGATGACAAAACCCGCACCAGGCCATAGCCGATAATCAGACTGACCGGCACGGTCACCAACGCGGCTGCCGCATCACCCGCTGCTGCTGCCTTGCCCCCGCCCAGGGCATCGACCGCATATTTATACAAAACCGGGACATAAACGTTCGCCACCTTTGCCCCCACCAGGAACAAAAGTGCCACAACGACACGTATTTTTAATTCGCTTTCACCCTTGGGCCACAGATAGGGCAAAAAGGTTTTGATCACGCCCAGATCGGCGCGGGCGGATGATTCTTTGGCACCCGTTTGTTTCACTTCTTCTTCCTTGTCATACCCGTCCCCGATATGGGCGTTGCGCCAGATAACCGGCCGCGTTCTCGAAATTTCCCCTTACCCATGATCCACAAATGGCCCGTAAACCGCAATTTGGCAAGCATCGCTATATGAAGATGCACCAGACAGAGGCAAAACCCACCGCCATAACGGCCACAAAAAAGGCGTCCCCCGCACAGCAGGGAACGCCCAACGCAGTCTATATCAGGCCAGATGGCTTAGGCGGAATGCGCCGAACCATAAAGGCGGCGTTCAAACAGGCCACTGTCGCGGAACCGATAAAGCGACTTGGCAACAGCAAGCACGGCAAGGTCGATCAGCGGTTCAACCAGAACAACGGTCATATAGGCCGCGCCAAAGCTGACAACATGGGCGATGTTGGTTGCGCCAAAACCCTGGCCATAAAAGGCCCAAAATGCGACCCAGCACACAATACCCCCCTGATAGGAGGTCGAAAGTGCCAGTGCCTGCACATAGGACACATCCTTGTAGGCGGTTTTCGCCGGGATGATTTTGTTGGCAAGTACGCCCATGGCAAATAACGGCACCAGCAGCGTGGTCAGGTTGATGCCATATTGCGGCAGATCGAAGGGGGCAAAAAACAGCCCCTGGATTAGAAGGCCAAGTGCCAGGCCAATGGCCGCAGGTGCCGCCCCGAAAATCAGAAACAGGGTCGAGCCCAGAATAAGGTGAACTTCCGAAACCCCGACCGGATGATGCGGCAGAACTTCAAAAAACACAAAAACAAGCAATGTGGTGATTACACTGCGCGCCAGAAGCGAGCCCAGACCATCGCGCTTGACGGTATCGACAGCCATTTTACCGGCCACCCCAACCGCACCGGTTGCGGTTGCATAGCTTAGCGCGATTTTGGCACCATCAACGACACCAGGTTCAATATGCATGACTAATTCCTTTCTTGCACCCACCGTGCATGGACGCACCGGCACACCGGTTACGTCGGTTATAAATATTCGGGCAGGTCTCCTGACTGGTGCCGATTGTTGCAATTCCGCCTTCCCGGGATGATCCCAGTGACATCAAGGAAGCAACCGGCACTTACAGTTGCGGGGGCAGTTATGGACTGGGCAAATTGCCTTCACCATATTCCCTATTATTCCCGGCAGGCCAAAGCCGCCGTGAAACCCGAAGTTTCAAGGTAACAGACCGACACACGGACGGGTACGAATTTTCACCCGCCTTTGCCAAAAAAGCGCACAGTTTATATCCGTAATAAAGCGCAGGGATGTGGCACACCAAGGTGATTGCAGTTCCCGGGCACCCGGACTATGTTGCTAATTTGTTGACGATTTTACAATTTAAGGCCGCACCATCCCAAAAGGTGGTGCCCAATGACGGAAACAGGACCATGACGGCACTTGCCAGCACCGAAAACCAGGACATTCAACAATTGATGCTTAGCATCGGTATCGCCGCGCGCGATGCAGCCCTGATTTTGGCACAGGTCCCGTCACAGCCAAAAATTGATGCCCTTAATATTGCTGCCCGCCTGATCCGCGAAAATGCCAGCCAGATTCTGGCTGCCAATGCCATTGATATGGAAGGTGGCCGCAAAAAGGGCCTGACCGCCGCCCTGCTGGACCGGCTGGAGCTGAACCCCGCCCGGGTTGAAGCCATGGCAAAGGGCGTTGAGGACGTTGCCAAACAGAATGACCCGGTTGGCCTGGAAATGGCACGCTGGAGCCCCGAACATAACGGGCTGGATATTGCGCGTGTGTGTGTACCGCTGGGTGTGATCGGCATCATTTATGAAAGCCGCCCCAATGTAACGGCCGATGCCGCCGCGATGTGCCTGAAATCAGGTAATGCCGCCATTTTGCGGGGTGGTTCGGAAAGCTTTAATTCGTCCCGTGCGATTTTTGAATGCATGAAGCAGGGCGTGGTCGAAGCTGGCCTGCCCGAAGCCTGCATTCAGATGATCCCGGTGACGGACCGTGCCGCCGTGGGCGAGATGCTGAAACTTTCCGATTATATCGATGTGATCGTGCCGCGCGGGGGCAAGTCGCTTATTCAGCGCATCACGGATGAAAGCCGCATTCCGCTGTTCAAACATCTTGAAGGGCTGTGCCACACCTATATCCATGCCAGTGCCGACCCGGCAAAGATTTGCGATATCGTTGTCAATGCCAAGATGCGCCGTGTCGGTGTGTGTGGCTCAACCGAAACCATTTTGATTGACCGTGACGTTGTTGCCAGCCTGCTGCCGCAGGTGATTGCCGCCCTGAAGGATGCCGGTTGTGAAATGCGCGGCGATGAAACCGTTTGCAGCCTGGATGACGCGATCAAACCGGCGACCGAGGAAGACTGGTCAACCGAATATCTCGATGCGATTGTATCGATCAAAACGGTTGATGGCGTGAAAGATGCCATCCATCACATCAATCATTACGGATCGCACCATACCGATGCCATCCTGGCCGAAGACACAAATGCAGCCGAAGCCTTCCTGAACGGGGTGGATAGCGGCATTGTTATTGTCAACGCATCGACCCAGTTTGCCGACGGCGGTGAATTTGGCATGGGGGCGGAAATTGGCATTTCGACAGGCAAGCTGCATGCCCGCGGCCCGGTTGGTGTCGAACAGCTCACCAGCTATAAATATGTGGTGCGTGGCAAGGGGCAAACACGCCCGTGATGAAGGTTCGCATTCCGCGCCGTCATAATGCGCCACCCCGAGTCGGATTACTGGGCGGGTCGTTCAACCCCGCCCACGAGGGGCATTTGCACATCTCGCTTGAGGCGTTAAAGCGCCTTGAGCTTGATGAAGTGTGGTGGCTGGTATCGCCGCAGAACCCGTTAAAGTCCCGCCAGGGCATGGCAGGACAGGCCGAACGCTTTGATTCGGCGGAAATGATCGCACAACATCCCCGCATTGTCGTTTCTGCAATTGAAACCCAGTTAGGGACAAGCTATACGGCCGACACACTTGCAGCCTTGCAGCGGCGTTTTACCCAAACGCGATTTGTCTGGCTGATGGGGGCGGATAACCTGGCTCAGTTTCATCGCTGGAAGTTCTGGCAAAAGCTGATCCACTGCGCGCCCATTGCGGTTCTTGATCGCGAGGGTTATTCTAATAAAGCATTGCGTGGCACTGCGGCAAAGCGTATGGAACGCTGGCGCATTGCCGCAGAAAAGGCAGGTCTGCTGGCCGATATGGATACGCCAGCTTGGGTTTACCTGCCGATACGGCGCCATCCGGCCTCTTCAACGGCAATTCGTGCCGAAGGCCGGTGGCAGGTTTGACCTGTGGGTGTTTTATTTCCGCAAGATGATGGCGGCGAACATCCACCCCAAATTAAGGTGGCGACAATAATTACTGCGAAAAAAAGCCTGACACCAAGCGAGTTGCTTGCGCTCATTCAGGAAACTTTGAACGATGACAAGGCCGAAGACCTTGTAACCATCGATCTGACCGACAAAACAGCCATGGCTGACTATATGATCATTGCTTCGGGTTCCAGCTCGCGCCGGGTTGCCTCGATGGGTGAACATATCGTCGAAGCCCTGAAAGATGCCGGACAGGGTCGCGCTGCGGCCGAAGGCACCGAACAGGGTGACTGGGTTCTGGTTGATGCCGGTGATGTCATCATTCACCTGTTCCGCCCGGAAGTCCGCGCCTTTTACAACATCGAACAGATGTGGGGCGTTGAAAATCCGGCCCTGAAACAGCAGGCCGCCCGTCTGTACTGATAGGCAACCGGCCTTGTGCCCGGCGTGATGCCGGGCTCATGTCCCCGGTTTTTGCCTTTGTAATATGGCCCGTAACGCCATCTGGCCCGGGCATCAGGGCTTTGCGCGGCAAAAATGGCCGCCAGCCTGCGAACCGGCACAAAACGCTGTCCTGTCACGCCCGGTTTTCAGCATCGGATATCAAAATACCCGCCCCTGGCACCAATCCCTACCATCTGACCAGATAAACGGACGACCACACGCATGCAAATCACCCTTGCCGCTGTAGGCCGTATCAAGGCAGGCCCGGAAAAGGACCTGTTTGATCATTACATCGCCCGTTTGCGCTGGCCCTTTGCCCTGCGTGAAGTCGAAGAAAAGAAAAAGCTGCCGCCTGCACAGCTAAAGGCGCGTGAGGCGGAATTGCTGCTCGGCGTGATCCCGGAAAATGCTTTTCTGATTGCCCTTGATGAACATGGCAAAGAATTCGGCTCCATCGATTTTGCCAAAAAACTTGAAGGCTGGATCGACCAGAATGGCGGCAATATCGCCTTTGCCATTGGCGGTGCCGACGGGCATGGCGACGCCATCAAGGCACGCGCCAATGCCATGTGGTCGCTCGGCAAGGCAACCTGGCCCCATATGCTGGTACGCGCCCTGATCGCCGAACAGCTTTTTCGCGCCCATGCCATTCAAACCAACCATCCCTATCATCGAGAATAGCCTTCACCACCTTGGCATAGCGCCAATAAATTCTTTATGATCAGATACTTGCGAATTTCATAAGCAAAGACTAAACAAGCGCCCTTATGAAACCCAAAAGGGGGATTAAGGGTGTTTAAACAACTTCGACTGGCAGCCGTTATGGGCTGCATGATGGTTCTTGGGGCCTGCGCCGTCGGGCGCAGCGTTGTCGATATTAAAGCCCTTTGCCCTTAATCATGCTCATTTTGCCGCTGCCATTTGTTGCCCAGCAAGGAGAAGTCCGCAGGGCGTAATGGTTTTACGGCCAAGGATTTCGACGTAGCAGGGCGACAAATGACAGCGGCCCGAAGGGTTTCATTTCGGCGGCTTCTGGCTGTGTTACATCACTTGCCCGATACACCGCATCGCGCTGCGCGATGTGCCTTGCCAGAAGACACGCCGAAATGAAATAAAATGAACATGATTAAGGGCAAAGGGCTTTAACGGGCCAGCAAGCTCGATTAACCCCAGCGAAGGCACAGCCGTTCGGATCGTTGCGGTTAATGATCTCCGCGAATTTCAGGTTAAACCGCGTTCGGCGGATATCCCGTCGCTTTCCGATGCGAAAATTGATGACCGTGCCATTACCGAACGCGCCTATGCCCGCAAACGCGGCGGGTTTGGCAAAGCATTGGGGGATGTTTTGCTGCCCGAAGGCGAAACGGTTGCCAATCAGGTTAAAGAAGCCATCACAACCGGTTTTCGCCGGGCCGGATACCGCGTGCTTGATGGTTCCAGCAACGCAACCGACGCAGCACAGGCCATTCCGGTAACTGCCGATATCCTTGAATTCTGGACATGGATGCAGCCGGGTTTCTGGCAGCTCACGCTTCATAACCGCATAAAGGTAACGCTTAAGGGGGATTTGCCCGCCCTTGGCAATGGCATGACGGTTGAACACCATTATCAGGATGGCATGCAAATGGTGCTGGATAACGACTGGCCGCAAACCGCTGGCCAATCCCTGACCGAGTTTGCCGACGAATTACGCCTGCGCTTGCAACAGGCCGCCAAATAGGCAGAAACCGCAAAACCAAAAAACAAAAAAGCCGATAGCAGGCCAAACCTGCTATCGGCTTTTGATTTTGTGCAAACACAATATGCGTTGCCAGATGGTGGCTATTTCAGCCGGTATTCCATTTTCACCACACCCGATTCATAGATCTGGGTTGAAACCGGCGTCGGGCGCAGATGGCTGGTATCCTTGTCAAACAGGGATATCCCCTCGCCCAGCACCACAGGAATAACAAACAGGTCAAGCTGGTCGACCATATTGGCAAACAGGAACTGGTTGATCACACTTGCACCACCCACGATCCAGACATCACCATTGTCTATCCGTTCGTTGCGCAAGGCATCGGTCAATTCCATCAGGCTGCCGCCAAAGGCGACAGTATTTTCAGGTGCATCATCCCCTAGCGGATGGGATGTCAGAACAATGGTGCGACGGTCGCCATACGGCCACTCACCATAGGACATCACCTGATCAAAGGTCCGGCGACCAATAATCAGCGTGCCAATCCGGTCCAGGAATGCTTCAAAGTCAAATTCTGTCGGGTCATAGTCGTCCAGCCAGTCAACCGCGCCATTCGGACGCGCGACATAACTATCCAGACTGACCGCGACATAAACGCGGAACAGTTTTTTACCCATTGTCATAGCCCAACCAACCAGCCGGATTTTTCCGGCTCAATTTTAGTTTTAGTTTAGTATCAATTTTCAGATACTACCCCTGATTGGTGGCGATATTCCGGCTGGAATAGGGTTATCTGGGCGACCAAACAGCAAAAACGCCCCAAAAGCCGACATTTTCCGGCCCTTGAGGCGTCCATTTAGGCCATATTTGACCTTTTTGCCGTCACGTTTACGAAATGCGCGGGCAAATCAGCATTCGACGACGTTTACATTCACCGCCAGGCCCCCCTGGCTAGTTTCCTTGTACTTGCTTTGCATATCAAGCCCGGTCTGACGCATGGTTTCGATCACACGGTCCAGCGACACGGTATGTTGCCCATCCCCGCGCAACGCCAGGCGCGACGCATTGATCGCCTTGACCGCACCCATCGTGTTGCGTTCGATGCAGGGCACCTGCACCAGCCCGCCAATCGGGTCGCATGTCAGGCCCAGATTATGTTCCATGCCAATTTCGGCGGCATTTTCCACCTGTTCGGGCGAACCACCCAAAACAGCACACAGGGCACCCGCCGCCATCGAACAGGCAACGCCAACTTCCCCCTGACAGCCGACCTCGGCTGCGGAAATGGAGGCACGCTTTTTGTAAATCGACCCAATTGCCGCTGCGGTCAGCAGAAATTCACGGATTTTCGCCTGGGTCACATTGGGACAAAACCGTTCATAATAGCGCAAAACAGCGGGAATAACCCCGGCAGCCCCATTGGTCGGTGCGGTAACAACGCGGCTGCCAGCGGCGTTTTCCTCGTTCACGGCCAACGCATACAGGTTTACCCAGTCGATCACGGTAAGCGGGTCTTTCAGGCCGGCTTCAGGCCGGTCAACCAGTTCCCGGTACAGTTTGTTGGCCCGGCGTTTGACATTCAAGCCACCGGGCAGCACGCCCGATGTGGCACAGCCGCGTTCGATGCAATCCATCATCGCCTGGTAAACGCGATCAACAAATTCATAGGTTTCATCATGGCTGCGCCAGGATTTTTCGTTTTCCATCATCACTTCGGCAATCGACAGGTTATGTTCCTTGCAGATCGCCATCAGTTCGTCAGCCGATGAAAAGGGATGTGGCAGGGTAATATTATCGCCGGAATATTCCGCCCCGCGGTCATCCCCCGAAACGATAAAGCCACCGCCCACCGAAAAATATTCCTGGCAATGCAGTTTTACCCCATCCCTGTCATAGGCCGTGATACGCATGCCATTGGGATGTTCGGGCAGGCTTTCATCCATGTGGAAAACAAGGTTGTTGGCAAAGTTGAAATCAACCTTGTACTGGCCATAAAACATCAGGCAGCTATCGCGTTTGATCGCATCCATGGTTGGTACGATATCATCGGGGTTAACCGATCGCGGGCGCTGGCCGCTCAGGCCCATCAGAACCGCAATATCGGTAGCGTGCCCCTTGCCCGTCAGTGCCAGTGACCCGTAAAGATCAACAATAAGGCTGCCGGTTTTGTCCAGAAGATTGCGGGCTTCCATTTCCAGGCAAAAGCGGAACCCGGCCCGCATCGGCCCGACCGTATGCGAACTCGATGGGCCAATTCCGATGGTGTAAAGGTCAACAACAGAAAGGTTAACGTCCTGGGGACGTTGCGTGGATGTATCAGGCATGGGCCTCCCTCGGCTCAGGATCGCGTATTATTTTTTGCGATGTCAACGAACCGGTGCCAGCCCCCTCTGTCCTTAGGGCGCAAAGCTGCCCTTACCTGAGATTGTGCATCGGCTGGCGGGCATTCAACGTTCCGCGCCGACTTCATCCTTCGGTGGAAAGGCGTTTTTCGCCTTTCGCTCTCCAGAGCCTCAATCCGCAACGGTCCATCTGCCTGAGAGTGTTCGGGGTGGATTGCTCCTTCGGCGCCATCCGGAACGTTGCCCGGCCGGTCTCTCCCGTTGCGGTATGCGAGGTATCACCGTTTAGGGTTAGGATGGTAACTGTAATCAGTAAAGCTTGTCAAAGCAGCACTGCGATCGCGTTAAAAATTCACGCGGGGTGGCTGTTCAGGCGCATCTTTCATGATAAGTTAGGCCAGAATTTGCGTCAGATGGCGGAACCCACCGCGCCCGGCGCCGTTTTGACCATTGGCTATTTACCATTTACAGGTTTGTTTACTGGTAATTCAGCCTTTTATCCTAGAAGTGGGGTTATGACAGTGACTGTATCGAACGCCGCAAAGCGTCCCCGTCCGGTGGTGCTATGCATTCTGGACGGTTGGGGCTATCGCGAGGAAAGCGAAAATAACGCCGTTGCACTGGCCAATACGCCGGTGTGGGACGACCTGTATGCCAACAACCCGACCGGCTTTATGAAGGCCTGCGGCCTGGATGTTGGCCTGCCGGAAGGGCAGATGGGCAATTCCGAAGTCGGCCACATGAATTTGGGTGCCGGGCGCGTTGTGATGCAGGAACTGCCCAAAATCGACGATGCGGTTAAAACCGGTTCGATTGCGCAGACCGATACTGTCAAAAAACTGATCGCCAAATTGCAGGAAAGCGGTGGCGTTTGCCATATTGCCGGCCTTCTGTCCGAAGGGGGTGTGCATTCACACCAGGCCCATATGGCAGCCCTTGCCAAAATCGTCGCGGATGCTGGCATTGCCGTTAAAATCCACGCCTACACCGACGGCCGCGACACCCCGCCGCGCAGTGCCGCCGATTTCCTGAAAAAATTCCGTGCCCTGCTGGGCGATGCGAATGTTGAAATCGCAACCGTCACCGGCCGTTATTACGCCATGGACCGCGATAATCGCTGGGAACGTGTCAGCCAGGCCTATTTCGCCATGGTACAGGGCAGCGCATACAAGGACGGCAAAACAGCCGCCAGCGCCGAAGATGCCATTGCCAATGCCTATGGTGCCGAAACCAACGACGAATTCATTCTGCCGACCGTGATTGGCGATTATGCCGGCATGAAGGATGGCGACGGCCTGCTGATGACCAATTTCCGGGCGGACCGTGCCCGTGAAATTCTGGCAGCCCTGTGCGCCCCGGCATTTGATGGCTTTGACCGTGGGACGCCGGTGAAATTTGCCGTTCAGGCCGGGATGGTTGAATATTCATCCAGCCATGCCGAATATATGGATGCGATTTATCCGCCCAAAACCCTGCCGAATATTTTTGGCGAAGTCGTTTCCAATGCCGGTCTGAAACAGTTGCGCATCGCTGAAACCGAAAAATACCCGCATGTGTCGTTCTTCTTTAACGGCGGCGAAGAACAGGTATTTCCGGGTGAAGACCGTATTTTGGTACCCTCGCCCAAAGTTGCGACCTATGACCTGCAGCCGGAAATGTCGGCACCCGAAGTTTGTGCCAAGCTGGTCGGCGCGATTGAAGATGAAACCTATGATGCGATCATCGTCAATTTTGCCAACCCCGACATGGTCGGCCACAGCGGCATCCTTTCGGCAGCCATCAAAGCCGCCGAAGCCGTTGATGAATGCGTAGGCAAGGTGGTTGCAGCCATTCGCAAGGTTGGCGGTACCATCTTTATCACGGCCGACCACGGCAACTGTGAAACCATGGTGGACCCCGATACCGGTGCCCCCCATACCGCCCATACCCTGAACCTGGTGCCGACCATTCTGGTCAATGCCCCGGAAGGGGTTACACTGCGCGACGGCCGCCTGGCCGACGTCGCCCCGACACTTTTGCAATTGCTGGGCTTGCCGCAACCTGCGGAAATGACCGGCAAATCGCTGATCGAAGGTCTGAAACCCGATGATGCGCTGCCCTCGGCAAGCTGATCTTGGAAAATGGCTGATGGCCCCGGCACTGGCTTCCATTCTGGTTGCCAGTGCCGGGGTGTTTTTTACGGCAGACGCCCAGTCGCTGCGCAAGGTTGATTCACGCCTGGATGCCGTCCAAAGCCAGCTTTCGGAACAGAAAAAGCAGGAAGAATTTCTGTCACGCAAATCCCATGAATTGCTGACAGAAGAACAGGCCCTGCAATCCGAGGAAGTTTCGATTGCGCGCCGCGTGCAGCAATATGAAACCGAGCTTACCGATATCGAAGACAAGCTGGTTGAACTGGAAAACCGCGAAAAGGATGCCACCACCGCCCTTGAAGACAAGGCTGGTCAGTATGCCCGCATCCTGATGGCGCTTGAACGCCTGTCAACCACCCCGCCCGAAGCCATGATCGCCCTGCCGCGCAGCCCGCAGGATACGTTGCGATCGGCGATATTGTTAAAGGCAGCCCTGCCCGGCGTAGAACAGCACGCCAAGGATTTGAAACGCGAACTGGGCGAAATTACCGAACTGCGCGCCACCATCAAATCACGGCGCAGCGAACTTGCCAGCGTGACCGACAAACTGCGCGACGAACGCGAACATCTTTCCAGCCTGCTGGATGATAAACGCCAGCTTCGCCAGGATACCGAGGACGAAGCCCGCGAAGCCGCCCGTGCCGTACAAAAAATGGCTGACGAGGCAAAAAGCCTGGGCGAATTGCTGGCCAGCATTAAAAACCGCGCCGAGGGCCTGCCCGAACCGCGCGACAAACCCGATTACGAGCTGGTCAAGGACCGGCCCGACAGCGAAATTGACGATGTTTTGCCAACGCAAACCGCATCGGCCGCCAAACCGGCAGCAAAAACCGGCAGCAAAAAAAGCGAAGCGACCGAAGAAGTGGTTGTTGCCAGCTCGATTACCGAGGCACGCGGCCATTTGCGCATGCCTGTTGCGGGCAAAGTCGTAACACTTTTTGGTGAACGCAGCGTGCAAAGCGGCCTTCCCGGCGGCACACACGCCAAGGGAATTGAGATCGAAACCCGCCCCGAGGCTCAGGTTGTATCGCCTTTTGATGGTAAAGTGGTGTTTGCCGGGCCCTTCCGGGGTTATGGCCGCCTCTTGATTATCGAACACGGCGAGGGATACCATAGTCTTGTTGCGGGTTTTGATCGCCTTGACAGTGTGGTAGGACAATATGTGTTGGCGGGTGAACCTGTTGGAACCATGGGCGAAAACAGGCCAAAACTGTATCTTGAAATGCGCCATGACGGCGAAGCGATCAATCCGCTTCCCTGGCTGGCATCACAAAACGGCAAGGTAAGCGGATGAAAAAGTCTCGATTGGTAGTATTTGCCCTGGCGGCGGGCCTGAATATCGGTCTTGCGTCGCCTGTTTTGGCGCAGGCCCCGGTCACAAGTGATTCCCCGACATCATCAGCAGAAACCTATCGGTTGCTTAACCTGTTTGGCGACGTGTTTGAACAGGTCAAAGCCAAATATGTCGAACCGGTTGATGACAAAAAGCTGATCGAAGCCGCCATTAACGGCATGCTGACATCGCTTGACCCGCATTCATCCTATCTTGATATGGATAATTTCAAGGATATGCAGGTTGATACCCGCGGTGAATTTGGCGGGCTGGGCATTGAAGTCACGCAGGAAAACGGCTTTGTCAAAGTCATTTCCCCGATCTTTGATACTCCTGCCGAAAAAGCCGGGCTGCAACCAGGCGATTTCATTACCAATATCGATGGCAAATCGGTGCGCGGCCTGCCGCTTAACGATGCCGTTGATCTGATGCGCGGCAAGGTCAATACCGACATTCGCCTGACCATCGTGCGCAAGGGCGAACAGGCACCTTTCGATGTGACGCTGACCCGTGCGGTGATCAAGATCCAGTCGGTGCGCCCGCAGGTGAAAAACGATGTCGGCTATATCCGCATTACCAAATTCAGCGAACAGACCTTTAGCGGCCTGCAACGTGCCATCGAAGAACAGAAAAAGGAAATCGGCCCGAAACTGAAAGGTTTCGTGATCGACCTTCGCAACAATCCCGGTGGTCTTCTGGACCAGGCGATTGCGGTTTCCGATGCGTTCCTTGATGCCGGTGAAATCGTATCAACCCGCCCGCGCGATACCAAAAACACCGAACGTTACACCGCCAAGGAAGGCGACCTTGCCGATAGCCTGCCGATTGTCGTTCTGATCAATGACGGGTCGGCATCGGCATCGGAAATTGTCGCCGGTGCCCTGCAGGATCATGGCCGTGCCATCATCATGGGCACACGCAGCTTTGGCAAAGGCTCGGTTCAGACCATTCTGCCGATGCCGGGCAATGTGGCCTTGCGCCTGACGACAGCGCGGTATTATACGCCGTCGGGCCGTTCCATTCAGGAAGTTGGCATTGTGCCCGATATCATCGTGCCGCAGTCCAAGGTGGAAACCATCGAAACCGGCCAGCGCCGGTCCGAAGCCGACCTGAACGGCGCCCTGCATAACGAGGATTCAGCCATTGGCGATGCTGAAACCCAGGCAGAAAAACGCCGCCAGGATGCCGAAAAAGTAACCGAAGACGATTATCAGCTTGCCCGTGCACTTGATATGATCCGGGGCATCTCGCTTTATGGCAGCTTCCGAACGAAAAGCTGAAAGATCGTGACGGGAACAGGAAGAGACTGACCCGCAGTGATCGGTAAACTGTTCAAATTCATGCGGCGTGGCCGCAAAGCGGAATCCTCTGCACCTGAACCGGACGACGATTTATCGTCCGAAACGGGGGCGGAGGATGTTCCGTTTACAGAACTGCCCTATGATGAACAGTTGCGCCGTTTGCCGCTGCGCCCGCCAACACGGCGCTGGCGCCTGTCAAAGTTTCTGTTGCTGGTTCTTTATCTGCTGCCGTTTGGCGTTGCGTCGCTGGCGGCCATTCCCCTGCTGGACCCTGAAACCGGCTGGCGCCTGTTTCATATGGGATCACCACGCGTAACCGATGCCATCCCCGGCACTGAACGCGAATTGCAGGACGAAATTGCCCAAGGCGTGCTTGATATCGAGGCGCGCAACCGTGCCGAGGAAGAAGCCCGTCGCAAAGCCGCCGCCCAAGCCGGTGCGGGCGCCCCCAATGCCGCCGACATGCCCCCGGGCGTATCGGACCTTGCAGGCGGGGAAACCGGCCAGGGCGATGGTGCGGGCGGAATGGCGGCGGGTAATGGCAGTGGCGGTTCGGCCAGTGGCCCCTCGCCCGAGGAACTGGCAGCCCTTGCAGAAGGCGGCGGATTTGATGAAAAAATCGAACCCGACCCGCTGCGCCCGGCCCCCATTCCCGGCATGGATGAAGAAGGCAGCTTTGGCCGCATTCCGCGCATTGCCGAAGATGGCCGCACGCCTGCCAAGGTTTATGCCCGCCCCTTCACGCTGGAACCAGAACAGCCCTATGTCGCGGTAATTGTTACCGGGCTTGGTCTGAACGAGGATCGCACCACCAAGGCGATCGAGGACCTGCCGCTTAACATTTCGCTGGGCCTGTCGCCCTATGCCGATAACCTGCCCAAAATTGTGGCCCGCGCCCGGCAGATGGGCCACGAAGTGTTCCTGCAATTGCCGATGGAACCCGATGATTTCCCGCTTTCGGACCCCGGCCCGCGCGCCCTGATGACCAGCCTGCCCGAAGGTGAAAACCTTGTGCGGCTGGAATGGCTGCTGGCGCGTTTTCCAGGTTATGCCGGGGTGGTGGGGCATCTGGGGTCGAAATTTGCCAATCTGGACAGTTCCATTCGCCCGGTGATAGATTTCCTCGACAAAACGGGCCTGATGTATGTTGATGGCAGCAATAGCGGCATGGTCAGCCTTGCCGCGCAGCTTGCCGCCAATACCGAAGAACCCAACGCCATTATTGATTTCAACATCGATACCATTCCCAGCCGCCGCGCCATTGATGCCCAGCTTGCCGCAATGGTGAACAAGGCAAAAACCGATGGTTTTGCCATTGGCCTTGCCCAATCCTACCCGGTGACGATCCAGCGATTGCGCAACTGGGCGCAGCGCCTGGAACGCCAGGGGGTCAAACTTGCACCAATAAGCGCCCTTGCCGGTAAACAGGTCGTCCCGCAGAACCCGCAGGAAGCCGCCGCCGCACAGCGCAGAAACATGTCTGACGAAGAAGCCCACAAGGGCGATAGCGCATCAGGCAATGCTGACGCCACCGAACAAACCATCGAGGGTAACTGATCTGCCATGTCCAAAGACCCCGTAAAAAAAGCCAAGGCCGACAAGAAAAAGAAGTCGAAAAAGCGCAAACCCGAAGGCTTGCCGCTGCCTATTGATGCCGGTCAGTCCAGCGATAGCGATATGCCCGGAAGCGACCTTCCCTATCGCCCGTGTGTTGGCATTGCCCTGTTTAATGAAAAGGGCGAAGTCTGGATTGGCAACCGCATCGGATTTGAAGGCGCCTGGCAGTTACCCCAGGGGGGCATTGACGGGGATGAAACCCCAAAAGACGCCGCCCTTCGCGAATTGATGGAAGAAATTGGCACTGACAAGGCCGAAATCATTGCCGAAACCCCCGAATGGCTGACCTATGACCTGCCCGCGCACTTGATTGGCAAGGCTTTTGGCGGCAAATACCGGGGCCAGAAGCAAAAATGGTTTGCCATGCGCTATCTGGGGCAGGACGAAGATTTTGTCATTCATGGCGATCATCCCGAATTTGATGCCTGGCGCTGGAACGACTTTTTGTCCCTTCCCGATATGATCGTTCCCTTCAAACGCCCGGTTTACCAACAGCTGGTAGAAATTTTCAAAACTGTTCCAGATCAAATCAAACAGTCAGAAGATCAGGCATAAGACGGTTTGCGTGCAAAACTGACGCATGCAAATGTGCAAAGCATGGTTCCTTTAGCGGTATCGATGCTTTAAATTCCTGTGTCGTTAACACCCCTGGGTTTGGAAGGGTTCTAAAATGGGTTTGGATCGCCTGATTTTCGGTATATTGACCATCGCTGTTGGCCTTGGTGGCCTGTTCTATGCGTCAGCCGCACATGACGGATATTCCTATTTTGTCGGGCTGGCCCTGTTTTTTGGTGCCATCCTGTTCATGTTCCAGCTGATCAACAGCCATTTCAGCGAGGTCGAAAACTCCTCGCACTAATGCCCGCGCAGGTGCCCCGGCGGGCCAAAACGAAAGGACCGGAATTTGTCCAATACACATTGGGACCCCGTTAAATATGGCCTTTTCGGTGATGAGCGCCGCCGCCCCGCAATTGATCTGATTGCCCGCCTGCCCAAACCGGCACAGGGTTTTTCCCCTGAAAACATTGTTGATCTGGGCTGCGGCCCCGGCACGGTAACGTCGCTTCTGGCGGATGCCTATGGCGTTGATGGCAACATGCCCACCATTACCGGGGTCGATCATTCTGCCGAGATGCTTGAAAAAGCCCGCAAACATGATGATCGCATCACCTGGCAGCAGCATGATATTGCCACCTGGAAGCCGGAAAAGCCGGTTGATCTGTTATTTACCAATGCGGCCCTGCAATGGGTTCCTGGCCATGCCAACCTGTTGCCGCGCCTGTGTGGTTTTGTCAAACCCGGCGGGTTGATTGCCATTCAGGTTCCCAACAATTTCCTTGCGCCCAGCCACCAGTTGATCAACGAAGCCGGTGAAAAATGGGAAAAGGAAGTTGCCGCCGCGCAGGACCAGATTAAAATCATGCGGCCGGGCGATTATTTTGATGTTCTGATTCCCCATTGCAGCAATGTCGATTTGTGGCAAACGCAATATTGCCACGTCCTCAAAGGCGAAGACCCGGTTTTTAACTGGGTTTCATCCACCGCATTGCGCCCGGTTCTGGCAAACCTGCCCAATGATGACGCCCGCGAAGCCTTTTGCACCCATTACAAAACCCGGCTAAGCCAGGTTTACCCGCCCCGCCCGGATGGGCTGACGCTGTTTCCGTTCAACCGGCTATTCATTGTTGCCAGCAAGGCCGGATAACGGCCTTTTGCCTGCCCTGCCCTGCCCTGCGTTATTGCCCACCTATTCCCGCCAAATCGCCAACAGGGAAACTGCCATGACGACGCATGATCACAGCATGGGTTCCGCCGTTGATCCCACCGTTGATGCCAACCTCGATCACACAATGACGGGACAATGCCGATGCGGGCAGGTACATTTCCAAATCACGGCCCGCCCGATCATGACGGCAGCCTGCCATTGTGCAGGTTGCCAATCCATGAGCAGCAGCGCCTTTTCCCTGACCGCCATGGTCCCCGGCGCGGCCTTTGCCGTAACCAGGGGCGAACCGGTATTGGGTGGGCTGCACGGGCCAGACTTGCACCATTTTTTCTGCCCGCATTGCATGACATGGATGTTCACGCGGATTGAAGGCATCGATGCCTTTGTCAATGTCCGCCCGACATTGTTGCAAGACAGCCGCTGGACCACGCCCTTTATCGAGACAATGACCAAAAACCGGCTTTCGTGGGTCAGCACCCCGGCGAAATACCAGTTCGATGAATTCCCGCCGATGGACCAGTTTGATGATCTGATGAAGGCCTTTGCCGCATCGCTGGACTGATTTTCGCAAGAAGCATATCCATCCCCATCGCACAAAATGACCAAACCTAAGGGCTGCCCATTGCGCGCGCGGCGTGCAAAGATATGTCTTGAGAGACGATAAAACAGCCTGCCTGAAATACCATTTCTTTGCCCGACCCATCCCCAAATGCCGGAGGCCCTGATGACCGTGACCGAAACTATCGCTGCGCAGAAAGATACGGATAACGGAACGCCAGGCCGGGTCGTTTGCGACCATTTCATTGCCTTGTGCGGTTATGAAACCCGCATCCGGCAATGGGGCCAGCCGGGTAAACCCGCGATTATCATGGTGCATGGGCTGGCACGCCTGTCCCACGATTTTGATATCCTCGCAAGCCAGCTTGCCGATGATTATTTCATTCTATGCCCCGATATTATCGGGCGCGGCCATTCCGCCTGGGCCAATAGCCCGGACGAGGAATATGTACCGGCATTCTATGCCCGGCAAATGATTGAAATGATGGACCATTTCAATATTGATCGCTGTAGCTGGATTGGCACATCGATGGGCGGCATCATTGGCATGGTTGTAACCAGCATGGCCCCAAGCCGTATTGAACGCCTGCTGTTAAACGATATCGGCCCGGAACTGGCACAGGAGGCCGTCGACCGCATCAAGGCCTATGTCGGTGGCACGCCGGAATTTGCCAGCATTGCCGAAATCGAAGCCGTTTTGCGCACCATCTATGCGCCCTTCGGCCTGGAAAACGATGCCGAATGGGCCGAACTGGCGATGAATTCCGCCCGCAGGCTGCCCAATGGCAAATTCGCCATGCATTACGATTCGCGCGTGATGGATGTTTTTCGCGACCAGATCGACGATTATGACGCCTGGGATATCTTTAATGCCATCACCTGCCCCATCACCCTGTTTAGCGGGGCGAAGTCCGATTTGATCCCCAAAGCCATCGTCGAAAAAATGACGGCAGCCAAACCCGAAATGCCGGTTCTGTCTCTGGAAAACTGCGGACATGCGCCCTATCTGAATACCAGGGCGCAAATTGAAGCCGTTAAAATATTCTTAAAAAGCTAAAGCGATCACAAAAAAACCATTTTGCAACGCAAACTGGAACGAGACTAAAAAAGCCGGAAAACCGGCATGGAATGGTTGCTATGCAATATCCGGGCTGGCGTTTTACGCCAAATTAACCATATTGCCGCAGCCCGACACGCAAACAGAAAACCCGCATCCCGTCGCCAGACTCCGTTCGGCCCAAAGATGCAAAATTTTTTCTTTCGGGGGCGTTCCTTTTGGTGCCTGCAAACGTTCAGTCCAGTGTTCGCCATTTTGGGCAACACAGGGCGGGCAATTGCAGACCCGACTGACATGGTTGAGACGGCCCTTTGGGGCTTTACGGGATTTAACGGCGATGAAAATGCGGCAGATTTTAACAGCGGGAATGATAGGTGGCATTGCAATGCTATCGACCATTTTGCCGTCTGTTGTTTGCGCGCAACAGGTTGTTTCCGAACAGGAAATGTCAGCCGCTGCCAATTCACCGGAAAGCAAACCGTCAAGCTATCTGGTGCAGGGGATTTTGCCCGCACCGGGGCGCAACGGGTTTGACAATTATTTCGCCACCGGCCCGTCCCGCAGCCACGCCACCATCCTGACCCTGCCTGGCTCGAAGGCCAAAACCGGCAGCAAAAAGCAGGAAAGCGTGATGTGGTTTGAAGCCAATAGCGACCAGACACCGGGCAAAGGTGTTTCGGCGCAGTTTGGCATTGGCTATTCCCCCAACCGCAGCCTTGGATTCGCCGTTGGCCCGGTTGTGGAATTGAATGGTTCGCTGGGCAACCATGTTGGCGTATCAGGCAGCGATGACGAGGATTACCTTGTCACCCCGACGATGCGCAGCGAAAACGGCCTTTCGGGCATCGGTTTTGGCAATGAACAGGGTTCAGACAGTGCCGGCCTTGCTGCCAGCCTGTCCTATATGCCGTTCGAGGATTTGTGGGTTGGCATTCATGGCCGCCTGACAAGCGATTTAACATCGTCAAGCAGCAGCCCGACAGACCGGTTTGATGCCATGCTGGGCCTGACAGCCGGTTACCGGTTGCAGTTTTAAGGGCGAGATCGCCTGTTTTAAGGCTTAATCCATCAATTTTTGCGAAAATTGACCCCGAATGCGGCTGATCACTTGCCAGCCCTGCATCAAGGCTGCATGTTGCCCTTGGATGCATTTTCATGCAGCGGCCAAACTCACGGTAAAAATGCCGTCTTTGGAACAGACATTACGGCAAGTTCTGGAAATTAAATGACTGCGTCACCATCGCCCTTTTACGGTTCTTCCGAAGATCCGTTTTTTGCCTGCAAGGAACTGGCTGCCGCCAAGAACGCCAACCTTTACCGGGCAGCGATGCGCCTGAACGCTGCCAGACAGCGCTTTTTCCTTGCGGCTTACGCCTCGATGCGGGTGATCGACGATATCGTCGATGATGGTTTCCTTGAAAAATCCGATGCCGAACGCGACAGCCTGCGCGACGAAACATTCGACATTATCGACCGCTGGCAGGACCAGATCGAAGCCGCCAAAGTCATGGCCGACAACCCCTGGCCCGATGTCGGCCCGCTTCCCGCTGCCGTATACGAAGCCCTGACATTGACCCTTGGCGAAAGCGATCTTTCGGTTGATCCGTGGGTGAAGCTTGCCGATGCCCTGCGCAAGGATGTGGCGGAAGACCCGCTTGATGAATGGGACGATTTCATCGCCTATTGCGAAGGGGCCACTGCCGCTCCGGCATCGATCTTTGTTTATCTGCTATCTGCACGGTTTGACGATGAAATCGGTTATGTCTCCGCGCTGACGGCATCGCCGCTTTATCATGCGCGCGACATGGCAATTTTCTGCTATGTCGTTCATATCCTGCGTGATTTGCCAATTGATGTGAAAGGCCCTGATCGCCTTGTCACCATTCCAGGTGAAATCCTGCTGGCTGCCGATATCAGCATTGGTGAAATCCGCAATGCCATCGGCCAGCAGAATTTCGATGCCTTGAACCAGCTTGGCGCCTTCATGCTGGAAAAGGCATGGGAGCATTTTGAAACCGGCCAGGCCCGCAGTGCTGAACTGCTTGCCATTCTTGACCCCGAAGAAACCGACACCCTGTCGCGGCTTTTTGGCGTCTATATCGAACTGGCCGCCCTAATGGATGCCGGTTACGGTGCCTTTTTGGCCGACCGGGCCGAGATCATCAAAGACACCGCACAAAAAAGCCTGCCGGACCTTCCCGGTGCAACCGCCACCAGCAAAACCGGACAGGGCCATGCCGCCAGCCACGATGACGCCGCAGACCCGGTAAAAGACAGCGGTGATTCCGGCCCGAACACGCAATAAGCCAAACGCTACAACACAGGCCAATCTGCAAGATGACGCCTGGGGTAACGCCGTTAAGCAACAAGACAAAAGGCCCGACGATTTTCGCCGGGCCTTTGCCTTGAAATTTATGTATGGCAGCAAGCCTAGTTCATGGCTTTGCTGGCATTGGCGGCAGCTGCACCGGCATCATCTGCCGGTTTGGTATCCGCCGGTTTTGCGACCAGAAGCGCCTTGGCATCGGCATGTTCGACAAGCTGTTTGCCGGTATAGCCCGCAATGCGGAAATATTCCGGCCGCGAGGACAGTTTCAGGGTGTAATCCCCATCCTTGCCGTCGCTTTTGCCAATCACGTAATCAACCGGTTTGTCTTTGCCCTTTAACGACAGGGACATTTTCAAAACCGGGTGATCCATGCCGTATTCCGGCTTGGCATCCTTGCCCAAAACCGCCGAAACACGCACCCGTGCCACCATGGCTGCCAGGGTCGAGGCCGCAGCGGGTTGCAATTTCTGGTCCGGTGCCGCATTGGCAAGGTCCCAGGTTACAACGGCTTTGTCCTTATCCTGATCGGCCTTATCGGCGTTTTTATCGGCAGCAGGTTTGTCGGTTTTGGCATCGTCAGGCTTGGCCGCCGGGGCCGGTTTTGCCACCAGCGACAGGCCTGCAACATCCATTTGGTCGATATCGTTGGCCGATACCTGCAAAACAGTGGCGTCGATCCAGTCATCGGCCTTGGCCGGGGCATCATAGCTGCCCATGGTTACGGCATAGACTTCGTCCTGTTCTTCGCGGCGGGCATGAATTTGATGGGTCCCCTGCGAAGTTCCGAAATACAGGGTCGCCACGGCCTCATCGCCCTTTTTAAGGGTGATGCGGCGTTCAAAATCATCCTTTGCCAGTTTGAAACGCTTGATCGCGCCACTTGATGTTGCAATCGGCAGGCCTTCGTGAAGGTCGGAAAGCTTGCTGATCAATCCGTCAACCTTGCTGCCATCTGCCGGGAAATTGCCAAGGTCGGGCAGTTGCCAGTCCTTGCCGTTTTTCACCAGGGCAACCTTGGTGCCGTCCGAATCCTCGATGGTCAAATGGTCGATACCATCGGTTTTGGCGGCCACAAGTTTGTCATTGCCTTCGGTACTATCGGCCTGGGGCTGATAGAAATTGATACCGATGGCAAACCCGACCTGAACGACGAACAACACCACCAATATCTGTATGGTCCGTTTCATGTTCTCAGACCTCCTGAAGAATGCGCTGGTAATGTTTGCGTTCGGCTGCCGCCACCTGGCGACGCCACCCCCACACGGCCAGAAGGCCAATCAGGGCGATGCCGTAATTCAGATATTCCCACATCTGTTCGCTACCTTCGGATGTCGGAACAAGGGTACGGGCAAACTGGGTCCGTCCACGCAATGCCAGCAGGGACTGATCTTCAAGCGACCAATCGACCACGTTTTGCATAAATTCCAGCGGCGCCGTATAGCTTGTGCCCATCCCGCGTGACGCAAGGCTGAGCGACATGTCATCGGCAAAGCTGTTGGACCCAACCAGGATCAACCGGGCAGAAGCCGGTGATCTGTCAATCACGCCGCCAATCTGGACGTTTTTGTCGTCATCTTTTTTGGCGGTGTTGCTGTCTTTCTTCGCATCCTTTTTATCGGCGTTTTTGGCATCGTCCGCCAGAAGCGGCGATTCCTTGCCTGCATAAAAGGATTTGAATTCACCTTCAATCGCAACAGCTAGGTCATGCTGCCCACGATTGCCGGAAATGGCATATCCGCTATCGGGATGGGCCTTGTAATCAGGCAGGATGTCGGTGCTGTCTGACAGCCAGCTTTGCGACGAGCTGTGCAGAAGCGGGGTTACGGTGCGGCCCTTGTTTTTGGCCGCATCCACAGTCACAGGCGATGCCCAGTTCAGGGTCAACTGGTCCAGCCCTGCGGTAACCGGGCTGTCCGCATTAAGCTGGTCGCCCCGCAAATCAGGGAAATGCGGATAAGGCATCATGCTGATCTGCTGGACGGTCATGCCGCCAATTTTGCGTTCAACCGGAACCGGCAGCGACGCATTTTGCGGATCAAGCACCATTTTATCGTCAATGGAAATGCCATAGCCTGCCAGCCAGTCCTTCAGGCCGGAATCGACCTTTTTGGCAGAAAGCGAATCGGTAATGCTGACACCAAAGGGCGATGTTGACAGCACCACGCTGCCACCGCGCATCAGGAACTGGTCAATGGCAAAACGCTGTTTGTCATTCAGATCGACCGGGTCCATGACCATCAGAAGGTCGGCGGCCTCGGGCACGTGACCATCCTTCAGGTCGGTTTCAACGACGCGGGCATTTTCCGACAGGGTTTTATCAAGCTGGGTATAACGCGGCCCCGGTGCCTGCTGCATATAGGGGCTGGGCGGCGGCGAGGCCGGTTTGACCAGTGCGATGGTTTTCAAATAACCCGGTGCCATGCGATGCAGGGCCGAATCAATCGACCGTTTCAGCGCGGCCTTGTCGGTGGTTTCAGGCAGGGGAACCTGAACTTCGTCCTTGCCGCTTTTCAGCATCATGTAAAACCAGAAAGGCTGTGGGTTCATCAGGCTGGCCACCTGCGGGCCAAAGCCATAATCATCCTGCAACCGTGTTGCCAGGGCACCGTCACCGGCATCCGGGTCCTGGAAGGCGATGTTGAATTTATCACCAGCCTGCTTTTTGTAATCCTTCAGCACATCATCAAGGGTTTTGCGGAAGGTTTGCAACTGGCCGGGCAGCTTGGTTTCCGGGGAAACAAAGCCCTCGAAGGTTACAGGCTGGGTCATGTTTTCAAACGGGTTTCCGCCCGCCTGATATTCATTCACCAGTTTGCGAATCGTCCGGCTGATTTCATATTCCGGGTTTTTAAGCCCGACATTGATATCGCCTTCCCCCTGGGTCTTGACCTCGATCAGGTCGCCATAGGTCAGGGTTTCAAACTGGTCGCCATAGGAAACCACGATATCGAAATAGCTGTTCACAACCGAAGACTGATACCGGCTGTTGGTCTGGAAGGGGACGGGACGAATCCCGTATTTGGTAGCCGCTTCCTGTTCCTTGTCAGGGTTTGCCGTGGGGTCGATAAATTCAACCCGGGCATGTCCCTTTGATGCCACCTGATATTCCGACAGCAAATCCTTGATCCGCGGGACAAGCGGGGCCAGCAGCGGATGGGTCCGTGGCGAGAAATAGGCCCGAATGACCAGCGGTTCAGCCAGATGCTGCAATTCCTGTTTGGTCGAGGATGACAGCGAATAAATGTGCTGGCGGGTCATATCGGCACGGGCCGCCGTGATCGGTGCCAGCCAGAAATTTGCCGCCACAAAATTCAGCACAAACAGGGTGGCAAGCGCCCCCCACAGGCGGTGCTTGTTGCTGGCCGGGTTGCCATACCAGCGCAGTTTTTCCAAGCTGAACAGGTTCAGCGTCAGGAACACACCCACAATCGACAGGTAATAATAAAGATCGCGCAGATCGAGAACGCCACGCGTGATCGATTCAAACCGCGTTCCTGTGCCAAGGGCGGCCAGCAAACCACCTACCCGGTCGCCAAACAGCGATGTCAGGGTGTCTGACCCGATCAGGTAAAACACACCACAAACCAGTGCCGTTAAAATCAGTGCGACAATCGGGTTATCGGTGCGGCCACTCATATAAAGGCCAATGGCGATATAGGCCGCTGCCAGAAACAGGGTTGCGACATACCCGCCAATAACAGGCCCCCAATCCAGCGGCCCCAGAATGGAAACCGTAATGGGCAAAGGCAGCGTCAGGATAAGGGCCACCACCACCAGCAGCATCGCGGCCAGGAATTTGCCCAGAACCAGCGAAATGGGGCGCACTGGCGCGGTCAGCAGGGTTTCAAGGGTGCCCGCCCGGCGTTCTTCGGACCAGGCGCGCATGGTCAGGGCCGACACCAGGAAAATCAGCAATACCGGCATCCATTTGAACAATGGCTGCACATCGGCAATGTTGCGGGCGAAAAAGGTTTCCACCCAGAAAAACACAAACAGGTTTACCGCCAGAAAGGCCCCGATAAACAGATAGGCCGCAGGGGTGGCAAAAAAGCCCCGGAATTCCTTGCGGGAAATGCGCAGAACATCAGCCATTGACCGCCTCCTCGTTTACCTCGGCGAAAATGGTTTCTAGGTCGCGGCGCTGCGGCTGCAGGGCAAAAAGCAAAACACCTTCGCGGGTCAGTTTTTCGGCAATGACCGGGGCGGCATCATTGCTGGCTTCCAGCCGGTAATGATGACGACCGTTTTCTTCCGAATGGCTAACGATATTGGTGACTTCGCGAATAGCTGAAAAAGCCTGATCAGCATTGCGATCCACCGTCACCAGCAACCCGCCCGATTGCTGCAATTCATCGATGCGGGCATCCACCACCAGCTTGCCCGCCCGCATGATCAGCGCGCGTTCGCATACTGCCTGCACTTCCTGCAAAGTGTGGGTGGAAACAATAACCGTGGCGGTTTTGGCCAGATCGGCAATCAGGTCGCGCATATGGCGGATTTGCGTGGGATCAAGGCCGTTGGTGGGTTCATCAAGAATGATGATATCGGGGTTATGCAAAATCGCCTGGGCCACGCCCACACGCTGGCGATAGCCACGCGACAATGTCTGGATGGGGGCGGTTGCCTTGGCTTCCAGCACGGTGCGGCGAATGGCACTTGCCACGGCGGCAGGGCGTTTATCGGCAGGAACACCATGCAGGCTGGCCTGGTAATCCAGGTAATCAATAACCGTCATTTCCGGCCAGACCGGGCAGTTTTCCGGCAAATAGCCAATGCGTTTCTGGATGGCGCGGGTATCACGGCCAACTTCAAGGTCATCGATGGCGATTTTACCTGAAGTCGGCTCCAGATAGCCGGTAATCATTTTCATGATCGTGGTTTTGCCCGCGCCATTATGGCCAAGCAAACCGACGATCTCGCCGTGCTTTATTTCAAAACTGACGTCATCCACCGCTATGAAATCGCCATAGCAGCGCGTCAGATGCTCCAGTTTGATCATCTGTTATTTCCGTAAACGGGATTTTTGAACGGGTTGGGACACATGTAATTATTCACGCATCGCGGGGAGAGCGACACGCGCCAGCTTTTTTGCTGATATTTACGTAACCTGCCCGTTACGAGGGGGGAGGAATGGGTGTAACGAGCGGGCAGTGAAGGTAACGGCTGTCATGACCAGTCATTGTGACGAATGTCCATGCTGTGACAAAACCAAAGGAGGGTTAACACCCCCAACCTTTGGCTAGAACATGGCAACAATATGACACCACGTCAAAGCCCTGAAAAATTGCAAAAATCTGCCAATTTTTCAGGGGCATATCCCGCCCTGCCCCGCCACCCGTAACGGTTTGCGCGTTAAATTGAAATTGATCGCGAAATCGAATCACATCGCAAATGCTGCCATAAACGCCCCTATACCTTTCGCCAGTCGCCCCTGAAAAAGGCAGATATGACCGCAAATCAGCAACGCGCGCGGGATCAAATGGCTGCAAACAAAAACCCCCGCCAATCCAGAACTGGCAGGGGTTTTCAAAATCAAAACCGGGTGGTGGCTGCGTGAAAGCAGGCACCAGCAGCTTTTATAAAATCAATCAGGCCTTGCGCAGGGCGGCCACACCAGGAAGAACCTTGCCTTCCAGCCATTCCAGGAAAGCCCCGCCAGCGGTCGAGATATAAGAGAAATCTTCGTCCACACCGGCATGGCGCAGGGCTGCAACCGTGTCACCCCCGCCCGCGACTGACAGAAGCTTGCCAGCCTTGGTCAGTTTGGCAGCATGCTGGGCCACCGAAACAGTTGCCGTGTCAAAGGGCGCAATTTCAAACGCGCCCAGCGGACCGTTCCACACCAGGGTTTCGCAGCTTTCAAGGCGCGTGTTCAAATCGGTAATAGTGGCCGGGCCAGCGTCAAGGATCATGCCATCGGCATCAATACCGGTCATATCGGCAACGACGTGATCGGCGTTTTCCTTGAATTCCTTGGCAACCAGGCCATCAACCGGCAGCACGATTTCGCAATTGGCGGCTTCGGCCTTGGCGAAAATCTCGCGCGCGGTTTCCAGCAGGTCATGTTCGCACAGCGATTTGCCAACATTAACGCCCTTGGCCGCCAGGAAGGTGTTCGCCATGCCGCCACCAATCACAAGCTGGTCAACCTTTTCAACCAGATTGCCCAGAAGGTCGAGCTTGGTGGAAATCTTGGCACCGCCAACAATGGCCATGACCGGGTGTTTCGGTGCTTCAAGCGCCTTGCCCAGGGCTTCCAGTTCGATCTGCATCAAACGGCCGGCATAGGACGGCAGCTTGTGCGCCAGTCCTTCGGTCGAGGCATGGGCGCGGTGCGCGCACGAAAAGGCGTCATTGACAAAAATGTCGCCCAGCTTGGCCAGTTCGGCAACAAAAGCAGGGTCGTTCTTTTCTTCTTCAGCGTGGTAACGCAGGTTTTCCAGAATGGCGATTTCGCCGTCCTTCAGGTTGTTCACAACATCCGCTGCGGCCTGACCGATGCAATCATCGGCAAAGGCAACCGGGCGGCCCAGCTGTTTTGCCAGCGCATCGGCAACCGGTTTAAGCGACATTTCAGGAACGCGCTGCCCTTTGGGGCGGCCAAAATGGGTAATGATCACCAGTTTCGCACCGGCATCGGCCAGTTCAACCAGGCCCGGCACGGTGCGGTCAATGCGAGTCGTATCGCTGACAACGCCATCTTTCATCGGAACGTTAAGGTCGGCACGCAGCAAAACGCGCTTGCCTGCGACTGAAACACCGTCAAGCGTATTGAAATCAACCATTATCAGAACCTGCCTTTGCGTTTAACAAGCCCCGGCCGGGCGCAAATAACCGCGCCCCGCCACCGGGAACTGCCGCCAGAACAGCGGCACAATCGGGTGCCTTTTGTGGCCGATCCACCCGGCCAGCGCAAGCCCGAAGCGAATTGCCTATCAATGAATTCCCAGAAGCGACGGGTGCAAAATACCCGAAAAGCTGGTGGCGACCGGACCGGTCATTAAAACATGTTCATCGGGCAACCATTCGATTCCCAGAACACCGCCATCAAGCACAACTTCAACAGTGCGCCCGGTCAGGCCACGGCGTGCCGCGGCAACACCCACCGCACAGGCCCCAGTGCCACAGGCACGCGTAATGCCCACACCCCGTTCCCACACCCGCATGCGAATGCGGTTGTCACCCATCAGGTGGCATACCTCGATATTGGCGCGTTCGGGGAAAATATCGTGATGTTCAAGCACCGGCCCGTATTTTTCCAGATCGATGGCTTCAGCATCATCGACGAAAAACACCGCATGGGGGTTGCCCATGCTGACCCCGACCGGATCGGCAAGCGGACCAACGCTAAGCGGGATATGGTTGGTATCAACAGCTTTCAATAACGGAATTTCGCGCCAGTCAAGCCAGGCCTGGCCCATATCGACCGTAACCGTGCCATCATCCAGGCCACGGGCTTCAAGCAGGCCCGACACCGTCTGGATTGTCACATCGCGACGTTTGAATTCCCCCATCAGCACATCGGCCACACAGCGGGTGGCATTGCCACATGCACCAACTTCGCTGCCATCATTGTTGCGAATACGCATGAAGGCGTCGGCGTCATCGTCGCGCGGCGGTTCGATCACGATCAACTGATCACAGCCCACGCCAGTTTTGCGATCGGCAATCCGTGCGGCGGTGGCATCGTCCATGTCAAGCACAACAGAATCCCGCCGTCCGTCAAAGACGACAAAATCGTTGCCCAGGCCATGCATCTTGATAAAGGAAATTCCGTTCATGTCCGTTTTACTACCGGCTGTAAAAAGTCATCTACAGCCGGTAGCATCACGGCTTTGGTGCCGGGGCGCAATAGCGGATTTTGCGCGGCACAAATCCTGCGTCCGAAAGAAAGGATTTCAAACGCATATTGGGTTCGTCCACTGCAACATAGGTTGCAGCACAGCCATGCAGACGTAACAGCCGGTCCATTGCTTCGCGCATGCAATAAAGAACATGCCCGCGCGCGACAATTTCAACAGCCTTTACATTGTCGACATGCAGAACCGTACCGATGCTGATATCGGTGCGGACCTCATATGAAAATAACCCGTGGACATAACCACGGTCGTTGCGAATCACCACGATTCCCTTGTCGCGAAGCCACTGGCTGTCGGGAACAGGGTCGTCGGTGCAGACATATTCCGCAACGAAATCCTGCCATTTCTGCAGGGTGATATTTGCCTCTGTCATCTGGACAAGAGGAAAGATCATATCCGCAATGCCGGCGGTTAGGGGTTGTGCGCTATAGGTGTTCAACATGGTCATTTTCCCGAATTTACCCTGCGATCATGACGCAAAGAAAACGCCCCAGCGTTGATGTGCATCAACAACAACTGCCCCAATAACAAGGCATAAGCATTACTGCGAAAAAACATTCTGAAGCGAGAAGAGTGTCTTTGGCATTCCCGACGCCCGTGACGTAAATCGCGCCGAATTGATATCGATCAGTGTGGCGCGAACGAAATAGGCGGATGATGCCGGACATACGTATTTACGAGCGTTTAATTCACGCAGAATTACAATTTTGACGTGAAACAGGATATTTAATCGTCGGCGGCACGGGGGATGACCAGGTCATTGCAGGATGCCGCCAGGGCTGTTCGGATTGCCGGCCCCATGCGGCAGTCCACCCGCACACGCAAACGGGAGTCGAGAATGAGCCAGGGGAGCATGGCACAGACGGCTTCGTCCGCCGTTGACTACAATATGGACGTAGTGCGCTGGGGCGCGCTGGCGACCGTCTTTTGGGGCGTCGTCGGCTTTCTGGCAGGTGATTTTATCGCCTGGCAGTTGGCGTTTCCCGCATTGAACTTTGACTTCGAGTATCTGAATTTCGGGCGTCTGCGTCCGCTTCACACCTCGGCGGTCATTTTTGCATTTGGCGGCAACGCGCTGCTGTGTACATCGTTTTACGTTGTCCAGCGCACCTGCCGCACCAGCCTGTTCGGTGGCAAGGCCCTGCCTGCCTTCGTGTTCTGGGGTTATCAGCTGTTCATCGTCATGGCCGCACTTGGCTATGTTCTCGGTGTGACCCAGGGCCGTGAATATGCCGAACCGGAATGGTTCGTCGACCTGTGGCTGACCATTGTCTGGGTCGCCTATCTGGCCATTTTTGTCGGCACCCTGCTCAAACGCCAGGAACCGCACATTTATGTCGCCAACTGGTTCTACCTTGCCTTCATCGTGACGATCGCGATGCTGCATCTGGGGAACAACCTGGCGATTCCGGTTTCGCTGTTTGGCACGAAATCCTATTCGATGTTCTCTGGTGTTCAGGACGCCCTGACCCAGTGGTGGTATGGCCACAATGCTGTGGGCTTCTTCCTGACGGCTGGCTTCCTCGGCATGATGTACTACTTCATTCCGAAGCGTGCTGAACGTCCGGTTTATTCCTACCGCCTGTCGATCATTCACTTCTGGGCGCTGATCTTCCTGTATATCTGGGCTGGTCCGCACCACCTGCATTACACCGCCCTGCCCGACTGGGCACAGACCCTTGGCATGACCTTCTCGATCATGCTGTGGATGCCGTCCTGGGGTGGTATGATCAACGGCCTGATGACCCTTTCGGGTGCCTGGGACAAACTGCGTACCGACCCGGTACTGCGCTTCATGGTTGCTGCTGTCGGTTTCTACGGCATGTCGACCTTCGAAGGCCCGGTCATGTCGATCAAATCGGTCAACGGCCTGTCTCACTACACTGACTGGACCATTGGTCACGTTCACTCTGGTGCTCTGGGCTGGGTTGCTTTCGTATCGTTTGGTGCGATCTACTTCCTGATCCCGGTTCTGTGGAACCGTGAACGCCTCTATTCCATGCGCCTGGTTGCCCACCATTTCTGGCTCGGCACCATCGGTATCGTTCTCTACATCACCTCGATGTGGGTCTCGGGTATCATGCAGGGTCTGATGTGGCGTGCACACGACCAGCTTGGTTTCCTTCAGTATTCCTTCATTGAGACCGTTGAAGCGATGCATCCCTACTACATCATCCGCGCCACTGGCGGTGCCCTGTTCGTCCTGGGTTCGCTGCTGATGGTCTGGAACGTCTACAAGACGATCCGCGGTGATACCCGTCGGGAAGCTCCGATCGGCGTAAGCGCGCCGGCAGCGGCCCAGTAAGGAGGAATGGAAAATGCTTCTTAAAAAACACCACTTCCTCGAGAAGAACGTTTTCTTCCTGATCCTTGGTATTTTTCTGACCATCATTATCGGCGGTATCGTTGAAATTGTTCCGTTGTTCACAATGGAACAGACCATCGAGAAGGTGGAAGGGGTTCGTCCCTATTCGCCGCTGGAACAGGCAGGCCGGAACATCTATATCCGCGAAGGCTGCTATAACTGCCATTCGCAGATGATCCGTCCGTTCCGTGACGAAGTTGAACGCTATGGTCATTACAGCCTTGCTGCTGAATCCATGTATGACCATCCGTTCCAGTGGGGCTCCAAGCGTACCGGTCCGGATCTGGCACGTGTCGGCGGGAAATATTCCAATGCATGGCATGTTGCCCACCTTGATGATCCGCGTTCGGTGGTGCCGGAATCGATTATGCCGGGCTATCCGTTCCTTGCTGAAACGGAACTGAAGTTCGACGACGTTGCCGATCACCTCAAGACGTTGCGCATGGTTGGTGTTCCCTACACCGACGAACAGATCGAGGACGCGGTTGCGGATCTCCATCTCCAGGCTACTGCTGACGAGGATTACGACGACTTCCTCGCCCGTTATCCGAATGCCGCCACTGGCGACTTTGACGGCAATCCGGAAAAGCTGACCGAGATGGACGCCCTGATTGCGTATCTGCAGATCCTGGGTCGCATGGTTGATTTCACGACCTACAACCCCAGCATGAATCTGCGCTGAGACAAGGACGCGAATCATGGAATTTTTTTCCGCACTCGCTGATTTTCTCCGGCCCTTGTGGGGTCTGTGGCTGATGTTGTTCTTTGCCGCGATTATTGCTTTCGTTATGTGGCCAAGCAAAAAGCGGAAACAGAACTTCGAAGACCACGCCCAGATCCCTTTCAAGGACTAGGAAGAGGGAGAACCGAGCTATGTCGACGCATGTCGAAAAAGACAATGTTACCGGCCGCGAAACAACCGGCCATCAATGGGACGGTATCAAGGAGCTCAATACGCCGCTCCCGTCCTGGTGGGTCTATGTGTTTTGGGTCTGCATCATCTGGTCGATCGGTTACTGGGTGGTTTATCCATCCTTTCCAACCGCACACGGCTATTTGAAAGGGGTGTTCAACATTACCGAACGCTCCAAGATCGAAGAAACAATGGCAAATGTTGCTGCCGAACGCGCCCCTTATATGGAACGTCTTGCAGCACTTGATGTTGATCAGATTGCCAATGATTCGGAACTGCTGAACTTCTCGATGGCTGGCGGCAAGGCGATCTTTGCTGAAAACTGCGCCCCCTGCCATGGTACGGGTGGTGTTGGCAATACCGGCTTCCCGTCCCTGCAGGACGACGACTGGCTGTGGGGTGGTACGCTTGATGACATCTCGCAAACCATCCATGTCGGTATTCGTTCTTCGGACAATGACGACACCCGCTTTAACGACATGCCTGCCTTTGGCAAGGATGGCATCCTGTCACATGAAGAAATCAGTGACGTTGTCCAGCATGTCCTGTCGTTTAGCGGTCGTGAAACCGACGCCGACGCCGCAACGCGTGGCACAGAAATCTTTGCGGATAACTGTGCGGCCTGCCATGGCGACGACGGCAAAGGCATCGTCGAAATGGGTGCACCGAACCTGACCGACAATATCTGGCTTTATGGCGGCGACCAGGCCACCATTACCCAGACGGTCACCAATGCACGCCGTGGCGTCATGCCGGCCTGGGAAGGCAAACTGAGCGACGAAACCATCAAAATGCTGGCGGTTTATGTTCACTCGCTGGGTGGTGGTCAGTAACGACCCACACGAAACGGCCAAAACCGTTTCACACACCAGACAAAAAGAAGACCGGGGTTTGATCGCCCCGGTCTTTTTTTATGCCTGCTTTACGAACGTCAGCGTTGGTTAGCGTTCGGCAGCGCGCCCCTTACAGCTTGTAGCTAAGCGAGAATTTGAAATTCCGCCCCTTGCCCGGGAAAACGCCCAGATAGGGCACATAGTTTTTATCAAACAGGTTCTGGACAGTGAAGTTTGCCTCGGCCCCGGCAAAGGCCCCGTCATCGGGTGTCCAGCTTACAAACAGGTCATGCAGGGCATAACCGGCACTGGCGGGATAGGGTGAATAGGGGAAAACGTCATCATCGGGAATGTCTGTTTTGCGTTTGACAAACTTGCCCTTCCAACCCAGCGACAGGTCATAGGCGGCAACCTTGTAGCCCAGTGTTGTCACCAGTTTCATGGGCGCAACATCATAAACCGGCTGGTCGGCACCATTGATGTCACGAAGCGAGCCATTATGCTGGCCTTCCATCAGCGAATATGTCGCCCCGCCAAACACATTGGGGCTGTCATAGTAAAATTCCGCCTCGATCCCCTGGGTGTAATAGCCCGTCAGGTTGGCATAAGACGGGGCATTGTCACCATAAAGTGCGACATTGGGGCTGCCAAACAGCACCTGGATATTATCATCCACATCATTGCGAAACAGCGACAGACGGGTATGGGTCACGTCGCTTTCCTGCAGCACATTTTCAAACCGTGTGGCAAAACCGATGCGCTTTGAATTAACCCGTTCGACCGTCAACTGGTTGGATGTCGCACGTGTGCTGCCAACGGTATAAATTTCGTCCACCAGCGGCGCGCGCAGCTTATAGGCCCAGTCACCAAACAGGCTGTAATTCGGGTTGATCTGGTAAAACGCATTCACCGACGGCGAAAAACCGCTATAGCGTTCTTCGCCGTAATCATGCCCAACGGCAGGATTGTTATATTTGCTGGCGGCATTGGCAACACCACGTGTCACCACGTAATCATAGCGCAGACCCGGCGTCAGTTCGAAACCATTGCCAAAATCGATATTATATTCGCCCCAGCCCGAATAGGTCGCCTGATCGCCTGAAGGAATGTTATAGGGTTGCAGATGGCCATAATTGCCACTGGCGCTGTTGCGCTGGCTGTAATCATAGGCCCAACTGTCGCGGTCCTGGAACTTGTACTGCACACCATAGGTAAAGCTGTTATCAAGTCCAAACAGGCTGTAATCGGACTGGTTATAAAGGTCGGCGGTGTAGGTATCATAGGTCAGCCAGTTCATGTTGCCGCCCAGCCCCAAACTGACAAACATATCCTGAATCAGGCGGGCATCGCGCTGGCTGGTGCGCGACCAGCTGACCTTGGCAGTTGTATTGATCAGGTCACTATCAGGATTATAATTATATTCCCCCGAAAGCGAGCGGTCGCTGGTTTCACGGTCCACGGTTGATCGTGCCAATGCCAGGTCATACCCATGAACCCCAATCAGATAATCACTGGGGATAATCTGCCCGCGTTTGGCAGCAAAGGGGGCAAGCCGATCGCTTTGCGACATGGCACCGGCAATTTCGATGAAATGGTCATTCCGGTCGATGCTGCCTTTGAAATGACCGCTATAAAGCGTGCCTGATGACAGATTAAGCCGCTGCCCGTCGCTGGTGCGGAATTTGTTGTTATCACGCCGTGTTCCCGACACCAGAAGCTGAATACCCGCATCCTGGTCGCGGCCATAAACAGCGGTTGTTTCGGTATTTTCATTGCCATTGGTGGCATAACCAAATTTGGTAAAAGCACCAAAATCCTGACCATCGCGCAGCATATCGGCGGCTGATTTGGTCGTCAGCTCCACCGTGCCACCAAATGCACCATAGGATCGCGGTGAAAAGGCACCTTTATGCACATCGATCCGTTTGACCAGTTCGGGTTCGATAAAGACCGTACCCTGACGGTATTTCTCGAAATCCTTCTGCGCCCCATCAAGCAGGATTTTCACATCTTCCTGATCGCCAAAACCCCAAATATTCAGCGACTGGCCCTGGGGCCGCGCCGTGCCATTCATATCAACGGCGGGCAAATCATCCATCAATTCGGGAACGGTGGTTGCCTGGGTCCGTTCGATCAGCTTGCTGTCAACCGATGACACGCCAGCATTAAAGCGGTTGATATGGTCGGCAACCACAATAACAGGGTCAAGTTTTTGCACCTCGCCCGGCTGGTTTGATAACACCCGGCCTGCCGGTTTGGCGGGTAGCACAATGATGCTGCCATTCCCCAATTGATAACCCATGCCGCTTTGCCCCAGCAAACGCGAAAGGGCCTGATCCAGGCTATACCGGCCAACAAGCGGCCCCACCTGCTGGCTGCCATTTACCCCGTCCCCCAGGGCAACGGTGCGGTCCACCTGCTGGGACAACAGATCAATCGCTGAAACAAGGTCGGTGCGGGGAATGTTGAATTGCAGGGCGCTATCGGCTGCCAGCACTGGTTTCTGCTGGGCAAAGGCGGATACAGAAACGGCAGGGATCAGGGCCGTCCCCAACAGCAATACCCATTTGAACGAAGAACCCGATGGCAAGGGTGAAGTCATATTCTGGTGTCCTAAACTATCTGACGGCAGAGAAATAAATCCGGCTTGATAGTAAGGACGCAGAAACAACTGACTGCCCGACAAAGAAAATGAAAATTATTCGCAATTAGTTTTGAGAAGACCGGAAAACAGCCCAAACACGCTGGATTTCCGCGATTTAGGCATTCCCGCCCCTGCTGTCCGCCACCGCCCAGTACTGGCAACGATGCCTGCGGACGAAGGTTACACGATATTTCAGGGGAATTTTCCAAGGGCAAGGATAAGGTATTCGCGCGAATAACCTGCTGTACCGGCATCACCCAATCTGCCAGCCCGCCCTCACACATGCACCAAATGCGGGTGCCGGTCCCCTCTCCGCAGCGGAGCGACAACCAGCCACCGCAAAACCGTGCTACAGGGTTACACCCACGCTGCGCAGGAAGGTTTCCATGCGTTCATCGACCTCGGCTTTTGTCTCGGCCCAGGCCGGGATGGTACGCAAAAGATTGTTATGCCAGGCCATCAGGTGCGGATAATCCCCAAATGGAAATTTGGCCCGGTTAATTTGTGAAAACGGCGCTGCAATATCGATATCGGCAAAGGTCAGCGCATCGCCAACCATGAAATTCCGGCCTTCAAGATGCTGGTTCAGAACCTTCGCCGCCCCGTGAATCCGGTCTTCGGCATATTTAAGCACGGCTTCATCCTCGGGCTGGCCCATGACCGGCTTTGCAACACGTTCGCCAAAAATGGTGGTGGTAAAGGTGCGCCATTGCTCGCCCGACCAGAACATCCATTGCAAGACCTGAAAACGTTCTTTCGCTGTCCTGCCCACCAGCGGTGAATCTGCTTTGCTGGCAAGATAAAGGTTAATGGCCGATGCCTCCCATAAAATGGTGTCTTCGTCCTCCAGTACCGGTGTCAAACCGTGGGGATTAAGACGTGCCTTGAAGGCATCGGTCTGGCTTTCGCCTTTGAACAGGTCAATTTTGACGCGTTCAATATCAATGCCCATGATCTTTGCTGCAGTGGTCACACGGCGCAGGCTGCCCGAGCCCGCGTCACCGTAAATCCTGATCGCCATAATGCTACCTTTCAAATCAAAGCCCGTGACTGGGCGCTGCCACGGCTATATATCCATTCACATACCGAATGAAATTGACGCATTTATAATACCATCTATTCTATTTCAGAATTTAAGATGATGGTTCAAGCAGCCATCCATACCGCAAGATGCAGGGCCAAAACGCGGCAGCATGGCACGCCAAAGCATTGGGGAGGGCACGCGCAGGCCTGGCACCTTCAGATGGCCCTGCCTTTCCCCGCCCAATAGCCAAAGGTTTGGTCACGCATATGAAAACCGGAAAAGTAAATGACCGGGTAAGCAGAAACTGGAAGGTGGACAATGGATAAGCTGGATGCCATGCGAATGTTCGTGCGCGTTGTTGAAAGCGGCAGTTTTTCGCAGGCAGCACGTGACCTGAATATCAGCCAGCCAACCGTCAGCAAGCAATTGGCCGCCCTTGAGGCCCGGCTTGGAATCCAGCTTTTGCAACGCAATTCGCGGGTGCTGGCCGTTACGCCCGCCGGGCAGGATTATTACGAAGCCACCCTTGGTATTTTGCAGGATATCGACCTGATTGAAGAAAGGGTAACCGAGGGGCAATCCGCCCCGGCCGGATTGATCCGCGTATCGGTTTCCCCGGCATTCGGACGCATGTTTATCATTCCCAAACTGGCAGAATTCCGCGACCGTTTCCCTGATGTTGCGATTGAAATGGAGGTATCGGGCCGGCATGTGGACCTGATCGAGGAAGGCGTTGACGTTGCCATTCGCATCGGGCGGCTGTCAGATTCAGCCCTGATCGCCCGCCATATTGGCGACATGCGCATGATCACGCTGGCATCCCGCAGTTATCTTGCCCGGCACGGCACCCCGCAAAACCTTGATGAACTGGGCCAGCATCACTGCATCAGCTATGTTTATAAAGGTGACATTATGGGCTGGGGTTTTCTGGTGAATGGCGAGCAAACCACCTTTGATGCCAAGGGGGCCTTTCGCACCAATGATGCCGAACATGTGCGCGGCGCGGTGCTTGCCGGTTTGGGAATTGCCCATCATGCCAGTTGGCTTTTCACCCGCGAACTGGCAAGTGGCGAGGTGACACGCATCCTTGATGCCTATGCACCACTGCCCTACCCGATCAATGCGGTAACAAGTGCCGGGCGGCGCATGCCATCACGCGTGCGGCATTTCATTGACTTTCTGGCTGCCATTTGCGCCGGGCAGCCGGAACTGAAAATCGCAGATGACTGACGCACAAACGGCAAGGCACGCAGGCAGGGCACCTAATAAACCAGCGTCAAATTACCCGTTACCGGCTGAATGGTGATCGGGGCCAGTTTGGCCAGTACGGCAATGGTTTGATCTGCGCGTGTCAGGTTAAACCGCCCGGTGATCCTTTTTTGTCCCTGATACAGGGGCGAAAGCACAAAACGGTGCCCGCTATGGCGTGAAATACCATCCAGCACATCGGCAAGCGGGGCATTGCGAAAACTTTGCCAGCCCTTGCGAATTTCCAGTGCGTTTGCCAGCGGCACTGTGGTTTGCAGGGCATCGTGCCCGGCACCAAGCCACAGGCGGTCGCCCGGTTTCAATTCATAATTGCGGCCATCCCCGGCATTGCCATGCACCCCAACAATGCCTTCCAGAACCGACGTTTCAACATCATTCCCAATGATGGAAACAGCAAATTTGGTGCCCACAACCCGCACCGTTGCCTGGTCAGTAATCACCTGCATCGGCCGTTGCCGGTCCTTGGCGGCCGAAATAACGATACTGCCATGGGCAAGGCGGATGTTGCGAAATTGATCATTAAAGGCAATGTCATAATCACTTCCCGGTGCAACCGAAGCAACCGAGCCATCGGCCAGATCAATTTCCTGCCAGGCGGCATCACGCGGAATAACCGCCACCGCAGATAAAGCCGCAACCAGCGCAAAACCCGCACCGGCAAGGGTCATCCCCAACCGGTGCAGCGGATTGATCCGCCGTGCCGGTTTGTGGCGCAGGTGGCGCAGGTCTTGCCGCCGGGATGATTTGGTCCGCAAGGGCGATGCCATGCGGCTTTGCTGATAGGCAAGGCTGATGCGATCAAATGTTTCACGGTTGCCCGGTGCGGCGTCACACCATTGGGCAAAGGCCGCAAAATTTTCAGCCGCGCGGGCATCGTCGGCCATCACATGCCACCAGTCACGCGCCGCCTGTTCCTGTTCGGCTTTGTTCTGATCGGGCCCGGCCATCACAAGATATCCAAATTGCACATCGATTGGGGAATGCTCGCCACTGCTTTCAGGTTTGAATTCATAATCCTAACTGTCCTTGTCGGGAAAATAACGCCTTTTTCCAACATCTTGCCTGCGCAATATCTCGCGCAGGTCACTCAGGGCACGCTGAATATGTTTTTCAATTCCCTTTTTGGTCAGGCCGGTGGCACTGGAAATAGCGGCATAGCTCATGCCCTGAAACCGGCGCATGCGAAAAATACGCGCCCGTTTGTCGGGCAGTTCCGCCATTGCCGCCATCACCCGGCCCAATGCCTGGCGATGTTCAAGCCGCTGTTCAGGGGATGGGGACTGATCGGATACTTTTGCCAGCATGGTTTCAAACCCGCTGCCGTCTTCGGCCCACTGGCGCGTTTGCTGCCGACGGCCATGATCACGGATCAGGTTGATCAAAATGGTGGCTAACAGGGCATCGGGTTTTTCCACCTCGCCCCAATCCAGTTGCATGGCGCGGGCGAAACATTCCTGCACGAAATCTTCGGCGTCGGTATGCGAACCGCACCGCTGATAGGCCAGCGCCAGCAGCGCCTTGCGGCGCTTTGAAAACAGATGATGCAACGGATCGTGTGCAGGCATGCCTGGGCTTGCGAAACCAACGGTGAAAAACAGGATGGACGCCGTTGGTAGCAACTTTACCCGCCCATCGCAATGTAAATAATAATCATTATCATTTATGCTATCGTTACGGATATATCCTGCACCGGTCCTGCACCGCGCTTCCTATACCATCCCGATTGCGAATCTGAATTGCGGGCGACTCATTTCACGGCTGATTGCAAATGCCCTGCATTTCGAGGCTGATTTGTATGCATATTGTACGGCAAAATCACCCCTTTCCGGCATCAAAAATCCCCCGTTTTTCGCGGCTTTCAGTGATCCTTTTCGCAAAAAAATTATAAAATTTAAAAGCCATCCACACAGCCAAATCACGTTGCCCGGTTTTCAAACCCGGCTTTTTATTACGTTTTTTGAATATAAAAATGAGGCACATCAAGCACTTGCCTGCCACCTCCCCCGCCCGACCGCGTTTTGACGAATGATTTTTCGCCGTTTCTTGCGGCCATGCGCAAAGCGCCGCGCAAGCCATGATGGCCGAAAATTGATTTGTGTCATGGAACAGCAAGACCAGTTTCCAATATTTTGCCTGCGGGATTTGAATTATCCCAAGTCTGTCTGGCCGAGCGTGCCGACCCGGCAGAACCCCGCAGAAAACCGGCTGGCAGGTTGCCCCACAACCCGCATGAGAGAGCAGCCGGACTGTATCGCACGGCGAATGGTCAGGTCCCGATCATGGAATTGTCTCGTACTCAATCATCAGATCCGCAAAAGATGACGCCGCAAAACGACGATGCGCCGCTTGAGGACGACATCCCCCTTTATAAGGACCGCGAGAAGGTCTATCCGAAACGCGTTTCCGGCCATTTCCGGAACCTGAAATGGTTTGCCCTGATCACGCTGCTGGCGGTTTACTGGGTTGTGCCCTGGCTGCGCTGGGACCGTGGGCCTTCGGCCCCGCATCAGGCAGTTCTGATCGATATGGACCTGGGCCGTGCCTATTTCTTCTTTATCGAAATCTGGCCGCAGGAAGTTTATTACATCACCGGCATCCTGATCATGGCTGCCATTGGCCTGTTCCTGGCGACATCGCTTTTTGGTCGTATCTGGTGCGGTTATGCCTGCCCGCAAACCGTATGGACCGACCTGTTCATGCTGGTCGAACGCCACATCCAGGGCGACCGCAACGCCCGCATGCGCCTGGACAAAGCCCCCTGGAGCCTTGAAAAGGTCTGGAAAATCGGGGCGACACACCTGGCCTGGGTCGGAATTTCGCTTCTGACCGGTGGTGCCTTTGTGCTGTATTTCAACGACGCGCCGACCGTGGTGGTTGATATTTTCACCGGTCAGGCCAGCATGTCGGTTTACATCACCATGGCCTTCCTGACCTTTTCAACCTACCTGCTGGCGGGTTGGGCGCGTGAACAGGTTTGCACCTATATGTGCCCGTGGCCGCGTTTCCAGTCTGCCATGCTTGATGATGAATCCATGATCGTTACCTACGAATCATGGCGCGGCGAACCGCGCGGGCCGATCAAACGCAAAAACCTGGTGCGCGGCGAAGTCCCCGAAGTCGGCCACTGCATTGACTGCCGCGCCTGTGTGAATGTCTGCCCGACCGGCATTGATATCCGCCATGGCCTGCAGCTTGAATGCATCGGCTGTGGTCTTTGCATCGATGCCTGTAACGAAATGATGGAAAAGGTCGAATTCCCGCGTGATCTGATCCGGTTTGACTCTGTCCAGAATTCGCAACTGCGCGCACATGGCCAGGCCACCAAGGTTCGCATTGTCCGCCCGCGCACCATTTTCTACACCCTCATTCTGGCACTGGTTGGCGCGGTCATGCTGTTTGGCCTGCTGAACCGCACGACCATGGAAGTCAATGTCCTGCGCGACCGCAACCCGCTATTTGTGCCGCTTTCCAGTGGGGATGTGCGCAATGGCTATACGCTGAAAGTTTTGAACAAACAGCAAAGCCAGCAGACCTATATCCTTGATCTTTCGGGTGTAAATGCCACCGACTTCCAGATTATCGGCCAGAAGCCAAAAGCCGATGGCAAGTTTGCACTGACCGTTGCACCGGACCAGGTTGGGAGCTATCGGGTTTTCATTGCAGCAGATCCTTCAAGCCTGCAAAGTGATGCCACACCGATTGACTTCATTGTCACCAACACTGATTCGGGCGTTTCCGAAACCCACGACACCATCTTTGCCGGTCCGAAAAAATAACGGACCGGCCCGCCAGAAGGGCCCTCGAAATGACCACAACAACCACTCAAAACTCGATCCCGGCTTCTACGGGCCCGCGCAAATCGGACCGGTTGATTCCCTGGTATTTCGTTGGCGGTTTCGCCATCATGCTGTTTGCCAATGTCTGCCTGATCGTATTTTCCCAGACCAGTTGGGTCGGGCTTGTCAGCGATCATGCCTTTGAAGATGGCAACAATTACAACGAAGCCATCGCCGATGCCAAAGCCCAGTCCGATCTGGGCTGGCGCACCAAGGTCAGCGTTGAAGGCATCATCAACAACGAAGCCACCATCACCGTTCTGTTCCGTGACAAGGCCCAGCAGCCGATTTCAGGCGCAAAGATGGAAGCGGTGCTGATGCGTAACGACCGTGACGACGTTGATGAAAAAATCATGCTGAACGAAGTCAGCCCCGGCGAATATCGCACGCGTGCTAGCGTCCCGGTTTATGGCAACTGGAAACTGCGTATCGTTGCCCATGCACAGAACCACGACTATCAGGTCGTCGAGGACGTACTGATTAAACAATGAACGCCATTACCGCCTGCCGCCATTGTGGCGAGCCGGTAACAGCCAGCTCGCCGGCAGGACCCGACTTTTGCTGCCATGGCTGCGAAGGTGCCTATGCCCTGATCAATGATCTGGGCCTTCAGTCCTATTATGCGCGGCGCAGTGTTGATCCCAATATCCGCGCGCTAAAACCCGAGGAAGAAGGGCTTGGCGCGTTTGATTTCACCGATCTTGTCAGCACGGGCCAGGATGGCCTGTGCCGCCTTGATATGATGATTGACGGGCTGCATTGCGCGGCCTGCGTCTGGCTGATTGAAAGCATTTTGCAAAAACAGCCCAGCGTCAGCCATGCGCGCGTCAATATGACAACCCGCCGCCTGCATCTGGAATGGCAGGGTGATACGGCCGATATCACGCACCTGATCGCCCCGGTTTTCCAGATGGGTTACCGCCTGATCCCCTATGACCCGGCAACCCTTGAACGCGCCACCGACCAGCGCAACCGCGAACTACTGCGCTGCCTTGCCGTGGCGGGCTTTGCCGCAGGCAATGTGATGCTGTTATCGGTGTCGATATGGGCGGGATATATCCAGGGGATGGGCGAATTTACCCGCGACCTGTTTCACTGGCTTTCCGCCCTGATTGCGGTGCCCGCCGTGGCCTATGCCGGGCGGCCATTTTTCCGCTCAGCCCTGGGGGCATTGCGCCACGGGCGCGTGAATATGGATGTGCCCATCACGCTGGCTGTTTTGCTGGCCCTAGGCATGAGCCTGTTTGAAACCATGCGCGGGGCCGAACACGCCTATTTTGATTCCGCCATTACGCTTTTGTTCTTTTTGCTGATTGGCCGGTATCTGGATGGCCGCGCCCGCAGCCAGGCGCGATCCGCCGCCGAACATATGCTGACATTGCGTGCCCGCTCCATCACCGTGATTGCCGAGGATGGCACCCGCAAATTGCTGGCCCCGGAAAAGGCAATACCGGGCATGGTGGTGCTGGTGGCGGCCGGTGAACGGGTTGGCATTGACGGGGATATCATCGATGGCCAGTCCGATATTGATACCAGCGTGATTAGCGGCGAAAGCCTGCCAAGCCCGGTTACAGTGGGCAGCCGCGTTTTTGCCGGCACCATGAACCTCTCAGCCGCGATCCGGGTTAAAATTACCGCGACAGGGGATTCAACCTTGCTCGCCGAAATCGTCCGGCTGATGGAAAATGCCGAACAGGGCCGCGCCAAATATGTTGCACTGGCGGACCGGGTTGCACGTGCCTATGCCCCGGTGGTCCATAGCCTGGCGGCCATCACATTCATCGGCTGGTGGCTGCTTGCCGGGGCCAACTGGCAGGACGCCCTGATGAATGCAATTGCCGTTCTGATTGTCACCTGCCCCTGTGCTCTTGCCCTTGCGGTGCCGGTTGTTCAGGTGCTGGCAACCGGGCGGCTGTTAAAGGCGGGTATTCTGGTCAAATCGGCAACGGCGCTGGAACGGTTAACCAAAATTGACGGTGTTATTTTCGATAAAACCGGCACCCTGACCACCGGCCGCCCCGAACTTGTCAGCACACCGGATGCGAACTCGCTGAAGCTTGCTGCATCAATGGCGGCAAACAGTTCCCACCCGCTGTCAAAGGCGCTGGTGCGCGCGGTTGGCGACACGGTTGTTGCCGCCCGCGTGCGCGAACATCCCGGTCAGGGCCTGTCCATGATGGGGCCAACCGGTGAAATCCGGCTGGGCAGCCGCGAATTTTGCGGTGCCAACCATGCGGTAATCCCTGCCAGTGATGTTGCCGGGCCGGAAATGTGGCTGGCCGAACCGGGAAAATCGGCAGTTCGTTTTGGTTTTCGCGACCTGCCCCGCCCCGATGCCGCATCCACCATTGCCAGCCTGCACAGGGCGGGCCTGCCCACGCGCCTGCTTTCGGGGGACCGCGCGGAAAATGTACGCCAGCTTGCCACGGAACTTGAAATCCATGACTGGCAGGCGGGCCTGTCACCGGCACAGAAGGTTGATGTCGTCAAACAGCGCAGCACAAATGGCTATCATGACCTGATGGTGGGTGATGGCATCAATGATGCACCGGCCCTTGCGGCGGCACATGCCTCCATGTCGCCCGCCAGTGCCGCCGAAATCAGCCAGAATGCCGCCGATATCGTTTTTCAGGGTGACAGGCTTGGCGCGGTAATGACGGCACTGGATGTAGCAAAAACCGCAGACCGGCTGGTGCGCCAGAACTTCACATTGTCATTTGCCTATAACATTGTCACCATTCCACTGGCCATTGCCGGGGTGGTTACCCCCCTGATCGCAGCCATCGCGATGTCGACATCCTCGCTGGTTGTCATTGCCAATGCCCTGCGCCTTAACTGGAAGAAAAAGCCATGAGCAATCTGCTGCTTTTAATCCCGATCGCCCTGTTTTTGGGACTGATGGGACTTGCTGCCTTTTTATGGGCATTGAAGTCCGGGCAATTCGACGATATGGATGGTGCCGCAAACCGGATACTGTTTGATGACGACGAAGGCCCTGCTGTAAAAAAGCAAGCAAATTCGAAGCATTAACAATGCATGATTGTCTTGAAACCTTACATGACAATCGTCTAAAGTGATTCCAGTTTGTGCGCGTGAAGATTGTACAGTCTCGGAGAAACAGATGGCGGTTCGTTCCCAGCTTTGTGAGGCCTGTGATATCCGGGACCTTACGTTCTGCTCTGCTTTGCATGGCGAAGAACACACCCGTTTGCGTCAGTTGCTGACCCATGTTCAATATGACAGCCACAGCACCATCTTCCACGAAGCCGAAGACGCCGATTATGTGTTCAATGTCACATCGGGTTCGGTAAAGCTTTACAAGCTGCTGGGCGATGGTCGCCGCCAGATTACCGGTTTCCTTTTTGCCGGTGATTTCCTGGGTCTGGCCCTGAACCAAAGCTATAGCTACACTGCCGAAGCAATTGAGCCGGTCACGGCATGCCGTTTCCCGCGCCAGAAGCTTGAACGCCTGTTTGACGAATTTCCGCGTCTGGAAAAACGCATGCTGGGCATGGCTGTTGACGAACTTGCCGCCGCCCAGGACCAGATGCTGCTTTTGGGCCGTAAAACGGCGAAGGAAAAAGTTGCATCCTTCCTGCTGATGCTGGCCCGCCGCCAGGAACATCGCGGCCTTGATACCGATGCCATCGAAGTCCCGATGAGCCGTTCGGACATTGCCGACTATCTTGGCCTGACGATTGAAACGGTTTCGCGCACTCTGACCCAGTTGCGCAAGGAAGCGACCATCTCGCTTAAGGATAACAAGCATATCGAAGCCATTGGCATGGACATGCTTGAGGATCTGGCCGAAGGCCTTTAACCCGTTAGGATTGCGGGCCTTTCGCGAAATGGCCCGCCAAACGGGATGCTCCCCCGACCAAAGTGCATACGCAACTGCGAAAAAATATTTCGCGCCTGCTGTCATCCTATTGTAAACATGACTGCCCGCCCGGCGAAGACCGGGCTGCACATCCCGGTCACACCGGCGGAGAAACGTCATGAGCACCACCACCAATAAAAAGGGTCGGGTCACGGTTCCCGCCCTGCGCGCCCGCAAGGGTGGCGAGCCTATCGTCTGTCTGACAGCCTATACCACACCAATGGCGCAGCGCCTTGACGCCTATTGCGACCTGCTGCTGGTCGGCGATTCCGTCGGCACGGTTGTCTATGGCATGGATACGACCCTTGCTGTCACCGTTGATATGATGGTCAATCACGGCAAGGCCGTGATGCGTGGCAGCAAACACGCCTGTGTCGTCATTGACCTGCCCTTTGGCAGCTATCAGGAATCAAAGGAACAGGCTTTTCGCACCGCAGCGCATATCATGGCCGAAACCGGCTGTGCGGCCGTCAAGCTTGAAGGTGGCGCCGAACTGGCCGACACCATCGCATTCCTGACCCAGCGCGGCGTGCCCGTGATGGCCCATATCGGCCTGATGCCCCAGCAGGTAAATACCCTGGGTGGTTTCAAATCCCAGGGCCGGGACGATGCCACGGCTGCCCGCGTGCTTGAAGATGCCAAGGCCGTTGCCGCGGCCGGTGCCTTTTCCGTCGTCATCGAAGGCACGGTCGAGGCGGTTGCCCGTACTGTTACCGCCGAAATCGACATTCCGACCATTGGCATTGGTGCCTCGCCTGCCTGTGACGGGCAGGTCCTCGTGACCGAGGATATGCTGGGCCTGTTTTCCGATTTCACGCCAAAATTCGTCAAACGGTATGCCAATCTTGGCGACCTTGTCGAACAGGCAGCGGGCGAATATGCCGCCGAAGTTAAAAACCGCAGCTTCCCGGCTGACGAACATTGCTATGGCATGGCGAAACCCGGCAATTTGCGCGCGGTAAAATAAGACAAGCGAATATCAGAAGATGAACCTGACTACCGTTCACACCGTCGCCGATCTGCGCGCCAGGGTTTCCCGGTGGCGCGCAGAAGGCCTCAAAGTTGCGCTTGTGCCAACCATGGGCGCCCTTCATGAAGGCCATATCAGCCTGACCAAACTGGCCCGTACACAGGCAGACCGGGTGATTGTCAGTGTTTTTGTCAATCCGACCCAGTTTGGCCCGACCGAAGATTTCGCAGCCTACCCGCGCACATTACCGGCTGATCAGAAAATCCTTGATGCTGCCGGGGTCGAGCTGTGCTTTGCCCCCTCGGTCGAGGAAATGTATCCGTCCGGTTTTGCCACCCGCCTGCATATCGATAATCTGACCGACATGCTGTGTGGTGCAGCCCGCCCTGGTCATTTTGACGGTATGGCGCAAATCGTCACCAAGCTTCTGTTGCAGGCCATGCCCGATTACGCCCTGTTTGGCGAAAAGGACTACCAGCAACTGATGGTCATCAAACGGTTTGTCACCGACCTGAATATTCCCGTTTCAATCATTGGTGGCCCCATCCATCGCGAGGCCGATGGCTTGGCGATGTCGTCGCGCAACCGCTATCTCTCGCCGGAAGAACGCGAAACAGCCACCACGCTGTCGCGGGTTCTATCCTCGATCACGGACCGGGCAAGTCGTGGTGATGCGATTGAACCACTGCTTGAAACCGGGCGGCAACAAATTGCATCTGCGGGTTTTTCCCCGATCGACTATCTGGAAATTCGCGATGCCGAAAATCTGGAATTGATGCATGGCGTTATTGACCGCCCGGCGCGGGTTTTTGTTGCTGCGCGCCTGGGCAAAGCCCGGCTGATCGATAATATGGCGATCATTCCGGCAAACAGCGACGCCTGAAGCAATATCCGCACACCAACCTGCCGCGCAGCGGGCAAAGCTGCGCGCAGTTACAAGGCACGGCACGACATCAAAGTGCGACCTGCCCGGCGTAAACCCTTTGCCGCAGCGATCACCCCTGACCGCCCCGGCATGGAATAACAGCCTATTTTCAGGCCGGTTTTTGCCAGGGATGGAAAATGTTTCGGGGCAGAATCAATCCCGCCCCGAAACGCCCGTCCGATTCGATTAAAAAGCGCGGGAACCGGGCCTTTTTCCTTGGTTTGCGCTTGACTCTTGCCCTGTACTCACTTAAACACCCCTCACCAGAGGTCATCCATACGATGACTCCCCCAGTCCTCGAGTTTTCGAGCACTGGGCAAATTTTTTTTGTGCGCACTCGGTGGAAACACCAGCAAACAGACGGGATATGGGATGTTTGAAGGACTTAGCGATCGGCTTGGCGGCGTTCTCGACAAACTGCGTAAACGCGGTGCGTTAAAGGAATCTGACGTCCGCGAAGCCATGCGTGAAGTTCGCGTCGCCCTGCTTGAGGCTGACGTTGCCCTGCCTGTCGTCAAGGAATTCATCACCAACGCAACGGAACGCGCTGTCGGCCAGGATGTGCTGCGTTCGGTTACGCCGGGTCAGATGGTCGTCAAGATCGTCCATGATGAACTTAAAAACATGCTGGGCGAAGGCGAAGATATCAATCTTGCCGCCACCCCGCCGGTTCCGATTCTGATGGTTGGTCTGCAGGGTTCGGGTAAAACCACCAGCTCTGCCAAGATCGCCCTGCATCTGACCAAGAAGCGCAACAAAAAAGTCCTGCTGGCATCGCTCGACATTTACCGTCCGGCAGCACAGCAGCAGCTTAAAATTCTGGCCGATGCCAATGGCCTGCATGCCCTGCCGATCATCATTGGTGAAAAGCCGGTTGCGATTGCCAAACGCGCCATGGATATGGGCCGCAAGGAAGGCTTTGACGCCGTGATCCTTGATACCGCCGGTCGCCTGCATATCGACATGGAACTGATGAGCGAAGTCGCCCAGGTCCGTGATGCAGTCAACCCGACGGAAACCCTGCTGGTCACCGATGCAATGACCGGTCAGGACTCGGTCAATGTCGCCAAGGAATTTGCCGACAAGGTTGGCATTACCGGTATCGTCCTGACCCGTATTGACGGTGATGCACGCGGTGGTGCGGCACTGTCGATGCGCCAGGTTACCGGCTGCCCGATCAAGATGCTGGGTGTTGGCGAAAAAATCGACGAGATGGAACCCTTCCATCCCGATCGTATCGCTGGCCGCATCCTGGGCATGGGCGACGTTGTCAGCCTTGTTGAACGCGCAGCCGAAACCATCGAGCGTGAAGACGCTGAAAAGATGGCCAAGAAGCTGCAGAAGGGCCAGTTCGACCTGAACGACCTTCTCGCCCAGCTTAAACAGCTTCAGAAAATGGGTGATCTGTCGGGCATCATGGGCATGCTGCCGGGCATGGGTGCCATCAAAAAGCAGATGGCCCAGACCAAGATCGACCCGAAACTCCTGAAACACCAGGAAGCCATCATCCAGTCCATGACCCCGAAAGAGCGCGAAAACCCCGCCCTCATCAAGGCGTCCCGCAAGAAACGTATTGCGGCTGGTTGCGGGCTTAGCGTTCAGGACGTGAACAAGCTTCTCAAACAGTACCAGACCATGGCGACCATGATCAAAAAGGTCGGCAAAATGGGCAAAAAGGGACTGTTTGGCAAAGGAATGCCCCAGATGGATCCGTCCATGCTGGAAGGCGGGGATGCTGGCGACCTCCAGCTTCCCAAAGGTTTTCCCGGGGTTGGCGGCGGAATGCCGAAGCTTCCGGGATTGGGCGGCGGTGGATTGCCGCCGGGCTTTCCGGGGTTTGGTAAAAAGAAATAACCAGGCCCCCGGTTCGAAAGAACCAAATCATGCGGTCTCGCAGGAACCAGACTTAATGGTTCATTCGAACCGGATCAAATTGGCCCCATCAGGGGCCGTAACGTAAAGACTACTAAACCCAAGCTGAAAGGAACTTATCCGAATGGCTGTCAAGATTCGTCTCTCCCGTGGCGGTGCCAAGAAACGTCCGTACTACCGTATCGTAGTTGCTGACGCTCGCGCTCCGCGCGACGGTAGCTTCATCGAGAAGGTCGGTACCTACGATCCGATGCTTCCGAAAGAAGCCGAAAACCGCGTTACCTTCAAAGAAGAGCGCATTAAATATTGGCTCGGCGTTGGCGCACAGCCGACCGAACGCGTTGCCCGTTTCCTGGGTAAAGCTGGTCTGGCAGATGCCTTCAAACCGACCGAACAGCCCCAGAAGTCCGCTCCGAAGGCGAAAGCCCAGGAACGTCTTCGTGAAAAGGCTGAAAAAGCTGCCGCTGCGGCCGAAGCCGCTGCTGAAGCAGAAGCTGCCAGCGAATAATTGGCTGATCGTACGATCTGATCAGATACCAGGTAATTGTGAACTGACATGGCTGAGAACCGTAAATCCAAAAACGACGTGGATTTTGTCTGCATCGGTATGATCACGGCCCCACACGGGGTTCGTGGTGCCGTGCGCGTCAAAAGCTATACCGTCGATCCGGATAATCTGGTTGGCTATGGCCCGTTATTCGATGCCAAAGGGAAACAGAAATTCAAACTGTCGCCCGTTGGCCATGTTCGTGACCAGTTGATCGCAAAGATCGAAGGCGTGAACGATCGTGACGGTGCCGAGCGACTGCGCGGAACCCGGCTTCACATTCCACGGACGGCCCTGCCGGACACGGATACCGAAGACGAATTCTATCTTGCCGATCTGGTCGGCCTTAAAGCGATCCATGTTGATGGATCCGTTTTTGGGACCGTCCGCGGCGTGGCTGATTTTGGGGCGGGCGATGTTATCGAAATCGCCCTGGAAGAAAGCCGTGGAAAAGTCGTCGTGTTGCCGTTTACCCGCGCGGTTGTTCCCGATGTGATTTTGTCCGAACGCAAGCTGGTGGTTAATCCGCCCGAGGGGCTGTTGCATGAAGAAGACGGACCGGGCAATCGCCCGCGTCGTGCGTCCAAATCGCGCAACAATACCCAGGCCGACCGTGACTCCGAAGCCGTGACCGCAGATGCGGCAGGCGCGGAAACCGCGACCGGCAGCGGAAAGGAGGCCTGAAGGATGCCCGTGTGGCAGGCCAAGGTTGCAACCCTGTTCCCGGAAATGTTTCCCGGTGCCATCGGCCAGGCTCTGGCTGGCAAGGCGCTGGAAAACGGGATCTGGTCGCTTGATGTCAAAGACATTCGCGACCATGCGACCGACCGCCACCGCACGGTAGACGATAATCCTTTCGGGGGTGGGGCCGGAATGGTCATGCGCCCCGATATCGTCGATGCCGCCCTGCGTGAACTCCGTGCTTCGGCACCGGAATTACCGCTGATTTATCTCAGCCCGCGGGGAAAAATGCTGAACCAGAAACGCTGCCGCGAACTGGCAGCCGGACCGGGTGTGATGCTGTTGTGCGGTCGTTACGAAGGTATCGACCAGCGCGTACTGGATGAACACCAGGTCGAGGAAATCAGCATTGGCGACTACATCCTTATGGGCGGCGAATTGCCGGCCATGGTCCTGATTGAATCGTGCGTACGCCTCATCGACGGGGTGCTGAATACCTCAGCCTCTGCTGACGAGGAAAGCTTCGAAACCGGGTTGCTGGAATATCCGCATTACACGCGCCCGGCCAATTGGAACGGGCGTGAAGTGCCGGAAATTCTGCTTTCCGGGCATCATGCCAAGATACAGGCCTGGCGGCTTGACCAGGCAGAAGAAATCACTCGTGAACGGCGTCCTGACCTTTGGGATCAGTATGTTGCCACGGGCCCAGCAAAGAGGGTTAAATCATGACCAATGCAATCATCCAGCAGATCGAAAAAGATCAGCTCGATAAAATTTCCGAAAAGCGCGCCGTGCCGGAATTCGACGCTGGCGATACCGTCCGTGTCCACCTCAAAGTTGTTGAAGGCACGCGCGAGCGTATCCAGCAGTTCGAAGGCGTTTGCATCGCCCGTAAGAACCGCGGCCTGAACTCTTCTTTCACCGTGCGTAAAATCGCTTCGGGTGAAGGCGTTGAGCGTATTTTCCAGAACTACTCCCCGGCCATCGACAAAATCGAAGTCGTTCGCCGTGGCGACGTTCGCCGCGCGAAACTGTACTACCTGCGTGGTCGTACCGGTAAATCCGCTCGTATCGCCGAGCAGACCACCGGTCACAAAGGCAAGCTCACCGCTGCTGAACGCAAGAAATAAGTTTGCTTCCGGGCAACCGGATCGCAAAAATACGAAACGGGCTCATCTTCGGATGGGCCCGTTTTGTTTTGGCATAATTGCACTATTAAATAGTCTGGCGGAAAACCGGCTGGCTTATATAGCGCGCGGGTCTTAAAGCCCTTTGGCCGGCCAAAACACCTTATAACCGCAGGCACCCAACCCCGTTAACGCCGGGTTGCGACCATGAACAGGCGCGGGAAAGGCAGTAATACCGTGCCATCTTCCAGTGCCGGGTAATGTCGGGCGATGCCTTCACGGTATTGCGTCAGGAAATCTTCCTGTTCATCCCCGCTTAGGGCCGCAAGGAAAGGCCGCAGGGCACTGCCCTTAAACCATTCCACCACCGCATCACTGCCGCCTTGCAAAACATGGAAATAGGTTGTGCGCCACATATCAATATGGCGGCAATGCGGGGCCAACACCTCGTAATAGCGATTGGCACTTAGGCGTGGGGTGCGTTTGATACCGGCAAGCTTTGCGGCCCATGGGCCGTTCGCAGCAATTTCACGGGTAAGTTTGTGGGCAGGTTCATCCAGGTTATCGGGAATCTGAACGGCAAAATGTCCCCCCGGGGTCACTTTGCCAAGCAGATCGGGAAACAGGGTTTCATGATCGGGCAGCCATTGCAGCGATGCATTGGCAAGGATGACATCATATTGGGCATCGGGCGCCCAGGCCGCGATATCAACAACATCAAACTGTACCTGTGGCAAACGCGTGCGTGCAGATGCAATCATATCGGCCGAGGCATCAACACCGCCAATTGTTGCCTGCGGATACCGCGCCAGCAGCACTTCGGTTGAATTGCCCGGCCCGCAGCCCAGGTCAATCGCCTGTTTCACATCCCCTGCCGGGATTGCCGCCACCAGGTCACGCACCGGGCGGGTGCGTTCATTTTCAAACTGGCGATATTGTCCTGAATAATTTTTTAGATCAGCAGCCACAACTTGCTCCTTTTTTGACATGCCTTCTGGAGGTTTTTCAGTGCCTTACAAAAGGCATGGCCGTTAATGCGACTTATTATTATCCCAGCACGCGCCCCGCATAAGTTGTTTTTCCCCCACGCAGCCATGCAATAGAGTGTGTTGACGCTTCCCTCAAATACACTCACTGCCCGCGTCGCCCATGCCATGGCGCCGGGATAACCGGTGTCTGTTTCCCCGTAATGCCGCTGGTTTTATGCGGGTTTTCGTCGGGCTGTGCCCACTAAACGAGTCATCATCTTTGCGGCGCGATGCTGGCCCTGTCAGCCCTTACAACATGCCGCTTCATAAACATCTGCATCTTCACCGTCCGTCAAACCACCCGCGATCCGCAGGAAACAAATACCCTTTAAAGTTGCATTATAGCGAATCGCACTTTTTCGGTGCTTTTTCACGCAATGGCGGATTTCTTGGGGCTTAACGATCACTTTTTTCTATATCAGGTATTCCTGATGAATTTCAAAAGCCCGGTAAATGTGCTGCTTTAGCTATTTATAGGTGCCATTTTTTCAACAACTCTATTTAAAGGTGTTGTTGATCAAAAAAACACCCGCAGCGGCGCTTGCGATTTGGAAAGTGCGGTGTATAAAAACAGTCCCGCGGCAAAAACAGCCCCGGGCACGCGTTTCTGAATAATAATATTTCGCAGCGCCAAGCTGCGCCGGAGGAACGGGCGTTTCACGCCATCCCGACTGCCTGCTACCCCGTTTTGCGGGTGGCCTGCTTTACCCGGTATCATTCACATCGCCTGCCCGCGCGTTACGTTTTGCATTACCGCATACAGGTTCGATAAGAGAGGAGGTCGAAATGGGAAACCCGAAAACCCTTTTTGACAAAATTTGGGCAAGCCATGTAATCAATCAGCAGGAAGACGGCACCTGCCTTATTTACATCGACCGCCATCTCGTTCACGAGGTTACCAGCCCGCAGGCCTTTGAAGGCCTTCGCAATGCTGGCCGCAAGGTCCGTCACCCGGAACTGACACTGGCCGTTCCCGACCATAACGTGCCGACCACCGACCGTTCGGAAGGCATCAAGGAAGAAGACAGCCGCATCCAGGTTGAAACCCTTGACCAGAACGCACGTGACACCGGCATCCATTATTTCCCGATGAATGACCTGCGTCAGGGTATCGTTCACATTGTCGGCCCGGAAGAAGGCTTTACCCTGCCCGGCGTGACCATGGTTTGTGGCGATTCCCACACATCCACCCACGGCGCATTTGGCGCACTGGCATTTGGTATTGGCACCTCCGAAGTTGAACATGTTCTGGCAACCCAGACCCTGGTTCAAAAACCGGCCAAAAACATGCTGGTCAAGGTTGAAGGCGACCTGCATCCGGGTGTGACGGCAAAGGACATCACCCTTGCCATTATCGGCCGTATCGGTACGGCTGGCGGCACCGGTTATGTGATCGAATATGCCGGTTCGGCCATTCGTTCGCTGTCGATGGAAGGTCGTATGACCGTCTGTAACATGTCGATCGAAGGCGGCGCACGCGCCGGCCTGATCGCACCGGACGAAAAAACCTTTGAATATATCAAGGGCCGTCCGATGGCACCGAAGGGTGCTGCCTACGAACAGGCTGTTGAATACTGGAAGACCCTGCCGTCAGACGAAGGCGCGGTTTACGACAAAGTTGTCGAACTTGATGCCAATGACATCATCCCGCAGGTTACCTGGGGCACCAGCCCGGAAGACGTCGCACCGATCAGCGCCGTTGTCCCTGGCCCCGATGATGTAACCGATCCCGGCAAGAAAAAAGCCATCGCCCGTTCGCTCGAATATATGGGTCTGGTTGCTGGCACCCCGCTTGAAGAAGTGAAGGTTGACCGCGTCTTTATCGGTTCGTGCACCAATGGCCGTATCGAAGATTTGCGCGCTGCTGCCGTTATTGCCAAGGGCCGCAAAGTTGCCGGTCATGTCAATGCGATGGTTGTTCCGGGTTCCGGCCTGGTCAAGGAACAGGCCGAAGCCGAAGGTCTGCACCAGATCTTTATCGAAGCCGGTTTTGAATGGCGCGAACCGGGCTGCTCTATGTGCCTGGCAATGAACCCGGACCGTCTGGAACCGGGCGAGCGTTGCGCATCGACCTCGAACCGTAACTTTGAAGGGCGTCAGGGCCGTGGCGGCCGTACGCACCTGATGAGCCCGGCCATGGCTGTTGCTGCTGCAGTGACCGGTCATCTGGCTGACGTTCGCAAACTCGAAATTGTGTAAGGCCCCGTAATGTCTGCACAAGGCTTTATCATTCGGGACGAAGGCGTATCGCGTTTCGGGCGGGCAATGGTTCTTGAAACCCTGTTGCCCCAGCTCACCGGTATCAACCTTCCCGATTTCGTCGCCAATGACATCGATGCCACCGAAGACCTGATCGAAGCACTCGGTCTGGTGTGGGATGCCGAGAATAAGGGATAAGACAATGGAAAAGTTTGACACTTTAACTGGTGTGGCCGCACCGTTGCCGATGCTCAATGTCGATACCGACATGATCATCCCCAAACAGTTCCTCAAGACCATTAAACGTTCGGGTCTGGGTAAAAACCTGTTTGATGAAATGCGTTATGACGACAATGGGAACGAAATTTCTGATTTCGTCCTCAACCAGCCGGCATATCGCGATGCGAAAATTCTGGTGACCGGTGCCAATTTCGGCTGTGGTTCCTCGCGCGAACATGCCCCGTGGTCGCTGCTGGATTTTGGCATTCGCTGCATCATCGCGCCCAGCTTTGCCGACATTTTCTATAACAACTGCTTCAAGAACGGCATTCTGCCGATCAAATTGCCGCAGGAAGATGTGGACAAGCTGATGGCGGATGCCGAACGCGGTGCCAACGCCACCGTCACCGTTGACCTTGAAAAACAGGAAATCAGCGGCCCGGATGGCGGTTGCATCAAGTTTGATGTCGAACCGTTCCGCAAACATTGCCTGCTCAATGGCCTGGATGACATCGGCCTGACCCTGCAGCAGTCCGATGACATTGCCACCTTTGAAGCCCAGCGCGCAGCATCCCAGCCCTGGCTGTCGCTGTAAAAATTCGGGCGGCGTCAATATGCGCCGCCCTTTTTCGATTTCCCGCATATCTGGCGCGCCTGCGCGCCGAACTATCTTTGCGAAGGTTAGAAAATGACGATTACCAAAAAAGTCCTGATGTTGCCGGGCGACGGCATTGGCCCCGAAGTCATGCGCCAGGTCCAGCGTGTCATGGACTGGATGGCAAAAAAGCGTGACATCAATTTTGACGTTACCGAAGGCCTTATTGGTGGTGCCTCCATCGATGCCCACAACAACCCGCTGACCGACGAAACCCTGGCTGATGCCATGGCAGCCGATGCGGTTCTGCTGGGTGCTGTTGGTGGTCCGAAATGGGACAACCTTCCGTTTGATATCAAACCGGAACGCGGCCTTTTGAAAATCCGCAAGGAAATGGGCCTGTTTGCCAACCTGCGCCCGGCCCTGGTATTTGACGCCCTTGTTGGCGCATCGACCCTGAAGGAAGATGTGGTCAAGGGTCTGGATATCATGATCCTGCGTGAACTGACCGGTGGCATCTATTTCGGCCAGCCGCGCGGCGTTGAAGAACGCGATGGCGTACGTTTTGGTTTCAACACCCTGGTTTATTCCGAACCCGAAGTCGAACGCATTGCCCGCGTTGCCTTTGACATGGCAATGAAGCGCAACAAGCGCCTGTGCTCGGTTGATAAAGCCAACGTTCTGGAATCCACCGTTCTGTGGCGCGAAGTTGTTGAACGCGTTGCCAAGGAATTCCCGGAAGTCGAAGTCAGCCACATGTATGTCGATAACGCATCCATGCAGCTGGTTCGCAACCCGAAACAGTTTGACGTGATGGTTACCACCAACATGTTTGGCGACATCCTGTCCGATTGTGCCGCCATGCTGACCGGCTCCCTTGGTATGCTGCCGTCCGCATCGCTGGGTGCCGCCGATGAAACCGGCGCACGCAAAGCCCTTTACGAGCCGGTACACGGTTCCGCCCCGGATATCGCCGGTCAGGACCTTGCAAACCCGCTGGCAACCCTGCTGTCCTTTGCAATGATGCTGCGTTATTCCTTCGATATGGGCGAAGACGCCACCATGATCGAAACCGCCGTTCAGAACGTTCTGAAAGGTGGCCTGCGCACCGCAGACATCATGCAGCCTGGCATGGCAAAGGTTTCGACCACCGTTATGGGTGAAGCCGTTATCAACGAACTGAACAAGCTCGTCTGATCAGACAAACGATCCATCAGATCGCAAAGGCCGGGATTTTAGCCAATCCCGGCCTTTTTATTTTATTTCAACCTGCTGTAGAGAATAAGAATCGCATAAAATCGCAATCGGCTCATGCAATGCACGTATCGCGTGATATATTGGCATCACGCTTTTACCGACGAACAAGGATCGCTTGAGCAGATGGCCAAAACCGCAAAATTTATCATTGGCAGCGTCGTTGTCGTGGCTGCCATTGGCGCCGGATTACACCTTCTGGCCCCCATTTATACCGAAAACAGCCTGCGCAGCGCCCTGACCGATCCGCAATCTGAAATTCGCGGCGAATTTTCCAATTTCCACATGTCCCTGTTTGGCGGCACCATGACGGCCGATGATGTCAAAATCGTCAGCATGGATGGTACGGTTTATCAGGCAGGCAATGTCACCTTTAACGGCATTGACTGGCTCGCGGTTTATGGATTTAACCCGGCCCATGACGCGCTGGCAGGCAAAATGCTGCTTCGCAATGCCAAAATCGAAAGCAATGGCCGCGTCATTACCTTTGATCGCGCCGATCTTGCCGATGTCAGTGCCGATCCCTCAAGCTGGCTGCCCGAAACCTTTGCCGCTGGCGACATTCAAAGCCCCAGCCTGAAACAGACTTTCCTTGATCAAAGCAGCACGATCGAGGAAATCCATATTCAGGATATTGCCTTTGACCATATTGGCGGCATTACCACCGGTGCCTGGACCTATGATGCCGGTACCGAATTTGGCAATGCCAGCATCGCGCAAAGCATTTTCGCCAATTGTGCCGGGCCGATGACCCTGCTTAAGCAGATCGATACCACCGAATTTAACTGGAATTCGGCTGAATCGTGTAAAAACCTGGCATTGGCCGATCTGACCATGTCATTGCCTGACCATTCCGCCATGGCCGCTGCTGGCGTTTTAATTGACGGGTTGAACAACCAGTCCTTTGAAAAGGCCAGTGTTAATGGCCTGCGTGTGCGGTTGCCGCGCAATCAGGGTGCCTTTGAAATTGGCCGTATTGAAATCAGCGATTTTGACCAGGCCATCGACCCCGACCAGATCCCCCTACCCGGCGAAAAATTCGATTTCGCCCGCTGGCTTGCTGCCTTTGAGACGGTGAAAGTCGGTTCGCTGGAACTTTCAGACCAGCTTTACACCACCCCCGAAGCTGAAATTCGCTGGGACCAGTTTTCCGTTCAAAACCTTGGCAATCAGGAAATCGGCGAAATATCATCGCGCGGCTTTTCGGTGCATGGCAGTGATTCCGGCATCACGGCGAAATTCGGCCTGGATAATATGACGCTGCGTGATGTCAGCCTTAAAAACATCGCAACAGCCGCCAAATATTTCCAAACCGGCACAACACCCGAAGAACAGCTTGCTGCCCTTGAAAACCAGACGCTGGGAAAAATGGGCTTTCCCTTCAGCCCGCATTATCTTTCGACCTATCTGTTTTCCGGGGTGGAACTGGGCATTTCCGGCGTCCAGGATTTGCACATCACAATCGACGAGCTTGGCGGCGCCCAGGGCGATATCGGCCCGATTGCCGAGGGTGAAACCGATGTTGCCCGTGCCCAGACAGGGCATATTGGCGGCTTTAGCGTTGAACTGCCTGACGACGTTGCCAGCGACCCGCAACTGCTTGATGCATTGGGCCTGAAGAAGTTTTCACAGGTCACAATGGATATGGACGCCCATCAACGCTGGTCGCGCGAAAATGGCGAATACCAATATGCCATTGATGAATTGACCCTGCGTGATTTTGGCACGGTCAAACTTTCGCTGACCTTTACGGGTTTCACACCCGAAATTGTCGGGCAGATCCAGTCCATTCCGGTATTGCGGGCCGAACAATTGCTGCCAGAAGTCCTGGGGCAGCATGGTCAGTTAAAGGCCGCCTCGCTGGAAATTTATGGCGATAACCTTGTCCCGACCATTTTGCGCCTGATTTCGGCGAAAACCGGTGTCCCGACTGACCAGTTACAGCTAACAGCAGGCATGAGCATCATGCAGGCCCAGCAACAATTTGGCAAAACCGGGCAGCTCGGCACTTCATTGCAGCAACTGGCCAACTGGATTGCCAGACCACAGCATTTGAAAATTACGCTGTCGCCTGAAAAACCAGTACCCTTCGCCACGTTTATGAACAGCCGCGTACCGCCATCCCCGCCGGTTCTGGCCGAAACCTTTGGCCTTAAAATTCTCGCCAATGACGAAATCAGCCAATAGCTGATGCACGATCGTCGATGCACAAAGGCCGGGAACATGCCCGGCCTTTTTCTTGCGCATTGACGAGGAAAGAAGCCCAAAGCCTCGCGTCACAACGCCACATAACTTAAAATCAGTTAAATACCGCCAGCTTGTCGGGATTACGATGCACAAACACCCGTTCGATACCATCATCGGACCGGGAAATTGTGATTGCGGTATGCACCACACCATCAACCGAAAACAGCACCCAGCTTTCAGCATCGCTTTCATGAATGTGCATATCGGCATTTACAAAATTCTTGCGCCACACACCTTCAAAAAAGCGCGCAACATGGTCCGCACCAAACAGAACATTGATATTCACACTGGCCTTGCCACCGCCATCGCCCTGCAGGGTCACGCCCGGTGCCAGCAGGGCGGCAATCCTGTCTGCACGGCCCGATTGCAGGGCTTCCACAAATCCCGCCAGATCATCGCGCGTCAGGCGCTTACCACGCATCGAATTGGCATTGGAATGTGACAATGCCTCCATCGAAATATCTGGCGTTTCATCCGCCGCCAGCGCATCCAATTCATCGTCACTTGTGGTAACGCCGCTCATTTTACGGCGTGCGCGAAACAGGATCTGCCGCGCATTATTGGGCTGGTTGCCCAATACATCGGCAATCGCAGCATGGTCCCAGTCAAAAACGTCATGCAGCACCAGGGCAATACGTTCCTGCGGGGTTAGCGCCTCCAGCATCACCAGATAGGCCTGCGATAAATGGTCCTGGTCAATCAGCCTGTCTTCATTTTCGCGCGAAAACGGGTTTACCCAGGGTTCGGGCAACCATTGCCCGACATAATTTTCGCGTCGCCGCCGGGCCGATTTCAACACATCAAGACATAAGTTTGAACATACCCGCACCAGCCACCCGGTCGGGTCGTTCAGGCTGGTGATGTCCGTTTTGCTCCAGCGCAGCCACACATCCTGAACCGCATCTTCGGCATCGGCGTAACTGCCCAACAGGCGAAAGGCCAGGGCAAACAAACGGGGGCGCTGCTGTTCAAAAATCGCCGTCGACATGTGATTTATCCCGTATTCAAAACGCACAATACGGCGCAGGCCAAAGCCTGCACCGCATAATCATGTAAGGTCGTCCATCGCCATGCTGGGGCAGGATAATGGCAATCGCGCGAATAGCTACCTCTTAATGGTGGCTGTTCGCAGCCATCAATCCACCAGCATCCGAAAACCCGTTGCCCTTAATCAGGCAAACTGGTGCTGGGCAATGCCCAAACGGTTCCAGGCATTGATCAGGGCAATACCGGTGGTCAATTCCGAAATCTGCTCTTCACTAAAATGGCTACCCAGTGCCTCAAAGCTGGCATCAATGGCCGCGGCATCTGCTGCCGATGTCAGCTTTTCCGCCCAATCCAGTGCGGCACGTTCTTCGACGCTAAAATCCTTGGCATTGCGCCAAACAGCCAGCATATCGATTTTGTCCTGCTCGCCACCATGTTTCAGATAATCATCACGGTGCATACGCAGGCAAAATGAACAGGCATTCATCTGCGATACCCGGCATTTGACAATCTCGACCAGCGTTTTTGCCAGCGTATTGTTGGTCTCAAACACGGTCGATGCATGATAAAGGCCCTTGAAAAGCACCGGGCTGGCTTTGGCAAATTCAAAACGGCTCATTTCCGTCTCCTGTTTTCATCCAGTTTTCCCGTTGTGGGATCACTCTCTGAAAACAGGACGAAACAGCCTGGCCCGGCGTTACAGCCATGCTGCATTTTTCCCCAAAATTAATCGGTCAATATGCCCGGCGCGATAGTTCACCGAAAACAGGTTAAGCCGCTTGGGGTATAAAAACCGCAGCAAACCAGCGCATCCACACACAACAATTTGCTCGCGCCAGCAAACAAACCACCGCGCAGCAAAATCGCATTTTCTGAATCTGAAACAGACACAGGCGAAGACAACGGCCAGATGGCCATTGCCTTCGGAAATCAGCTTGTCGCTTCTGATTGTTGCTCAGGCGTAGCCGCATTGGCGCAGGGCATGAGCAAGCGATGGATGAAGCACCCAGCGCCAGTCCTCGCTTTCCATTTGCGTTCCTTCGGCCAGGGTAAAAATGGCGGCCAGATAATCGCTCACATCGGCCTGGCAATGCGGCAAACCGGCCGCCTGCGCAATTTTGCGGCCCACCCGGCCATATTTTTTATGGCCGATGCGCGGCCCGAAATGCCCGGCAGCACCGGCAAGCTCCATGCCGGTAATGATGTGATCGGGCGCATAAAGGTGCGCGCGCAGCATGTCACGTTCGCAACTTGAAAGATCAACCACCGCCAGTGCCGCCGCATATTGCGCAACAGAACCAACATGGGCAGGTCTTTGTCCGTCATCAGATTGTGTTGGAAACAGAAAATCGTCCACACCGCGGCGCGGGTGAACAGGGCCTGAATACAGCATGGTTTTCCTCCCGATAAGGAAATCAACCGGTCATTTCCGGGTTTACCAGGGCCGGTTGCATCCCTGTGTCCCGGCGGACAGGCTCTTGCGGCCTGCTGGGTCGTCGCGTTAAACGCAAACCAATGACTGTAAAAATGACTGCTTCAAAAGGTCGTTGCCAGCAGCAGGGGGAACAAGCCCCTGCCGCCGGAAGATCATACCAGTAAATCAGTTATGGCGGTAACCCGGTTTGGTAAAAACAAACTGGCCAACACGCATACCGCCGCCGCCTTCGCGCACGTCAAACGCATTGATGCACCCCGCCAGGTAAAATTCCCACATCCGTTTAAATTCGGTGTCGTATTTTTCCGGGTCCAGCTCGTGCTGGATTTTGCGGAAATTATCGCGCCACGCCATCAGGGTCCGGGCATAGTTTTCACCCGGATGGAAATGGCAGGCCTCAACATCAAGATCGGCATGTTCCGCCGCCTCGACCACTTCATGCACCGCCGGAATATAACCGCCAGGAAAGATATAGCGATCAATCCACGGCGAGGTAAATTCGGGCCGTGGTTTGATGATGGTATGAATCACCGCCCGCCCCCCGGCCCTGAGCAACCGGGCAACCTGTTCAAAATAGGTTTTAAATTGCGGCCGCCCGACATGTTCAAACATGCCCACCGAAACCACACGGTCATAGCGGTCATGGTTGGCCCGGGCGAAAACGCGGTAATCCTGAAGGTGATAATCCAGGCCCTCATGGAAATCGGCCGGCAGTTCGGCCTTGCGTTCCAGTGCCCAGTTATATTGTTCGTTCGACAGGGTAATGCCATGCACTTCGGCCCCTGTCGTACGGCGGATAAAGCGGCTTAACCCGCCCCAGCCACAGCCAATATCGACAACCCGCGTGTTGGGATCGGTAATTTCCAGACGATCCGTCGTCAGTTGCATCTTATGCTGCTGGGCTTCAGTCAGATCGCGCGCACCCTCATCCCAGAAGGCGCAGGAATACTGCATATCCGCATCCAGAAAGCGGGTATAAAGGTCATTGCCAATATCATAATGGTGGCGCACACGGCGCGATGCCGCCTCGACCGAGGTGAATTGCGCGATGCGAAATTTGAAAGCCTGCAATTTTTCAATCAACAGGCCAAAATTGCTGCTGGAATGGCCACCATCAAAATTCAGGCGCAGAACGCGAATCAGGTCTTCAAGCTCGCCAGAAGTAACATTGATGCCGCCCTGCATATAGACTTCACCAAAACCCGGGTCCGGGCTCAGGGCCATTTTAACAGCATCGGTCCAGTTTGGCAGCGTCATGGTTGCGCGGGGATCACCCCCATCGCCAAGGGCAACTTCGTGGCGGTCATTAACGCGCACAACAAGCGTGCCGCGTGTGACATGTTCGCGAAAGAAATCCAGGACTTTCTTGTCAGTCCAGTTCAAAGTCATCGGGTACGTCATAGCCGTCCTTCTCAAGCCGGAAATGCGACAACCCCCAAAATTGCAAAAGATCAACCGTCTTTTTGCAAACCCCGTAAGATATAGTGACATATTTCACTGCAATCACAAGCAGTAAAAACCCGAACTCTCCTTGCGCGACGCCGCAGAAAGCCTTACATCTCGCCCAGCTTACCGGTCGGTCGAGGGGCATCCTATCCGATTGTCTAAAGGCACATTCGGGGCTCATCCCGGTCCGGACCAAAACTGAAAGAGGCACTTGATGGGTTACAAAATCGCCGTTGTTGGCGCCACCGGCAATGTCGGGCGCGAAATGCTCAACACACTGGCTGAACGCAATTTTCCCGCCGAGGAAGTCTTTGCGCTGGCGTCTTCACGTTCGATCGGCCGCACCGTTTCCTATGGCGATGACGACCTGACCGTACAGGACGCCGCCCGCTTTGATTTTTCCCAGGCTGATATCGCGCTGTTTTCGGCAGGCGGCAGCACGGCAAAAACGCTTGCCCCCAAAGCCGCCGAAGCAGGCTGTGTTGTCATCGACAATTCCAGCTACTGGCGCATGGAACCGGGCATTCCCCTGGTAGTGCCCGAAGTCAATGGCGATGCCCTGGCGGGATACGCCAAGAAAAACATTATCGCCAACCCGAACTGCTCGACCATCCAGATGGTCATGGCGCTTAAACCGCTGCACGACCTCCAACCGATCAAGCGCGTGGTGGTATCGACCTATCAGTCGGTTTCGGGTGCCGGGCGTGCCGCCATGGACGAACTGTTTAACCAGACCCGCGGCATTTATGTAAATGACACGCCCGTCAAGGAACAGTTCACCAAGCAGATCGCCTTTAACGTCATCCCGCATATCGATGAATTCATGGATGATGGCGCGACCCGCGAAGAATGGAAAATGACGGCCGAAACCCGCAAAATCCTTGATCCGGATGTGGCTGTACATGCCACCTGTGTCCGGGTGCCGGTTTTTGTTGGCCACGGCGAAGCCGTGAATATCGAATTTGAAATGCCCGTCACCGTCGAAGAAGCCCGCAAGGCGCTTAAGGCATTTCCGGGTATTTCCGTAATCGATTACCGCCAGGATGAAGGTTATGTCACCCCGCAGGAAGTTGCCGGCGAAGACAGCGTTTTCATTTCGCGTATCCGCAAGGACCCCAGCATTCCCAACGCCCTGTCGCTGTGGTGTGTCAGCGATAATCTGCGCAAGGGTGCGGCCCTGAATGCGGTTCAGATCGCTGAATTGCTGGTTTCCGATTACCTGCCGAAGAAATAACCGTTTTTTGTGATCCGGTATTTTCGAACCAGGGCCGCCCCATTCGGGCGGCCCTGTTGTTTTATGGCCGTTCCTGTGATTGAGACTGGTCATACCACTTAAAAAGAGCTAGAGGAAATCAAAGCCCGCCTGCAAAAATGCAATGAAACTGTCATTGCCTGTCAGCCGGACTGAACCAAGCCGCAATCGGATTGACGGTTTTCACACTGCCTGGTCCTGCCTGCCGTCTGGCTTTGCCACCGGTTGCAGGTGGTGGGAAAAACGGCACCATATTCCGTTTGGGGTCACCGGCATGATCTGCCGGACATACAAGATCGGAGCACAACCACAGCGCAGGCCCGCTGCGCATTTGCCCAACAAGAAAAAACCGGAAGACAGGGATGGTAAAACGTACCCGTAAAGAAGCAACCCGCCTTGATGAAGCCGCCCGTGCTGGCTGGCTGTATTATTGCGCAGGCAACACGCAGGATGAAATCGCCACCAAACTTGGCGTTTCCCGACCGACCGCACAGCGCCTGGTTTCGGCCGCCATCAGCGAAGGGCTGGTAAAGGTGCGCCTGGATCACCCGATAGCCGATTGCATGGAACTGGCTGCACGCCTGCGCGACAGGTTCGGCCTTGAACAATGCGAAGTCGTGCCGACGGACCCCGCCGCCCCCGATGCCATGTTTGGCATTGTCCAGGCAGCGGCAAGCCTGCTGGAACGTGTTTTACAATCCCCCGATCCCAAGGTGATTGCACTGGGCACCGGGCGCGCCATGCGCGGCATGGTCAATGAAGTGCAGCGCATCGATGCCAGCCACCACAAAATCGTTTCCCTGGTGGGCACCATTGCCACCGATGGTGCGGCAAGTTTCTATGATGCCGTAACCGAACTGGCCGATTTGACCCGCGCGCCCCATTACCCGCTTTCAATTCCTGTTATCGTGCCACGGGCCGAACAGCGCAAACCGATGCAGGAACAGGCCCCGATGGACAATATCCTGCATCTTGCCGCGCGCGCAGATGTCAAATTTGTCGGTATCGGCCAGATGGGCGATGACGCCCCGCTTCTGGTCGATGGCTTTATCACCCCGGCCGAACTTAAAAGCCTGCAGGAACATGGCGGCATTGGCGAGCTGATCAGCTGGACCTTTGATCGGAACGGCCAGATCCTGGATCATGATGTCAATAACCGCGTGACCAGCGCCCCGCTGCAATATCCGGCGCAAAATACAATTGCGGTCGCCAAGGGCGCGAAGAAAGTTTCTGCGATTCGCGGGGCGATGACAGGAAAATTAATTACATCGCTGGTTACCGACGAAGCGACAGCAAAAGCTTTGCTGCGCTAAATCGAAAAAACTTCTTATTCAAATTCAATAAACTAGCCAAAACCCGCGGGCTCGTGCCGCGGGTTTTTCTGTTGCAACGCACAATCGAATTCGGTTGACAAAGGATATGAAAATTGAGTGAATGCTCATGTCCTGAACAAATGATCAAAATGGACGACACAGTTTGTCCGACGGGAAAGAGTCCTTTTGGGAGGAATTATGAGAAATATTATGGGAGCAGCGCTGTGCGCGCTGTTGGCCGGCGGCGTCGCATTTGGTGCCAGTGCCGAGACCAAGCTGACGATTGCTACGGTTAATAACGGTGACATGATCCGCATGCAGAAGCTGACGGATGACTTCACCAAACAAAATCCCGACATTTCGGTTGAATGGGTTACTCTCGAAGAGAACACCCTGCGCCAGCGCGTCACCACTGACATCGCCACCAATGGCGGCCAGTATGACATCATGACCATCGGCACCTATGAAGCTCCGATCTGGGCGAAAAAGGGCTGGCTGGCACCGCTCGAAAATCTCGGCGCCGACTATGACGTCGACGACCTGATGCCGGCAATCCGCTCGGCTCTGAGCAACGAAGACAAGCTGTATGCCGCTCCGTTCTATGCCGAAAGCTCGATGATGATGTACCGCAAGGACCTCTTCGAGAAAGCCGGTATCGAAATCAACGGCCGTCTGACCTGGGACCAGACCCTCGACATCGCCAAGAAGCTGCATGACCCGGCAAACGGCGTCTACGGCATCTGCCTGCGCGGCAAAGCCGGCTGGGGCGAAAACATGGCTCTGATTTCGACCATGGGCAACGCTTACGGCGCACGCTGGTTCAACGAAGAATGGAAACCGGAATTCAACGGCCAGGAATGGAAAGACGCCCTTTCCATGTATGTCGACATTCTCGGCAACTACGGTCCTCCCGGTGCGACCTCGAACGGCTTCAACGAAAACCTGTCGCTGTTCAACGCTGGCAAATGCGGCATGTGGATCGACGCAACCGTTGCTGCTTCCTTCGTGACCAACCCGAAAGATTCCAAGGTTGCTGACAAGGTTGGCTTCACCGAAGCTCCCTGCGCTGTAACCTGCACCGGTGCCAACTGGCTCTGGGCATGGAGCCTGGCTATCCCGGCTTCCTCGAAAAACACCGAAGCTGCCGAAAAGTTCATCGCTTGGGCAACCTCGAAATCCTACATCGAACTGGTCGCCAGCAAAGAAGGCTGGGCGAACGTTCCCCCGGGAACCCGTATGTCGCTGTACCAGAACGAAAAATATCTTGATGCAGCTCCGTTTGCCATCAAGACCCTTGCTGCAATCGACAGCGCCGATCCGATCAACTCCACTCTGAAGCCGAAACCCTATGTTGGCGTTCAGTTTGCTGCGATCCCTGAATTCCAGGGTATCGGTACCGTTGTCGGTCAGCAGTTCTCTGCAGCACTTGCCGGTCAGGTCACTGTTGACCAGGCCCTGGCAAGCGCACAGGAAAGCACGGATCGTACCATGCAGAAAGCTGGTTACTACTGATCCGGATCCTGTGATCTGACCTCCTTGACCTGGTAGACTAGGGTGGCGGCATTTCCGCCACCCCTTTTCTTCCCGGGTCAGTCAAAGACACTGCAAACGGGGAGCGCACCATGTCGACACGGGCCTCGACCCTGGCCGGGCGCGTTATGTCCGCACCGTCGATCATCGCCTTGTTTTTGTGGATGATCGTGCCTTTGGGCATGACAATTTACTTTTCATTCCTTCGCTATAACCTGCTCACGCCGGGCATGGAGGAATGGATCGGTTTTGTTAATTACAAATTCTTCCTGACTGATCACGCCTTTTTTGCTTCCCTTGCCAATACCCTGATCCTTGTCGGATCCGTCCTCGTTATTACCGTGGTAGGGGGTATTCTGGTCGGCCTTATGCTCGATCAGCCGATTTTCGGCCGTGGCATTTTGCGTATTTTGGTCATTTCGCCGTTCTTTATTATGCCGACGGTGAATGCGCTGGTCTGGAAAAACCTGCTGATGAACCCGGTTTCCGGCTTTTTCGCCTGGATATCGATGTCTCTTGGCTTCGAGCCGATCGACTGGTTCACCCAGGCACCGCTGACCGCCATCATCATCATGGTGGCCTGGCAATGGCTTCCTTTTGCAACGCTGATCCTGCTGACCGCCCTGCAGTCACTTGATCGCGACCAGAAAGAAGCCGCCCAGATGGACGGTGCCGGTCCGATTGCGATTTTCTTCTATATTACCCTGCCGCACCTCAGCCGTGCGATCACGGTTGTCATTCTGATCGAAACGATCTTCCTGCTCACCGTGTTTGCCGAAATCTTTGTGACCACCGGCGGCGGACCAGGTCTTTCGACCACCAATATCGCCTTCCTCGTCTATACCCAGGCCCTGCTGCAATATGATGTTGGCGGTGCTTCGGCGGGCGGTATCGTTGCTGTCATTCTTGCCAATATCGTTGCGATCTTTCTGGTTCGCCTCATTGGCAAAAACCTGGACGCATAGGGGGCAGAAATGGAAAAAAATTTCAAATCACCATTTGGCCAGCTTGCCTATTCGGTCTTTGCCTGGATTGTCGGTCTTGCAATTTTCTTCCCCATTCTCTGGATGGGACTGACCAGCTTCAAATCCGAAATTGATGCGGTAAACATGCCGCCTCTCTTTATCGACTTTGACTGGACACTGGAAAACTATACCGGGATCCTTGCGCAGTCGAACTACTTCAAGTTCGCCATGAACTCGGTCATCCTGTCGTTTGGCTCCACGGTTATCGGCCTGCTTTTCGCAGTTACCTGCGCCTGGGCAATGGCCTTTAACCCGACCAAACGCACCAAGGATACCCTGCTGTGGATGCTGTCGACCAAAATGATGCCGCCGGTTGGCGTGCTGGTTCCGATTTACCTGGTATTTCGTGACTGGGGCCTGCTGGACAGCCGTTTTGGCCTGATCATGGTTCTGTTCCTGATGAACCTGCCGATCATGGTCTGGATGCTTTACACCTATTTCAAGGAAATCCCCAAAGACATCCTTGAAGCCGCCCGCATGGATGGCGCAACCCTGCCCAAGGAAATCTTCTTTGTGCTGTTGCCCATGGCGGTGCCCGGTATCGCATCGACAATGCTGCTCAATATTATTCTCGCCTGGAACGAAGCCTTCTGGACCCTGAACCTGACGACTTCGGATGCCGCCCCGCTGACCGCCTTCATCGCCTCGTATTCCAGCCCCGAAGGGCTGTTCTGGGCGAAGCTGTCGGCAGCATCGACCCTTGCGGTTGCGCCCATCCTGATCGTTGGCTGGTTCTCGCAGAAACAGCTTGTCCGCGGTTTGACCTTTGGCGCGGTGAAATAAACCGCAGCCGACCCAAGTTTTACAAGGAAGGAACACCAAAATGGGTGCAATCCGACTGGAAAATGTCAAGAAGACCTTCGGGAACATCGACGTTATTCCCGGTGTCGATCTTGAAATCAATGACGGCGAGTTTGTCGTTTTCGTTGGCCCGTCTGGCTGTGGCAAATCAACCCTGCTGCGCCTGATCGCCGGCCTCGAAGATGTCACCAGCGGCAAGATCATGATCAATGACGTTGATATGGCCGATGCCTCGCCGGCAAAACGCGGCCTGTCGATGGTGTTTCAGTCCTATGCGCTTTACCCGCATATGACTGTTTACAACAACATTGCCTTTGGTCTGAAGATGGCTGGTGAATCCAAAGCCGTCATCGATGAAAAAGTCCGCAATGCCGCAAAAATCCTGAACCTGACCGATTATCTGGAACGTCGCCCCGGCGCGCTTTCCGGTGGTCAGCGCCAGCGTGTCGCCATTGGCCGTGCCATTGTGCGTAACCCGGCTGCCTTCCTGTTTGACGAACCGCTTTCCAACCTTGATGCGGCCCTTCGCGTCAATATGCGTCTGGAAATTACCGGTCTGCACCAGGAACTGAAAACCACCATGATTTACGTGACCCACGACCAGGTCGAAGCCATGACCATGGCCGACAAGATCGTGGTGTTGCAGGCAGGCCGCATCGAACAGGTCGGCAAGCCGATGGACCTTTATGCCAACCCGGCAAACAAGTTTGTCGCAGGCTTTATCGGTTCACCGAAAATGAACTTCATCGAAGGCGATTACGCCAAGGCATATGACTGCCATTGTGTCGGCATTCGCCCCGAGCACTTTGTGATCAGCCAGGAAACGCAGGGCGCGGGTGCCATCCCGGCGACTGTGAAAATTGCTGAACATCTGGGTGCTGAAACCTACCTGCATGTCAATGCAGACAATATTGGCCCGATGACGGTCCGTGCCACCGGCGAAGTTCCGCTTGGCGAACATGACCGTATCTGGCTGACGCCGGACGCCGAACGCATACACCGCTTCGATGCCAGCGGAAAAGCCATTCCCCGCTAAGGGAACTGGCAAATTTCCGGAACAGGGTTGTTCTTGCACCCTACGACCAGACGGCCCTGTTCCAGTTTTCCCCTCCGACCAAACTGCGAGATCAAAATGTATCTGAAAATGTTCGATCTGACCGGACGCCGCGCCTATGTCACCGGGGGTGGCCGTGCTATTGGCCTTTCCTGCTGCGAGGCTCTTGCTGAAGCCGGTGCACATGTGGTTATCGGCGACATCAGTGCAGAAGTTGCCGAAGAAGGCCGCGACTACCTGAAATCGAAAGGCTATGAAGCCAGCATCGATCTGATGGACGTCACCAACCCCGATCAGGTCCGCGCCAGCGCAGCCAAGCAGGCCGAACTCGGCGGCATTGATATCCTGGTGAACAATGCCGGTATCGCACGTTCCGAAACGCCTGCCGAAACCGTTGCAGACGAACACTGGCGCAACGTTATCGACGTCAACCTGAACGGCACCTTCTGGTGCTGCCGTGAATTCGGCAAGCAGATGCTTGAGAAAAAACGCGGTGCGATCGTCAATATCGGTTCCATGTCCGGCTTTATCGTCAACAAGCCGCAGGAACAGGCCTATTACAACGCCTCCAAAGCAGGCGTTCATCACCTGACCAAATCGCTTGCTGCCGAATGGGGCGCACGCGGCGTTCGTGTTAACGCGGTTGCACCGACCTATATCGCAACCCCGCTGAACGAATTCGTCAAATCCAAGCCGGAAATGTACGACGCCTGGATCAACGGCACCCCGATGGCTCGCCTTGGCGAAACCCATGAAATCGGTTCTGTCGTTCTGTTCCTGGCTTCCGATGCGGCAAGCCTGATGACCGGTTCCATTGTTTTGGCTGATGGGGGCTATTCCTGCTGGTAAGGAGGCAGGTCTAGCCAACGATCACATTGTCCTGAAACTCATTTGTGATCGGGTCAAGACAAGGAAAGAACGGGGCGTGGTTGTGGGACCTACGCCCCGTTCGCTTTTTATCAGGTGGCATCATCTGGCAGGGCAATAACGCCACCATGATGACTACCCTTCCTGCCGCCCGTTTAAATGCTGCCTTTCTGTGCCGCAAGGCGAATGGAAAACGGGTTCATTTCCCTCACCACCACATCATCCAGACCCAGAAAAACCGCAAGCTGGCACAAATGCCGGTGCAGCGCTGCTGCGACGATATCATTATCGCGCCCGTCTTCGGCATGGGCGGAAAATGCCCGCAAAACCTTTGCCTGCCGGTCTGCTTTCAAATCCACGCGCGCAACAAAATCACCATCCAGCATGAAAGGCAGCACATAGTAACCATACTGCCGCTTTTCGGCCGGGGTATAAATTTCGATGCGGTAATTAAAGCCGAAAATCCGTTCAACGCGGTCTCGTTCCCACATGACCGGGTCAAACGGCACCATCAGGGCCGTGGGCGATGATCGCCGCCTTATTTTGGCATCGGGTGCAATAAAGGCCGGTTGGGTCCAGCCTTCGACACTGGCTGGCAGCAGATCACCATTTTCAACCATTTCAGCCACCCGTGCCTTCGCATCCTCCGTTGGCAGCCGGAAATATTTGCGAAGGTCGGCAATGGTGGCCACACCCATGGCAACTATGCCCTTGGCGATCAGGGCACGCTGGGCAACATCGCGGGGCAATAGTGCCTCATGGGCCATACTGCCAATGATGCGATGGGGCAGGTCATATTCCCGTTCAAACGACCCACGCCGCTTGCGCGCCATGACCTGGCCGCTCCAGAACAGAAATTCCATCGCCGCCTTGGTTTTGGTCCAGCCCCACCATTGGCTTCCGCCTTCACGGGGTTCGTCATGCAATTCGCTGGATGCTGTCGGGCCTTCCCGTTCAAGATGCTGTAAAAGGCTGCTGACAAATTCGGGATGTTCGCGCGCGGTGCGGGCAATGCCGCCCCACATGCCCTGCCCGTTCAATGCATCTTCCATCCGCCAACGATAAAGCGGGTAATCTTCCACCGGGATCAGCGATGCTTCGTGGCCCCAATATTCAAACAGCTTGCGCTGCTTTGCCGTGCCCCAGCTTAATTGGTCCAAAAGGTCGCGGTCATAAATGCCCAGGCGCGAAAATACCGGCATGTAATGGGCACGGCTTAACACATTCACACTGTCGATCTGCAACATATTGGTTTTACGGATCATCTTCATGATCCGGCGGCGATCAACCGGTTTACCGGCATCTGGCGTTTCAAATCCCTGCCCCGCCAGGGCAAGATGGCGCGCCTGCTTTGCCGAAATCGACACAGGCTTGGTGGCGGTCACTTCAGGCATGTATTCCTCGGCGGATATGCGGTTATACAGGGGCGAACCCTGACTGTTTTCAAAAACTTGCCGCGATCCTAACACAGCCTGCTGACAGTTTTGGCAGTTGATTTTCTGTTTTTGTTCCCCTGCCATACGCTTGTCACCGCCAATCACAGAAACACCATGCAGACAAAATAAAACGGGGCCGGTTTTCACCAGCCCCGCTTCGATAATGTTTTATCGCGATAACAGCTTAGCTATCAAAACCCAGGTTGGGGGCTTCAACGCCATTGGCCCGGCACGCGGCAATCAGGGTGTTGTTCAGCAGGCAGGCAATCGTCATTGGGCCGACACCGCCGGGAACCGGGGTGATCGCACCGGCAACTTCAACGGCGCTATCAAAATCAACATCGCCGACCAGTTTCATTTTGCCATTTTCGCCTTCGATACGGTTGATGCCCACATCAATCACCGTGGCACCCTTGCCAATCCAGTCACCCTTGATCATGTTGGGGCGGCCAACGGCAGCAATAACGATATCAGCGCGGCGGACTTCCTCGGGCAGATCGCGGGTGCGCGAATGCGCGATGGTGACGGTGCAGTTTTCCTTCAGCAGCAACTGTGCCATCGGCTTGCCAACGATGTTGGACCGGCCCACAACCACCGCCCGCTTGCCCGACAGATCGCCCAGCGTATCTTTCAGCAGCATCAGGCAGCCATAAGGGGTGCAGGGTGCAATGCCGTCGCCCCCCGTTGCCAGTGCGCCCGCATTGATGATGTGAAAACCATCCACATCCTTTGCCGGGTCAATCGCGGCAAGAACAGCATTTTCATCAATGTGTTTGGGCACCGGCAGCTGGCAAAGAATGCCATGAACATTGGGGTCGTTGTTAAGCTGCGTAATCAGCGCAACCAGGTCTTCCTGGCTGGTGGCGGCGGGCAGTTTATGTTCATAGGAATTCATGCCGCATTCAATGGTCTGCTTGCCCTTGTTGCGGACATAAACCTGGCTGGCCGGGTCTTCACCCACCAGAACCACGGCAAGGCCGGGAACGATCCCGTGTTCGGCCTTCAGCTTGGCAACTTCGGTTGTGATATCACCGCGCAGCTTTGCGGCAAATGCCTTGCCATCAATGATTTTCGCATTGCTCATATCAGTTCTCGCCCGTCCATATATTGATTTGCGCCATGATCTGCATTGCATCACCGGCAATGGTCAAGACCTTATTGCGATCGGTCTGGCCGCTCACAATTTCGATCGCCGATTTGGGCCATTTGGCCGTTTTCGCCAGCAATTTGACCAATGCCTCGTTTGCCTTGCCGTTTTCCGGCACAGTCGTAACTGTTGCCTTCAAACGGCACTGTCCATCTGCATCCTGATGGCAACCACCTACCGCATTGCGCGATGCCTTGGGCGTCAACCTAAGATAAAGCCGGACCGCCCCGCCATCAGGCAGCATTTCGCATGCAGGTTTTGCTATCATCAATAAACAGAAATCAACAGAACAAAGGCGGCATTACTACATCATCTTTGCGAACAGCTCAAACAGCAGGTTTTGCGCGAAACTCAGCAACAAAATCAGCACAACCGGCGACAGGTCGATACCGCCAAGATTGGGCAAAATCGCCCGGATGGGCCGCAAGGCCGGTTCGGTAATACGGTAAAGAAAATCACCGACCATATAGATGAAACGGTTGCTGGTATTGATGACGTTAAACGCTACCAGCCAGCTCAGGATCGCCTGAAGAATCAAGCACCAGATATAAAGCTTGATCACTGTGCTTATCAGGATCAGGACAGATTGCATTACCGCTCCTTCGTGTTGTCTTGCCCGTTGGGATGACGGAAACCAGTTCATCGCGAAGGTAATGACAAGGACGGAGCGGCGCAAGCGCGAAGCCACCCAAACGCCGGGTTTTGGTCAATTTTCCCGGTATTTCCAATCAAAAATCAGAACAACCGGCCCTGTTTTCGCGCCCAGATCGCAACGGCAACCGGAATGGTCATGGTAATGGCAATTGCCATCACGCTCATGGCCATGCCCATACCGACCGATCCCTGCTCGAACTGCCGCCAGATAAACAGTGCCACCGTCTTGGTGCCGATGGGTGCTAACAGAATGGTGGCCACCAGTTCACGCGCGGCAACCGCAAAAACCAGAAGCATGGCAGCAAGGATGCTGGGAAAAATCAGGGGCATCAAAATGCGGAAAAACACCTTGATCCCGCCCGCCCCGGCAACCCGTGCGGCATCTTCCAGGCTGACACTGACCTGGCGCAAGGCCGCATTGGCATAACGCACCGGATAGGGCAGCAGCAAACAGCAATAGGCCAGCACCAAAACCCCGATGGTATTATACGGCGTTACCGGCAGCCACGGCTGGTTCCACGCCAGAATAAGCCCGACCGCCACCACAACACCGGGGATGGTATTGGGCATCAGGGTCAGAAAATCGAGGATGCGTGACGAAACCGTGCGCTGGCGCACAACGACATAGGCCGTCATGGTGCCCAGAATACCGGTAATAACAGCAGCGCCCAGCCCCAGCGACAGGCTGGTGCCCAGGGCCTCCATCGCACCGCCGGAATTGGCGAAAATCTCGGCAAAATTTTCGGTCGAGAAGTTATCGGCACTTAACCCGCCGGAAATGGTGCGGGTTGATGCCGTCAGGACGACCGACAAAATCGGCATAACCGCCCCCAGGAACCCGATAATGGCAAAAAAGATCACCACCGGAATACGCCATACCCCCAGTTCGGCGGGGCGGCTGGCACCGGGTTTGCCCGATACGGTTTGAAAATCGCGGCGCGACACAATGCGATGCTGCAGGACAAACGCCCCCATCGCAATCACCACCAGAATAACCGACAATAACGACGCACCAGGCAGGTCAATCGGGTAATCCGACAGGCGCTGTTCGATCCCGGTGACCAGCACCAGAAAACCGCTGCGTGCTGCCAGTGCGGCCGGTGTGCCGAATTCTTCGATCGACATGGCAAAAACCAGAAGCAGGCTGGCGGCAATTGCCGGCGTCGTCAAAGGCAGGGTAATACGCCAGAAAGACCGCATCGGCGGGCAGCCCGCCACGCGCGCCGCCTCCAGATACCGCCCGCCAATCGACGAAACCATGCGTGAAATGGCAAAATAAACGACGGGAAAAACATTTAGCGTCATGACAAACACGACGCCCCAAAATGAAAAAAGAAAACCACCAAAATTAATGCCGGTTATCTGTTCCAGATAACCGCGTGGCTGCAGGGCCATGATCCAGCCAAGCGCTGCGATATAGGGCGGAATGGTAAAAGGCACCAGAAACACCACATCCCACAGCCCGGCAAACGGCACCCGAAAAAGCCCACGCAAAATACCCAGCGGCACGGCAACCAATGCCGAAACCAGCACAACACTGCCGCCCAGCATCAGGGTGTTTAACGTCCAGGCAATCAGGTGTTTGTCAAACAGGGTTTCGACAAACCGGGAAAACGGATTGGCAAAAATACCCCGCGCGATATCGGGAAAAATGGCCTGTAACACCACAAACAGCAGCGGAAACGCCACCAGAATGATCAAAACAGGGGCAACGGCGGCAAAAATCATGCCGCCGTTGCCAAATACTCGCGATTTCAAAGATGTCAGGCGCACGTTGGGCCTATTATTCCATGCCAAAGGTTTTGGCGAAGCGATCAAGAACGGCCTTGCGGTCGGTTTTCGGATCAACTTCCAGAATTTTCAGATCCGCGATCAGCGGGCGGTCAGCCTTGACGTCGGAACGCGCCGGCATCAACTGGGTTTTTGCCACCATCGCCTGGCCCGCATCGGACAGAACGTAATCGATGAATTTTTTGGCTTCGTCCTGATGGGACGAGGTTTTCAAAATCATCATCGGACGCGGGGCAATCACGGTGCCGCTGGTCGGGAAAACAACTTCGATGGATTCACCCTTGGCTGCCTGTGCCAGACCAATATAGTCCACCGCACCAAACACAACAGCCTTGGCACCCTGCAAAACCGGGTTCAGGGCCTGGGCATTGGCACCAGGAACGATCATTTTGTTTTCAGCCAGGCCTTCAAACAGCTTCCAGCCCAGATCAGGCTGTGCGGCCAGTGCCGCGGTCAGCTCATAGGCCGAACCGGACTGTGCCGGGTCCGGCATCGTGATCAGGTCTTTATATTCCGGCTTGGTCAGGTCCGACCAGTCTGCCGGTTTCGGCGTGCCGCTTTTCGGGTTCCAGGCAATGGCCAGCGCCGAAATACCCTGGGCCACATAACCCGGGCCTTTCAGGAAATCAGGAACGGTTTTGGCATTGTCGCTGGTGTAATCCAGCAGCATGTCTTTTTTGGCAAAGCTGGTTGCCGTTTTCCATGATGCCGAAATAACCACATCGGCAACCGGATTGGCCGATTCAGCTTCAAGGCGGGCCATCACCTTGCCGGTGGTTGCCTGAAACACATTCACATCAATGCCGGTTTCATCCTTGAAACCTGCTGCCAGCTTTTCGATCAGGCCCCCCGGACCCGCCGTGTAAACCGTGACGCTTTGCGCCATGGCATTTCCCGTCAGTGCAAGGCAGGCGAAACCTGCAAGCAGAACCGTTTTCAGGCTTTTCATCTTAGTCATCCCCTTTTACGCGTTATGTGTGCGTTCGGTATGTGAAGTGTCGTGCGGATACCAAAAGGCCCGATCCCACGAGATATCAAGGTCGTGAACCGTGCCGTCCCCAAGGCGTGTGGCACTGAACATTTCAATGGCGATATTCTGGTCAAAACGCATCTGAACGGCGTAACCATCGCCGCGAAACATGCTGTGAACGACCGTGCCGCTAATGGCATTACCGTTGCGTGCCCCGTTATTCACACCCGATGCCATCAGGGCCGAACGCGGCAAAAACAAATCCCCCGACCGGCTGCCATTAACCAGCCCGGCTGGCGGCGACAGGCGATGGGCACCACCGCCAATAACCAGTTCGCCATTATTGACTTCGGCGGGCAAAACCAGCCCCAGCTTCAGAAAATCAACCACCTGCGGCGAGGTCGGGCGACCAACGAGCTGTTCTGGCGCATCAATTTGCAAAATATTGCCGCTATGCAAAATGGCGACACGATCGGCAATGGCAAAGGCCTCGCCATGATCGTGGGTGACGTAAACCGCCGTCATGCCCAGTTTGCGCAACAGGGCGGCAATATCGACCACCAGGCTTTCGCGCAATTCACGGTCCAGGTTTGAAAGCGGTTCATCAAACAAAACAAGGCGCGGGCGCGATACAATTGCACGCGCAAGGGCAACACGCTGCTGCTGCCCGCCCGAAAGGGTGCCTGGCTGGCGGTCTGCCACATGGCCCAGCCCGACCATTTCCAGCGCACCGGCAATGCGGGTGTCGCGTTCAGCGCGGCCAATATTCTGCATTTCCAGCGGGAAGCCGACATTCTGCGCCACAGTCATATGTGGCCACAGCGCGTAATCCTGAAACACCATGCCAATCGAACGCCGTTCCGGCGGCACAAACGCCCCCGACGAAGCATCTGCCACCAGCTGGTCGCCAATATGAATGCTGCCTGTTGTCGGGCGCGAAAGACCGGCCAGTAACCGCAACAATGTGGTTTTGCCACAGCCCGACGGGCCAAGCAGGGCAACGACCTCGCCCGGTGCAACGGCAAGATCAATGGCTTCAAGCACGGTATTGCGACCAAAACGCTGGGATGCGCCGGTCACAACAACCGGCGAACCGGCCTGCCTGGTGGAATTTTCAGCGGAAATCATCGGGTGAACGGTCTTTTGTTGGAAAGGAACCGTCCAAGCATTTATCACGCTAAAATTATTTCAATTTTTAATATTCAATTGCATTTTGATTGCACTTTTATGTCACATCCCGTTTGGCACTCAAATCTGCATGCCTTTTGGGCAATTCGCCGTTTTTGCCCGGCAAAACCCGGCAAGATAATCTCGGTACACGGGGTAAGCGGTGCTAAGCTGCCCTCAACGCAGCCTGTGCGCCCCAAATCGCAATTTATAAAAAGCATTGCCTGATGACCGATCACAAGCACGCCAAACAGCACCATGCCCGCGCCCATACTCATGCTCAAACCGGCCCGGTCGATACCGCCATTCCGCGCTGCCAATGGGCGCTTACCCATATCGACAAGCCCTTTTACGTTGCCTATCACGACTATGAATGGGGAACACCGGTGCATGATGACCGGCATTTCTTTGAAATGCTGATCCTGGAAGGGGCGCAGGCCGGGCTTAGCTGGTTGACAGTTTTATCACGGCGCGCGGAATACCGGGCAGCCTACGATAATTTCGATGTGCAAAAGGTGGCATCCTATGACGATGCCAAACAGGCTGCACTTCTGGGCGATAGCGGCATTATCCGCAACCGCCTGAAAGTCGCCAGCAGCGTACGTAACGCGCAGATATTTATCGATATCGCCAGCGAATTTGGCAGTTTTGATGCCTATGTCTGGCGCTTTGTCGATGGCACGCCCATCGTCAATCACTGGCAGACGCATGGCGATGTGCCAGTCACAACAAAGGTCAGCGATGCCCTTTCAAAAGACCTGCATAAACGCGGGATGCGCTTTGTTGGATCGACGATCATTTATTCCTATTTGCAGGCAACCGGTCTGATCATGGATCACACAACCGACTGCTTCCGCTATCAGGAATTAACGGCGGGCTAATACCCTTTGCCCTTAATCAGGCTCTTTTTGCCGCTGTCATTTGGTGCCCCGCAAGCAGAAATCCGCAGGGTGTAACGGTTTTACAGTCCAGGATTTCGACCTGGCAGGGCGACAAATGGCATCGGCCCTATGGGTTTCATTTCGGCGGCTTCTGGGTGTGTTATATCATCTGCCCGATACACCGCACCGCGCTGCGCGATGTGCCCAGCCAGAAGACACGCCGAAGTCATACAAAATGACCCTGATCAAGAACAAAGGGCGTTAAGCGCATAACAACAACCTGCACATCAAAAATACAGGAAATATACGATCCGCCGGGAAGGTGTCATGTCGCGTGACGGCGGCATTCCCTGCGGGCTTAGCCCTGATCGGTGGCCTTGCTGCTGGCACGTACCAGCAACCGGGTTTTCAGCAAAACCGGTTCGGCCACATCATCACCTGCCAGGGCCAGTTCGGCGGCAATACGGCCCTTTTCAACCGAATTTTGCGCCACAGTGGTCAGGGGTGGGGTTGTGCGCGCCCCACGCGCGACACCATCAATGCCAATCACACGTACTTTGTTAGGCACATCATGGCCGGTTTTTGCCAGCCCCTCCAGCGCGCCAATCGCAATCACGTCCGACATGGCAAGAATGCCATCAATATCGGGGAACTGCGCCATCAGGTCGATGACCTGGGCACGCACATTTTCCGACAGGTTTTCACATTCGACATGCACGATATCGGTAACACCAATACCGGCATCCTTTAACACCGAATGATAACCCGCCAGCCGTTCGCGCACCACACGGTGGCTGACAGACCCACGCCTGCGCGCATCCATCAGGCCAAATTGCCCGTCTTCATCGGCCTGAAGCGACAGAATGGCAAATTTGCGGGAACCGCATTCCAGCAAATGGCGCGCAGCACTTGCCGCCCCTTCAAAATCATCCAGCACCACGGTCGCGGTTGCCCCGACAATATCGGTATCAATGCCAACCATTGGCAGGTTGCGGCGGCGAATGGCCGAAATCACATCGTTATTATCGGAATAGCAATGCACCAGAAACGCATCGACCGCGGCATTATTTACTGCTGTTACCGCCTGTTCGTGGTTTTCAGCCGAAATGATCATCATATTGACCGACTGGCGCGCACATTCGCGGCCAATACCGCGCAGCAATTCAATCGCGACGGGGTCGCTAAAGGCATATTCAAGGTTATCGGGAAAAACCACCCCCAGCGCCCCGGCCTTGCCGGTTCGCAGCATACGGGCCATCACATGCGGCCCGCGATAACCCAGTTCGGCAGCAGCGGCCAAAATCTTTTCGCGTAATTCTTCGCGCACCAGATGCGGTTTGCCAAACGCATTGGATGCCGTTCCCTGGGAAACCCCTGCGGCCCTGGCCACATCCACCAGACGAACCCGATTGCCCATATGCCGAAATTCTCCCCGTTTTTCTGCCATCGTGCGCTGGCACAATAACATATTCGATAACATTTTTTTGAATCGGTTCACGATAATATTGACAGATGCCACCCCGCACCGCCACTATGGCTTTGTTGAATCGATTCATTACGATTCTGTCTGGCAGATTCTCCCTTCACAATCTGCCACTGCCGCGCGCTTTATGTGTTTGCGGTTTTCCCGGCAATTTCGCATTGCACTTCGATATCCTGCCGCCCCAACTTTTTCAGGGGCGGTTTTTTTTTGCGCGTAAGACGGCCATAACCGACCGTGCACGATATAAAGCGACACGATACAATCCTGCTCGATACAAGCGTACACGACTGAAAATAACCGCGCGGGGCGAGGCGAGGCCAGGCCACCACACCTTATTCCCCATTCCCCATTCCCCATTCCCCATTCCCCATTCCCCATTCCCCATTTGCCAGTTGCCAGTTGCCAGTTGCCAGTCAGCAGTCGGCAGTCGGCAGTCGGCAGTCGGGAGATGATCAGGAAGACCCGTGAACCGCCAGGAAAACAAATTGGCATTTGCCGCGCAAAAAGGGGTGAGATTTTAAAACCCTTGCCTTAAATCAGGCGCGGCGTTCGGCAACGGTTTTGCGAAAGGTCAGGTTAATGCGCGGGTCAACCGGCTTGGCGGTTTTGGGGATCTGATGCACCCAGTGATGCTGCATGGTGCCGCCCATGATCAGCAGGGAATTATGGGGCAAATCAATGCTGACGCGTTCGCCATTATGTTTATGGCGCATGTGAAACCGCCTTTCCCCGCCAAAGGACAGGCTGGCAATGACCGGGTTTTCACCCAGCACATCTTCATCATCGGCATGCCATGAAACGCTGTCGCGCCCATCGCGATACAGGTTCAACAGCACGGTGTTAAAGCTTTGCCCGGCGCGTTCTTCGACCAGCTGGCGCAGCGGCAGCAACACCTTGGGGAACGGGGCTGCCGGGTGATAAACACCGCTATAGCGATAGGCGACTTCGCCATACCAGGAAGTCAGCCGTGGTACGGCAATATCACGGCCCATGATATGGGCTGTTTCCTGCTGCCAGTTCAGGGCCATATGCAAACGGTCAAATACGCGGTCGGCCTCGCTTAGGGGTAAAATATCCCGGTGAAGCCAGGCTTCGCCATCACAGGGCAAAATATTTTGCGGGGGCTGGTCGGCAAACAGATCGCGCATTATTCCGTTCTTTCCTGAATGGAATGGATGAATTCCATATCAACGGTTTAGGCGGTTTTGCGACAAATTTGAAGTATCGAGCATCCACCCCACCCTATCGTAGGTGATGCGGATCATATTGCATCGCAACATTACCCGGCCTTTCACCGCGCCAGACAAAACCTCCATCCCCAGCCAAACCACAACCATAACAAACAAATCACAGCATCAAAAATCCACCTGAAATAAAATATCCCGGCAAATCATTATCTTATCGCGTATCAATTCGTTAAACCGACAACAGAACTGCAAAATTACCCGCCGCCATACGCAAAAATTGCGATGCGACTCGTTACGCCGCGCCGCGAAAACGATTCGACAAAACCTTTGTATAAGCCATATCGGTTTCGTTACAAAAATTGGCAATTTTTATATACGCAAGATTATGTTTTATAACCCCATATCGCCAATCCCCCCGCCCGGTTGGAAGGTGCTTTGCAGGCAATTTTCTTTTCCATTTGATATCACCATGAAAATCCCGCGACATAGTTTCGCGGGTACGCCGATTTCAACTTTGGATGCCAAAAGCAGGCAGGGGTTCCAGAGGGGCTGTATCCACGCGGCAAGCCACAAAAGTTGGCGGGCACGGATTTCACAAGGGGGAATAATAATGTTTCTGTCGAAACGCAATCAGATCGCCGAAAACCAGGCCGCCCTATCCCAGGCGCAGGCCCAGCAGCAGGAAGAAGCCCTGCTTTACAAGCACATCCTTAACGCCATTCCCAGCCGCCTGCTTGCCTGCGACCTTGATGGCAATGTGCGTTACATGTCCTATGGTTTTGGTGAACTGATCTATTCCGGGCGCGGCGAGGCTGCAGCTTCTGCCAAGGGTAAACATATCAACGACCTGCACCGCGTTCTGGGCCAGGATAAATTCCGCAATCTGGGCCGTTCGCTCAGCCGTTTGCCGCTGGAATATCGTATCCGCATTGATAACGACACCATCCTTGTTGCCATCACCGTCATGAAAAATGACGATGGCACCCCGAATGGCTTTGCCCTTTCGGCCGATATCATCACCGACGAAGTCACCCTGGGCAAAAGCTGCGTTGAACTGTCTGGCGAAGTCAGCAATTCCGCCGTTGCCCTTAAAAAGCTTTCTGGTGAACTGACGCAGACATCGGCCACCAGTGCCGATCTGGCCGGTTCGGTGCGTGGTGCTGCCGATAACACCGCCGTAACCGCACAGCGCGTTGCTTCCGCATCCGAAGAAATGACCCAGTCGATCAATGAAATTTCCAGCCAGATCGACCGGCTGACCGAAATTGCCAATCGCGCGGTCAAGGAAATGGACCATACCGGTTCGGTGATGAACCAGCTGAGCGAAGCTGTCGATGAAATCGGTTCGGTGGTTAAAATCATTCAGGATATCGCAAGCCAGACCAACCTTCTGGCCCTGAACGCCACCATCGAAGCAGCCCGTGCGGGCGATGCCGGAAAAGGTTTTGCCGTGGTTGCCAACGAAGTGAAAACCCTGGCAACCCAGACGGCGCGTTCGACCCAGGAAATCACCGATCGCATCAGCGCCATTCGCGACAATACCAGCCGTGTTGTCAATGAACTGGGCGATACCCGCACCGTGATCGAAGAAAACGAAGAAATCGCCGGGAACCTGGGTGCCGTTGTTGAACAGCAGCGTTCCGCATCCCAGGAAATCACCGTCAATATTCAGGAAGTCGCCAATGGCGTGCAAATGATCTCGCGCGATCTTGGCAATCTGGATGATCTGGCAGACCAGGCATCGGACCAGGCAAACCGCCTTGCTGCCTTCTCGACCGATCTTTCCGGCCATTCCGATACGCTTTATAGCCAGGTTAAGGGTTTGCTAAAAAACGCCGAGTAATATTGGCGCATCAAACTCGCCCCTATGCGAACCCCGCCATTCCATGTGATGGCGGGGTTTGTTTTTTCCAACGCATAATGCCGCCCCCCGTTTCCCGCCCTTTTGGCCATATATCACCAGCATCCTGCCTGCCTGATACAGGCCCAAATACAGATCCAAATACAGACCAAGCGAAAATTGCTGTTGCCAGCGACCCAATGTGTCCATATTCTTGGACATATGGACACAAATGAAATTATCGATGCCTTTACGGCCCTGTCGCAAATCACCCGTCTTGAGGCCTTCCGCCTGCTGGTCAGGCATGAACCGGAAGGTTTGCCTGCGGGGGAACTTGCGCGCCTGCTTGATGTTCCGCACAACACGATGTCGGCCCATTTGGGTGTGTTATCGCGTTCCGGGCTGATCACATCAAAACGGCAGGGGCGATCCATCATTTACCGTGCCAGCCTGACGCGCATGAACGACATGCTGGGCTTCATGGTTAATGATTGCTGTGCTGGCCACCCCGAACTGTGCCAGCCCATCGCCCTGACCGGGGTCGCACCGGCATCGTGCAAAACGGAACCGCAAAAATGATCTCGGTGATTTATCACAACCCGGCCTGTGGCACATCGCGCAACACGCTGGAAATTATGCGCCAGTCCGGCGAAGAACCCCATGTCATCGAATATCTGAAAACCCCGCCATCGCGCGCCAAACTGTGCGACCTGATTGCGGCAATGGGCATCACCCCGCGCGACCTTTTGCGTCGCAAAGGCACCCCTTATGATGAACTGGGCCTTGATGACCCAACCCTGACCGACGATGCCCTGATCGATGCCATGATGGCCCATCCCATCCTGATCAACCGGCCCATTGTTGTGACAGAAATGGGCGCAAGGCTGTGCCGCCCGTCTGAACAGGTGCTGGCCCTGCTGCCCCATCCGGTATCGTCTTTCACCAAGGAAGACGGCGAAGTCATCACCCTTACGCCCGCAGACTGAAAATGACTGACAAAGATTTATCCACCCTGCCTGGCATTAATGGCGACTGCCTGCACCCCATTGATTATGCCCGCCTGGCTGGCCCCGATGCGCCAACCCATGCGCCGCGTATCCTTGTGCTTTATGGGTCATTGCGGGAACGGTCCTTTTCCCGGCTGTTATCCGAGGAGGCATCGCGCCTTCTGGAATGGTATGGCTGCGAGGTTAAAACATTTAACCCGTCCGGCCTGCCCCTGCCCGATGACGCCGGGGTTGACCACCCCAAGGTCCACGAATTGCGCGGCCTGGCCGAATGGGCCGAAGGCATGGTTTGGGTCAGCCCGGAACGCCATGGTGCCATGACAGCCGTCATGAAAGCCCAGATCGACTGGATCCCCCTGTCACTGGGCGGTGTACGCCCGACACAGGGCAAGACACTGGCGATCATGCAGGTATGTGGCGGCAGCCAAAGTTTTAACGCTGTCAACCAGATGCGCATTTTAGGCCGCTGGATGCGGATGCTGACCATTCCCAACCAGTCATCGGTGGCAAAGGCCTTTAACGAGTTTGACGATGCTGGCCGCATGAAACCATCGCCCTATTACAGCCGGGTTGTTGATGTGTGTGAAGAACTGGCCAAATTCACCTGGTTAACCCGCCATCATTCCAGCTATCTGACAGCACGTTATTCCGAACGTGTTGAAACCGCCGAGGAACTTTCCCGGCGGGTCAATCAGCCTTCCATCTAGTCAGGGGACGCACGTGCTTGCATTGCTGATATTTGTCATCACGCTTGTTTTCGTGATCTGGCAGCCGCGCGGTCTTGGCATTGGCTGGAGCGCCATGGCAGGCGCCATCATTGCCCTTCTGACCGGTGTGGTTGGCTGGGGGGATGTTTCCATTGTCTGGGATATTGTCTGGGATGCGACATTCACCTTTGTCGCGCTGATCATTATTTCGCTGGTCCTTGATGATGCCGGTTTTTTTGCCTGGGCAGCCCTGCATATTGCCCGCTGGGGCAAGGGGAACGGACGTTTGCTGTTTCCGTTAATCATTATTCTTGGCGCGGCCATTTCGGCCTTTTTTGCCAATGATGGTGCGGCCCTGCTTTTGACACCTATTGTTCTGGCCATTCTGATGCGCCTGAAATTTAGCGAAAAGTCCGCGCTGGCCTTTATTATCGCGACCGGATTTGTCGCGGATTCAACCAGCCTGCCGCTGGTGATTTCCAATCTGGTCAATATCGTCAGCGCCAATTTCTTTGATGTCAGCTTTTCGCGCTATGCCATGGTCATGGTGCCGGTCGATATCGTTTCGCTGCTGGCAACACTGCTGGTGCTCTGGCTGTATTTCCGCCGCGATATTCCGCCGCAATACCCGCTTGAACGCCTGGAAGACCCCGCCCACGCCATTCGTGACCGGCAGGTATTTTACGCTGCCTTCCCCATTATCGGCGTTTTGCTGGTGGCTTTGTTCGTGACAGCGCATCTTGATATCCCCATTTCGCTGTTCATGGGGGCGGGTGCACTCGCACTGATGGCCATTGCCGGGCGCTGGTTTGGCGGGCGATCCAAACGGGTTATTTCGCTGGCGCATGTTCTTAAAAACGCACCCTGGCAAATCGTGCTGTTTTCGCTAGGCATGTATCTTGTGGTTTACGGGCTGGGTCAGGCATGGCTTACCAGCGAGGCAGCCCATGTACTTACCCTGCTTGGCAGTCAGAATATCTATGTCGCCACCATTGGATCGGGCTTTGCGGCGGCCTTTCTGGCATCGGTCATGAACAATATGCCCGCCACCCTGATCGGCGCGCTGGCGATTGACCAGGTAAATGGCCATGTGCCCGCACTGGTGCAGCAATTGATGGTTTATGCCAACGTGATCGGCAATGACCTTGGCCCCAAATTCACCCCGATCGGCAGTCTTGCCACCCTGCTTTGGCTACATGTTCTGGCGGGCAAGGGGCATAAAATCAGTTGGGGGCAATATATGAAGGTCGGCATTGTTATTACAACACCCGTCCTGTTCCTGACCCTGCTTGCGCTGGCGGTTTGGTATCCCATTCTTGGCGCTGCTAGCGGGCAGTAAGTTTTCGACATTAAAAAAACCGGGCGATGAAGAACCCTCATCGCCCGGTTTTCATTAAATCACACGCTTTGCAGGTCGCGTCATCATCCTGCTGGCTGGATGTAATAGGGATCAAACGCCTTGCCGTTATGGTCGCTATCGCGGTTCATGTTTTCAGCGAGCCGATCGACTTCATCAGCATCCAGCCCCACCGCCGAATACAGATTGATGGTTTCAAGTTCCAGGCTGGTTTGCGCATCGGCCAGGTCCTGTTCGGAACGTGTCAGTGTACGCTGGGCATCAAGCACGTCCAAAAAGTTGGAAAGCCCCTGGGTATAGCGCACACGGGATTGTTCAAACGCCTGACGGTGATGCGATACCGCCAATATCAGACTGTCGCGCTGTGATACCGCACCGACATAGCCAAAAATGGCTGATTCAACATCGCTGATCGCGGATAACAGGGTTTTGCGATAGGTGTAAAACGCCTGATGGGCCTGTTCCTCGGCCACGGTGATATTGGCCTTGCGGACGCCGCCATCATAAATGGTGGCATCAATCACCGCGCTGATGGCGGCCAGTGCCGTGCGCACAATTGGCCCGGTGCCATATCCCGTTGCCGCCAGTGACAGGCTGCCATCCAGCGACAGTTCAGGATAAAGTTCTGCCGTGCGGACGCCAATTTCCGCTGTGGCCGAAATCAGGCCCAGTTCGGCGGCTCGCACGTCGGGACGACGGCGCAGCAAATCGGCGGGAACGCCAATTGGCGGGGCACTGTCAAATTCCGGCAGGGGTGCTGAGCGGCTTAACAGGTCACGATAGGTGCCCGGTTGTGCGCCAGTTAAAATGGCGATGGCGTTAATGGACCGGTCAATACTGGTTTGCAGGACGGGCAGGGTTGCCTCGATATCGGCGACTTCGGCCCGAGCACGGGATAAATCGAGGTCAGACGCCAAACCGGACTGCGCACGCAAATCAACGATATCGCGGGTCTGGCGTTGCAAATCCAGCGAATTGCGCAGCAATATCTGGCGTTGCTGGGTTCCGCGCAGCGTGATGTAATTACGGATGATATCGGCAATAACCACGCGATAGACATCTTCGCGCAAATATACCTGCTGGAGGATATCGGCTTCGGCGACCTGCCCTTCACGCGCCTGCCCGCCCCATAAATCGGGCGTCCAGGACAAATCAATGCCGGCATTGCCGCCAAGATCATCCTGATAATTGCCATCCTCGCGGGTGGACCATTGCCGTTCAGCGCGCCCGCCCGCACTGGCCCCGATTTGCGGGCCATTTTCGCCGGTAACACCCCGGGCAACGGCACGGGCTTCGGCAATGCGGCTGGCGGCAATTTTAAGGTCAATATTGCTTTTGATGCCATCGGTCACAAGCTGGTCCAAAACCTGGTCCGTTGTGCTTTCCCACCAGCGCGCCTGATCGGGTTTATGATCGGCAATTTGTGGCACCTGCGGGCTATAGGTTGCCTTCAGATCAAATTGCGGTGCCTGGTATTCCGGCCCGGCCGTAACACAGCCTGCCAGTACCAGCATTGATATCCCCAAAACCGGGCCATGTTTTAACAGGGTATGTAACCGCATTACCCGGCACTCCCTTCATATTCATCGGTATCGGGAATGCCCTGGGCAATGCGCAATTGGTCTTCGAGTTTCTGGCTGCCATCGGCACGGGCCGAAACCAGCGGGGCCAGCAGCAAATATAAAACCGGCGTCAAAAACAGGGTAAATACCGTGGCAAAACCCAGCCCGCCAAAAATAACCCAGCCGATCGCGGCACGGGCCTCGGCCCCTGCTCCCGTTCCCAGAACCAGCGGCAAGCCCCCCAGAACGGTTGAAATCATGGTCATCATGATCGGGCGCAGGCGGATCATGGCGGCATCATGAATGGCATCACGCACCGATTTGCCCTGGTCACGCAACTGGTCGGCAAATTCGACAACCAGAATGCCGTTTTTCGCCATCAGCCCCACCAGCATCACAAGGCCGATCTGGCTGTAAATATTGATCGAGGTATGGCTGATCACGAGGGCAAAAATTGCGGCGGCAAGGCCGAATGGCACCGTTAACACCACCACGGATGCCGACATGAAGCTTTCAAACTGGGCAGCGAGCACCAGCAACACCACCAGCACCGCCACCAGGAACGTAATCACCACATCGTGCGATGTTTCGCCAAGGGCCGCGGCATCGCCCAAAAACAGCAAGCCTGTCCCGGTTGGCACAACGGCCTGTGCGGCCTTTTCCACATCGGCCACCGCCTGTTGCAGGGTATAGCCCGGCACCATATTGGCCGAAATCGTTACTGCGCGCTGTTGCCCTTCGCGATCCAGGTTCGATGCCACGGCTTCTTCATCAAGATGAATGATGGAAGATAGCGGCAAAATGCGCCCGTCCTTGCCCGGAACAAACAGGTTATCGAGATCCGATGGATCGCGGATCGCCCCGGCCGTACTGCGCAGTTTGATGGGAACGGTCGTATCATCCACCGACAGATCGGTAACTTCATAGCCATCAATCATTGCGCGCAGGGTGGTATCAAGGCTGTCAATCGAAACACCCAGATCAAACGCCCGCTGGCGATCAATATTGACCAGAAGCTGCGGCTGCGTTGTCTGATACCCGACACGAATGCCGGTGATATTGGGATAGTTCTTTTCCAGTTCCTTTTGCAGGGCCTGGGCATTTGCCGCAAGGTTGCGGTAATTTGTTCCAGTCAGGGCAAATTCAAGACTTTCACCCGAGCTACTGCCCCGCAAACCCAGCGAGTTGGGCTGATAGACAAAGGCCTGCACACCCGGCAGGGCATTTAACTTGCCCCGGATGGACGCGGTAATTTCCTGCTGGCTGCGGCTGCGTTCTTCCCAGGGGGTCAGGCTTGCGATCACCAGTGCGCGGTTGTTATCGCGAAAACCCACAATGGTATAGATGTTCTGGGCTTCACCGCGATCCACAATGGGCCGCAGGATGTTTTCAACCGCCTCGACCTGGCGGTCCATATAATCAATGCCGACACCATCCGGCCCGCGCAGCGATACCAGCAAACGGCCCCGGTCTTCATCGGGCAGCAGTTCCTGTTTGACCAGCTTGAACGCCCCAATCGCCAATACGGCAACAATGACCGATGCAATCACCGTCATGACCGGGAAACGCAGCACCAGTTCCAGAATGGCCTTGTATAGCCCGCCAAAAAACGCCCCGACCCGATCGAGCAAATGAAATTTGCCATCGCCCTTTTTCGGGGCTTCCGGGTCAATATGCTTCAGGCGCGATGCCAAAAGCGGACAAAGCGACAGTGCGACAAAGGACGAAATTGCCACCGATACCGCCAGCACAAAGCCAAATTCACGAAACAGCCGACCCGCCGTGCTGGGCAAAAACGAGATTGGCACAAAAACCGACATCAGCGTTAGCGTGGTTGCGATTACGGCAAAAAACACCTGGCGCGTACCCAGCACCGCTGCTGCCAGCGACCCCATGCCCTGATGGCGGCGGCGCTGAATATTTTCCAGCACCACAATCGCGTCATCCACGATCATGCCAGTTGAGAGAACCAGCGCCAGAAGGGTCAGGATATTGATGGAAAAACCCAGCATCCACACAGCCGCCACGGTGCCAATCAGGGCGATGGGGATGGTGACGGTGGGAATAAGCGTGGCACTGAAAGAGCGCAAAAACAGGTAGAGAACACCAATCACGATCACCACAGCCAGAACAAGGCTGCGGATCACTTCCCACAAGGCGCCTTCAATAAAAACCGCATCGTCGGAATTTACCAGCACCCGCACGCCATCAAGCTGCTTGTTCAGCTTTTCGGCTGTTGCATGAACGCCCTTTGAAATTGAAATCGTGTTGGACTGGGCCTGGCGGACAATGCCAAGACCAATCACCGCGCGCCCATCCAGGCGCACATAGGATGTGGCATCATCCGGGCCGTAATAGACATCGGCAACGTCGCCCAGGCGTACGCCATCGCGGACGAAAATGGCCTTCACATCTTCGGGTTTCCAGACCGATGCATTGGCACGCACAAACAGGTTCTGGTCGTTGGAATCAAAACTGCCTGCCGGAATATCAAATTTTGCGGTTTCCAGCACATCGGCAATATCGTCAATCGACAGGCCGTAGCTGGCAATGCGCAGCGGATCGACCCGCACATGCAAAACCTTTTCCCTGTCGCCATTTTCATTGACCTCGGCCACGCCGGGGACCGACAAAAAGGCCGGAATAACCTGGTCTTCAACCACATTTGCCAGTTCATCTTCGGTCAGTCGGCTGCTGACGACGGCAAGGCGCATGATCGGGCTGGCATCGGAATCCGCCTTGACCACTCGAATATCATCAACCTCGTCGGGCAGGCTGCGCTGCGCCCGGCTGACGGCTTCGCGGATGTCGTTGGCGGCATCGTTGATTTCCACATCGGGCGAAAATTCAATACGGACCCGCGAACTGCCTTCTTCACTGCTGGAACTGATATCCTGCACACCACTGACACGTGATGCGGCGCCTTCGATCACGCTGGTAACTTCGGTATCCACCGTTTCGGGTGATGCCCCGGTATAGGTGGCCGAAATGGTGACAACGGGGCGGTCTACGTCGGGCAATTCGCGAATTTCAACACCCATCATCGCGGCCAGACCGGCCAGAATGATCAGCAGGGAAATCACAACAATCAGGATCGGGCGGCGAACGCTTAATGACGCAATATCGTTATTTTGCGACATGTTACGAACCCCCGTCCGTCGATCCGCTGCGTTGTGCGATACCCTGGTCATCGCCGCGGATGGTGGCGGCAACATCACGGCCCGGGCGCAGGCGCTGCACGCCTTCAACCACAATCAGGTCGCCGTCATTAACCGGGCCATCAAGCAAAATACGACCAGCCGTCCGCTTTACCACACGTACTGGCACACGAACGGCCTTTTCCCCTTCGATCCGCCAAACATAGGTGCCACTATCGCCCCACAGCACCGAAATTTCCGGCACCGCCGGGTAGGAATTGCCAGCGATATCAATATAAACCGCAAAAGACATGCCCGAACGCAGGCGACCTTCGGGGTTGGGAATACGGGCGCGTACGCTGAAAGTCCGGCTTTGCGGGTCAACGCGGCTGCCAATGGCATCGACCACGCCATCAAATTTTTCGCCCGGAAGGCTCCAGGTTTCTACCCGCACGGACTGGCCCAGTTTCACATCGCGAAAACGGGTTTCGGAAACTTCAAAATCCACCAATACACTGTCGATATTATCCAGTGTCGTGATCACGGTGGTTTTTTCAATGCGGTCCCCCGGCTCCACAGCGGGAATACCCACCATGCCGTTAAACGGGGCCAGAATGGTGCGATCATCAAGATCGACCGCCGCCTGGTCCAGGCGAATGCGCGCCTCGGCCAGGGCGGTGCGGGCTTCGTCCACTTCGCTGTCAGACACGGCACCACGCGGGCGGGCCTTTTCATAGCGGTCAAGCAACTGTTTGGCATCACGCACCTGAACGGCCGCCAGGTCACGCGCCAGCTTTTCCCGTGCGGAATCAAGGATCAGCAAAACCTGCCCGGTTTTTACCTCATCCCCGGCATGAAACAGCACATCCTTTACCTCGCCGGCAACGGGCGGGAAAAGCTGCACACCAATGGCGGAACGGCCGGTACCCACGGCTTCGACAACAGTGTTATTGGGCGTGGAAACGGCACGTTCGGCAATAACGGGCAAGGCCGGGCCGGATGCGGCCCCCTTGCCGCCCCCTTTGGCTGGCGACCCCGAACCATCATTTTGCACAATGATCGGCCCGTCAGCCGACAGAAACGGCAATTTCCCCTCGCGATAGGCAAAAAGCCCACCAATGACAGCAAATGCCACCACACAAATAACAACCAGCCTAACCATTCGTGACATCGAATGTCCCGTTCCCTGAAATCTATCGGTGAATGCCCCTCAACAGGTATGAAAGGACTTCACAACCCGCCGCCCGGTTTTTAAACCGCCCTCATATTTACACTGCCACCGGCATTACATTTGTACGAGTGCAAAATTGTACGTCATTGTATCAAAGCGTACGAAACACACCAAAAGCCCGCTTTTCCGGGCATCCTGCCCCATACGCACGCACAAAATTGCCCCCGGAAGCCACGAAAGATGGTGCAACCGGTTACAAAAAACCGGGCAACGCGGTGCGTTACCCGGAAAATTGAAATTACTTGAAACCAGCAGCCCGATGCCAAACGGCCAATATTAACTACCGTCACACAGCCGGGTAATGCCGCCTGATTAAGGGCAATGGGCTTTAACCCGCAATCTGCTGGGGTTCGGCCAGATAATCATTGGCGACTTCGGCGCGCAGGCGGTTTTCATCGCCATCAAGGATATTGTGGCTTTCGGCCAGGTGCTGCTGCCACATGCGGGCGACAAACAGCACCAGATCCCCGCGCTGTTCCAGCGGATCGGTAAATTTCAGGCGCATTTTCGGGGCATCAAGGCCCCGGCGGCTCATGACTTCGACATTGTATTTGCCACGCAGGCCATCAATTTCGACCACCATTTGGCGGCCCCGTTCCCAATCCTGCGACGGGGTAACGGAAATACCGCCAATCGACAGGTCAAACAGGCTGGTTTCGATACGTTTGCCATGGTCATCAAACACCACACGCACATCGCGGCCTGCCGTTACACGCGGGTCTTTGCCCTTGTTATCATCCTTTTCCGCCGCATCACGTACCGCGCGGTTCAGCGACAGGGTCAGTTCGCTTACATGTGCGGTCACATCATCGGCGTGCCCGGTCAGATCCTGGCTAAGATTGCGGGTATGGTCGATATCGCGCGATACTTCCATAATTGCATCGCCAACATTTTTGGCCGCATCACTTGCCGCCTGAATGGCCAGCGAGATTTCTTCGGTTTCGCGGCGCTGCTGGATCACATCACCGGCGACCTCGTCTGAAATCGCCATCATGTCACGCACGGTGACACCCACATTTTCCATCGCCGATACGCAACGATCCGTCACATTGCCCATCGCACCAACATGGGTGGTGATCTGCTCGGTTGCTTCGGCGGTTTGCCCGGCCAGGTTTTTGACCTCGGCGGCAACCACGGCAAAACCACGCCCGGCTTCGCCCGCGCGGGCAGCCTCGATGGTGGCGTTAAGGGCCAGCATGTTGGTTTGGGCGGCAATGCCGCGAATAAGATCCACCATCTGTTCGATGCTGCTGGCGACTTCGCGCAAATCATCGACCGCAGCAGCAGACTGGCGGGTACTATCGACAGCAGACTGGGCAATGGTGCGCTGGCGTTCAACCCGCCCGGCAATTGACCCGATCGCCCCTGAAAGCCGGCTTGCCGCATCGCTGATCGACTGGGCATGTTCGCGGCTTTGTTCGGCGGCACTGGTGGCGGCTTCGGTCTGGCCATTTACGCGGTTGGCAGCGGCGGCAACTTCGCCCACCGCATCGCGCATCCGGTTCACCTGGCGTGAAACCGATTCAACCAGGCCCGATGTTTCACCTTCAATCGTTTCAGCCATCCCGCCCAGGGAAGCGCGGCGTTTTTCTTCTTCCTGGCGCTGCAATTCAATGCGTTCTTCGGCCATGGTTTCAATTTTCAGGGCATTTTCACGGAAAATCGAAACGGTGCGCGCCATCGCACCAAATTCATCGCGGCGGTTGATGTCGGCCAGGTCGATATTGGTGTCATTGCTGGCAAGGCGGGCCATATCGCCATTTACCCGGCGCAACGGGCGCAGAATGCTGGTTGCGGTGCCTGCGGCCAGCATGATGGCGATCAGCGCGCCAACAATCGCAACAATCATGTTGGTCATGGCGGAGCTTTCGGATTTGCCATGCACCACATCAACCAGCTCGTTCTGGCCAGCGATGGCTTCGCTACGGATTTGACCTGTAATTTTCTGCACTTCGCGCACGGCAGCCTTAAAATCATTCATCGACTGGCTAAAGCCGCTAAACGACCCTTCAAGCTGGTTTGCACCCTGCTTGAGCAGGTCATTGTCGCGCGTGGCATAGGAAAACAGCTTTTTGTCCGCCCGCTTTAACGACCCCATCGCCGTTTTGATTTCTTCGTGCAAATCGGTCAGGGATGATGTGGCATTACGCGCCGCATCGAGCGTTTCCGGGCTATGGACAATCGCATATTCAAGATTGCTGACAATGGCCGTCAAATTCGCCTTTGACAGGCGATCACCATATTTATCGGCAATTTCCGGGTCGCGTTTATTGATAAACGACACCAGATCGGACGATGACCCGCCCATCTGGTTGGCGCCGAGCAAAATGGTATCGGCGGATGCCGTCATGTTTTCAGCACGCAGAACCAGCGGCTCCAGCGTTGCAATGTATTTTTCCGCCAGAACCTTCAGGTCATTTGCCTTGGTTTCATCGCCAATCGCGATCAGCGCATCGGTCAACGCCTCGCGGCTGGTAATGGCGTTTTCCTGGATGGCGGCAATTTCGCTGCGCACTTCGGGGTCAACCGTTTGCGCATACAGCAGCACCTGGTTTGACAGGCGTTCCAGCTTCAGGGCGTAATCATTGGCAAGGCCGACCAGTTCGGTCCGTTTGGCAATGCGGTCCGCATCACTGGCAAATCCCAGCAGATACCAGGATGACAGCGCACTTAACCCCAGCAGCATCACAACCAGGATCAGAAAACCCGCATAAATGCGATGGCCAATACGAATTCGGTCAAACAACATGACGGCTCCGAAGGTTCGGTAAAAATCGTTCACGCTGCTGCCATACAGTGAATTTCAGCCGCTTTTTGTAACACTTCTATGAAGATCATGTTTCAGCCGGTTTATTACCGGAACAACCAGAAACGATACATCAAACGAACATTTATCACCCCGAAAACGCATCAAATGAACCCACCCTAAAGATTAGGCCATCGGACAGGGTCCCGCCTGAACCCGAAACGCGGCGACTCGGCAAAATCCTCAAGTTTTGTGCGGTTTTTCCCATTATCAAACGCAATCAGGGTGTTAGGCAACATTCGCCCCCATTACACCAGGGGGATATAAAATCGGTGTGAAACCCGTATCAAACGGATATCGCGCGGACCCGGCACAGCCCCCATTGCGAAGCATCGCGGCAACATCAATATTGTACAAGCTGTGCCAATTTTTCCGCGTTATACTGCCACCATGAACATGTTGACCCATCCATCCCCGGCGACCCAACGCCCGCGCGAACGTGCCCGCCACTGGCGCGCTGCCGATGGTATTGACCTGTTCGAGGCGGATTACAAACGCTTCACCTTTCCCAAACACAGCCACGACTATTACGCCTTTGGCACGGTGTTAAACGGGGCGGAAAAATTCACCACGCGCGGCACCAGCCACATTGCCCGGCGCGGCCAGCTTATTGCGATGAACCCCATGCAGGTTCACGATGGCGGCCCCGCCTGCGAGGATGGCTACCATTATCAGGTGCTGTTCATTAACCCGAAAATCTTTGCCGATCTGGTGACGGAAATTTCGCCCAAAAGCAAAGGCCTGCCCTGTTTCAGCCAGCATGTGATCAATGATCCCGACCTGCATTTGCTGTTGCAGAAACTGCATCGCCTGTTCGCCCCGGAAAGCCAGCATCTGAGCAGCGACCTTGAACGCGACACCCAGCTTTTTTACGGGGCTGCGCGCCTGTCGCTACGCCATGCCGATGCCGCCCCCTATGATTTCAAACCCGGTGCCGAAGACCGCCGCGTGCGCCAGGTGATCGACTATATGAACAGCCACCAGGACGAAAACATCTCGCTTGAAAGCCTGGCCGCCCTGACCGGGCTTAGCCGGTTTCACCTGCTGCGCGTGTTTCGCGAGGCAACCGGCCTGCCGCCGCACACCTACCTTAACCATATGCGCCTGCGCCGGGCCAAACGCATGCTGTTTGACGGTTTCAGCATTGCCGATACGGCAGCAGCCACCGGCTTTGCCGATCAAAGCCACCTGAACCGCCATTTCAAGGCCATGTGGGGTGTCAGCCCCAGCGCCTTTATTACCCACACCCGATAACAGCAATATCGTTCAAGATCAGAACGCCTAAAAAGTGGCATAGATGGCTTAATCATAAATGCCACCAGGAAACTGTCCGGGAAATATCATGCCAAGCGGCCCCCATTTCACCTCCGATGCCATTCGGCGCGGCGCAATCGCCTGCCTGCCCCTGTTCCCCAGTACCTTTATCTTTGGGGCGGTATTGGGCGTGCTTGCCACCCAGCGCGGCCTTGGCCTTGGCGAACTTCTATTCATGAGCCTGACGGTCTTTGCCGGTTCCGCCCAGTTCGTTTCGGTCGATCTGTGGCGTGAAACCATTCCGACCGTTGCCATTATCATCGCAACCTTTGTGATCAATCTGCGCTATGTGCTGATTGGTGCGTCCTTACGGCCGGTATTTCGCGGGCGTCCGCTATGGGTAAAAATTTGCGGTATGCATATGGTTGCCGACGAAAACTGGGCCATGACCATGGCACAAAAGGAAACGCCCATTCCCGGCTTTCTGCTGGGCGGCGGCATTTTCCTTGCCATTGTCTGGGGTAGCGGCAACACGATTGGCTATATGCTGGCTGGCGGCATTCCTGATCCCAATGTCTATGCACTGGATTTTGCCTTTACCGCCATTTTCGCAGCCCTGACCATCGGCATGTGGAAAGGCCAGGCCGATTTACTGCCCTGGATCGCAGCGGCCATTGGCTCCATCATCGGGCATTATCTGTTGCCTGGGACATGGTCGATCCTGGCCGGTGCCGGGGCCGGTGTTGTTGTTTCGGCCCTGACCTGGAAGGGGGATGACGATAAATCAGCCCAGCCAGAAACCATCAGCAACGGCGTATCGGGCGATGAATACACGCCTGATCCCAATGATCGCCGCCTTTCGCCCCGCGCCGGAGAATAAACCATGCCCGATTTCACAAGCTTCACCCCCGAAGCCATCCTGACCATCATGGGCATGGCCGTTGTTACCTATGGCATGCGCCTTGGCGGGCTTTTAATGGCGGACCGCCTGCCGCAAACCGGCCGCTGGGCCCATGTGCTGGAACGTTTACCGGGTGCTGTTTTAATTTCCGTCTGGGTGCCAAGTGCTCTTTCTGCCGGGCTGATCGGCATTATTGGCGCGGCAGGAACCCTGATTGCCATGATCGCAACCCGCAACCTGTTTGCCGCCATGATCGCCGGTATGGGGCTGGTTGCAACAGGGCGTTATTTTTTCGGGGCCTGATGCTCAACCCGTCACCCCCTTGTCGCGCGCAAGCGACACAAAGCCGCCCGTGTCAAAACCGGCGGCTTTTTCTTTGCCATATCAAACCTTCCGGCACGGTATGCTGCCCGTGTTGTTCGTTCCACATTCCCGCCAAAACAAAGCTGTGAGCAATTCTGGCGGAGAAAAACCATGCCCCAACAAACAATCGGCCCGCATCAGGCGGTTACCATTCCAGACGCCGTTCAGGTCAACATCACCCTGACTGCTGGCCCTACTGCGACGGTTACGGCACAGCAAAACGCACATTCGCATCAATATTACCTGACGCAACCGGCCCCGGCGAATACCATCCATACCGATGAAGCAGGCCCCATCGTTGTTAGCATGGGGGCTGAATTTGGCAATCCGCAGGTTCTGGTTTCCTGGTAGGCGCACCACATAACAAAAGCCGCCCGGGATGAGCCGGGCGGCTTTTAATATCCATTTAAATGGCACTGCTGGCAGAGCTGATGGGCTTACGCCGCGACCATGTTCTGTTCGCGGGTGGCTTCAAATTTGCATTTCGGCCAGTCGCGTTCGATGGTTTCAAGGTGCCAGGCGTTACGCGCAATGAAAACCAGGGTTTCGTCATGGTCTTCAAACAGGGCGGACTGGTTTGAATCGCGGAATTTTTTCATTTCCAGCGGGTCATCACACATCACCCAGCGCGCGGCATAGGCCGGGGTCGGTTCAAAATGCACCTTGATGCCGTATTCGGCCGCGATGCGTTCTTTCAGAACCTCGAACTGAAGCTGCCCGACCACACCAACGATCCAGTCTGCACCCATCATCGGCTTGAACACCTGTGATGCGCCTTCTTCGGCAAGCTGTTCAAGCGCACGCTGAAGATGTTTGCCCTTTAACGGGTCATCCAGACGTACTTTTTGCAGCAATTCAGGTGCGAAGGCCGGAACACCACGGAAGCGCAGGTCTTCACCCTCGGTCAGGGTATCGCCGATGCGCAATGTGCCATGGTTGGGAATACCAATAATATCGCCCGGCCATGCTTCTTCGGCAATGTCGCGTTCATTGGCAAAAAACAGCATCGGGTTATGCACCGCCATCTGTTTGCCTGCACGCACATGTTTAAGTTTCATGCCGCGTTTGAAATGCCCCGAACACAGGCGGATAAAGGCAATACGGTCGCGATGGTTGGGGTCGATATTGGCCTGCACCTTGAACACAAAGCCCGAAACCTTTGGCTCGACGGCTTCTACCTGGCGCGTGGCAGCTTCCTGCGGGCGCGGGGTTGGTGCGATATCGCCAATGCCGCGCAACAATTCACGCACGCCAAAGTTATTGACTGCCGACCCGAAAAATACCGGCGTCAAATGCCCTTCGCGGTAGCTTTGCAAATCAAATGGCGGGCAGATTTCGCGCACCATTTCGACTTCTTCGCGCAGCTTTTCGAGCAGGTAATCCGGGATCAGTTCATCGAGCTTCGGATCATCAAGGCCTTTGATCGGAATGGCTTCCTTGACGACATTGCCGCCTTTTTCCATGAACAGAAGCTGATCATTGACCAGATCGTAACAACCATGAAAATCACGGCCCGAGCCAATCGGCCAGGTCACCGGCGACACATCAAGCGCCAGATCCTGTTCGATCTGATCAATCAGTTCAAACGAATCACGGGCTTCGCGGTCAAGTTTGTTTACAAAAGTCGTGATCGGCACGTCACGCAGGCGGCAAACCTCGAACAGTTTGCGCGTCTGGGCTTCGATGCCCTTTGCGCCGTCAATCACCATCACCGCGCTGTCCACTGCGGTCAGCACGCGATAGGTATCTTCGGAAAAGTCTTCGTGGCCCGGCGTATCAAGCAGGTTGAAGATGTTCTTTTCAAACTCGAAGGTCATCACAGCCGAGGATACGGAAATACCGCGATCCTGTTCGATCTTCATAAAGTCCGAACGTGCGCCACGCTGTTCCTTTTTTGCCTTCACCGCACCGGCCATCTGAATGGCACCGCCGAACAGCAACAGCTTTTCGGTCAGTGTCGTTTTACCCGCATCCGGGTGGGCAATGATGGCAAAGGTACGACGGCGCGATACCTGTTGGTCGATCGACGACATGGTAGTTCCAATTATCCAGAAATATTCAATTGCGGCGCACTGTACCGATTTTTGGCCATGTTACCACAATGAAATCATCATATCGGGCATGAAGCACGCCATTCCCGCCCCGGCTGGCGGCATTTCCCCGCCCCGATTGCAAAAATCAGCGCCGCGCAAACGGGCAACGCGGCCATGAATTGGGGTAAATCCGGGCTGCATGAGTGATTTCATTTCGCAGTGAAGCAAATTTTTTGTTCGCAGTTGCAAGATAAACATTTGAAAACAAGCAATTTCCGGTTTCATTCAAATTTAACAATGCAAAAGAAGGTGACAAAGGCCAACTTGCGGGCGTAGGATTCTTGATACTGGTCGTGAACCGGTATCAGAAGGGGACAAATGAGTGCCGCAAATTAGCGTCTCACATCGTATCTTCTCTCCCCCCGGATCGCAGATGCAGCATGCATCAGGGTCCGGTCAGTTGCCTAGACCGTCCTCTTATTTTCTGCTCGATGAAGAATGTTCGCGCGCCTTTCCAGCACTGGAATGGCGCGTTTTGCTTTTTGCACAACGTAAACCGTCAGACCGGAATTTGGACTGTTCCGGTTTTGCCGGTTTCAAATCGCGAGGTGATCATCATGGGTAAGCGCGCAGCACGCCGTCGGAGCCGTCCGCAACAGGCAGACAGCAACATCCACGAACTGTTCGATGACAGCAAATCCGGCTGGGATCCACTGGCAGAGCAAGGCCAGAATGTTCCTCCAGCACATCGCGATCAAAGTTTCCGCCGGCATATCCGGCCAAAAAGCGAAAATCAGGCTGCCCTGATGGAGGCGATTGATAATTTCAACCTGATCCTGGCCCTTGGCCCGGCAGGCACAGGCAAAACCTATATCGCGGTTGCCAAGGCCGTCGAGGCCCTTGATGCAGGGGATATCGCCCGCATCGTTCTGGCCCGCCCGGCTGTTGAAGCAGGCGAAAATATCGGCTTTCTGCCCGGCGATGTGGAGGCCAAAATGGCCCCCTATCTACGCCCGCTTTATGATGCCTTGAATGACCGGCTGGGTGCCAAACGCCTGCGCACCTATCTGTCAGACGGCACGATTGAAATTGCGCCGATTGGCTATATGCGGGGTCGTACGCTCAATAACGCCTTTGTCGTGATTGACGAGGCGCAGAACTGCACCTACGGACAGCTTAAAATGCTGGTCACGCGCCTTGGCTGGAATTCCACCATGATCCTGACGGGCGACCCCGACCAGACCGACCTTCTGCCCGAACTTTCCGGTTTGGCGGAAATGTCGGACCGGCTGGAAAATGTCGAAGATATTGCCTGTGTCCAGCTTCGCGACAAAGACATTGTCCGCCACCCGCTGGTCGCCAGCATGTTGACCGTGCTTTAGGCTTCCCCGATTTCGTCGCACAAGAATAATCAAACGCAGGGCGGCCCGATGAACCGGGCCGCCCTTTTTCATTTATGTGCCGTTGTGGCTGATCACGGCAGATCCGCCGTTTCCTTGGCCATATAAAGGTCACCACCATCGCGGTATTTTTCCGCCATGGCTGCCATACCTTCCTTTTGGGCATCGGCGCGAATGTCGTGGGATATTCGCATCGAACAGAATTTCGGCCCGCACATGGAACAGAAATGCGCCACCTTATGGGCTTCCTTGGGCAGGGTCTGATCATGAAAGGACCGGGCTGTTTCCGGGTCAAGCGCCAGATTGAACTGATCTTCCCAGCGAAATTCAAACCGGGCACGCGACAGGGCATCATCGCGAATGCGCGCTGCCGGGTGGCCCTTGGCAAGGTCGGCGGCATGGGCGGCGATTTTATAGGTAATCACCCCGGTTTTCACATCGTCACGGTCCGGCAGGCCCAGATGCTCCTTTGGGGTGACGTAACACAGCATTGCGGTACCAAACCAGCCAATCATCGCCGCCCCAATACCCGATGTAATATGGTCATATCCCGGTGCGATATCAGTGGTTAGCGGGCCAAGCGTATAAAAGGGTGCTTCGCCGCATACTTCGAGTTGCTTGTCCATATTGTGTTTGATCTTGTGCATCGGCACATGGCCTGGCCCCTCGATCATGACCTGGCAATCGCGGTCCCAGGCGATGCGGGTCAGCTCACCCAGGGTTTCCAGCTCGGCAAACTGGGCGGCATCGTTGGCATCGGCGATGGAGCCGGGGCGCAAACCATCCCCCAGTGAAAAGGTCACATCGTAGGCGCGGCAGATTTCGCAAATTTCGGCAAAACGTTCATACAAAAAGCTTTCGCGATGATGATGCAGGCACCATTTCGCCATGATCGACCCGCCACGCGAAACAATGCCCGTTACCCTTTCCACCGTTAGCGGAATGTGATGCAGGCGCAGCCCGGCATGAATGGTGAAATAATCCACACCCTGTTCGGCCTGTTCGATCAATGTATCGCGAAACACCTCCCAGCTAAGGTCTTCGGCAATGCCACCAACCTTTTCCAGCGCCTGATAGAGCGGCACCGTCCCGATCGGCACTGGCGAATTACGGATAATCCATTCGCGAATATTGTGGATGTTACGCCCTGTTGACAGGTCCATCACGGTATCGGCCCCCCAGCGGGTGGCCCAAACCATTTTCTCGACCTCTTCCTCCATCGAGGATGTCACCGCCGAATTGCCGATATTGGCGTTGATCTTGACCAGAAAATTCCGGCCAATGATCATGGGTTCGGCCTCGGGATGGTTGATATTGGCGGGAATCACGGCGCGGCCACGGGCAATTTCATCGCGCACAAATTCCGGCGTGACAAAATCGGGCACGGCAGCACCGAAATTTTCACCATCCTGCACCTGGCCTGTGCTGGCACGCATCCGGCCCAGATTTTCGCGAATGGCGACAAATTCCATTTCCGGGGTAATGATACCGGCGCGTGCACTGGCAAGCTGGGTCATGGTGCCGTTGCGGGCGGCACGCATCGGCCGGTGGCTTATGGGAAACGGTTCAACCGCGTGGCGGGTGCCATCGGTGCCGCCATTATCAATGGCTTGTACGCTGCGCCCGTCATAGTTTTCAAAATCATCACCATTTTTGATCCAGCGATGGCGCAGGCGTTCAAGGCCCTTGCGAATGTCGATTTCCACATTCGGGTCGGTATAGGGGCCGGATGCATCATATACGCGTACCGGGGGTTCGCCCGCCGTGGGATGCAGCGAAATTTCACGCATGGGCACACGCAGTTGCGGGTGCAACATGCCGGGAAGATGAATTTTCTGCGATGCTGGCAGGGCACCACAGGTAATTTTAACGTCAGGATTAAAGGCAGGCATCAAAGGCTCCTTTGCATTTGGCAATGGAGACCCAGTTCCGCGTCAGGTTTCAGATGAAATCATTTCCCCGCTAACGGCACGAAATCGCCATTTCCCGCAAAGTCGCGGTATATGTGCCCATCAAACCGTTATCAGTGCCCCTGTTTTGGGGCATCTGCACCATCCCTACGCCAGTACGAACTGGATCAGGTTCAAAGGGTCACTACGCGTAAAGCCAAAAACTTTACCCAGCAGAATCTCAGCCCCTTGCCGGGGCCCCCCAGGTGATCGGGAATCAAAATTGCAATTTAAAAAAGAACTGTCAATCGCCCGCATGAAGGAGGCATGACGGAAACATAACTGACCCTGATATCGGTGCCAGACAACAGACGATAATATGCAACAGGCAAAAGACGCTGCGCTTAGCGCCCGGTTGCCAGTTCGCTGTTGGAAACGGGAATATCATCCAGCCCCACCTTGCGCGCCCGGGCCACATGCCAGAATTCGGGGTCTTCGGTGTAGCCATTGAATTCATCGAGATGGATGTCTTCGGGCGGTTCGGGGTGAATGGTGATATCCAGATCAGGATATTCACCCCGGATGCTGTCCATCACCTGATGGCAAATGGTGTGTGCCTCGCGCATCAACATGCCGCCATCCATGATCAGTTCAATCTCGGCAAAGCGGTGCACGCCCGATGACCGGGTGCGCAGGCGGTGAATACCAATGACGGATTTATGCTTCATCGTCAGTTCGATGATGCGCTGGCTATCGGATTCGGGCAGTTCCCGGTCCATCAGCACGGCCACGGCATCGCGGCCAACCTTGCCTGCCGAATAGAGCAGAAAGATTGCAACAATGCCGCCAATCAGCGGGTCAGCCCATAAAAAGCCCGACCCCACCAGCAACAGCGCAATGATCACCGCGGCATTTGCCAGAATATCGGAACTGTAATGCAGCGAATCGGCCTCGACCGCCATCGAACCGGACATTCGCATTGCCTTGCGTTGCAGCAAGACCAGACCAATGGTCATTACCAGCGACACCACCATGATATAAATGGCTTCGTTGGCCAGGCGCATCGGTTGCGGGTCCATCAGGCGCGATGATGCCTCGGCCAGCACCAGCACCGCCGCCCCCAGCATGAAGGCGGACTGGAACAAACCCGCCAGGGGTTCGGCCTTACCGTGACCAAAGCGATGATCATGGTCCGCCGGGCGCCAGGCGCTGCGCACAGCCATGAAGTTGATCACGGACGTGCCGATATCAAGCATGCTATCGATCATGGAGGATAGAAGGCTGACCGAATCCGTCATGAACCACCCGATCGCCTTGATGACAATCAGGGTCGCAGCGATGATAATGGAGGCCGTCGTCGCACGACGCGCCCACATTTCCCGCTGTGCAATGTCGATAACCGGACATTGGTTCATTTCATGACCCTTCGGTAGGACTGACTTTATGCTGAAGCAGGGTGTATATAATAATTCTATTTAATGCGCCCGTGCAAATAGCGCAAATTTGATATTCCGCAAGGTTTCCAAACTTTGCATCGCACATTATATCGGCTCGAACCTGTATATAAAGGACGCGCACGCCCCCATGATCGTTGAACTCGGACATTATGCCCTCGTATTGGCGCTGGCGATGGCCTTTGCCCAATCCACCGTGCCCTTTCTGGCCGCCGCACGCAATGATGCAGCCCTGCTGCGCGTGGCCCCGCGCACGGCAATTGCCAGCTTCATTCTGATCGCCTTTGCCTTTGGCGCGCTGACATATGCCTATGTCACGTCCGATTTCTCGGTTCTTAATGTGGTGGAAAACAGCCATACCGCCAAGCCGATGATCTATAAAATCACCGGGGTCTGGGCCAACCATGAAGGGTCGATGCTGTTATGGGTCATGATCCTGTCGCTGTTTGGCGCTGCGGTTTCGGCATTTGGCCGCAACCTGCCGCCCAGCCTGCTGGCACGGGTTGTGGGGGTTATGGGGTTGATCGCGGTTGGCTTCCTTCTGTTCATTCTGCTGACATCCAACCCGTTTGAACGCATTGCCAACCCGCCCCTGAACGGACAGGGGATGAACCCGCTTTTGCAGGACCCGGGTATCGCCATTCATCCGCCGTTCCTGTATCTGGGCTATGTCGGTTTTTCCGTTGCCTTTGCCTTTGCCGTTGCCGCCCTTATCGAAGGCCGGGTTGACCCGGCATGGGCACGCTGGGTGCGCCCCTGGACGCTGGCGGCCTGGGTTTTCCTGACCACGGGTATCGGCCTTGGGTCCTGGTGGTCCTATTACGAGCTTGGCTGGGGCGGCTGGTGGTTCTGGGACCCGGTTGAAAATGCATCCTTCATGCCGTGGCTGGCGGGTACGGCGCTTTTGCATTCGGCCATTGTGGTTGAAAAACGCGACGCCCTTAAAAGCTGGACCATCTTTCTTGCCATTATTGCCTTTTCATTTTCGCTGCTTGGCACCTTCCTGGTGCGTTCGGGTGCGCTGACCTCGGTTCATGCCTTTGCGACCGATCCGAAACGCGGCATTTTCATTTTGATCCTGCTGGCCCTTTCGGTGGGGGGATCGTTTGCGCTTTATGCCTGGCGTGCGCCCACGCTCAAGGGGGGCGGGCTGTTTCAGCCGATCTCGCGCGAAGGTGCGCTTGTTTTTAACAATGTGCTGCTTTCGATTGCTGCAGCGATGGTTTTTCTCGGCACGCTTTATCCGCTGTTTCTTGAAACCCTGACGGGTGAAAAAATCTCGGTCGGTGAACCGTTTTACAATTCAACCTTTGTGCCGATCATGACACCGCTGATCATTGCCATGGCCATTGGTCCGTTCCTGCCGTGGAAACGCGCCGACCTGTTTGCCGCGATTGGCAAACTGAAACTGGCAATCGCCATTGTGGTGGTGACGGTTCTGGTGACGTACTGGCTGTCTGGCGGCCCGGCTTTTGCCCTGTTTGGCATGGGGCTGGCGGTGTGGCTGTTTGTGGGGTCGCTTGTGGAATGGGCCGGGCGCATCAAGCTGTTTCGCGAACCTGTTGGCAACAGTTTCCGCCGCATGCGCAATCTGCCGCGTTCCGCACATGGCATGATGCTGGCCCATGCCGGTGTTGCCATTGTGATTGCCGGTATTACCGGGTCGCAGGCATGGACCACCGAAGCCGTCCAGTCCATGGCGGTTGGCGATAGTGTGCAGGTGGGCAGCTATAACTTTACCCTGAACGACATCAAGGAAGTCCAGGGGCCGAATTATATGGCGCGTCAGGCCCATATCACGGTCAAGCATCCGGGCGACCAGACAACCATTCTGGCACCGGAAAAACGCATTTACACCGTCGAAGGCCGCCCCACCACCGAAGCCGCCATCAAATCAAACTTTGTTGGTGATGTTTACGCCGTACTGGGCGACCCCGATGAAAATGACAAATGGGTCACCCGTTTTTACATCAAACCCATGATTCCATGGATGTGGGTTGGCGGGCTGGTGATGGTTGCGGGCGGCTTGCTGTCGCTGTCGGACCGGCGCTATCGCGTGGGTGCGCCCAACCGTTCGCGCAAGGCCCAGAATACCGGCCATGCCGCCCAACCGGCCGAATAAACGGCAAAAACGAACACAGGATACCGCGTTAAAATGACTGTCTGGATTGTTTTTGCCCTCGTTACGCTTGTGGTTGCGGGCTATGTGCTGTGGCCTGTCATCACGGGTGCACTTGGCCGCAAAAAGACGACCCCCGACGAAAGCGATAAAGCCGGGGCAAGCGCCCCTTCCACCCTGGCCGCCCTTGCCGATCAGGACGAATTGCAACGTGACCTGACGGTCTATCGTGACCAGTTGGCCGAAATTAACCGCGATATCGAACGCGGCGTATTAAGTGCCGAACAGGCCGATGCCGCCCGGATCGAGGTGCAGCGCCGCATCCTTGCCACCGACCAGCGCATTCAGGCCCGTGCGGCAAAGCGCGCAGGCAAAACCACCGGGGCCTTTGTGCGCCCTGTGGCGGTTTGCCTGACGCTGATTGGCATTATTGGGGGGATTGGCCTTTATCTTGACCTGGGCAACCCCTCCCTGCCGGATCGCCCGATTGCCCAGCGGGCCGATGAAATCATGGCTGCCCGCAATGCCCAGCACCAGAACAGCGAACGTGAACAGGCGCTGCGCAAGGCGGTTGCCGACCTGTCCAACAAGCTGATCCAGAACCCCAATGACCTTGGCAACTGGGAAATGCTGGGCAACAGCCTGATGGCCCTTAACCGCCCGAAAGAAGCGCAGACTGCGTTTCTTGAAGCGGTAAAACTTTCCAACCGTGACGGTGCCTTTTTGGCGATGTATGCGGAATCCATCATTCGTGCCAGCGACGGGCAGGTTACGGCCCCGGCCCGTGGCGCGCTGGAAGAAGCCGCCAAATCGGGCAACGATAACCCGCGTATTGCCTTTTATCTGGGGCTGGCCGATTTGCAACAGGGCCAGGCCAATGCAGCCCTTGAACGCTGGATCGCGCTGGCAAATTCCGCCCCGGCGGATGCATCCTGGCTGCCGATGGTGGTGCGCCAGATCCAGCAAACAGCGCAAGCCAGTGGCATTGACATTGAAGGCCGCCTGAAGCTGCCATCCGGGGCAACAGGCCCGGCCATTGCCGGTAATGCCGGCCCCTCGCAGGAGGATATGAAGGCCGCAGCCGACCTGACACCGGAAGAACGCCGCCAGATGATTGAAGGCATGGTCGGCCGCCTTGCCGCCCGCCTTGAAGAAAACCCGCAGGACCCGGATGGCTGGGCCCGCCTGATGCGCGCCTATGTCGTAATGGGCATGAAGGACAAGGCCCAGGAAAGCTATCAGCAGGCGCAAACAGCACTTAAAGATGACAAACCAGCCCTGGCCCAACTGGCTGCCCTTGCCGACCAGGTTGGATTGGCAACAAACTGAACCTTCAGTCACACATCACATACCGGGAGTCGTAACGTTCCAGACCGTTACGACTCCAATAATCAGTATCCTAAAATATATGGAATGCTTACAAGTTTGCGGTATATTCGCGGTGCCTAACGAAAAAAATCGCCCCGCATGCGATGCTATTTGGCACTTTCACTTCGTAAAATCGAAAAAATGTCGATTTTTGCCCGTAGAAAGCTAAATTGCGAACGACAATCAAAAACCGCTCATCTATAAACAGTCGTCGATGCTATAATCAAGTTTAGGTCGATGCTAGCTAACCGGGGTGACTTCCCTGTTCTTAAGAATAATGGAGCGTGGAAAACATGTCAGCGATGAAAACGCCCAGCGATTTGTTGCTGATAGAGGACAATCCCGGTGATGCCCGGCTTGTCGAAGAAGCGCTGAAAGAATTTTCCCGCCCGGTTAACCTTCATCATGTCAAAGATGGCATCACGGCCCTGCAGTTCCTGCAGCAGGACGGCCAGTATCGCAATGCGCCGCGCCCGAAGCTTATTTTGCTTGATCTCAACATGCCGCGCAAGGATGGCCGCGAAATGTTACGCGAAATCCGCAATGACCCGGCATCGGCCAGCATCCCGGTTATCGTGCTGACAACATCTGCGGCCGAACGCGATGTGGATTTGTGTTATGCCGCCGGGGCGAACTGCTATTTGCGCAAACCCGTCGATGTCATCGAATTTATCGATCTGATGAAAATGATCGAAACCTTCTGGCTCGACACCGCACTGACCCCGTCGCACTAAACCTGCCTGAAAGCCGCTTAAAACCGGATGACACCGGATGCAACCTGCTGATCCGTCAGCCGGTTTTCTTCATATGTGCCTTCATCTCATCGATAAAGGCCCGCAGTCCCTTGGGTACATGCCGATGCCCGGGATAATATAAATGCAGGCCCGGAATTGTCGGGCACCAGTCATCCAGCACATTGACCAGCCTGCCCGTATCAAGCGCATCTGCCACCAGAAAAAGCGGCACATAGGCAATACCCAGCCCGGCCAGTGCTGCCTTCACCATCATGCCAGGATGATCCAGCGTCAGGGCACCGGGCACATCAATACGCACTTCCTGCCCGTGCCGTTCAAATTCCCACTGATAAAGCTTGCCGCTAGGCATACGATGGCGAATGCAGTGATGGTGTTTTAAATCATCCGGGCTTTGGGGTGGCTTGTGGCGGTCAAAATAATCGGGCGATGCCACTGCCAGAAACCGCGTTTCCCCGCCAAACCGTACCGCAATCATATCCTGCGGTACAGATTCGCCCAGCCGCAAACCGGCATCGAACCCTTCGGCAACGATATCAACCAGCCGTCCGTCGCTGACCAGATCCAGGGACATTTCCGGATATTGCGCCAGAAAAGCCGGTACAACATCGTCCAGCAGCATGGAAATCGCGATCTCGCTGGTGTTGATCCGCAAAACGCCACTGGGTTTGCTGCGAAAACTGTTTACCTCCTCCAGCGCGAAATCCAGATCACGCAGCAGGGGCTGTAACCTTGCCAATAATTGTTCGCCCGCTTCGGTCAGGGCGACACTGCGCGTGGTGCGGTGAAACAATCGCACGCCCAGATTTTCTTCCAGACTGCGGATCACATGGCTCAGGGTTGAGGGGGCAAGTGCCAGATCATCCGCCGCCTTGCGAAAGCTTTGCCGCGCGGCAATACAGGCAAATGCCTTCAGGTCATTCAGGCTGGGTTGATAATTCATGGGAATTTACCATCAGGTTATGCAAATTATATAGCATAGTCCCATCAATATACCCACCTATATGCAGGTCATGTTTCTTCACCCCGAAAGGAAAACATGATGCGTACATGGTTCATTACCGGCACATCGTCGGGCCTTGGTCTGGAAATGACCAAAATTCTGCTCGAACGCGGCGATCACGTTATTGCCACCCTGCGCAAGCAAGGCGTGCTTGATGATCTGGCGGCAAAATATCCCGCCCAGCTTTCAATTCATCAGCTGGATGTTACCGATACGGCCGCCATCCGGCGTGTGGTCGATGCGGCCTTTGCCGAAAGGCCAATTGATGTGGTCGTCAATAATGCGGGTTACGGCCTGTTTGGCGCCGCCGAAGAACTTGGTGATGACCAGATTATTGATCAGATCAACACCAATATCATCGGGTCGATCCAGGTGATCCGCGCTGCTCTGCCCCATCTGCGCCGCCAGAAAAGCGGGCGGATCATGCAGGTATCGTCCGAAGGCGGGCAAATCGCCTATCCCAATTTCAGCCTTTATCACACCACCAAATGGGGCATCGAAGGCTTTATTGAATCCCTGCGTCAGGAAATTGCAGGGTTCGGGATTGACTGCACGATCATCGAACCCGGCCCGACCGAAACCGGTTTTGGCGCGGGACTGGTCAGCCCGCCCCTGATGGATGCCTATGACGGCACCCCGGCGCATAATGTGCGTGATGCCATTGCCAATGGTGACTTTGTCATCAAGGGCGATGCCATCCGCACCGCCCAGGCAATGGTGGCGTCGGTCGACGTAACCCCGGCCCCGCGCCGCGTCACACTTGGTAGCACGGCCTATCAATCGATCCATGCGGCCCTGCAGGAACGCCTGTCAGAACTTGAAGCCCAAAAAGACATCGCCTATTCCGCCGATCGGGACATTTAAACGAAAGTCGGTTCGGGACCAGCAAGACGGTCTTTGAGGGCGGCAGAACAGAACCGATTAAAGGAATGCTGACAGGCATGAGCCTTTACAGGTCTTCTGCCTGGATGGGAACAAGGACAGATATCGCAGATTATCACCTTGCCAGCCGTTGCTTTGAATAAGCGTCAGTTGGCCGTCTTCCCGCTACGCTCCTGCTGCCGCCAGCATCCCGATAAAACAAAAAAAGGGCCGCTATCGTTTGATAGCGGCCCTTTTGATGACAGTGCGGTCAGATCAGTTCGTCAAAGCGGCGATCTGTGCAACGGCAATCGCGACTTCACGTTCAGCATTCGCCTTTTCGTGAGTAGACTTTGCAGCATCGAAAGCAGCTTTTGCAGCTTCCAGACGGGTCTGCGCTTCGTCAGCCTTGATATCGGCAACAGAAATCGCTTCTTCCGCCAGGATGGTGCAACGCTCGGGGTTAACCTCGGCAACACCGCCAGCCACAAAAATGCGTTCCGAAACCTTGCCACCCGTATAGATGTCAATGACGCCCGGACGAATGGTCGAGATCAGCGGTGCATGCTTGGGCAGCACACCGAAGTTCCCTTCCGTGCCCGGAACGACAACCATCTCGACCGGCTCGGATTTGAGCAGGGCAGACGGTGAAACAAGTTCCAGTACAGTCGTATCAGTCATGACAGTCCTCGCTCCTTACCCGGAGGGGGACCGAAGCTGCCTTAGGCAGCTTCGGCCATCTTCTTGGCTTTCTCGATGGCTTCTTCGATGGTGCCAACCATGTAGAATGCCTGTTCCGGCATATGGTCGTATTCACCAGCGCAGATCGCCTTGAATGCCTTGATGGTGTCTTCGAGCTGAACGAACACGCCCGGAGTACCGGTGAAGACTTCAGCAACATGGAACGGCTGCGAGAGGAAACGCTGGATCTTACGGGCGCGAGCCACGATCAGCTTGTCGTCTTCAGACAGTTCGTCCATGCCGAGAATTGCGATGATGTCCTGCAGGCTCTTGTAGGTCTGCAGCACGCGCTGAACTTCACGGGCGGTTTCATAGTGGTCCTGACCGATCACACCCGGATCAAGGGCGCGCGAGGTCGAGTCAAGCGGGTCCACTGCCGGGTAGATGCCGAGCTCGGCGATCTGACGGTTCAGCGTGGTGGTCGCATCCAGGTGGGCAAACGAGGTTGCCGGCGCCGGGTCGGTCAAGTCGTCGGCCGGGACGTAAATTGCCTGAACCGAGGTAATGGAACCTTTTTTGGTCGAGGTAATACGTTCCTGCAGCGCACCCATGTCGGTTGCGAGCGTCGGCTGATAACCCACTGCCGAAGGAATACGACCCAGAAGTGCGGACACTTCCGAACCAGCCTGCGTGAAGCGGAAAATGTTGTCCACGAAGAACAGAACGTCCTGGCCTTCTTCGTCACGGAAGTATTCCGCGAGGGTCAGACCGGTCAGAGCAACACGTGCACGTGCTCCGGGGGGTTCGTTCATCTGGCCATAAACCAGTGCGGCTTTGGAGTCCCCTTCGAGGTTGATAACGCCCGATTCCATCATTTCGTGATAGAGGTCGTTACCTTCACGGGTACGTTCACCAACACCAGCGAAAACCGAGTAACCACCGTGGCCTTTTGCCACGTTGTTGATCAGTTCCATGATGAGAACGGTTTTGCCCACGCCGGCGCCGCCAAACAGACCAATCTTACCACCCTTGGTGTACGGAGCGATAAGGTCGATGACCTTAATGCCGGTAACCAGGATTTCGGTATCGGTGGACTGCTCGGTGAATTCCGGAGCTTCCTTGTGGATCGGTGCGGTCTTCTTGGCGTTGACCGGGCCGCGTTCGTCAACCGGCTCGCCGATGACGTTCAGAATACGACCAAGGGTTTCCGGACCAACCGGAACCGAGATCGCATCGCCGGTATCGACGACTTCCTGACCACGCTGCAAGCCTTCGGTGGTGTCCATAGCGATGGTACGGACGGCACCTTCACCAAGATGCTGTGCAACTTCGAGAACCAGACGCTGACCGTTGTTGTCAACATGCAGCGCGTTCAGAATGGGCGGCAGTTCGCCGTCGAATTTAACGTCGACGACGGCGCCCATCACCTGGGAAATTTTCCCCGCCTTCTTGTTCGCCATAGGTATTGTCTCCTGCTCGGACAAATCTATCCGTTAGTTCCTGCGACCCGCTTACAAAGCCTCGGCGCCGGAAATGATTTCAATCAGTTCGTTGGTGATCTGTGCCTGACGTGAGCGGTTATACTGAATGCTCAGTCGGTCGATCATGTCGCCGGCATTGCGGGTTGCGTTATCCATTGCGGACATCCGCGAACCGTGTTCCGAAGCACTGCTTTCCAGCATGGCCCCGAAAATCTGGACGCCAACATTACGTGGCAGCAAGTCTGCCAGAATGGCTTCTTCCGACGGTTCATATTCATAAATCGCCGAAGCGCCGTTTCCGTCAGCTTCCTGGTTGTCCGCTTTTGCCTCAACGGCAAAGGGAACCAGTTGCTGTTCGGTAACAACCTGCGAAATCGCCGACACGAATTTGTTGTAGAAAATCGTGCAAACGTCGAATTCACCGGCTTCGAACAGCTCCAGAACCTTGTCTGCGACCGCGGATGCCTCGGAAAACTCAATTCCCTTTTTGCCTTCAACGCCGGTATAGCGCGCAATAATCGCATCGCCATTGTCGCGTTTAAGAGCATCGGCACCCTTGCGGCCAACACAGATAATCTTGACCGTTTTGCCTTCGGCTTTCAGTGCGCGAATTTTCGCACGGGCCGCCTTGACGATCGAAGCGTTAAAACCGCCGCAAAGACCACGATCAGCGGTGAAAACAACCATCAGATGGGTGTTTTCCTTGCCGGTCCCGGCCAGCAGTTTTGGTGCTCCCTGTGAACCACCAACCGCAGCAGCGAGCCGGCCCAGCATCGTCCCCATGCGTTCTGCATAGGGACGGGCTGCTTCGGCTGCATCCTGCGAGCGACGGAGCTTGGACGCGGCCACCATCTTCATCGCCGAGGTAATCTTCCTCGTCGATTTGACGCTGGCAATGCGCGAGCGCAAGTCCTTCAAACTAGCCATTGCGTTTCCTCCTTCGCCTAAAGTTCAGACTTTTACGCGAAGGTCTTCGCGAACTTGTCGAGGAACGCCTTCAGTTTTGCTTCGCTGTCAGCCGACAGAACCTTTTCGGTGCGGATCGCATCGAGAATGTCTGCGCCAGCAGAACGGATTTCCGAGAGGAACTGTTCTTCAAACGCACGGACCTGCGAAACAGAAATCGCGTCGAGATAGCCTTTAACACCGGCGTAAATCACGACAACCTGCTCTTCGACCTTGAGCGGCGAGTACTGCGGCTGCTTGAGCAGCTCGGTCAGACGGGCGCCACGGGCCAGGAGCTTCTGGGTCGCCGGATCAAGATCCGAAGCGAACTGTGCGAAAGCTTCCATTTCACGGTACTGGGCGAGCTCAAGCTTGATCGAACCGGCAACCTGTTTCATTGCCTTGATCTGAGCCGAGGAACCCACACGCGAAACCGACAGACCAACGTTCACAGCCGGGCGGACGCCCTTGTAGAACAGGTCGGTTTCAAGGAAGATCTGGCCGTCGGTGATCGAGATCACGTTGGTCGGAATAAAGGCCGAAACGTCGTTACCCTGGGTTTCGATAACCGGCAGAGCGGTCAGCGAGCCAGCGCCGTTTTCGTCATTCATCTTTGCAGCGCGTTCCAGCAGACGTGAGTGCAGATAGAACACGTCGCCCGGGAATGCTTCACGTCCCGGCGGGCGGCGAAGCAGCAGCGACATCTGACGATAGGCAACAGCCTGTTTCGACAGGTCATCATAGAAGATGGTGGCGTGCATGCCGTTGTCGCGGAAATATTCACCCATCGCGCAGGCGATGAACGGTGCGAGGAACTGCATCGGTGCCGGGTCCGAAGCGGTCGCTGCGACGATGATGGTGTTTTCCATCGCGCCACGCTCTTCGAGAACCTTAACAACCTGGGCAACGGTCGAACGTTTCTGACCGACAGCAACATAGATGCAGAACATCTTTTCGCTGTCCGAAGCAGCGGCGTCGTTCACCGGCTTCTGGTTCAGGATGGTGTCGACGATGATTGCGGTTTTACCGGTCTGACGGTCACCAATGATCAGCTCGCGCTGGCCACGCCCAATCGGAATCAGCGAGTCGATCGACTTGATACCGGTCTGGACAGGCTCATGAACGGATTTACGCGGGATGATGCCCGGTGCCTTGACGTCAGCAAGGCGACGTTCGGTTGCACCCAGGTCACCCTTGCCGTCGATCGGATTGCCAAGCGCGTCAACAACGCGGCCCAGCAGTTCCTTGCCAACCGGCACGTCAACGATGGCACCGGTACGCTTTACCTGGTCGCCTTCTTTGATGGTACGGTCAGAACCGAAAATAACGATACCGACATTGTCTTCTTCCAGGTTCAGGGCCATGCCCTTAATTCCGCCGGGGAAGTCGACCAGTTCACCAGCCTGGACATTGTCGAGGCCATGAACACGGGCAATACCGTCACCAACAGAAAGAACCTGGCCGACTTCGGCCACTTCGGCTTCAGAGCCAAAATTGGCAATCTGATCCTTGAGAATAGCGGAGATCTCCGCGGCGCGGATTTCCATCACGCAACCCCTTTCATAGCGAGCTCGAGCTTCTGCAATTTGGTACGAAGCGAGGCATCAAAAACCCGGGAACCGACCTTGACGACAAGGCCGCCAAGAACCGCCGGATCGACATTCAGGTCCACTTTAACAGTGGCACCGACTACTTCCTTAAGAGCGCCGGTAACGGCTTCGATCTGCTCGTCCTTTAACGCGGTAGCCGAAGTCACCTGTGCGGTTACTTCACCACGATGTGCGGAGAGCATGGAAAGGTAAGCTTTGATTACGCCCGGCAGGACGAACAGGCGCCGTTTCTGACACAGAAGGCCAACCGTCTTCTTGGTCAGCTCGGAAACACCAAGCTTGTCAAGAAGGGCTGCCATAGCATTCGCCTGCACATCCCGGGAAATCACGGGACTACGGAGCACATTACGCAGATCATCGCTTTCGACGATGGCCTGGTCGAGCAATTCAAGATCGCCTTTAACCACATCAAGCTGGTCGGCCGACGAGGCCAACTCAAACAGTGCGGTTGCATAACGCCCTTGCAGCCCGGTCGCGGCAGTATTTTGGGACACCGGTGAAAGCCCTCAATTCTGGTTATGAGAACGACTCGGATACATATAAAAAAATGATCCCCCGAAGGGATGGCCCTTCGGGAAGCGAGCGTTTGGTAGCACATGTCCCTGTAAGGAGCAACCCCCGCGCAACCGCAATTGTGACGAGTTTGGCAACTCATTTCATTCCGGGGCCATCATCCTTGAAAAATCGCGGCTTTTTGCGCCTCTTGCCGGTTCGTTTGCCCCTATGGAAATCGCGCTTTTTTGCCAGATGCGCGACAAATCCACCGCGAATCTTGAAGATTCAGGCAAAATTAAGCCAATCGCCCAGATCAACCCCGGCGCAAGTGTGAACCAGCACACAAGATGCCCAACCCAAACGGGAAAATGGAATTGGACCACTTTTATTCTGGGTCGATTCTTTTTGTGCTTTTACGGTGGGGTGAATCCTGCCCCGGGATAACAGGGGCATAGCCCTGCGCGATAACCCTGATGACCAGACAGGATGACAACCGGCCATAGCGCCGATCCGAATGCCGCAATCCCGGCGGAGAGCCCCCCGCCCCGGAAAAACAGCAACAGACATTCCGCCCGTATCAAAGCGATCAGATATGCGACCCCGTGCCATCGCCCTTGGCCCGCCAGGTGCGATTACGGTTGATCGCCATTTTGGCCCCGGTCTGATCAAGCAAATCCAGGCCAAACTGTTCAACAAGGCGATAAAGCAGGATCATGACATCGGCACTTTCCTTGCCGATCTCGGAAAGGTCGCGGGCTTCGACCGCTTCGCGCAGTTCCTGCATTTCCATCATTGCGCGGTCCACCAGTGCAACGGGGTCTGCCACCGGGCCAAAGGTTTCGTCCGCCCAGCGGCAAATCGTGGTCTGGTTTTCGTTTTGCATGTTCTGTCCGTAAATTGTTATGCGGATGCTGCGCAATCATATAGACTTATTCCAAAGGGGTAGCCACCACCAACCTGGAGGACGTAATGACGCACGGCAGCACTGCTGTCTGTCGTTTTTTCGCCAGCCTGTTTATCGGGCTGGGTATCCTTTTTATTTTGCCAGTTTCCCCGGCGCAATCCCGCCCCCTGATTATAGAGGGGTTAAGCGAAGCCCCCCTTAAATGGCAGCAGGACGGGGAAATCCGTGGTGTTGATATCGACATCATGAAGGCCGTTCTGGCGGAAATGCAGATCAGCGATTATGAATTTCGCCTTGTGCCCAGCGGCAACCGCCTGCTTTACAATGCCAAAACCGGTGCAAGCGACATTGTCCTATCCCTATCCCTGTCGCCTGAACGGCAGGAATTTCTGGACTATCCCAATGAGGCGCACCTGCTGCTGGACTGGCGATTTGCCATTCGCAAAACCGATAGCGACCGTATCAGCTTTAATGACTTTTCCGATCTTGCCGGGCTGCATATCGGGGCTGCTGCCGGGTTTTCCTATACCCCGGCCTTCTGGAATAGCGGCCTGAATATTGAAACCGTTGCCAAAAACAACCTGCTGATTCCGATGCTGCTGCGTGGGCGGTTTGATATTGTGCCACTTAATTACATGACGTCGCTTTACGAAGCCCAGCAGGATGGCCTTGCCGACCAGCTTGTCTTCCTTTATCCGCCCATTCGCCAGGCGGCCTATTATAATGTCTGGTCAAAGGCATCGCGCTATCACGGTAAAGAAAGCTTTCAACGCCAGTATGATGCGATCATTGACCGTTTTCAGAAGGACGGCACCATCGCCGCCATTATTGAAAGCTATCTGGGCACCGAAGGCCCGCGCAAAATCCATTATTCGCAATAGGCCTTTGTTTGGTGCATCCGGCATCCCTGCCGACCACCACCATAATTTTACATAAAGCTGTAGGGGTCTATATCGATCTGGACGCGCACGCTGCCCGGCGTTTTCACCCGGCTGAGCCAATCCTGGATCACCGCCTGCACCTTGACCGATTTATCGGTGCGCAGCAAAAACCGGCGACGAAAGCGCCCGCGCAATAGCGATAATGGGGCGGGTGCTGGCCCCAAAACGACAATGCCATCCCCCCGCGGCGCAACCCGGCCAATGCGCCAGGCGGCTTCGTCTACTTCGTTTTCCTTTTTGCCCGAAACAATCAGGGCAGCCAGTTTGCCGTGCGGCGGCATGCCATATTTCATGCGTTCCGCAAGCTCGACCTGATCAAACGCATCACGATCCCCGGCCGCAATCGCCTTGATCACGCGGTTTGACGGATCTGCCGTTTGCAACAGTACCGTTCCTGGTCGTTCGCCACGCCCGGCACGGCCGGCCACCTGGGTCAGCAATTGATAGCTGCGTTCGGCGGCGCGCAAATCGCCCCCCGCCAGCCCCAGATCGGCATCAATCACGCCCACCAGCGTCAGCATGGGGAAATGATAGCCCTTGGCAAGGATCTGCGTACCTATCAGAAGGTCAACTTCCTGGTTATGCACCCGGCCCACCAGAGCAGCCGCGGCCTTTGGCCCGGCAATATTATCCGATGTGGCGACCTCGATTTTCAAATCGGGGAAGGTCTGGATCGCTTCTTCATACAGGCGTTCCACCCCCGGCCCGCAGGGGGCCAGCTTTTCCTCGGCCCCGCAGGCCGGGCAGGCATCGGGGATTTTGGCCGAATAGCCACAATGATGGCACTGCAACTTGCCCCAGGCGCGATGTTCCACCAGCCAGGCCGTGCAATTGGGGCATTGGAAACGATGTCCACAGGCCCGGCACAGGGTTAAGGGCGCATAGCCACGCCGGTTCAAAAACAGCATCGCCTGCTCGCCCGCAGCAAAGGTTTCCATCAGCCTTTGTTTCAGGGTCGGCGTTATCCAGCGCTGGCGTTCGGGCTTGTCCACGCGGATATCAACAATCTCTACACTGGGCAGCACGGCCACCCCGTGGCGCTGGCCCAACACCACACGTTCGTACCGGCCAGCTTCCACATTTGCCAACGTTTCAAGCGAGGGCGTGGCAGATGCCAGCATCACCGGAAACCCGCCCAGATGCCCGCGCGCCACCGCCATATCACGGGCATGGTAAATGACGCCATCTTCCTGCTTGAAGGCATGTTCGTGTTCTTCGTCCACCACGATCAGGCCAAGGTCGCGATAAGGCAAAAACAGGGCTGATCGCGCGCCAACCACCAGCCGCGCGCTGCCATCGGCCACCGCGCGCCAGGTTTCGCGCCGCCGTGCCTGGCCAACTTCGGAATGCCAAAGTGCCGGTTCCACACCAAAGCGGTCACGAAAACGCTGCAGCCATTGTGCCGACAGGGCAATTTCAGGCAACAGGACCATCACCTGCTTTCCCTGTGCCAGGGCGGCCCGGACGGCTTCAAAATAAACCTCGGTCTTGCCCGAACCGGTTACACCATCAATCAGGATTGCTGAAAACCCGCCTGCATCGACCTTTTCACACAAAAAATCTGCTGCCTTTTCCTGATCAAGCGACAGGTCGGGGCGGGGAATGGATAAATCCGGCAGGGCAAAGGGCGATGGCGGGGCCACCTGTTCGCGCCGGATGACGCCTGCATCAACCAGCCCCTTTAATACGCTGGCGCTGGTGCCGGTTTCCTGCAGGATATCGCCCTGTTCCAGCGATGGATGATCCGCCAGCAGCGACAAAATACGTTTGCGCGCCGGTGTCATGCGCATATTGCCTTGCGACTCGGCCATGCCATGTGCCAGCCCGAACCGGAAAACCGGCTTGGGGGCTTCAAGGGCGTCGGTGACACTCATGGCCATGCGCAGCACGGCGCCCTGCGGGCTAAGGGTGTAGGCCGATACCCAGTCGATAAAGCGGCGCGTTACAGCGGGCATTGGGGCGGCGGGCAGCACCCCATAAATTTCGCGCAGTTTGGCAGGGTCAACATCACCCCTGGCATCACCCCAGACAACACCACGCTGGGTTTGACGTCCCAGCGGAATTTCGACAAAATCACCGGGTTGAATATCAAGGCCTTCGGGAACGACATAGTCATAGGGCCCCGCCAGCGGCAGGGGAGGCAGCACGGAAACAGTGCGTCGTTCAAACAGATTTCCCGTTATGGCCTTTGCGGCGCACATATATTATAAACCCCGTCACGATAGGCTGGCGTGATCCGAACCGTTCGCGGTCCGGTTACCCGGCACGATACGGTCCCACAGCCAATAGCAGTAATCTGCGTAATCGAACAACGGTCTTCATCAGCAGGAATTACAATGAAGTTCTTCATCGACACCGCCGACATCGACGCAATCCGTGAACTTGCCAAATCTGGCCTGGTAGATGGCGTCACCACCAATCCGTCGCTGGTTGCCAAGGCTGGCCGCCCGTTTATCGACCTGATCAAGGAAATCTGCGACGTCGTTGACGGCCCGGTTAGCGCCGAAGTGGCAGCTACCGACTACGAAACCATGGTCGCCGAAGGCCGCAAGCTGGCCGCGATTGCCGACAATGTCGTCGTCAAACTGCCGCTGACCCCCGATGGGTTGAAAGCCTGCCGTACCTTCACCGACGAAGGCGTTAAAACCAACGTCACGCTGTGCTTCTCGGTTGGTCAGGCCATTCTGGCTGCCAAAGCCGGTGCAACCTATGTTTCGCCGTTTGTTGGCCGCCTTGACGACATTTCCAGCGATGGCATGCAGCTGATTGCTGACATCGTCGAAGTTTACAACAACTACCCGAACTGGGAAACCGAAGTGCTGGTCGCATCCGCACGCGGCCCGCAGCATGTTGTCGATTCGGCCCGTCTGGGTGCCGACGTCGTCACCATCCCGCCGCAGGTTCTGGGTCAGCTGTTCAAACATCCGCTGACCGACAAGGGCCTGGAAGCATTCCTGGCCGACTGGGAAAAAACCGGTCAGTCGATCCTTTAAGGATTTAATGGCGGGCATTTTTTGCGCCCCCTTTAATCAGCATTTAACCCGGTTGCCCGCATTGTGGCAGCCGGGTTTTTTAATATGACAACAGAATGCCGGGACCAATGGAACAAACTGCTTTGCGCGCCGAAGACATCGCCGAATATCTTGCAGAAAATCCTGACTTCTTCAAACACCGCCACGACCTTCTCGACAGTCTGGAAATGCCGGTGCGCCATCATGGCTCGGGCATTGCCGATATGCAGCAATACATGGTTGAACGTCTGCGCGCCGAAAGCGACCGGCTGCGCGGTGCTACCAGCGAACTGATCAATATTTCCAAATCCAACCTCGAAACCCAGCAGCGTATTCACCGTGCGGTTCTGGCCCTTTTGAATGCGCGCGGGTTTGAAACCTTTGTCGAAGCATTACAGGACCTTGTCCCCGATCTTCTTGATCTGGACTGCATCGCCATCTGTTTTGAAGAACATCCCGATAACCCGATCCCGCGTTGCGGCGGTCGTGTACGCCGCCTGACCCACGGCGCGGTTGACCAGGTTCTGGGCGAAGATCATGATGTCTGGCTGGTGGCCGAACATGCCGGTGATGAAGCCATTTTTGGCCCCAAGGCCGATATCGTCAATTCCGCAGCCCTGGTGCGTCTGGCACCGTTTTATGGCGACCCGGTCGGGCTTGTGGCCTTTGGCGTTGCCGAACCGGGATATTTCAGCCCGGCCCAGGGGGCTGATCTGATCATGTTCCTGTCATCCGTGATTGAATTTGGTGTTCGCCGATGGCTGACCAACCCGGCCTGAATACCAAACCTTCAAGCGCGCTGACCGCCCTGAACCTGCCAGCCATGACCCGCCAGACAGTCAATGACTGGCTGCAATGGCTGCGCAGCGAACGGCGTGCTTCCAACCACACCACCGAAAACTATCTGGTCGATCTTTACGCCTTTTTCGCGTTTGTTGACCAGCATCGCGGCGGTGCGCCCACACTTGAAACGCTGTTATCCCTTACCCCGCGTGATTTCCGAAGCTGGCTTGCCCATCGCAATGCCGCGAATATGGCCAAATCATCCACCGCGCGGGCCCTATCGACCCTGCGAAATTTCTATCGCTTTCTGGATCGCACCGGGCGGGGCCAAAATGCCGCCATCACCACCATCCGCAATCCAAGGCAGGCACAATCGGTTCCCAAACCGCTAACCCCCGAAGATGCGATGGCCGTGATCGACAATGCCGGTGCCTTTCAGGATGAACCATGGCTGGCAAAACGTAACCTTGCCCTGTTTACCCTGCTTTATGGCTGTGGCCTGCGTATTGCCGAGGCCCTGAACCTTGATTTCGACCAGCGCCCGCAGGGCACATCGCTGATTATTACCGGCAAAGGTAACAAACAGCGCCTTGTCCCGGTTTTACCCGTCGTGATCGAGGCGATTGACGATTACCTGAGCGCCTGCCCCTACCCGCAACAGGGTACTGACCCGCTATTTTTGGGTGCACGGGGCAAACGCCTGATCGCCCAGGTCGCCCAGCGGGAAATGCGCCGTATTCGCGAATTGCTTAACCTGCCCGAAACAGCCACCCCGCACGCGATGCGCCACAGCTTTGCCACCCATCTTCTGGCTGGCGGCGGCGATTTACGCACAATCCAGGACCTGCTGGGGCATGTATCGCTTTCGACAACGCAGCGTTACACCTCGGTCGATAGCGAACGCCTGATGGCGGTTTACCGCGGGGCGCATCCCCGCGCACGGTAAAGCCCCCCCAAATAGGGCGAAATCGGGCATTTCAGCAACAAACGTCATAAAATCAACAGTTTGACGAAACATTTCCGCCCCGCTTGCGTTGCATCCCTGTAAAGCATCCCCCCTTTGCAGGAGATCCCCCCGTGAAACTGTTCCGTACCCGCCGGTTCGACCAGACCCAGCGCCACCGCGAAGTCTATAGCGCTTACGAACTGATCTATTCCGGCGTTGACCTGCTGGCCGCGATTGCCTTTATCGTTGGCAGCATCTTTTTCTTTTACCAGTCACTGATGGAAGCAGGCACCTGGCTGTTTTTGATCGGCAGTATCTTTTTTGCCCTGCGCCCCAGCGTGCGCATGCTGCGCGAACTGCACCTTGCCGCCCTGTCACGCAATGACCCCGAAGATGCGGATGCCAATCATGGCTATCAGGTTTAACTGGCCCTTCTCATGCATCCCAAGGGGGTGAGTGTGCCAAACGGCGGGCCGGTAAAACCGTATCTTCATCACCGATAAAATAACGGTCCGCGCCAACAAGTTAGGCCGCCACGGGCCTATTGCGAAATTTGGTTTTCATCAGGCTGCATTTTGCCCTTACACTGCGCCCATAACCTGTATTGGCACAGAAAGGCCACCCGATGATTCTTCGCAGCTCCGCCCCCTCGCCTTTTGGTCGCAAGGTCAAAATGGTCGCCAAATATCTTGGTGTTTACGACCAGATCACAGTTGAACTGGCTGATACCAATAATCCCGAAGATTCCCTGCGCCAGCAGAACCCGCTGGGTAAAATTCCGATCCTGATTCTTGAAGATGGCCGCAAGCTTTTTGATTCGCGCGTGATTTGCGAATATCTGGATTCCATCGCCGATGGCAAAAGCCTGCATCCGACCGAAGGTGCCGCCCGCTGGGATGCGCTGACCCTTCAGGCCCTGGCCGATGGCATTGTCGATGCCTCGATCCTGCAGGTTTACGAAGTCCGCATGCGCCCGGAAGAAAAGCGCCATCAGGACTGGCTGACCTATCAGTCCGAAAAGGTGCGCCGCGCCCTTGATGAACTGGCGGCCAATCCGCCGTCACTAACGGGTGATCTGTCGATCGGGCATTTTGCCACTGCCTGTGCCCTTGGTTATCTTGACCTGCGATTTGACGGCGCATGGCGTGCGAAATATCCGGTTTTGCAAAGCTGGCTGGAAGAATTCCGCAATCTGGTGCCGGCCTATAACGCCACCGACCCGCTGGCCTGATTGCCCGAAGCGTGATCAGGGGACTTAACCATATTACCTTTGCAACCCGCGACCTTGCGGGAAGCTTCGCCTTTTATACCGGCGTTCTGGGGGCACGGCCCCTGGCACGCTGGGATGGCGGGGCCTATCTTTTGCTGGGTGATATATGGCTGTGTCTGAGCCTTGATCCCGCGTCATCACCGCCCGACACCAGCTATACCCATCTTGCCTTTGATGTTGATGCGGCCGATTTTGCCGCCATGCGCCAGAAATTGCAGGATGCCGGTGCCCGGGAATGGAAAACAAATCGCAGCGAAGGGGCGTCTGTCTATTTTCTGGACCCGGATGGCCACCGCCTTGAACTTCATGAAGGCAACTGGCAATCCCGGCTGGATCATTACCGGCAGAAACCGCCGCCGGGCATGGTGTTTTACGACATAACCGATATATCCGAAACACCGGCTTCCCCGGCCATACCGGTCCCCCCGCCCCGAACGGAGAAATAAATGTCCCGCCTTAACAGTGTTATTCGCCGCCTTCAGGCCCAGCGCGACTGCCTTAATGCATCGGCTGATATGATCAGCGACCTTGAGGGTATTGTGCTTGAAATTGGCCTGGGCAATGGCCGCACCTTCGACCATTTGCGCGAAATCATGCCCGATCGTGAAATCTATGTTTTCGACCGGCAGATCAATGCCCACCCCAAATGTATCCCGGACGATGCCCACCTGTTTCTGGGCGATATTTTTGAAACCCTGCCCAAGGCGGTTGAACAGTTTAAAGGCCGCGTTGCCCTGGTGCATTCCGATGTTGGCACGGGCGATGAAGACCTGAACGCCAAAATTGCATCCTTCATTGGCCAAACATTGCCCACGGCCCTGATGAAGGGGGCGATTGTCGCTTCTGACCAGAAAATCGATGTTCCCGGCACCATTGCAGAACCCCTGCCCGAAGGTGTGCCGCAGGACCGTTATTTCTTCCGGCGCTATCAGGGATAAAGACCATGACAGGAAACACGCAAATTGCCCCGACCGGTGCCGACCTTGCCGAAGCAAAGGCTTTTCTTGAAAAATATCCCGACTTGCAGGCAATCGACGTGTTTCTGACCGACTGCCACGGCATTGGCCGGGGCAAAACCGTTCGTCGCCACGAACTTGAAGGCATTTATAAATCCGGCCGCGCCCTGCCCCTGTCGCTTTTCGGGCAGGATGTGCGCGGCATTGATGTCGATGAATCCGGCCTGGTCATGACCGAAGGCGGCGGTGATAAACGCTGCTGGCCTGTGGCCGGTACGCTGGGCTATCTGCCCCATACCGGGCGGGGCCAGTTGCTGATCACGATGTTTAACGACGATGGCACGCCAGTAGATGGTGAACCGCGCCCGGGCCTGCTGCGCCAGATCAACCGGGCCAAGGCGATGGGCTTAAACCCGATGGGGGCGTTTGAACTGGAATTTTATCTGGTTAACCCCACCCCGACGGCGGATGGGCGCTTTCACCCGGCATCCTATGCCCTGACCAAACGCCAAAGCCACCAGCGCAATACCATGTCGGTTGACGAACTTGATGAAATGTCACCGCTTTTTGATGCCATCTATGAAGGGGCGGCGCACCTTGGCATCATGCTGGAAACCCTGATTTCCGAATATGGCCCCGGCCAGTATGAACTGACCATCCGCTATCGCGACCTGCTGCATGCGGCAGACGATGTCATTATCGCCAAACGCCTGATCCGCACCTGCGCCCGGCGCTTTGGCATGGAAGCGTGCTTCATGCCAAAACCCTTTGGCAGCGAGCCGGGGTCTGGCATGCATCTGCATTTATCCATGGCTGATGAAACCGGTGCCAACCTGTTTGCCGACCAACCTGATGGCAGTCTTAGCCCCCTGATGCTTAACGCCATTGGTGGCCTGCGCCAGACGGTGGGCGATACCATGCTGGTTCTGGCTCCATTCCTGAATAGCTGGCGGCGTTTTGCGTCCACGGTTTATTCACCGGCATCGGATGACTGGGGTGTTGAAAACCGCAATGTCGCCATTCGTGTACCCGGCCAACCTGGCAAAACCCGGCATTTTGAACATCGCGTCGCCGGGGTGGATGCCAACCCCTATATGGTCGCGACCCTAACACTTGCAGCAGCACTGGATGGTATTGAAAACAAAACCGATCCCGGCGCGCCCAGCCAGGTTGAAATGGACGTCCAAAAGGCCCCGTCCGACCTGCCCAGAAGCTGGCTTGAAGCCATTGACCGCTTTGAACAATCGGGCTTCACCCGCAAAGCCCTGGGTGATTGCCTGCATACGGCCTTTGGCGCCATCAAACGCGCCGAATATGAACAGATGGTCCAGGAAGTCAGCCGTGCGGAATGGGATTTGTACGGCTTTACGGTTTAAATCTGATACCGGCCCTTGGGCCTGTCATCATCATCAACCGGGGTTTCAGGCAGGCACGCCTTAAATTCCGGTTGTTTTTACAGCATGTAGCAGCGGGAAATCGCGCCCCATTTCCCGATCAAACTTATCGCTTTTAGTTTGGAATATTCCCAAACTGTATACGTGCTATCCCGTGCTTTGCCGCCCATTCCCTTGCCATCACGCGTCAATGACGATATTCAGTTTCTCAAACAGTCATCAACTTGCAACATCCGGTCCCGATAATTACCTCCGGGTTGCAAACAGGCGAGATGAGACAACGCCATGAACCAGATTACCACCATTGCCGAGGCAAATGCCGGTGCAATGTCTGTAACCCAGATCGATCCGACCCTTGATCTTGAAGCCGAAATCAAGCGCCTCAAGAAAGAAAAGAATGCCGTTATTCTGGCCCATTATTACCAGGATGGCGAAATTCAGGATTTGGCCGATTTCGTCGGCGATTCCCTGGATCTGTCACGCAAGGCCGCGGCAACCGATGCCGATGTTATTGTTTTTTGCGGTGTCCGTTTCATGGCCGAAGTCGCCAAGATCCTCAGCCCGGAAAAAACCGTTCTGCTGCCCGATTCAAAGGCGGGTTGCTCGCTCGAAGATTCCTGCCAGCCCGAAGCCTTTCGCAAATTCCGCAAACAGCATCCTGACCATGTGTCGATCACCTATATCAACTGCTCGGCCGAGGTAAAGGCCGCGTCCGATATTATCGTCACCTCGTCAAATGCGGCTGAAATCATCGACCAGATCCCGCTGGACCAGCCTATTCTTTGGGCCCCGGACCGCCATCTGGGCAGCTATCTTGCCAAGAAAACCGGCCGTGACATGGTTTTGTGGCAGGGGTCGTGCATTGTGCATGAACAGTTTTCGGAACGCGAACTGATCCGCCTGAAAACCCAGCATCCCGATGCCAAAATTGCCGCCCACCCGGAATGCCATGACGGCATCCTGCGCCATGCTGACCAGATCGGTTCCACCCGCGCCATTCTGGAATATGTGATTGACGGTCCCGACCAGAAATACCTGATCGCAACCGAACCCCACATCATCCACCAGATGGAAAAGGCAGCCCCGCACAAAACCTTTATCCCGGTTCCCGGGGCAGACGGTAGCTGTGCGTGCAATAACTGCCCGTTCATGGAACTGAACACGCTGGAAAAGCTGTATCTGTGCCTGGTCAATAACGGCCCGCAAATCGTCATGCCCGAAGATTTGCGCGTTCAGGCCGTTAAACCGCTGGAACGGATGCTGGAAATGTCAAAAAACATTCCGCTGAAAAAAGAGGCCGCCGCCGAACCGGCAGCCTGATTGATCGCGAAGTTAAAGGCCCTGCATTCCGTGCAGGGCCTGTTTTTTCACTGCCCTGAAATTTCCCGCCTTAAAATGACACTGTTTTCAGGGCAGAAATAAAACCCGTCATGCCGCACGGCATTGCCCCCTGTCTGATCCCAAATACGGCGCACCCATCCCATGACCGAATTGACCCAAAGCGAGATTTCCGAATTTATCGACCGTGCCTTTGCCGAAGATATCGGCACCGGCGATATCACATCGGACAATGTAGTTCCCGAGGAGGCCCGCCTGCGCGTTGCCCTTGAAACCCGCGAAAGCATTGTGGTTGCCGGGCTTGATATTGCGCTGGAATGTTTTCGCAAAATGGTGCCCGACGCCAAAATCGACAAAAAATGCAATGATGGCGATACGCTGAACCCCAAATCGATCCTTGCCGTGATCGAAGGTCCGGCGCGCGGCATTCTGACCGCTGAGCGCACCGCCCTTAACACCCTTCAGCATCTTTCGGGTATTGCCACCACCACCTGCGCCTATGTGCAGGCAATGGGCAAAACATCGGCCAAGCTGCTTGATACCCGCAAGACCCTGCCGGGCTGGCGCAAAATGGAAAAATACGCCACCCGCATGGGCGGCGCACAAAACCACCGCATGGGCCTGTATGATGGCGTGATGATCAAGGACAACCATATCGGTGTTGTCGGGTCGATCACAAAATGCGTGGAAATGGCAAAGGCCGCCAACCTGCCCAAAATCGAAGTGGAATGCGACACCATCGCCCAGGTTCGTGAGGCGGTAGAAGCCGGTGCCGATATCATCCTGCTTGATAATATGGGGCCAGATATGCTGCGCGAAGCCGTTGCCATTGTCGATGGCCGCTGCAAGACCGAGGCATCGGGCGGTGTGCGCCTTGATACCATCGCCGATATTGCCGCAACCGGCGTGGATTATGTTTCGGTCGGGCGCATCACCCAAAGCGCCCCTGCCGTTGATATCGGCCTTGATGTCGCGATCCTGTAAATCAGGCAAGGCTTATTGCCGCCATCCCTGATAGCGGTGTTCAATCTATACCGGGCCAGGTTATTTCACCCTGGCCCGGTAATAAATCCTCGCCAGAGCAAACCTTTAAAACGGGGCCGTTGTGCCATGTCCAAAACCATTGAAACGGTCAACTGGGTCCTGCAGGAAGGCGGGCGCACCCTTTCGGTTCGTACCCACGGGCGCGACAGGTTTTATCTGCCCGGTGGCAAAATCGATGCGGGCGAAACGGCGCTAAATGCTTTGAAACGCGAAATCCGCGAAGAACTGGGTGTCGAGCTAAAGGCCAGTTCCATTTGTGAAATTGGCGTTTTTACCGGCCATGGCCACCACCAGCCGGATGGGACCATCGTGCGGATGACCTGCTTTTACGCCGAATATTCCGGCACACTGGAACCTTCACGCGAAATTGCCGAAATGCGCTGGCTTGGCCCGGATGAACGCCACCTGATGGCGCCCATGGGCCAAAAAATTACCGCCCATCTGGCCGGGATGGAAAATTCACACGCCGAAGGCTAGGCCATTCGGCCATCATAATTCACCTTCCGGCCTGTCTGCCCCAGCCCAGAACCCGCCAGACCAGCCGCCCGGATGCCCGTGAAAACGGAAAATACCAGCGCACAGGCCGCGCGGGCTGCAACCGTTCGGCCACCATAATCACGGCGACACCTGCCATCAGGGCAAGATGAACATGCATTTCGGTGGCTGTAATGGGCACCAGCATCAATGCCCAGCACGTTCCGACACACCACAGGCCATTAACAAAGCCAAAACGGGCACAATCAGCATCCGCCGACCAGCCAAAAACGCCGATCCGCGGCAGCCAGTGACAGTGATTAAGACAATATTGTTTGGTAGGTGTCGCCTGCCAGACCAGCGCAATCACCACTGCAAGCACACTTACCGGCAGGAAAATGGCATCGGCGAACATGCGTAACGCCGCCACGCCAAGCACCAGAACCGGCGCCATGACCATCCATACGGCAAGATAGGCCGCAGTAAAAACGGCCAGCGCCCGCCAGCGCCGCCGGGCCAGGCTGCGCACCCATACATGGTGCAATGGCCCGGCCAGAATAGGCGTCATCATCGCCGTCAGCATTAGCAACCATGACAGGGCAACATGCAGTGGCGAAACAAATGCCAGCATGGCCCGAAGGGACCGCAAGCCCTGGTCATACCATGCCCCGGTCGCTGCCACACATAATGATGACAGCGCCAGTTCCCGGCCAAACAGCAACATTGCCCCCCAGCCGCATAATGTGACGATAATCAGTGTCGGCCAGGGCGGGTCCGCCAGCAGGGAATAAACCGCGCGCAGGCGCCCGCCCCGGACTGTCACATCACTGCTCCTGCCGATAAATACTGATCCGTTCGACCGTGATGCCCGCATCTTCGCTCACGGCTTTGCGCGGGATCAGATCAATATTCAGATTATCAGTAGAAAGCGCGCCGGACGCCTCAAGGCATTCGACGATACGCGTTATGTCAAACACCTCGCTGATGCCCATGCCGCCATGCGGCTGATCGGGAAGCGATGCCTTGCGCACACCAAAGAAGCCTATCGTTCCAGCCAAAAGGTCCAGCCGGTCCTCGGGATTTTCCCCTGCGGGCAGATTGACATAAACATCCACCACTGCGGCATCCTTGTCTGCGCGAATGTTTTCCAGATTAAGCAATACCTGATCGGCAGGCTTAGGCGCACCATCTGCAGGTGGTGTGGTGCTGGTGGCAAAACCCCGCATTGCCTTGAAGCCCTGGGCCATCTGGTTCCCAAGAGCCTGATCAAGCTTGACGCTGGTTTTCGCTCCGGCGCCGACCAGCTTGATTGTGCTGGCATTCGCACCAACCAGTTCGGCCTTTTTCCCGTCTGCCATCGCCTTGCCCTCTCCCCCTGCTTGCGGTGCGGCTTTGGCCGCCACCATCATCACAGTATCCGCCGAGCTTTGTTCCTCGTCATAAATATAGTTCAAAGGCGCAGCCGTGCTGTCCAGCATGTCTGCCGGCGTGTAAAAATAATTCGTTCCATCCACGGTTGGCACCACAAATTTGCGGTCCATTGGCCCGTTCAACCATGCCGGGTCTGTCGGGTTCTGATGGTTGGGGTTACGGGTCCAGACGCTCCATAGCCGGTCAATATTGGCATGATGAAGCCAAAAGATCGGGTCCAGCCCGGCCGTATCGGGGTCCGACATCAAGCCCGGATCACCATTGGGTGCTTCGCCGCCGACATCGACATGGACAATATTGTGCGGATGATTTTCAAGCCGCCCGCTAACCTGGCCGCTGTGGGAAAAACCGGTTTTAAGACCACCAAAACCACTAAGCGCCCCCGCACCTGTGCCAGTAAAGCGCGGCTGTAACAGCGCCTCCAGCGTTACGTCCTTGGCTGGCAGCACAATGGGCACCGTGCCCAGGCCATATCGCTGCGCGACATAAAGCGGGTTCGGGCTGTTATCAGGCAGTGTTTTACTGGCAAAGGCCGGTGGCAACATTCGCGCCTGCGGATTTTGGCTATCGCTATAGTTCCAGTAAGGCATCGCCCAATCAGCCGGGCCGCCCTGCTTGATGATTTCTTCGCGAACCAGTCCTTCGATCGACCAGACATAGCCCCGGTGCCAGGGAATGAAATACCAGGTTTGATGCTGGCACTGATTCCAGAACAGATCCTGTTCGCTTTGCGGCGGCATGGCTTCACCGGGCGTGTAATACCCGTATTGCTGCCATAGCGCCTTGTCGATCCCATGGACGGCAGCCATGAAGCGCCATCCTGTTTTATCTGACATCGGTTTTTTCTGTAATGCCTCAACCCCTTTGGCATACCAGAACAGGATCGGGTCGGAAAAACCGCCACCATTTGCCCACACACTTTTGCGCACATAAACCATAACCAAGAACCCCACCTATGGTTGATAAACATGACTTCAATAAATGTAATTCAGGAATATCGATGGATTACAGCTAAAAAGTTTTAATTTTGAACAATTATCTTTTTATACGTGTATTTCCGATAGATAGACGATCCCAAAAGAAATCCGTGACGCAAATTTCATCTTTAGGTAGCAATTCTGTTGCAACGACTCCCAAAAAAAATCCTGCACCGTGATTGCGTATTCCGCGCCACGATGCAGGATCTTTCTTTGGCTGACTTTAACAGCGCAGATCTAAATTATCGTTCGCCGTCCGGCAGTTCGCGGGTGGCCGGTGTAGCACTGCCGGGGATTTCGGATGTGGATGAATCCGACGGGATCGTGGTATCTGCGGCATCCGGCCGGGCACCCGCGCCCCCATCCGCCTGTTGGGCCGGGTTATCCGCAGTTTCTTTTGCTTCGCCCTGCGGGTCGGCCGACTTTTCATTACGCGTGCCCTGTCCGCTGTCTTTTCCACCACCATTCTGGCGGGCAAGACTGCGGATGGCATCTTCAAGGCGGTCAATGTCACGCAAATTGACGTCACGTTGCGGGAACGGAATTTCGATACCTTCGGCGCGGAAACGGTCCAGCACCTCGAAACGGATCGAACTTGCCACCGCCAGCACATCGCCGATATCGCGCAGGAAATAGCGCAATTCAAAATCCAGCGAACTTTCGCCAAAACCGATAAACACCACCTGCGGTGCCGGATAGCTGAGGATTTCGCGGCGCTTGTCGGCCATTTCCAACAGAATTTCACGCACCTGATTGGCATCCGACCCATAGGAAACCCCAATCGGCACAATGCCACGGCCCGAACGTTCCTTAAGCGTCCAGTTCAGCACCCGGTTTGAAATCAGTTCGGAATTGGGGATCACCACCGATGAACGGTCAAAGGTTTCGATCTCGGTTGCGCGAACACGAATATCCTTCACAAACCCCTGGTCAGCCCCGACCACAATCCAGTCACCGACCTTGATGGGCCGTTCGATCAGCAGGATCAGACCGGATACAAAGTTATTGACGATACTTTGCATCCCGAAACCGATACCCACCGAAATCGCACCAGCGATAATAGCAAGGTTTGACAGGTCCACCCCGGCGGCCGAAACCGCAATCAGCACGGCAAGGCCAATGCCGACATAACCGAAAATGGCGGAAACCGAATGCTGCAAGCCCTGATCCAGCTTGGTATTGGGCAGGACGCGGGTATTGAGCATCCGCTGGAAAAACCGCATCAGGCTCAGCAGCAGCAGGAACAGGAAAACGCCAATTAAAATGGCGCGCAGTGAAATATTGATGCTGCCAATCTGGATACCGATAAAGGCTGCCTCGACCGCACTGATCAAATCAGCCCAGGCAATGTCGGTAAACACCATGATCGCGGTCGGGAAGGCAACGATCATCATCATCGCGTCAATGGTCACCCGCAGCCAGAAATACAGCGTCCCATGCACGGCATCGGTGGTGTTTTCATCAGTGCTGTCTTCGGGTTTGACCAGATAGGTATGCACAAGCGCACGTAAAAATTCGCGCAGGATCCAGTAGCTGGTGGCAAAAGCCAGTGCCAGCATCATGTTTTCCAGCACAAAACGCGCCAGTGCTACATAGCCGATAAAAGACAGGATCGGCAAAAGAACCGAGACAAACAGCACCACGCGCCGGCAGCGCCGTTCAATTTTACGCCACCAGCTTTGCTGTTCGTCTACCGCATCATGTTCCCACCAGGTGCCAAGGGCGGCAATAAACATCACCGCGCAAATCAGGGTAATGTTGCTAAGGCTTTGCACCAGCGCCAGGTCAAGCGAGGCGCCGATTGTCGTGGCCCCCTGCAACAGCACGATGTCGGATGCAAAAACAACCGCCGCAAACAGGGCGGAAAAACCAACCACCCTGGCCCCTGCCACCGTTGTTCCTGCCGATCGCATTTGCGGGGCAAAGGGCGAAAACACACTGCGAATGGACGCGCCCAGAAACATCATGAACAGGGCGGCAAAAAAGCACTGGTTAATCAGCTCGCCGCCACTTCCCACCATCAGGTCATCCTGCGATGCCAGGATACGGTAAATCACAAACAGCAATAAACCCGGCACAATCGCGGTTAACGAAAAGCGCGTACCGGAAATCAGGGCCATGCGGTCATCGCCCTTGGCATTGCGCCAGCGGGCCGGCAAAAACCGGAATACAACCACCTCGCCGCCAATAAGCGCCGAGGCAATGGCAAACAGCAAAAACACCAGTTCGGGTGCCACGTCTTCCAGACGGTCGCCGATATGATCGGCCAGATTGATATCGGAATAACGGCTGCGTACGACTTCAGGCAGGCGCATGGCCTCTGCCCAGCTTTTTTGCCAGACCGATGGTTCCCACGGCACATCCGCGCGGCTGAAAATGCGGCGGGTAAAGCGTTCGCGCGACATGCGACCAACCTGGTCAAGCAACTCGCCCGCGCGGAATGCCGCAAGTTCACCCTGTTTCTGAATGCCGCTAACGCGTGAAATTTCCTTGTTCAGGCGATCACGTTCCACCGTGACTGCGGGGACTTCGGCGGCATCGCCCTCGGGCTTGGGGCCAAGTTTGCCAAGGGCGGCATTCAGGCGTTCCAGCTTGCTTTGTGCCAGCGCCTCAAGGTCGCGTGTGCCATCAATCGCACGTTCAAGCTCCGACCGGCTGTCGGCCAGTTCGCGCCCATTCACCGCCCCGCCCGAAAGCTGCTTTTCAACCTTGTCAAAGGTCTTGCTCCAGCGGGCCAGTGTCTTTTGCGAATTTTCCAGAATATTGGCATCCGCAACACCATCGACATTGCTTTGCGCCTGGGCAGTGCCCGCAATAGTCGCGGTCCCCAGTGCCACAAACAGCCCAAACAGAACCAGCATCAAGACATGGCGAAACTTGTTCATCTTTTCCCGAACCATCGTGAAATTTCTATCGCCCCCAAGGCGTATGTATTTTCTGCCCGATTTATAATGCCAGATCAAACGATCCGGTAACCTTATCGTTCCCGTATCATGTGAGAAGCACCACACCGGCCCCCGGTTTCATCCTGAAGGCCCCAATCGATTGCAAAAACGCCATATTGCCACATAACGGCCTTTAAACATTTGTTGTTTAGGGTAAAGCCCCAAACCTGATCATGAACCGAACTGATATGAACCCACACCACAGCGCCACGGATCGCAGCCAATGACACCAAAAGCACTGATCAATGCCTTTCGAATTGACCGGACCGGCAAGGGCACAGCCCTTTCAGGCGATGAATTTGCCACGTCGTTTCCTTCCGCGGGTGAAGGTGAATATCTTTGGGTCCATCTGGACTGGATGGAACCCGGTGTCGCAGCCCTGCTGACCGAAAAGGCCGGCCTGGAAGCCAGTATTGTTGAAACACTCGCCACCCGGGGCACACGGCCAACGGTTCTGTTTTATGATCATGGCTATTCGATGAATTTGCGCGGGGTTAATCTGAACAAGGAATCTGACCCTGCCGATATGATTTCGGTGCGTATCTGGTGCAGCGACAAACTGGTCATTACCCTGCGTAACCAGCATATGCGCGCCTTTGAGGATATCCGGGCCAGCATTGCCGAGGGCACAGCCCCCACCAGCAGCGATGATTTTGTTCTGACCCTGGCAGAACGCCTGATTTTCCGCATTGATGCCGAAATTCGCACCATCGAGGAAAACCTTGATGATCTTGAAGACGAGATCGAGGAAGTCCCCGAAACCAAAACCCTGCCCTTACGCCTGAAAACGGCGGATATGCGCCATCGCCTGTCGCGCCTGCGCCGCCATATCGCCCCGCAGCGCGATGCCCTGGCAAAGTTTTTTGACCAGAAGCCAACCTGGGAAGACAAAATTCACAAACGCCGCGCACGCACCCTGACGGACCGTGTCACCCGCCTTGTCGAAGAACTCGACAGCCTGCGCGAACGCATCCAGATCGCCAATGACAGCCTGATGGCCGTTGAAACCGAACGCATGAACCGCACCATGTACTGGCTGACCGTAATTGCCGGGCTGTTCCTGCCCATCAGTTTTGTTACCGGCCTGCTAGGCGTGAATGTTGGTGGTATTCCCGCAGCGGATAACACCTGGGGTTTCTGGGGCGTTTCCATCATCCTGGCCCTGCTGGTCGGGCTTGAGGTCTGGCTGTTTAAGAAAATGCGCCTGATCTGACGGCCTTCTTGCGCACCGGCCCGGCCATGACCACCTGCCTGGTGCAAAGCAGAACAGCATCCCGCATATTGCATTGCACGAAGACGATGTTTTATGTCTTCTTGTTCTAAATATGCCCGGCAAATTCCCGGTTGATAGGCAGCCGTTTTTTGCCGGGCCATATTTGTGCCTGCCCCTTACGCAGGCATACTGCGTGTCCCACTGCCTGAAAGTTACCGAATGTCTGACGGCCCGCTTTCCCGATACCGTAAAAAAATCGCCGATGGTGAATTGACCCACGATGGCATGCAGGAACTGTGCGCTGAAAAGCTGCAAAGCCTGTTTAACGCCTTGCGCGATTATCGGCCCAATAATGGCAAGGGCACCTGGTATGAACGTTTCGGCCTGACCAAACGCCGGAACGACCCGGAACCGCCACAGGGCCTTTATATTTACGGCGAAGTCGGCCGTGGCAAATCGATGCTGATGGACCTGTTTTATGAAACCGCCCCGGTTGAACATAAACGCCGGGTCCATTTCCACGATTTCATGCAGGATGTGCATGACAGGCTGCATAAATTCCGCCAAAGCCGCAGCGATAGTGAATCAGACCCGATCCCGCCCATCGCAAAGGACCTGGCCAAACAGGCCTGGCTTCTGTGTTTTGATGAAATGCAGATCACCGATATCACCGATGCCATGATCGTTGGCCGCCTGTTTGAACAGCTTTTTGACCGGGGTGTTGTGGTTGTAACCACATCAAACCGTGTGCCTGACGACCTTTACAAGGATGGCCTGCAACGCCAGAACTTCCTGCCTTTCATTGAGATGCTCAAAGAAAAGCTTGATGTGCTTGAACTTGCCAGCCGCACCGATTATCGCATGCGCAACCTGACAGCCGCCGACGTGTTTGTTTATCCCGCCGATGATAAAACCCCGGCGCGCATTGATGAACTGTTTGCCAAAGTCACCGAAGGTGCGCGCGTCGATGCCGGCAGCCTGCGCGTGAAGGGCCGCGATATTGCCATTCGTGAAACCGGTGCCGGTGTGGCGCGATTCACGTTCGAGGAACTGTGCACCCGCCCGCTCGGCCCGGGGGACTATATTGCCCTTGCAACCCATTTTCACACCATCGTCATCGATTTAATCCCGCAAATGCCTGCCTCCCGGCGCGACTGGGCCAAGCGTTTCAACACGCTGATCGATGCGATGTATGAACATAAAACCAATCTGATCTGCGCCATGGAAACCAAACCCGAAGACCTTTACACCGATGGTGACTTCTCGTTTGAGTTTCAGCGTACTGTTTCGCGCCTGACAGAAATGCGCAGCCAGGAATATCTTGATCAGCCCCATCTGACCTGATCGCGAAGGGTGACCGGCAAGGGACGAAATGCATAATGCATAACGCATTCCCGGCCATCCCCGTCATCGACCGACATTGATGAACCGCCCGTTGCACGCGCATAACCGCGTCACGGGCGGTTTTCGTTTTTGATATGCTTAGCCAGGACAAATGATACCGGTAACATCATATGTTTTCATCGGCTTGGCGGTCATTCACGGGCAGAATCGGCATTGGTGTTACGACTCCAAGACCGATGGGTGCCTTCGCTGGCGCGCAATTCAACCCCAGAACGATTTGCCAGATACAGAATCTTGCGCAAAGGCTGCTTTGGAGATGAAAAAACAGCAGAATGTTTAATCAGATTGATTGATTTAACGTCCCGCTGATCGCATGGCTGATCCCCAATTCGCGCAAACCTTGGAAGTTTTAAAAGGTGAACTGCCATAATTTTGCGCCGCTGCTAAACTGTTAGGCAGTGCCGTGCAACATAGAGCGCCAGTGTTTATCACGCCTTCCGCTTGTTTCGCACACGCAACATGATCGCTTTTTAAGCGTTTAGACAATAGTCGCAACATTCGCTGAACTGGCGGTTTTCCGCGTCAAAACAACGGCGTTTCCCCTTGTAAATCGGGACGAATCGGTTTACCACACACGATGTTTGCGAACGATTGTTTCGCGTTCGCAGGTTTACATTTTCAATCGCGCTCCCCAGTTAAGTTTTCAACACTCCGGAAGCGCAATAGGGAAGAAGGTAACGGAATGGCCCGCAACAAGATCGCGCTCGTCGGCGCTGGCAATATCGGTGGTACTCTGGCCCACCTCGCTGGCCTGAAAGAGCTTGGCGACGTCGTCCTTTTCGACATCGTTGATGGCATGCCGCAGGGCAAATCGCTTGATATTGCTGAATCCTCACCCGTCGACATGTTCGATGCCGACCTCAAGGGTACCAGCGACTATGCTGATATCGCCGGTGCAGACGTTGTCATCGTCACCGCCGGTGTTGCCCGTAAACCGGGCATGAGCCGTGATGACCTGATCGGCATCAACACCAAGGTCATGACCCAGGTTGGTCAGGGCATCAAGCAGCATGCCCCGGACGCGTTTGTCATTGTTATCACCAACCCGCTTGATGCGATGGTCTGGGTGATGCAGCAGGCAACCGGCTTTGATCCGAAGAAAGTTGTCGGCATGGCCGGCGTTCTGGACTCTGCCCGTTTCCGTTACTTCCTCGCCGAAGAATTCAAAGTATCGGTCAAAGACGTTACCGCCTTTGTTCTGGGCGGCCACGGCGACACCATGGTGCCGTCGATCCGTTATTCGACCGTTGCTGGCGTCCCGGTTCCCGACCTGATCAAAATGGGCTGGACCACGCAGGAAAAGATCGACCAGATCGTTCAGCGTACCCGTGATGGCGGTGCCGAAATCGTTGGCCTGCTGAAAACCGGTTCGGCATTCTATGCCCCGGCAGCATCGGCCATCGCAATGGCTGAAAGCTATTTGAAAGACCAGAAGCGCGTTATGCCGGTTGCTGCTTACCTGAGCGGCGAGTACGGCGTTGACGGCATCTATGTCGGTGTTCCGGTCGTTCTTGGCGCTGGTGGCGTCGAGCGCGTTGTCGAGATCAATCTCGATGCCGAAGAACAAGAGAACTTCAACAAGTCCGTGGCGGCCGTTCGCGGCCTTGTCGACGCCGCCAAGGGCATGCTGTAAGAAACGCGGAACGGGCCGGTTTTCCAACTGGCCCGTTTTTCTGTCATTGCCCTGATTGGAATTTTTCAAGGTAATGGCCGCGCGGATCGCAACAACGTCCTAAGATGAGCAGGACATTGAAACCACGATTTCTGACCCACAGGAAATCGTACGGAAGGCAAGAAAGCGACCGAACATGAACATTCATGAGTACCAGGCGAAAGAAATTCTTCGCAAATACGGTGTGACCGTGCCGAACGGCAAGGTTGCCTATACTGCACAGGAAGCCACCGAAGCGGCCCAGTCCCTTGCTGGCCCCGTCTATGTCGTCAAGTCCCAGATCCATGCTGGTGGCCGCGGCAAAGGCACCTTCAAAGAAGCAACTGCCGGTGACAAAGGCGGCGTTCGCGTCGTTAAAAGTGTCGAAGAAGTCGGCACCAACGCTGGCCAGATGCTGGGCGCAACCCTGGTTACCCACCAGACCGGGCCGGATGGCAAGGAAGTAAAGCGCGTCTATATCGAAGAAGGTTGCGACATTGCTCGCGAACTGTATCTCTCGGTTCTTGTTGATCGCGGCTGCTCGCGCATCATCTTCATGGCCTCGACCGAAGGCGGCATGGACATCGAAGAAGTCGCTGCTGAAACCCCGGAAAAGATCGTCACCGTTGACATCGATCCGGCTGCTGGTTTCTCGGGCTTCCACGGTCGCAAGCTGGCTTTCGCCCTGGGCCTCGAAGGCAAGCAGGTTTCCAAGGCTGTCAAATTCATGACCGCCATGTATGAATGCTTCCTCGAAACCGATGCATCGATGGTTGAAATCAACCCGCTGGTCGTTACCGGCGACGGCGACATCATCGCGCTCGACTGCAAAATGAACTTCGACGACAACGCCCTGTTCCGTCATCAGGACATCGAGGCACTGCGCGACGAAGACGAAGAAAACCCGGCCGAACTTGAAGCTGCCAAGCACAGCCTCAACTATGTCAAGCTCGATGGCACCATCGGCTGCATGGTTAACGGTGCTGGTCTTGCCATGGCAACCATGGACATCATCAAGCTTTATGGTGGCGAACCGGCCAACTTCCTGGACGTTGGTGGCGGCGCCACCAAGGAACGCGTAACCACCGCATTCAAGCTGATCCTGTCTGATCCGAACGTCGAAGGCATTCTGGTCAACATCTTCGGTGGCATCATGCGCTGCGACGTCATTGCTGACGGTGTGGTTGCTGCGGCACGCGAAGTCAGCCTGAATGTTCCGCTGGTCGTTCGCCTTGAAGGCACGAACGTTGATCTCGGTAAGAAGATCCTTGAAGAATCCGGCCTGCCGATCGTGTCGGCCGACAATCTTGCCGACGCCGCCGAAAAGGTGGTCAAAGCTGTGAAGGAGGCCGCGTAACCATGGCTGTTCTCGTCGATAAAAACACCAAAGTTATCTGCCAGGGTTTCACCGGTTCGCAGGGCACCTTCCACAGCGAACAGGCAATTGCCTATGGCACCAAAATGGTTGGTGGCGTAACCCCGGGTAAAGGCGGCACCAAGCACCTTGACCTGCCGGTTTTCAACACCGTTGCCGAAGCAAAGCATGTTACCGAAGCCAACGCATCGGTCATCTATGTTCCGCCGCCCTTCGCAGCTGATGCCATTCTCGAAGCAATCGATGCCGGTATTGAACTGGCTGTTTGCATCACCGAAGGCATTCCGGTTGCTGACATGGTTCGCGTCAAGCGCGCCCTGTCGGGTTCCAACACCCGCCTGATCGGCCCGAACTGCCCGGGTATCATTACCCCCGATGAATGCAAAATCGGCATCATGCCCGGTCACATTCACCGTCGCGGCAAAATCGGTATCGTTTCACGTTCCGGTACGCTGACCTACGAAGCCGTTGCACAGACCACTGCTGCCGGCCTTGGCCAGTCCACCTGTATCGGTATCGGTGGCGACCCGGTCAACGGCACCAACTTCATCGATTGCCTCGACCTGTTCCTGAAGGATCCGGAAACCGAAGGCATCATCATGATTGGTGAAATTGGCGGTTCTGCCGAAGAAGAGGCTTGCGAATTCCTCCAGGCTTCCAAAGTAAAGAAACCGGTAGCTGGCTTCATCGCCGGTGTATCTGCTCCTCCGGGTAAACGCATGGGCCATGCCGGTGCGATCATTTCCGGTGGCAAGGGCACTGCTGAAGCGAAGATGGAAGCAATGCGCAGCGCTGGTGTTCTTGTTGCCGATTCCCCGGCAAGCCTTGGCTCGACCATGCTCAAGGCTTTGAAAGGGTAATCAGGGTAATCAGAGGAAAGGCAAAGGAAGGCGTAGCCCCGGTGGGGTCATCGCCTTCCACGACCACAAATGAAACCTCAAGATATTGACACGATTCTAACCGAGTCGAATGCAACCTATATCGCCGAAATCTACGCCCGGTATCTGGAAAGCCCCCAGTCGGTAGACCAGAGCTGGGCTGACTTTTTTGCAGGGTTGCAGGACGACGCATCAGACCTCCTCGCCGAAATGCGCGGTCCGACCTGGCAGCCACGGGAAACCAAGGTTGTGGGCGGCATGGAAGGTTACGACGTATCCCAGGGATACAGCGAACGTCCGGTCAATGGCGGTTACGCCCCGGTCGCGGCTGCACAGGCACCCGCAGCCCAGGCAACAACCGTTAATTCCGATGCCATCCGGGCGGCTGCAAACGATTCAATTCGCGCCCTGATGCTGATCCGCTCGTATCGCGTGCGTGGTCATCTGGAAGCCAATCTTGATCCGCTGGGTCTTGCCCCGCGTGATCCGCATCCGGAACTGCATCCGAAAACCTATGGCTTCACCGAAGCCGACATGGACCGCCCCATTTTCATCGCCAATGTTCTTGGCCTTGAAACGGCGACCATCCGCCAGATCGTATCGATGGCCCGCAAAACCTATTGCGGTTCGATCGGTATCGAATTCATGCACATTCAGGAACCCGACCAGAAGGCATGGATCCAGCAGCGGATCGAAACCATCGGCAATCAGACCGAATTTACCAAGCGTGGCAAAGAAGCCATCCTGGATCGCCTGATCGAAGCCGAAGGTTTTGAAAACTACCTTCACACCAAATATGTCGGCACCAAACGTTTTGGTATCGATGGTGGTGAAGCCCTTATTCCGGCCCTTGAACAGATCCTCAAACGCGGCAGCCAGCTTGGCATTCGCGAAGTGGTCTTCGGTATGCCGCACCGTGGCCGTCTGAACGTTCTGGCCAATGTGATGTCCAAACCGTTCCAGGCGATCTTCTCGGAATTCATGGGCAACCCGTCCAAGCCTGACGATGTCATGGGCTCGGGCGACGTGAAATATCACCTTGGTACTTCGGCTGACCGTGAATTTGACGGCAACGTCGTTCACCTGTCGCTGACGGCGAACCCCTCGCACCTTGAAGCGGTTGATACCGTTGTTCTGGGTAAGGTTCGCGCCAAACAGGCACAGCGCAAGGACACGGTTCGCGAACAGGTCATGGGCATTCTGCTCCATGGTGACGCGGCTTTTGCCGGTCAGGGCCTGGTTGCCGAAACCTTCGATCTGTCGCACCTGAAGGGTTACCGCACCGGTGGTACCATTCACTTTGTGGTCAACAACCAGATCGGCTTTACAACCAAGCCGTCTGATTCGCGTTCTTCGCCCTATTGCTCGGATATCGCCAAGGTCGTTCAGGCCCCGATCATCCACGTCAATGGCGACGATCCCGAAGCTGTTGTCCATGCTGCGCGCATCGCCACCGAATTCCGCCAGGAATTCAAGCAGGACGTCGTTATCGACATGTTCTGCTATCGCCGCTTTGGCCACAATGAAAGCGACGAACCGGCATTCACCCAGCCCAAGATGTATGACGTGATCGGCAAACACCCGACCACCAAGGACATCTATGCCCAGCAGCTGGTCAAGGAAGGTGTTTTCACCGAAGACCAGGTGAAGGAACGCATTGAAAAATTCCACAACCATCTGGATGAGGAATTCAAGGCGTCCGAAAGCTATCGTCCGAACAAGGCCGACTGGCTTGAAGGCAAATGGTCGGGTCTGGCATCAAGCCACGGCGAAGATGCGGACTGGATCGGTGAAACCGGTGTTGACCAGAATCTGCTGCAGGAAGTGGGTCGGGCAATTTCGACCGCGCCGAGCGATTTTGACATCAACCGCAAAATCCTGCGTCAGCTTAAAGCCAAGGCCAAAATGTTCGAGACCGGTGAAGGGATCGACTGGGCCACGGCAGAAGCACTGGCATTCGGAACCCTGATGTGTGAAGGCACCCCCGTTCGTCTGTCCGGTCAGGACAGCCAGCGTGGTACTTTCTCGCAGCGTCATTCCAAGCTGGTAGATCAGACCACCGAAGTCAAATACACCCCGCTGAACAATATCCGTACGGGCCAGGCCGAGCTTGAAGTTCTCAACTCGCCGCTGTCCGAAGCCGGTGTTCTCGGGTTTGAATATGGCATCACGCTTGCCGAACCGCATTCGCTGGTTCTGTGGGAAGCACAGTTTGGCGACTTCGCCAACGGTGCGCAGGTCATTATCGACCAGTTCATCAGCTCTGGTGAAGCCAAATGGCTGCGTATGTCCGGTCTGGTCATGCTGCTGCCGCACGGCTTTGAAGGCCAGGGTCCGGAACACAGCTCGGCCCGTCTGGAACGGTATCTGCAGCTTTGTGGTGAAAACAACATGCAGGTGGCGAACGTTACCACCCCTGCAAACTATTACCACATTCTGCGCCGCCAGATCCGCCGCAGCTTCCGTAAGCCGCTGGTTCTGATGACCCCGAAATCGCTGCTGCGTCACAAGCAATGCGTATCGGACCTGTCTGAATTCGTCACCGGCACGACCTTCCAGCCTGTTCTTGCCGAAACAGGCAAGATGGTTGAGGACAAAAAGGTCAAACGTGTCGTTCTGTGCTCGGGCAAGGTTTATTACGACCTGCTGGCAGAACGCGACAATCGCGGTATCGAGGATGTTGCCATCGTACGTGTCGAGCAGCTTTACCCGTTCCCGGAAAAGGAACTGGGCGAACAGCTTTCACGTTACAGCAATGCCGACGTGGTCTGGTGTCAGGAAGAACCCGAAAATATGGGTTCGTGGTACTTTGTCGATCGCCGTATCGAAAAAGTCCTTACCGACATCAAACACAAAACGTCGCGTCCGGTTTATGCCGGCCGTGCAACGGCTGCATCCCCGGCAACGGGTCTTCTCAAGGTTCACCTGCGCGAGCAGGCCGAACTGGTTGACGCCGCGCTGAGCGTAAAATGATTTCACAGACAGGCAGGGAGGGTTCCCTGCCTGTCTGGTCTGGTCACATCATAATTTGTATTTGAAATCGGCAGCCCCACACTGCCTTTTTAAAAAACGGTCGAGGAAAAAATGGCGACTGAAGTAAAAGTTCCCGCACTGGGCGAATCCGTTAGCGAAGCCACGATTGCCAAATGGTACAAAAAAGTCGGCGACACCGTTGCTGCTGACGAACCGATTGTCGAACTTGAAACCGACAAAGTTACCGTCGAAGTCAATTCGCCGGTTGCCGGTGCCATCGCTGAACTGGTTGTTGGCGAAGGCGACGAAGTCGAAGTTGGCGCCCTGATCGCCATGATCAACGAAGGCGCCGAAGGTTCGGCAGCCAAAGAAGAAGCCCCGGCCAAGGAAGAAGCTGCTCCGGCGAAAGAAGAGCCGAAAGCTGAAAAACCGGCTGCGGCACCGGCTGCTGCCAGTGCTCCGGCAACCCAGTCTGCCAATACCGACCATCCGCTGGCCCCGGCTGTGCGCAAGCTGGTCGAAGACAACAATCTTGATGCCTCCAAAATCCCGGCTTCGGGCAAAGATGGCCGCCTGACCAAGGGCGACGTTCTTGACTATCTCGAAGGTGGCAAGCCCGCACCGCGCGCCGCTGCACCGGCCCCGGCGGCACCTGCTGGCCCGAAACCGCAGCGCGACCTGCGCGACGGTGAAGAACGCGTCAAAATGTCCAAGCTGCGCCAGACCATCGCGCGCCGCCTGAAAGAAGCCCAGAACACTGCGGCCATGCTGACGACCTATAACGAAGTCGACATGACCAACCTTCTGGCTTGCCGTAACAAATACAAAGACGGCTTTGAAAAGAAACACGGCGTGAAACTTGGTTTCATGTCCTTCTTCATCAAGGCTTGCACCACCGCGCTGAACGAATGGCCGGCAGTGAATGCCGAAATCGACGGCGATTCCTTCATCTACAAAAACTACTGCGATATCGGCGTTGCCGTTGGTACCCCGCAGGGTCTGGTTGTTCCGGTTATCCGTTCGGCTGAAAACAAAACCTTCGCCGATCTCGAAAGCACCATTGTCGATTTCGGCAAGCGCGCACGCGACGGCAAGCTGGGCATGGATGAAATGACCGGCGGTTCCTTCACCATCTCCAACGGTGGTGTTTTCGGGTCCCTCCTGTCTTCCCCGATCCTCAATGCACCGCAGTCCGGTATTCTTGGCATGCACAAGACCCAGATGCGCCCGGTTGCCATTGATGGCAAGGTCGAAATCCGCCCGATGATGTATCTGGCCCTTTCCTATGACCACCGTATCATTGACGGCCGTGAAGCTGTCTCGTTCCTGGTACGTGTCAAGGAATGCATCGAAAATCCGGAACGCATCCTGCTCGATATCTGATCAGACAAAAGGATCAAAGAACTCATGAGCGAGAACTACGATATTGTCGTGATCGGTGGCGGACCTGGCGGCTACGTTTGTGCCATCCGCGCCGCACAGCTTGGTCTCAAGGTTGCCTGCGTTGAAAAACGCGGCGCCCTGGGCGGCACCTGCCTGAATGTGGGTTGTATTCCCTCCAAGGCACTTTTGCATTCTTCGCACCTGTTTGAAGAAGCCAACCAGCATTTCGATACCCACGGCATCGAAATCAACACCCCGAAGGTCAATCTTGAAAAGATGATGGCCCGCAAGGACAAGGTTGTTGATTCCAACGTCAAGGGCATCGAATTCCTGTTCAAGAAAAACAAGGTTACCTATGTCAAGGGTGCGGGCGAAATCGTCTCGGCAACCGAAGTCAAGGTTGCCCTGCTTGATGGCGGCGAAGAAACCCTGAGCACGAAAAACATCGTCATTGCTACCGGTTCGGAAGTGACCCCGCTGCCGGGTGTGGAAATCGACGAAAAGCAGATCGTTTCCTCCACCGGCGCTCTGGAACTTTCTTCGGTTCCCAAGAAGCTGGTCGTGATCGGTGCAGGCGTTATCGGTCTGGAACTGGGTTCGGTCTGGCGTCGTCTGGGTTCGGAAGTTACGGTTATCGAATATCTTGACCGTATCCTGCCGGGCATGGATGGCGAGCTGGCCAAACAGACCCAACGCATTTTCGCCAAACAGGGCCTGGAATTCAAACTGGGTCACAAAGTGACCGGCGCGAAAACCGGCAAAGGCGGCGTTAAGCTTTCGGTCGAGCCCTCCAAGGGTGGCGATGCCGAAGAAATCAAAGCCGATGCGGTTCTGGTTGCCATCGGGCGTCGCCCGTATGTTACCGGCCTTGGCCTTGATAATGCTGGCGTTGAACTGGACGAACGTGGTCGCGTTAAAACCGACGAACACTTCCAGACCAACGTTCAGGGCATTTTCGCCATTGGCGATGCCATTGCTGGCCCGATGCTGGCCCACAAAGCCGAAGAAGACGGTGTTGCCCTGGCAGAAATGCTGGCCGGCGAAGAAGGCCATGTCGATTACGGCAAGGTCCCTGGCGTCGTTTACACCTGGCCGGAAGTTGCATCGGTTGGCAAAACCGAAGAGCAGCTGAAGGACGAAGGCACGGATTATTCCGTCGGTAAATTCCCCTTCACCGCCAATGGCCGTGCGAAGGCAATGGAAAGCACCGAAGGTTTCGTCAAAATCCTGGAAGACAAGAAAACGCACCGCGTCGTCGGCTGCCACATTGTCGGCCCGGCTGCTGGCGACCTGATTGCCGAAGTCGTTCTGGCAATGGAATATGGCGCATCCGCCGAAGACATCGCACGTACCTGCCATGCCCACCCGGCATTGGGTGAATCGGTCAAGGAAGCAGCCCTCGCTGCCGATGGCCGCGCCATCCACATGTAATTTCTGACAATACCCTGTCAGCCAAACGGCCGCCCCTAATCGGGCGGCCGTTTTTGTTTGCCCTGCAATCCGGCCCATCATCACAGGATTTGCGGCACCGAAACAGCAATTGGCAATCTTTGCCAAAATCGATACAATTACCCGGTAAAACGGAGTTGCAACATGCCCACCAGAAACGTCAATTTGACCGACGATCAGGATGCGTTCGTTGAAAAAATGGTCAAGACCGGCAAATACCAGAACGCCAGTGAAGCCATGCGTGATGCCGTGCGTGGATTGCAACAACGCTGGAAAGAGGACGAGTTGAAACTCGAACTGCTGCGCAAAAGTATTGATGCAGGCATTGCTGACCTTGATAGCGGCCAATACGATGACATGGACGAAGCAGGCCTGGAAAACTGGCTTGGCAAAACCGGCAACGCGGCGGGAGCATAACGTTTGACGGCAAAGTATCGGCTTACGGCATCGGCCAAAGCCGACATTACCAGGGTTCTGAGCGAAAGTGCATTCCGGCATGGGCAGGATGCGCGCAATCGTTATGCCGCTTTGATCCTTGCTGCACTAAAACGCATCGCAAATGCCCCTGACGGGCATTTGACCCTTGATCGCCCAGATTTGCGACCAGACATTCGCTGTTTTCATATCCGCCATAGTCGCCTGCATAGCACAGAACAGCCAGTTGGCCGCCCTGTGCATGTCGTTTTTTACCGATCCACCGGATCTGGCGTTATCGAGGTCATCCGCGTGCTGCATGAACGCATGGACCCCGTTCGCCATATTTAAGCGAATGCCGGGGCACTTACTCTGCATTCCCTGACAAAGCATCCGCGACGGTACTGATCCAGTCATATTCCAGGTCGGCACTGCTGGGGGATTGCGCCAGTTGCCAGCCCATCACACCGCCAAAATTTGCACCATATTTCGCAACCAGGGGTGCGACCACATCGCTGCAAAATTCATCAACAGGCAGAAAACCGGTACCGGCATTGTGGGGCGTGGTCGGCTTGCCCACCAGAAGCTTTTCCACCGGCAGGCCCTGTGCCACAAGGCCGACAATGCTGGTGGCAAAGGCTGGACTGCCGGTTGTGCCTGCCACCTTTTCCGCCTGTTCACTGCCGGTGGTGCCGACAAAGTCGCCATTGTTGTAATACTGAATGTTCAGATAGTCGATCAGCGTGCCGACCTGCTTCATCACCTGCATATAAGTGCCGCCATGAAAGCTGGCATCGAAATAGGGCGGCTGGGGTGCATGGGTGATGATATATTGCGGTGCAGGGAGTCCGGCGCGCAGTTTTCGGGTCAGACCGGACAGGAACGCCACCGCGTCATAGCCACCGGACTTTGTGAGAGCACCGGTATCTTCCCAGTCGATATCAATGCCATCAAAGTCGTTGGTTTTAACGAATGACACAAGGGCATCGGCAAAGGCATCCAGATTATCGCTGCAGGCCTGCCAGGATGGCGTGTCAAATGTGCCGCCGCCCAAAGCCACCAGAATTTTGCGTTTCCCGCCTTCTTTTGCCGGGACAATATCCTTGTGATTAAGGGCTGATTGCAGGGGCCAGTCCAGCTCCAGCTTGCACGTGCCATTGTCAAAGCTGGCATTGGAAATGAAGCTTTGAATCCCGATGGTGCAGGCCGTTCCGGCCAGTTTTGACACCGGGCCATAACCATTATCGGTATAAATTACATTTTCAGGCGTTCTCATGGTGCGGACCTTCCATTGCGTGCATAGCATATGTCTCTGCTCATCGACGCAGCGCCCAACGGCTTGTGACGTAATGATATCGCCATTTGCCCGCACCTGCCCCGGATGCATTCACAATGGAAAAAGGGGATACAGCTTGCGCCATATCCCCTGATCCGTTTCTTCACACCATAAAAGCGACTATTTCGCCGACCCCGGATTTTGCGCCATCCAGTCCACAATCAGGGCGGCGATATCGGCACTGTTATCGTCCATCATCGGAACATGGCTGTTGCCACGAATGCCCATCGCTGGCAGGTCCATTTCCCGGGTTTGCCGCCCGGCGGTCGCCATCATTTCGCGGTACTGGTCGGTTGCGGTGCGGTATTTTTTCCAGGATGGGACTTCATCAATGAAATCGCCCCACACAAACAGATGGGGGATATCGCCTATGCGGGCGACATCATCCTGTTCCAGGCGCGGGGCACCGGCAGGTTCGATCACCACGACTGAACGCACGAGATGCGGCACCCGGCGCACCATATTAAGGGCAAACCAGCCCCCCTGGCTATGTGCGACCAAATGAACCGGCCCAACCTTTTCCAGCAGCGCCTGATAGGCATCAAGTGTCATATCATCATGGGTGGTCCAGCGCGGTACAAGCTGTGCTGCCAGCGCATCAAACCCCGATACCGGGAAGCGCTGCCCGCTATAGGGCACACGCGCATCATAGGATTGCCGCGCACCTACCCGGTACATGCTCCAGGCTTCTTCCTTGGTGCGGAATACCGGGCCAGTATCGTAAATTTGCGGGAATGGCGACCAGGATGCCCGGCCACGTTCCACCGCATCGGTAACAATCACATCATAGCCTGCCTGTAAAAACAGCCATTGCCAGCCCGGCCGACCATCCGGCGTGGTTTCCCACGTCACCCCGGTCATCGCCCCGCCATGCCAGAACATTACCGGTTCCGTATGCTGTGGTGATGCCAGCTTGATATGGTTGGCATAAAGCTGACCGGTGACATAGGACCCGTTCAGGTCCACTTCACGGGCCATGCCTTCGCCTGCGACCCGCATCATGAAACGGGGCTGGTCGCTTAGGGCAACACTTTCCCCGCCAATGTGAAAGCTGCTGATTTCCGAAATGGTAACATTTCGCTGTTCGATTTTGGCTAGGGGCACATTCATAATCCTGCCTCCGCACCGATATCGGATGCACCAATATTTTCCGGGTCCAGTGCGATCAGCCGCACCCGGATTGATGTGGCAAACCGATCTGCCAGGTAATGGGCAATTGCATCGGCACAGGCCTTTCTGATTTCCATCGGCCGGGTTTCTGATGCCCGGTGTTCCAGCCGTGCCAGCAACGCACAGCCGCGAATGGCGGCCAGTGCCGGGATAAACATGATCTGTTCGGTGCCCGGACGGGGTGCCAGATAATCCCGGATAATTCCCAACAAATGATCGGCAATCTCGTCGCCGGACCGGTCGATCACGGGGACCAGATCGGGGCTGACAGTCAGGGTTAAAATAGGCATATCGCGAATTTTCCAGTTAACGACCATAGGCCAGTTCAGGCAGCCAAAGGCTGATCTGCGGCACAAAGGTCACAATCAGAAGCAGGAACATCAGGATCAGGACAAAAGGCAGCGTCCCGCGAATGACAGTTGCCATCCGTTCGCCTGAAATATTCTTGAGAATGAAAAGGTTAAGGCCAACCGGCGGGGTTAGCAGTGCCAGTTCCATATTCAGAACCACCACCAGGCCAAAATGCACCGGGTCAATGCCCAGATGTTCAATGATCGGCAGCACCAGGGGCACAAAAATCAGGATGACGGAAATCACCTCGAGGAACATGCCCAGCACGAACATGATGGCGTTAGCCAGCAACAGGAACTGCCAGGAATTAAGCCCCCATTCCGTCACCAGTGTCGCAATCGAGCGGGTCACACCCGCACTGGTCAGCCAGTGCCCAAAGGCCAGTGCCGAAAGAATGATGACGATAATCACCGCTGTCTGGCGAATACCTTCGGACAGAACATCGGGAATATCGCGCAAAGCCACTTCGCGATAGACAAATACACTGACAATAATCGCAGCGAAAGCAGCCACGCCTGCGGCCTCGGAAACCGTCACAAAGCCGGTATAAATGCCCCCCAGAACCACCAGCGGAATGAACAGGGCCGGTATCGCATCTCGACAGCAGCGGATCATTTCAGCAATGCTCATGCGGTCTTCAAGCGGCAATTTGTTTTTGCGCGAATACCAGATGATATAGGCAACAAACAGAGCACCTTGCAGCAAACCGGGAATAACCCCGGCCAGAAACAGGCGCGGCACCGATGCCTCGGCAATCAGGCCATAAATCAGAAGCGGCAGACTGGGCGGAATAAGAATACCAAGTGTTCCCGCAGCGCCGACCGTACCGACCGAAAAACTGGCCGGATAATTGCGGCTGGCCATGGTGGGAATAAGGGCCGTGCCCATTGCCATGGCAGTTGCCACCGATGACCCGCAAATGGCGGCAAAAAAGGTTGTCGCAATTACACAGACAATCGCCAGACCACCGCGATTGCGCCCGGCAATGGTACCGGCAAAGTTGATCAGCGCGCGGGTAATGCCCCCGCGTTCCATAAAGGTCGCGGCAATGACAAATAACGGCACAGCCACCAGGGTCTGTGAATTCATTTCATTGGCAAATTGCTGTGCCAGTGAAATCAGCGGAACACCATCCACCAGCCAGCCAATAACCGCAAGGCAACCCAGCACCAGATAAATTGGCACCCCGGCCAGCAGCATGATGAAAAACAGCGCCAGCATTAACCAGATAATCATGGGAATTTTGTCCGTTAATCAGCCGTCACAGAGGACGCGCGGCTTTCGGTCAGGCGTTTGATCAGAAGCATCACGTAACGCAGCATCGAAAACCCGTAACCAAATGGCACCGCAAGATAGAAAACCCACATCGGGAAACTGAGCGAGCTGTCACTGATTTCGCCAAATCGCAGGCCGAACTGCACCATTTTGATGCCCGCCATAAAAATGACGGCACAAAAACCAGCACCAACCAGCAACACAACCACTTCCAGTATCTTGCGCATGCTGCGCGAAAACTGGTCCACAACCAGATCGGCCCGAACGTGTTTGTCCTGTGCCACCAGCGACGGCAGACTAAGCATCGTTGCCCACCCCACCAGATAGACGGTCACCTCCGCCCCCCAATCGGGCAAAAGTGCGGGGGCGAGATAGCGCAATACCGTCTCTGTCACGATCAGGATAATCGCCAGAATGGCCATTATCCCGATCAGGAATTTTTCAGCACAACCAAGAACGTTCGAAACCCGGCTAACGAAATTTACCATAGTCACGTTCTTCTCCGTCACCGGTTCACGGGTTACTGTGCTGCGGCAATGGCGTCGGAAACGCGCGCGATGAAATCCTTGTCCATATCAAGTTCATCAACGATTTCCGGCTGCGCCTTCATCAGCTTTTCACGCATTGCTGCCAGTTCTTCGGGGTTGGCATCAATGGTTTCAATGCCGTGTTCCGCATTGATTTTACGCGCATCAATCTGGGCGTCAGCAGCAACATTACGGACTTCGTCCACCATGTTTTCCCAGGTATCGCGCATCAGCTTTTGCAAATCTTCCGGCAATTTGGACCAAGCTGCCTGACTGATGATCGGCACATATTCAATAAAGGCCTGCTTGTCTTCATAGGCATATTTAATGCCAGCATCCCACAATTTCGAGCTGGCAACTGATTCCTGCGTTGCCCAGATGGCGGAAACAACATCGGTCTGCAATGCCTGGGGCACATCGGACCAGGCAATCTGCACCGGGTTGGAGCCAAATACCCGATACCGTGCCAGCGTTGCCGCACCACCCGGAACACGGACAACCTTGTCCTTGAAATCATCGGGCGATTTGATCGGAACATCGGTGGTGAAGGCCGTGCCATACCCCAGGTCAAACGGACGACCCAGCACGACAACACCCAGTTTGTCTTCAATGCGCTGGTTCAATTCCTTGCCGATATCCCCATCAACAATTTTGTAAATGACGTCCTGGCTTTGGCCATAAAACATCGGCAGCAGCAACATTCCTGCTTCGGGCACATATTTGGACAAATGCTGATGGGCTGGTGCGGCCATATCAATCGCACCCTGGGCAACTGCGGTTGCCACCATCGGCCCCTTGTATTTCGAAGCAGAGTCAAATACCCGCATCTCAAGCCGCCCGCCCGACTTTTCGTTCAGGGCTTCGGCGAATTTGCGAAATGACCGGTTGCGCACATGATTGGGCGACGTATCGAGCGACACATCAATGGTGTAATCGGCCGCATGTGCCGGTGAAAACAGCGTCGCACCAATCAGTGCGGCGGCTGTAAACAATGCTGAAATTTTCATGATTCTGTTCCCTCCTGATGTGGCTGTTGTTGTTTTAAGCCACCGGGACGCTAGCACTCCACCCATTTAAAGAGTAATATATAATTTCGAACAACCCATATCGAAATTTTATACCTAAAGCGCATTTTCATGAAACACGCCCAGCATCTTTTGAACCTGCCACGTCTGGCTGCATTCGTGGCAATCTGCGAGGAAGGAAGCCTTAGCCGGGCTTCTCAAAGACTTGGCATTGCCCAACCCGCCCTTAGCACCATGATCAAGAAGATCGAAGATGACCTTGGCGTTTCGGTCCTTACACGTCATGCGCGTGGGTCGGTGCCAACACCGGCCGGCCGGGTTTTGTTAAAAAGCGCCTATGAAATGCTGGGCATTGCCGAGGCGACGCTGGAAGAAATCGGGACCACAACTGCCGACCCGGAAGGCGAAGTTGCCATTGGCCTGCCTGCGGCAACATCAATGGTGCTGGCGGTGCCACTCATCAAACATCTTCGCAAAAAACTGCCCAAAGTTTCCCTGCGCGTTGTCGAGACCTTTTCGGGATATCTTTGGAGCTGGCTTCAGGATGGCAACCTGGATGTTGCTGTTTCCTTTGACCGTGTATCGATCCCCGAAATTGTCTGCCTGCCGCTTTGCCGCGAGGATTTGTTTTTGATCGGCAAGACCAAATTACTGGAAGATGCACCGGACCATATCGACCCGGATAATCTTTATAAATTCCCGTTAATCCTGCCATCGCGCATTCATGGTATTCGCGGCAAGGCCGAGGCCTTTGCCTCATCGGGCAAGGGCCTTGATATCCGCATGGAAATCGATGCCAGCACCCATCTTGTCAAACTGATCGCATCGGGCGAAGGTTTTGGCCTGCTGGCAAAATGTGCGGTGACCGACGAACTGGTGCAAAAAACAGTTCGCGCCATTCCCCTTAAACCCAGCCTGTCGCGGCAGGTATCATTAAGTGTACGGCGCATCAAAATGCAAAACCCTGCGGTAACCCGCGTGGTCGAAGAAATACAGCTTGTCAGCGCCGATCTGATCCGCACCGGCAAATGGCCCACCAGTGATGCACATGAATGAAGGCCAGATGTTTTCGCTGACAATTGAATAGTTTGCATGGACGCAGATGCCAAAAATGCCGCAAAATGCTGCAGCTATATTCGGGACATTTCATGTGCGAAATGCCTGCTAACCGCAAAATCGGGATAATCTAATGAGCCTATCCATCGGACTTGTTGCCCATGACCGCCGTAAACCAGAAATGGCCGACTGGCTGGAACAGCATATTGCGGCTTTTACCGATTATAAAATCTATGCAACCGGCACAACAGGCCGCGTCCTGCAGGAACGGTTTCCCAAGCTGGATATCGTCGCGCTTAAAAGCGGCCCGTTTGGTGGCGACCAGCAGCTTGGCTCCATGATTGCGCATGGGCAGCTTCAGGCGATGTTCTTTTTTACCGACCCAATGACACCGCAGCCCCACGATGTGGATGTGCGCGCACTTATCCGGCTGGCAAACATGTATGAAGTGCCCATTGCCTGCAACCGCAGCACCGCTGACCTTCTGATCAGCAATCCGCGCTTTCAGGAAATTTGCGAACAATATCGCGGTCATTCGCCCGAACAGATTTTTTCGGAATATACCAGCCGTAAGGTTTGAACCCGCATTTGCAGGCAGGAATTCGGGCGGGCAGGGATAAATTCGGCATTCACCGGTTCATTTCATGCCTGCCCGCATCCAGAGCGGGAAATTCACCTGAAAAAACGCCATCGAGCCGCCAAAACCGGTACATTGGCGTGCCTAGCGGCCCTGATTTTGGCTCAAAACGTGCAAAAACACCGCCAGAACCCGCCTATTCACGCCTGATCGCGCAAAAACGGGCAGCCGGGTTGTTCTTTTTGCAGGCCGATTTGCCCGCCTATATCAGGCACTATCGTTTCTGCCCCGGCAGCACAAATATCACGCTGCCCGTTTTCGCCACCACCGACCGACACAGGCCGCCCCGACCATGTCTTTTGCCTATACACTGATCGCCGCCATCTTCCCGATTTTTGCTGCCATCATTGTTGGTGCGGTCCTGAAAAAATACCTGATCCAAAGCGGCGAAGTCTGGGCGGGGATTGACCGGCTGACCTATTATCTGTTGCTGCCCGCCCTGTTGATGATTGGCATTTACCATGCCGATTTCAGCACCGGCCATGCCGGCACCGCCGTTATGATCACGATGGGGGCGACGCTGGTTTTATCGGCTGTCATGCTGGTTTTCCGGCGTTTGATCACGCCAAATACGCCGCTTTTCACGTCCATTTTCCAGGGTTCGGTGCGCTATAACAGCTATGTCCTGCTGGCCGTGGCCGAGGCCCTTTTTGGCAGTGACGGGCTGGCGCTGGCGATTGTGTTTATCGCCGTGATGGTGATTGTCACCAATATTCTGGCTGTTGTGGTTCTGAATGCCCTTAATGGCCGGGGTGGCAATTTCAAACGTATTGCCATCGGGCTTGCCAAAAACCCCATTATTCTGGCGGCCGGGGCCGGGGCGATTATGAATATTGCCAATATCCACATCCCCCTGCCCATCGAAAATACCGCATCCCTGCTTAAAACCGCGGCGCTGCCACTTAGCCTGCTTTCGGTAGGGGCGGGACTTAAATTTATCCTCGACCGGCGTTCGCTTGGGGCAATTGCCTTTAGCAATGTGGTCAAGCTGGCCTTTTTGCCGCTGATTACCGGCATTGCCCTGCATCTGGCCGGGATTGACGGCATGGTGCTTTCCATGGGCGTTCTTTATGCTGGCATGCCGTGTGCTGGCAACGCCTATATTCTGGCGCGCCAGCTCGGCGGGGATGCCGATGTGATGGCATCAATCGTCACTATCGAAACTTTGCTCTCGGCTGTCAGTATCTCCGTCATCGCTGCCATATTGACGGTCAATTGACGCCCGGTGCGGGGCAAATTCCCCGTCATAGCCACAGGCCACCAGCGCATCGCGCATCAATTCGGGTGGCGGGGCATCGGCAATAACCGGGTCGCGGTCGGCATGGTAGGGCACGACCAGGTGGCGCGATAACAAATGCAAAGTCGGCGGCGCACCAAAGACCGGTGCTTCGCCAGTGCCATAAAACGGATCACCCAGCACCGGAAAACCGATATGGTCCAGATGCACGCGCAACTGGTGTGTGCGCCCGGTATGGGGCACCAGTTCCAGCCAGGTCATATCCTTTGCCCGTCCCAGTACGTGATATTCGGTGCGGGATTCCTGGCCGCTATCATCCACCGTCATGCGCCAGCCGCTTTCATCATTCAGCTTGGCAATCGGCGCATCAATAAAGCCGTGGTCATCGGGCAATTCGCCGCGTACCACCGCCCAATAGGCCTTTTCGATTTTCTTTTCGGTAAAAAGCCGCGTGATCCGCTTGGATGATTTGGCATGTCGGCACAACAGAAGACAGCCTGCCGTATCGCGGTCCAGGCGGTGTGCCAGTGTTGGGGTTGATGCGATACCAAATGTCATATCGGGCAGATAGGCATCCACATGGAAATAGGTTTTCGGCCCGCCATGGGATGCCAGCCCCGGTGGCTTGTTAATAATGATCATGTTTGAATCGCGATGCAAAATGCAGGCGATCAGGTCTTCCGCAATAGGATGGGTCATAAACGTCCTTCCATCTGGCAGCGATCACCAGATCGCAGGATACATCCTTCCTGTCCTGATCTGGCAACACCGAATTTGCGTAGGGAATATATGGATTAAACCGCAGAGTCATTAACAGCTTCGCAATGGCAGCCAACATCGGCGCAAAAACGCCACCGTTTTGGCCAAGCCCCGTGTTGCACGCAACAGCGCAAAATGGCGCGCATCGCTGCCACCGGGTTCTGCCTTTATCCAGCCGTGCAGGCAATGACGTCGCGCATGGATAATGCAACAGCCACGGGAAGGTTACGGGATGAAGGGCCAGCTTCGCAATGCATCATCATCGCTTCCCAAAAACACCATGCTGGGATCATGGGTGCAACGCATTCTGTTTATTGTGGTAATGGCGGCCCTTGTGCTGGGCTTCTGTTTTTCGGCTGCAGCACAGGCCACGCCCCCGTTGCCCGGCGCACAATGCCGCGATATCGACCCCACAAAGCTTTATGGTGGCAATGAATGGGATTTTCAAATCCGCCGTGAAGGCGCCCCGGTTGGCACCCACCGCCTGTCATTCCATCCGGGCCGGGATGGCGTGCAGGTCATTGCCGAAAGCACCATCACCATCAGCTTCCTTGGTTTTACCGCCTATCAGTTTGATTACCGGTCCGAAAGCCTGTGGCAGCAGGACCAACTGGCGAAACTGGCCGTTATAGTTGATGATGATGGCGATAAATCCACCGTTACCGCCCGCCATGATGCAAAAACCAACAGCCTGGTCGTTACCGGCCCTGATGGCAGCGAAACCCTGCCTGCAACCATATTCCCGACCGATCACTGGCATTGCGGGGTTCTGGCAAGCCAGCGAGTTCTTAACACCATTACCGGGCACGCCAACAGGGTGCGCATCACCAATCTTGGCCTTGAAAAAATCATTGCAGGTAATGGCGGTGCAACCCGCATTGCAGCAACCCATATCCGTTATGACGGCGAGCTACAAACCGATGCCTGGTATGATGCAGAGGGGCGCTGGGTTGGTTTGGCATTCAAGGCGCGTGATGGCTCCAGCATTATCTATCGTTGCCTGACCTGCACCAAAATCACCGGAAACACGCAATGACAAAACACCGTAACTGGCAAACCATCTGGATCATTGGCGCATCGGCGGGCATTGGGGCGGCACTGGTGCAGAAATTCATTGCCGAATGCGATGAAACGGGATTAGGCAAAATCATTATTTCCGCCCGCTCGGCCGAGGCATTGCAGGAAATTGCGCTTGCAAGCCCGCGCATTGCCATGGTGCCCCTGGATGTAACCGACCCTGCTGCCGTTGATCAGGCAATTGAATTGATCGAGGCCGAACACGGCCTGCCCGACCTGATGGTTTATTGCGCCGGTTTTTATAACCCCATGCCGGTCGAAGATTTTTCGCGCGATACCATCGCCAAACATGTTGCAGTCAACTATCAGGGGGCGGTCAATTGCCTGGACCCGATTTTGCGCAAAATGCGCCAGCGTGGTTCAGGCGAAATTGCCATAACGGCATCGGTTGCGGGTTATCGCGGCCTGCCCAAAGCAGGTGCCTATGGCCCGACCAAGGCGGCCCTGATCAATCTGTGCGAAACCCTGCGCGAAGAACTGGCAGGAACGGGCATTACCATGCGGGTAATTAACCCCGGGTTTGTCCAAACCCGGATGACCGCCCAGAACGATTTTGAAATGCCCTATTTGCAAAGCCCGGAACAGGCGGCAGAATTCATTTTTAAGGGGTTGCGCAGGAATGACGATTTTGAAATCGCCTTCCCGCCGCCCTTTGTGCGGCAGTTAAAAATCGGGCGGATTTTGCCCTATCGCTGGTACTTCAAAATGATTGAACGGGTGATACAAAAATGAATAACCCCTCATTGCCCGGCGATAACCGCCTTGCCACGCTGGAAAAATATGCCGCCATCTATGCGCAGCTTAGCCCGCAAACCCTGAATGAACTGCGCACCGTTACCACAGCCGACATATCCTTTACCGACCCGTTCACCACCATTATCGGTCAGGATGAATTATGCGCCTATATGGGCAAAATGTTTGAAGGGGCGAAGGGCGCAACCTTTACCATCAGCCATGTCATGGTGTGCCGGGATATGGGATTTTTGCGCTGGCATTTTTCGGCACGGGTGCCGGTGATTGGCCTGTGGGAATTTACGGGGATGTCGGAAGTCACCTTTAATAAGGATGGCACCCGCATTGCCACCCATCGTGACCATTGGGATTCCGGCAGTGAATTTTACGCCAGAATACCTGTCTTGCGCTGGTTTATTCGGCGGCTTGCGAAAAAAGTGGCGCATTAGGTTTGGCAAAAAAGAGCGATACTTCGCCAATTTCCAGCCCCCATTTACGCACCCGCGCGCGGTTCACCAGCACGCCATTGGGCTGCAAAAACATCCAGTCGTCAAAGCTGACGCGCCAGGTGCCATCGCCCACCTTCAAGTCCATCTCATAATTCCAGTTCAGTGCATTGCCATATTGCTGGCCTTCGGCAACACCGACAATTTCATCGAACGTGCCTTCATAGGCATGGTCGCCGGTTTTGCGAATTTTCCAAACCCGCTGGTCGGTTTCGCCATCGTCATAAATGAAATCTTCGGTCAGGGTTAAAACCCCGTCGCTGACCTCGCCATTAATATCGACGGTAAACTGGCGGCGAAGTTTGCCGAACCGGTCTTCAAATATGCCCCAGGCGCGGCTATGGCCCTGAAAATAGGCATAAACGTCGAAAACAGGTTCCTTGTGGGCAAAATCCTGGGGCTTCATTGCCGAACATCCACCGACAAAAACAACAAAAAGAAAAACCAGCCCGGTTCGCAGCATGTTGATATTCCTTGGTTCTATCGCAAAGATCAGAACATGCGACGCGCAAGGCGGCGACGCAGGGCAAGCTGATGACGCAACCCCAATGGGAACTGCCACATCATCGCAACGGCCATGATTTTCAATACGATAGGAAGCACGGCATAGATCACCACCAGAACCAGTTTTGCCGTGTCATTTTCGGGCATTAAGGCGCCATTTTGCCCGCTATCCTGCCCGGTCAAACCAACCATGCCCAAAATGGGCAGGGCAATCCCCGCGGCCAGAGCCAGGGCAAGCTTGTTGGTCATGTTCCATAACGCAAATAACAGCCCGGTGCGGGCCTGACCAAACCGGTAACGGTCCCAGTCATCAACATCGGCCTGAATGGCCGGTGGCAATGCCAGATCGGCCCCCAATGCCGCACCTGTCACCACACATATCACCGCAAAACCGGCAAAGTCCCCCTGCCCTAACAGCGGAACAAAGGCAAAAGCAATAATCGCCAGAACCATCGCCCAGCACCAGATCACAGGCCGCCCATAACGCCCGCCCAGCATCACCCAAACCGGCATGGCCAAAACCGCCACCGCGAAATAAAGCAGGATCAGCACGTTTTGATCAGCCGGTGCCAAACCCAGCCCATAACGGATGAAAAGCGGAAAACACACCGCTGGCAACCCGTTTGCCAAACCATTAATCAGCCAGGCAACTAACAGGCGCACGAATAAACGGTTCTGCCACAGACCTTTGCAGCCATCACGTAACCGGCCAATTCCCCATTTCGGCAATACTGGCTGATTTTCCCGCGGCCAGACCGCCCGATCACGGAACGCTGACTGCTGGTGGGAAGCTGAGGCATCAATTGTCCACCGCGCCGATATGCTGCGCAATATATCGGGCACAAAAAGTGCCAGGACCAACACACCAATTGCGCCTGCAACAAGCGTTACGTTCCCCAAAAGGGCCGTTTGCGCCAGCGGGGCATTAACGCCCATCGCCACCGGAATAATCCCGGCAAGCAAAATACCCACAAGCCCCGCCCCTTCGCGCAGGGCCGAAATGATGCCGCGCTGATGATAATCACGCGAAAGTTCGGCACCCCAGGCAAGATAGGGCACCTGAAACATCGTCCAGCCGATAAAGAGCAGGCTGGCCCAGCCAAACAGATACCAGCCCGATGGTGCGGCTGGCGGGTTAAACAAAAACCATATCCCGATACCAGCCAGAAACGCCCCCGCCACCACCCACGGTTTGCGCATTTTCATGCGGTCGGACGCATAGCCAACAAGCGGGTCGGTGAACATATCGATCAGGCGGATGATGAAAAACAGAATACCGGTCAAAGTCAGACCCAGCCCCAGCGTATCGCCATAAAGGCTGGGCAGCAGGATATGGGCCGGAATGGTCGGTATCGCCGCCGCCAGCGCCGGGGCCGCATAACACAGGATTATCCGCCGTAAAGGATGCGTTGACATGGCATCAGGTCCCGCTGGAAGAATGGCCCGGGTTAGGGTTTGCCGATCATGGCAATCGTTATGGGGTCAAACTGATAACGGCGCGAATATGTGGGGCAGATAACGACAGGATGGCAGCGGCGCAGCCACCGCCCCTTTGCACCATCAGGCCCGTTCGGCTTCGTGCCCGATCACAAACAGGCCAACATCAATGGTTCCGGCTTCAAAACCCGTCTGGCAATAGGACAGGTAATATTCCCACATGCGTTTAAAGCGGTCATCAAAGCCCTGCTTGGCGATGGCTTCCCAGTTATGCTGAAAATCGCGCTGCCATTCTGCCAGTGTCCGCGCATAGGACTGGCCAAAAAATTCGGAATGCTGCAATTGCAAACCTGCAGCATCAACCGCCTTTTTCAGGGCTGAGGGTGCAGGCAGCATCCCGCCCGGGAAGATATAACGCTGAATGAAATCCGCCCCTTCGCGGTAATTTTCAAAGCGGTCTTCGGCAATGGTGATGATTTGCAAGACCGCCTTGCCACCGGGGCGCAAACGCTGGCGGACCATATCAAAATAGGCAGGCCAGTTTTCCTCGCCTACGGCTTCAAACATTTCGATGGAAACCAGCCGGTCATATTGGCCGTCCTGATGGCGATAATCGCGCAGGCGCAACATGGCGCGGTCCCCCAGCCCGGCATCATGGATGCGCTGGCGGGCAAAGGCCAGTTGTTCATGCGAAAGGGTTAAACCTTCAACATGGCAGCCATATTTGCCTGCGGCCCTTTCGGCAAAACCGCCCCAGCCGCAGCCAACCTCCAATACCCGTTCGCCAGATTCAAGGCCTGCCAGTTCACAGATACGGTCATATTTGGCGTTTTGGGCGTCGATAAGCGGCTGGTCATCATGCTGATACAGGGCGGATGAATAGGTCATGCCCGCATCAAGCCACAGGCGGTAAAAATCATTCCCCAGATCATAATGATAGGAAATGTTGCGGCGCGAACCCTCGATGGTATTGGCATTGCGCAGATGCGCCAGACGATGGATCAGGCGCGAAATAACGCCAGCGGCAAAGCGCGCCTTGACGATGGCCTCGTTGGCAATGGCAAACTGCATTAACCGGGTCAGGTCGGGGCTGCGCCATTCACCTTCGATATAGGCCTCGGCAAAGGCAAGGTCACCGCCAGTTGCCAGTTTGCGCACGGCACGCCAGTCGCGCACATCCAGCACGGCATGCAGGTCCAGCCGTTCGCGACCTGAAAAATTAAGTGTGCGCCCATCGGGCAAAACAAGGGTCAACCGGCCATATTGCAAATGCGCCAAAACCCGCACCAGCATGCGTTCCAGCATGGATTTGGGCCGCATCACACTGCCAATCGCCGACATGACATGATCACGCAGGGAGCGCACAACCAGTGAACTGGCGCTGGATGTTGTTGTGCTGACACCGGAACTGGGGCGGGAACGCTCAGGCATGGTGATTACCTTTTCGTGTCGTGGAGAGTAGGGCCGCACCGGACGCCGCCACATAGGTAATGCGGTGTTCGGGCGGGGTTGGCCGGCGATGAAAGGCAAAACCCTTGCGCCATAAATGCACCGCTTCCCAGTGGATGCCGGCAATGACCTTTAACGTCATAAGCGGATAGCGCAAAAAGGCCGAAAGAAGTGTGCGGTCGGTAAGTACGGTATGGTTACCGGCAAAGGCCGCGTTCAGAAAAACGCCTTCATCATCGCTTTCGGCAATGGCGATAGCCACCCGGTCGCCGGGCGGGCAAATGCGAAACCGGTAATCGGCCTTCATGCCGATAAAGGGCGAAACGTGAAACTGTTTGGCGCATGTCTGATGCACCACACCCTTGGCATCGTGGCAGGCATCGGTCACGGGAATAAGGTAACCATGCCGGTCGCCAAATGTGTTGGAAACATCATGCAGGATCGCGCCCAGTTCGCCATTTTCGCGATAGCAGAAATAAACACTGAGCGGATTGAAAACGAACCCGAGAATGCGCGGATAACACAAAATTTCAATGCGTGCGCCGCAATCGGCCAAGCCGTTTTGCTGCAGCATTTCCATAATTTGCGCCCGCAGGCCTTTGCCATCACCCCGGCCAAAATCCCGGTCATGAAACGAAAAAAGGTTAAACCGGTTATGGCTGAAAAACCGCAATTTGCGGTGCAACTGCCCGATTTCATCAAGGTCAAACAGAAACGACACCACCCGGTAGCGCAAACGGTGCTGGCGCGGGCGCAGGCGATGGTGCGTCACCACCCCCTGATACAGGGCCGAAGCCCGTTTTTCCGCGCCAAGCTGTGCCATTTATGCTGCCTCTATTGCGCTGCGCAATTTGCGTGAAACCGGCGATACGTGAATACGACCGCTTTCATTTTCCACATTCCAGGGGCGGCGCACATTTCCCAGTGCCTCGGCCACGGCAAGGCCGGACTGAATGCCATCTTCGTGGAAGCCATAGCCAAAATAACTGCCGCAATACCAGATATTATGGGTACCCTGCACGTTCCATAACATGCGCTGGGCGGCCATCGCATCGTTATCAAAAACCGGATGATCATATAAAAACGACCGGATCACCGACCCTTCGCGCGGCGGAGCAGGGGGATTAAGGGTAACAAACAGCGGCTGGTCTTCATCGATATGTTGCAGGCGGTTCATCCAGTAGGACACGCACACTTTGGGCGCATCGCCACCTGCATGGCGCAGATAATTCCAACTGGACCATACCTTGCGGTTTTTGGGCATCATGGCCGGGTCATTATGCAAAATCGCCAGATTGCGTTCATAGCGAAACGCACGTAACAGCCGTGCCACTGCCGCATCGGGGGCCGATTGCAATGCCAGCGCCTGATCGGCATGGCAGGCCAGAACAACATGGTCATATTCATCGCGCTGGCCGTAACGGTCCTGCACAAAGGCACCCGTTGGACTTGGCCCTGTTTCGGCCACCGCACGATCCAGCACCACATTGCCGATACCGGCCAGCATACGCTGCACATATTGCCGCGAGCCACCGGTAACCGTGCGCCATTGCGGCCGGTCTTTAAGCTGCAGCAACCCGTGATTATCGCAAAACCGCACAAAGGCCGCGACGGGGTATGACAGCATCATATCGGCCGGGGTTGACCAGATGGCAGCGCCCATCGGCAACAAATGGTCATTGATAAAAGCCTGGCTGTAGCGATGCTGCGCCAGATAGGCGCCCAGGCTTTGTGCCCCGGCTTCGGGGTTTTGCAAAACAGCGGGGGCTTCGCGGTAAAACCGCAAAATATCGCGGATCATGGACCAGAAAGACGGACGCAGCAGGTTGCGTTTTTGCGCACACAGGCTGGCAAGGTTGCTGCCGCCATATTCAATACGCCCGTCATCAAGCGATGCGGCAAAGGACATATCGGTTGCTGCTGTTGGCACATTTAAATGGTCAAACAGCGCACACAGATTGGGATAGCTTTTGGTATTGTAAACAATAAAGCCGGTATCAACCGGCGTGCCGCTGGCATCGACCGTATTGGAATGTCCGCCGGGGCGGTCATCCTTTTCATAAAGCGTGACATCGTGCTTTTGCGAAAGCAGCCACGCCGCTGACAGGCCGGAAATACCGGAACCGACGACAGCAATTTTCATTCTGGAACCGGAGCCAATCATTGTGTGTGCCTGCTTGCAGTTTGTTGATATAAATTACATATGACTACGAGCAACACATTTATCCGGATCAAAAAAATACGATGGCTCTCAAATAATTAGGGGGGCCGGGACAAATCTTTCAAGCCGGATGATCCAATAGCGATAAAAAGCCGTATCTCGACATATGATGCACAATGTCGCGGTTCGGTCCGACAAGGGACCAGGGAAACTCATGAACGGTACAGCGACAAACAGACGTGCCCCGGCCAACCCGGAAGAAGCACGTCAGTATGCCGACTGGATCGTCGCGATAGCGGCTTCGCGTGACAAGGCCGCCTTTGCCCGTCTGTTTGCCCATTTCGGGCCACGGGTGAAGGTTTACATGTTCCGATTTACCGGAACCCAGGAAATGGCCGAGGAACTTGCCCAGGAAACCCTGATGCAGGTTTGGCGCAAGGCGCACCTGTTTGACCCGCAAAAAGCCGCGGCAAGCACATGGATCTTTACCATTGCCCGAAACCTTCGGATTGACCGGTTAAGGCAACGCAAACATATCGAAGTGGATGATGCCGACCCGACGCTGATTGTTGACGAAACCCCGATTGCAGACGAGGTCGTCAGCCAAAGCGAACAGGCCGCCCTGGTACAGGAGGCCCTGGTCGAGCTGCCACAGGATCAAAGAGTGGTCGTGGAATTGTCGTTTTTTGAAGACATATCGCACAGCGAAATCGCAGAAAGGCTGAACATACCGTTAGGCACGGTAAAATCACGCCTGCGACTGGCGCTGGCCAAGATGCGCAATGGACTGGAGGGGGTAGCATGAATATCAAACACCACCCGACAGACGAAACCTTGCTGGCCTATGCCAGCGGCACCCTGTCGCAGGCGATGGAACTGGTCATTGCAACCCATATGACCCTATGCCCCCATTGCCGCGACAAAGTTGCCGAATTTGAAGCCTGTGGCGGTGCCATGCTTAATGGCAGCGACGGCCTTGCCATGAATGTCGATGCGCTGGACCATGTCATGGCGATGATCGAACAGGAAAGTGCCAACGAAAATGCGGCCCCCCTGCCTGTTGCTGCCCCGCGCCGGGTTGCGGTAACAGCCGGGCCGTCAGGCAGTGCCGTGCCTTCACTGCCAACACCGCTGGCAAATTTGCTGCCCGATAATATTTTATCGCTTGAAGACATTCCCTGGCGCAGCCTTGCACCTGGCGTTAAGCATTTTCCGCTAAAATCGGTGCAGACCAAGGGTACGGTCAGGCTGCTTAAAATTGCGCCGGGCATCAGCATTCCCGATCACGGGCATGGCGGGCATGAAATGACCCTACTGTTAAAAGGGTCCTATATTGATGATGTGGGCCGGTTTTGCGCGGGTGATGTGGCCGATCTGGCCGATGATATTGACCATCAGCCGATTGCCGATACCGCCGAGGATTGCATCTGCCTGATTGCGACCGACGCGCCGCTTAAATTTAACGGGATTCTGCCCAAATTGCTGCAACCCTTTATCGGGATGTAAGCGCAGCATAAAGGCCGCCAAAAGGTTACTTGCCGACTGCACCAGCCCAGGCAATTTTTGGGGCTGGTGCTTTTTTATGGGGCCTTTACCAACCAGTCGAGGCGATGTGTTGCCGGGCCTGGTAACTGCACAACATTGCGCAGCCAGCCGCCAATTTCGGCCAGTTGCGCATCAAGCTGGAACGGCGGATTGATAATCAAAAGGCCGGTGCCCAGCATCCGCCCCTTTGCCCCGCCCTGGCTTGCGGCCAGTTCGCTGCATAAAACCCCGCCCGGTGTTTCGATCTGGCGGAACATCTGGTGCAATTCACCTTCAAAACCGTCGGTCAGGACCGGATACCACAGCATATAGGTTGCCGTTGCCCATCGGCGATGTGCAGCAATAATGGATTTGGCCGCACGGGCGTAATCCTGCTTCACATCATAGCTGGGATCCATCAGCACCAAACCACGGCGAATGGGGGGTGGCACCAATGCCACCAGCCCTTCATAACCATCGCGCTTTTGCAAATTGATGCGCCGGTCATGATAAACACGCCGGTCCAGCGTTTCAAATTCGCGCGGGTGCAATTCCATCAGCGATAGCCGATCACTTTCGCGCAGCATTTTTTGCACAATAAAGGGTGACCCCGGATAATAAACCGGCTTTCCACCAGCCGCACCACCGTCGTCAGCACCTTCATTATGCAGGTTTTCCGGCACAAACCTGCCCACCAGATCCAGATAGGGTTTTAATGCTGCCGGGATATTGGCCGCCCCTTGCACCGCAGCAATCCCGCCTTTCCATTCGCCGGTTTTCTGGGCCTGCGGGCTGGAAAGATCATACCACCCTGCACCGGCATGGGTATCGATCACGCAGAAGGGTTTATCCTTTTTCTGCAAATGCGCCAGAACAAGAACCAGTGCCGCATGTTTATGAACATCGGCGACATTGCCCGCATGAAACCCGTGCAGATAGCTTAGCATTTTATCCTATCCCCTATCGCCCCGGCCAGAGCGCGAACCACCCCGGCGCCCCCGGCGTGCCCCATCACCGGCATCCCGGCCACCATCCGTGCGGGGCTGGTCCTGCGGGCCGCGCCCACCGGTTTTGGCCCGCCCGTTACGGTTTAGCGAACGGCTTTCGCCTGCATTGACATTGGTGTTTCCATCCGTCCCACGGCGTTCATTGCGGCGCGTAGCATCACCCCGGCGGGGTGGCTGTCCGCCGGTATTTATCTGTTTATCCTGTTGCGGCCCGGCACCTTTGCCCCGGCGTGGCTTTACCCCGCCTGGGGGTGTGTCGTGCTGTTCCGATGGCGGTCTCGCTGGCCGGTTGCGGCCTGCATTTCCACGCCCGGCGGCATCACGGCCTGTATCTTCACGCCCTGTCCAGCCGTCAGTATCCGCGCGATCATTACGTGCGGGTCGATTACGGTTGCGGCCCCGGTCTGCGTGCCCGGGGCGATCGCCGGGTCCATTGCGTTGCGAATGGTCCGATGGTGCCATGCGTGCGGTATCATCCCGGCCATGCGGGCCTTTGTCATTGCGGCCAAAGCGTGGTTTTTGCCCCGTTCCCCGGCCCTTATGCGCGGGTTTTGCACCGGTTGGTGTGGGCGGCGGTGCGATGGGGGCAGGCACATCTATTTCACGCCATTCGCCCGGTGCCAGATCATCAAGCGACCAGTCACCGATGGCGTAGCGGATCAGACGCAAGGTCGGAAAGCCGACAGCAGCCGTCATACGGCGCACCTGGCGGTTGCGGCCTTCGGTGATGCTCAGTTCGATCCAGCTTGTGGGGATGGCTTTGCGAAACCGCACGGGTGGGTCCCGGTCCCACAGGCCTTCAGGTTCATCCAGACGGCGCGCACGGGCGGGCAGGGTCATGCCATCCTTTAACATTACGCCATCGCGCAGGGCCTGCAGGGCGGCGTCATCGGGCTCGCCTTCAACCTGCACCCAGTATGTTTTGGGCTTTTTATATTTGGGATGGGCGATCTGGGCGTTTAGCGGGCCATTATCGGTTAACAGCAGCAAACCTTCGCTGTCGCGGTCCAGCCGCCCGGCGGCATAAACCCCCGGCAAATCGACATAGTCTGCCAGCGTCGACCGGCCATTTTCTTTGTCGGTAAACTGGGTAAGAACCCCATAGGGTTTATTAAGCAAAATAAGTCGCGCCATAGCTGCCGCATAAAGCCGCTTTTTACCGACAAGTCAATCAAAGCCGATCAAACCCGCCCAACAGAACAGGCCGGGGCATATGCCCCAAACACATCATTCACGCCCCTGCATATAACGAGGCGGCTTACCCCGCCCCGCATAACGTAGGATCAGGTGATGATAGAGTCAGCACCCCACCCGATCAATCTTCGAGCAGATATTCCATGGTGGTAACGACACGGACGGTTTTATTGATCTGGTTTGATTCGGTGGTGTTGGGCGCCCCATCTGCCGCCAGAATTTGAAACAGGCCCTGATTGGCCCGGCGAATACCGCCCAGCTTGCCGCCGGAATCCTTGGCAAATTGCTGGGCACTTTCACGCGCATTGGCCGTTGCTTTGGCGATCATGTCGGGTTTGATATCGTTTAGTTTGGTAAACAGGTAACTTGGCCCGGCATTATAGCCCTGCCCGCCCAAAACAATGCCGTTTTGCAGCAGTTTGCCAATATCCTGCGATGCCTTTGCCACGGCTTCCACATCGTCCGAGCTGACCTGCACTGTCTGACTGACGATATAGCGGCTTTCCACCGGGCCGGAGCGATAGCTTTGTGCCAGCTGGTCTGTTACCTGCAGGTTTTGCAGTTCGGTCTGTTCACGCGAAATACCGTGTGCTTCGAGAAACTTTTGCAGGGTTTCGGTATCATCCTCGATCTTTTGCTGCGCTGTTTGCAAAACATCATTGGTGGCAACAAAGGTGATCGGCCATACCGCGCGGTCAGCCTTAACATCCTGTTCGGCAAGGCCCTTGACGGTCACAAACCGGTCTAGCGAGCGCATATTGACAATACCCTGCCCCACCAGTGCCCCGGCACCGGCAATGCCCGCAGCAACCACGATAGATGCAATAACAACTGAAACCCTGCCCATTATGCCATCCGTTTCCTGTTTAACCATTTCCGTCTGACCGCCCGGCTGCCACCGCACAACAAATGTTGCAGCATTTGGCGTGACCGGTCAGATCGCCTATAGTGACTAAAGCCAGTAATGATGGTGAAATTTTGATTGTGCCGCCTGCGACCTTGAATGCATTCAAATTCTCGTCGCACAAAGCCGCGGACCATGTTAAAACCACGCATCTTTTGCGGATGGCATTGCCCGAATGCCCATCCCGTGTCGCACAACAGAACCCGAGGGAACGCCCCTATGCGCCGCTCAGAAATCAATGCCTGCATCAACCAGGCCAAAGAACTTTATAATTCGATTTCGTTTCGCCTGCCGGACTGGGCACATTATTCGCCCGAAGAATGGGAAAAACAGCCGGACCTGGCAAAATGGTGCAACGCCCATCAGATGGGCTGGGACGTTACCGATTACGGCGAAGGCCGCTTTGCCGAGCGCGGGCTGATCCTGTTTTGCCTGCGCAATGGTATTCTGCGCCAGCCGGGTGAAGTTCCCTATGCCGAAAAGATCATGATTGTTGGCGAAAATCAGGAATGCCCGTGGCATTACCACAAGGTCAAGATGGAAGACATCATTGTCCGGGGTGGCGGCAACCTGGTGGTCGAGCTTTATAACCTGACCAAAGACGGCGAAATGGACAAGGAAAGCGACGTCCATGTTCGCACCGATGGCAAGCTGAACATTCTGCCCGCCGGTGGCAAAGTTGTGCTGGAACCGGGCCAGAGCGTGACCCTGCCGCGCACCATGATTCACCGTTTCTATGGCGAAGAAGGCAAAGGCCCGGTGATCGTTGGTGAAGTTTCGCAGGTCAATGACGACCTGACCGACAATTATTTCTTCGATACCGACGCCCGTTTTACCCAGATCGACGAAGACGAAGCGCCGATCCATCCGCTGTGGAATGAACTGGGCAAATAACCACGCCCGTCACCCCTGACGCATGCAAAAGAAAACACCACCAGGATGGCTGATATAGCCCCGGTGGTGTTTTTTTATGGTTTGAATTGCCGGTTAAAACCCGATCATTCCGCCGGGCGGTTGCCTTCGCTTTCGCTGCGCGGCCCCAGAATTTCGGCAAATTCGGGCATGTCGCGCAGGGATTCAAATTCAACCTCGGACCAGGCCGGTTGGCGCATGGCGTCTGAAAGTTCGACGGCGCGCTGCAAATCGGCCAGGGCTGCCTCGCGGAAACCAAGGCCGGCATTCGCACAGGCACGCTGATAATGGCCATTGGCACTTTCGGGGGCCTCGGCCAGCAAACGGTTACACAGGCTAAGCGCCCAATCCCGTTCGCCCAGCATCAGGGCCGCATCGGCCTTATAGGCCATGACTTCCGGGTCGCCGGGTGACATTTCGAGCATGCGGTCGTAAATCTCGATCTTGGATCGTGGATTGCTGACCTGGTTTGCCTGTAGCCAATAGGCATGCAGGCTTTGGGTGCGTTCGATCTCGCGCTGGTTATCGTTGATCACCTGGCTTTTCTGGCGCAATTCTTCCTCAAGCGCACTTAACCGCGTTTCAAATTCGTCGGACAGGCGGCGCAATTCGGTATCGGCCAGCGACCGCACGCTTGATTTCAGTTCGCGCAGGGATTGCCAGCCCAGCATGGTCAAAAGCGCACCCACCGCCGCAACGAAATAGAAAAAATAGGTCACGGTATTGGATGAATAGCTGATCGCCTTATCGATGGCTTCAAGCTGGCGATTTACCACCTCGCGCATCAAATCGGTGCGCATGCCCTGCATATCGGTGCGCAATGATTTGATTTCATCAAGCAGGTAACGTTCCATCAGGGGCGGAAGGTTGGTTCTTTCTTCCGGGGTGATTTTGCGTAAATCGACAATCTGGGAGTCGGAATCGGCCGGTGCGGAGTCATTTTTTTGCTGTGCGAAGGCCGGCATACTCACCACCAGACCGATCAGCAACACAAGCATCATTCTTTTTGCGTGCAGGGTCGAAATCACATCATCCTCCCGGTTGTTCTTCTTGTTAGGTTAATCCAGCGAAAAATCACTTTCCGACGCCATCATTGCCTAAATTTTAGACATATTAAACCTTTTCAGCGATTTTGACCCAAATCAAGACGAAACAGGGGTCGCCAGACCTATACAAAGGATAGGAAATACTATATTCGTGTTCCAGAATTCTGTGTGCCCATTGCCTGCTTCTGGCATTTTGTACTGACAGCATCCGATCCTGGAACATTTTCCTGATCCGAGCGTCTGGTATGACAGATGCTGGTATAATTCTAAAACGCAGATCACACCCGGGACATCACCGCTAATGAACGAACATGCCGATGCAGTAAAACAGGCCCGAAAGATCGCACGGGAAACCGTCGCGCTGCTTTCAAGCCTGGATATTGCGCCGACACCGTCCAATTATGCGCTGTTCTACCATTATCTTTCGGGCACCAATGCCGAACTGACCCAGACAATTGATATCCTGCGGTCCAACCACCAGGAATTTGACCTGCTGCGCTGTCATTACCTGTGTGAACGGTTTTTTGGTTCACAGGCGTTCAATCCGGCCCCGTCCAGCCACAGTGCAGGCATTCATGCCGGTTCATCGGTGCATTCGCGCCTGATTGATGCCCGCCCACCGCATATGACGGATTCCCCCCTGCCCAACCCGTTTGGCGATATCGCCAATTCCAGCGAGGATTCCGGGCAAAACAGCACCAGCAACACTGGCAAGAACGGCAGCATTGATGACGACACTGTATCGTCAGAAATTTCGCGCCTGCGCCAGGACCTGGAAGAAATGCGCAAAGAGGCAATGACCGACCCGTTAACCGGCATTGCCAACCGCAAGATGTTTGACCAGCAGTTGCGTAACCGTGCCATGGAAGCCATGGAAACGGGAACGCCGCTTTGCCTGCTGATGATCGATGTCGACCATTTCAAACAGTTCAACGATACCTATGGCCACCAGACCGGTGATCAGGTCATTCGTCTGTTAGCGCAAACCCTGCGCAACAATATCAAGGGCCGCGATACCGCCGCCCGTTATGGCGGCGAGGAATTTTCGGTTATTCTGCCGCGCACCGATGTTGCCAATGCCCGCCGCCTTGCCGAAATCATTCGCCAGAATGTGGGGCAAAAGCACGTCATTAGCGAAATTGACGGATCGCCGATTGAAAAAATCACCGTTTCCATCGGCATTGGCTGTTTTGATTATGGCGAACCACTGGGCCGCCTGATCCAGCGTGCCGACCAGGCGCTGTATCTGGCCAAACAGAAGGGCCGGGATTGCGTTGTAACCGAAGACGAGTTGAACCAGGCCAATGACAGCGCACCGCTCAAGCCGGAAACGCCAGTTCAACCCATGCAAATGACAATTCCGCGCGCCAATGATGCCGCCGAACCGCAGCTTAACCGCGATGGCGAGCATAAAAAGCCCAAAAGCATCCCGGCATAAGCTGCCGCGACGCCCCGCCCTGCTTTTGAAATAATGATATTCCGTTGCCGTTAATGCCCGCAATTGCACCCTTTGCCGGTTCCGCCTGCGCAAAGGCTGACAATTACGGAAATTCATCCTATAAGCGGGCCAAAGATTTAGCCTAATTTACCCTGCAGATCGAAAGAACAGAACGGCTGTGAAAAACCTGGACGTGATCATTATTGGTGCCGGTGCGGCGGGCCTTATGTGTGCAATCGAGGCGGGCAAGCGCGGTCGTTCGGTGATGGTGGTGGATCACGCCAGCAAACCGGCCGAAAAAATCCGTATTTCCGGGGGGGGTCGCTGCAATTTCACCAATCTGCATGCAAGGCCGGAAAACTATATTTCCCAGAACAAACGTTTCTGTGTTTCGGCGCTGAAACGCTATACCCAGCATGATTTCATCGCGCTGGTTGACCGGCATAATATTGCCTGGCACGAAAAAACGTTGGGCCAGCTTTTTTGCGATGAAAGTTCGTTTCAGATCATCGACATGCTGCTGGATGAATGCGATGACGCAGGCGTTGAAATTCGCCTAGATACCAGCATCCGCGCGATAGAGGCCGCCCAGCGTGGTGGCTATGTCGTTACCACGCAAAGCGGGGCGAACTGGCATTGCCATTCGCTGGTCATTGCCTGCGGCGGGCTTTCGATCCCCAAAATCGGTGCAACCGGTTTTGGCTATCAGATCGCGCGGCAATTTGGCCTTGATATTGTGCCCACCCGTGCCGCCCTTGTCCCGCTGACATTTGATCCCGATACCCGTGCGGATCTGGGCCAGTTGGCAGGCATTTCGGTTGATGCCGTTGTTTCACACCAGAAAACCAAATTCCGCGAAGGCTTGCTGTTCACCCATCGCGGGTTAAGTGGTCCATCGATTTTGCAAATTTCATCCTATTGGCGCGAAGCCGAAACCATCAGCGTTAACCTGAATCCCGAACAGGATGCGTTCGAGCTTTTGAAAGCCGCCAAGGATGAAAGCCCGAAACAGGCGGTGCATAATGTGCTTGCACGTATGTTGCCCAACCGGCTGGCGCAATTCATTACTGCGCGCCATGGCCTGGACCGCCCGATTGGGGAAACCGGTGACAAGGCCCTGCGCAAACTTGCCACCGATGTAAACCAGTGGCAGATCGCCCCACAGGGAAGCGAAGGTTACCGCACAGCAGAAGTCACCCTGGGCGGAGTGGACACCCGCGAGCTTTCATCCCAGACCATGGAAAGCAAAAAGGCACCCGGCCTTTATTTCATTGGCGAGGTGGTGGATGTAACCGGCCATCTGGGGGGCTTTAACTTCCAGTGGGCTTGGTCATCGGGCTGGTGCGCAGGCCAGGTCGTCTAACCTTCCGGCATCGCACCACTTCCACCCGGCACCAAAGCGTTACAGGCGGTTTTAAGCCCCTATTCTTACCCTATACTGGCGCATATTTTGCCGCTGCCAAATATTGCAGCGGGAACATTACCTCTGCCCTGGGCGTTTGCTTGTTAATTGGTAAATAGCCAATGGTGGAACCCCCACCTAAACAAACAACAAACGAGGTTGGGTCATGACAGGATTTGGTGGCATCTTAGGAATTATCATTCTGATTGCCGATATCTGGGCAATTATTAATGTATTTGGCAGCGGCGCAAGCACAGGCGCAAAACTTCTGTGGACGATCCTTATTCTTGTTCTGCCGGTCGTGGGCCTTATCATCTGGCTGTTTGCCGGTCCGCGTGGCGCACGCGCGTAACACGATAATTCCTGGCAACAGCCAAAAGATTACGTTCTGACAGTACGTCAAAACAAAAGGGATGCCGCATCACATTGCGGCATCCCTTTTTATTTTGGCCCAATACCATCATGAAGCACACAGCAACATGGATGCAGGCAAAAACAGGCCCGGATTATTTAAAACCCGAACAGGAATGTAATCGCGCCACCCACTGCAATTAACGCAATGCGCAGCGGCCAGATGCGCGGGGAAATAATACCAAAGGAAATGGCACCCAGCCCCACCGCCACCTTAAGCGACGCACCCAGGGCAAAAACCGGGTTGCTTCCCAGCAGCAAAAGTGACGGATTGGCAACCATGGCCAGGGGCACCAGATAAAGCCCGACACCAAGCGACATCGCCGTTCCGGCAACTTTCAGCCAGTTTTCCTCGACCATGCCCGCAGCAATGAAAACAGCCCCACAAACCGGCGGCGTAATGGTTGAAAGCAGGGCAAACCAGAACACAAACAAATGCGCCTGCAAGGGTTCAAGCCCCAATTCACCCAAGGCAGGCCCGGCAACCGATACGCAAATAACATAAGCCGCCGTTGTTGGTACTTCCATACCCAGAACAAGGCAGGCCACCGCCGTTAACAGCAAAGCAGGCCATAACATGCCCCCGGCACCGGACAGCAGAAGCGAGGTAATTTTAACACCAAGCCCGGTCAGGCCCAGCACGCCGATAACGATGGAGGCGCACAGAATGATCGAAGCGATCATGGAAATCTGACGCCCGGCATTCAGGCACACATCAATGAAACGATCCCGGCTGCGGCGCAGATCAAAAGTCAGCCCGGCATCAAAAAACAGCAGGATCGCACCGGCCAGAAGGGCAATGCAGGCCGCATATTGTGGCGTATAACCGCCCCCGAACATGCCCCACAGCAAAATGGTAAAGGGCACCAGGAAAAAGGCCGATGTAATGACCACTGCGCGCATTGTGGGGCGGTCTTCATCGGGAAGACCGGGCAAATCATATCGCCCGGCATAGGCATTAATACCAATCCAGACAGCCAGAAAATAAAGGATCGCCGGAGGCAGTGCCGCCACCATGATTTCCGAATAGGGATGACCGGTCAGTTCGACCATCACAAAGGCACCCGCGCCCATCAAAGGCGGCATGATCTGCCCGCCCGATGATGCCACGGCCTCGACTGCGGCCGCCAGCCGCTTGGGATAGCCCAGCCGCGTCATGGCAGGCAGGGTAATGGCCCCGGTCGATGCCACATTGGCCGATGCCGACCCGGAAATGGACCCAAAAAGAGCTGATGAAATAACCGATACCTTGGCCGCCCCGCCGCTTAGCCGGCCAGCGGCGGCACCAGCCACATTCATAAAGCCCTGGCCAGCCTCACCGGCATTAAGGACCGCACCAAAAATAACAAAGATGGCAACGATGCTGACCGAAACGCCGGTCAGACTGCCCCAAAGGCCGCCTTCGGCAATGGTCAGGGTGCCCAGCATGCTTTCAACTGGCAATCCGCCATGGCCGAATTCACCGGGAATATACTGCCCCCAAAACCCGTATAGCAGCGCCAGACTGGCCACCAGTGGCAATGGCCAGCCAATGGCCCGGCGCGCCATTTCCAGAACGGTCACCAGCAGCGCCAGCGAGACGATGATCTGGAAATTATCGGTCAGAAAACCGTATTGATCGGAAAGCTCACTGTGATGCCAGGCAATCCAGATGCAGCCAAACAGGCCCACCGCCGTAAAGATGGTGCCGGTAATGCGTTGCAGCGGTGTTTTCGCCACAAAAATCAGCGCCCAGGGCAACGCCAGCGCCATATGCAGCGGCCGGCTGACCAGATTGGGCACCAGACCCGAAAAAATCAGCCACAAATGAAAGACGATGGAAAGGGCGCCAAGGGTGATCCAGACCCAACGGGCCAGACCGGGGCTTACAGCAGATTGCATGACATTCCTGAAACAGAAGGCCCGGCATGGCGCAAATCGACATACCGGGCCGCAAGGGCAGATAACGTTTAAATACGCTTATTTTTGGTCGTCACGAACCGGGAAACCAGCTTCGGTGTAGTAACGCAAAGCACCGGGATGGATTTTGCCTTTGATATTGGCAAGCATTTCCGGGCTGACACCTTTCCACCACTGGGCGTCCTGGCCCATTTTGGCTTTCTGGTCCCAATAGGTTTTGGTCAGGGCATAGGCGGTATCGTCATCCATGGCCGTGGTGGCATAGGCAATCACGGAAAGCGAGGATGTGTGGATATCCGCTGTCTGGCCGTTATAGGTGCCTGCCGGAATAACCGCGAGGTCACGACCGGTTTTTGCGATCTGATCATCGCTTAACGACAGAACTTTCACGTCCATGCCGGCTGCGGCTTCGATCACGTTTGGCGCAGGCCAGGACCCGGCCGTTACGAATGCATCGATCTGACCGTTTTTAAGGGCGGCAACCGCGTTGGAAAGCTCGGCGCTGGCAAGCTTTACCTTGTCCTGCAGGCCAAACAGTTCCAGATATTTTTCGCCTTCTTTCGCACCAAAGGACCCTTTGCCCAGCAGCACCGATTTGCCTGCCAGGTCATCAAAGCTTTCAATGCCTTTATCGGCACGGGCGACAAAATGCATGGTCAGGGACGGAATCGGAAACAGTGCGCGGATTTCGGCAAATTTTTCGGTCGGGCGGCCTTTGAACGGACCCGTACCTTCCTTGGCCGACGCAACCAGTGCGGGCGGCGATGTAAACATATAGTTGCCCGGGCGAACCGATGCTTCCATCACGTTCTGTACCGAACCCTGGCTTTCTTCGACGGTAACGATGATATCGCCATTGGTGCCGGTTTTGGTGGCTTCGGCAAACTGGGCGGCCATCTGATAATAGGATGACGCCGATTTTGCCGATTTCAGGGTTACACGTGTTTCAGCCTGTGCTGCGGTGCTTAATCCGCCAAGCAGGCTCATGCCTGCGGCCAGAACACCGATTGTGCGCAATATTTTCAAGGTATCCTCCCGTTTTTTCGGCCAGCCCCGTAAACTTCTTTCTGGCCGTTTAAATCTGTGCTGCGCAAAATTCCGCCTGAAAAACGGATCAATGCCGCAAAATTCAACCAATTCCCGATCATAGAAAGCATCCAAAGGGCAAAGGTCAAGTAACTTGTCGGCATGGCCCATGCCGGGTTGAAACAGGCAATTTCATATTGGCTTGTGCCCCTGCATCCGGGGCACTGCACCCAACCCAACCCGTGATTGCCTGGCACGGGAATTCCACGATTTTTAATCGCAGCGGGTTTTCGTGCCATGGTTGCGAATTGAACGCTGGTATTTGGATAAAAAATGCCCTATGTGCGGGCTACCACGTTACAGTGGTTCAAACCCGTTTCCAGGAGACGGTCGGGAACACCCCGAAAGAACACACGTTCCTGAAAAGCTTTTACGTTTTACCCGGTCCGATTGACAGGTTGCCTGTCGATCCGGCAGGGTATTTGTCCACTTATCGCAACGCCTTAGAGGTTGGCCATGCCGCGTTCGCCCCTCGCGCTGATAGTTGCCCTATCCGCGACCCTTTTTGCAGCCTTCACCCTGAATTCGGGGTCGTCGCTGCAATCGTCGCTGCTGGCTCTGCGCGCTTCATCCGAAGGCTTCGCACCGATCTATACCGGTATCATCATGGCCTCGTATTATTCGGGCTTTGTTGGCGGGATCATCTGGGGTGCGTCGCTTGTGAACCGGGTGGGGCATATTCGCACCTTTGCCGCCCTGGCCTCCACCGGTTCGGCCATTACGCTGTTGCATGCGGTATTTGTGGACCCCATCACCTGGTCACTGTTTCGCGCCATGACCGGCCTTTGCCTGTCGGGCCTTTATCTGGTGGTCGAAAGCTGGCTGAACGAACAGGTCGATAACAATTCCCGGGGTGCCATGATGGCATCCTATATGACGGTGTCGCTGGGCGGTCTGGCACTGGGCCAGCTTATGCTTAACCTCTCGCCCATTTCCGGGTTTGAGCTGTTTACCCTGGCATCCGTCCTGCTGTCACTGTCGCTGGTTCCCATTGCGCTGACGCGCCAGCCGCCCCCCTCGGCGGTCAGTGGCGAACGCATGAAACTGAAACGCCTGTTTAAGATTTCGCCATTAGGTTTTGTTGGCGCGGCAGGCAGTGGTGTGTTTTCCGGGGCCATTTATGGTGTCGGCCCGGTTTTTGCTGCCGATCTGGGCCTGCCAACGGCCAGTATCGCGACCTTCATGTTTTTCGTCATTCTGGGTGGCATGATCCTGCAATGGCCGATCGGGCGTGCATCCGACATGGTGCCACGCCAATATGTGCTGATCGCCCTTTTGGTCGGGCTGATTTTTACCGGCCTGGTCCCCTATGTGATGCCCGATCTTATTCGCGATAACCTTTCTGTCTGGGGCGCGATACTGGGTGTTTTCACCATGCCGATCTATGCGCTATCGGTCGCCTATGTGAATGACTACCTCACCCCCGATGATTTTGTGCCTGCCAGTGGCGCACTTTTGATCGTCTATGGCGGGTCTGCTGCCTTCGGGCCGATTGTCGGCTCGCTGTTTCTGGATTATTTCGGGCCGTGGGGCCTGCCGCTGCTGTTTGCGATTGTTGCCTTTGGCATGGCGGTGTTTGCCACCTACCGTGCCGGTTTTGGCCGCCGTATTACGCTGGAAGAACAGGGCACCTTTGTTGCCGTACCGCGCACAACACCGATGGTGACCGAACTTTCGCCGCTGGGTGATGAAATCCAGACCGAGGATGACACCACCCCAATTGATGAAGCTACCCTGGCTGAGGAAATCATCAAGGATGATGTCCCGCGCGAGGATGAAGATGAAACCCCATCATCTGATGACCCGGCAACGCCCAAAACCGGAAACTAAGATTTGCCAACGGCCCCTTGATGACGCAAGGGGCCGTTTTTGTGTGCGCGAAAACACTTCGACAAACGTTCTGTAAATTCCCTGCAAATTTTAAGTGTGGCATTCGGGACCCTTTCGCCTAATTGAACGTTTTCCATAATGCGGAAAACATCCCACGGATTTGAAAGCTATGGTGGACCCGGGGTGGGGCTGGCACCTATGCTATGGCCAGACAGTCAGGCAGGAACAACGCCTGCAACATCCATGATCACTGGCGAGAGGAAACATGACCCAAAGAATCAGCAAAGGTAGCCTGCAGATTGCAACCGTGTTGCACGATCTGGTGGCAAACGAAGTCCTTCCGGGTACCGGAGTGGACGCAGACGCGTTCTGGGCATCGTTTGAAAAGCTGGTAAGCGAGCTTGGCCCGCGCAACAAAGCCCTTTTGGCCAAACGCGATGAATTGCAGGCCAAAATTGACGAATGGCACCTGTCGCGCCGCGATCAGGCCCGCGACCCCGCCGCCTACAAGGATTTCCTTGCCGAAATTGGCTATCTGCTGCCTGAAGGCGAAGATTTTTACATCACCACCACCAATGTAGACCCCGAAATTGCCCGTGTGGCCGGGCCGCAATTGGTCGTGCCGGTGATGAATGCGCGTTATGCCCTTAACGCCGCTAATGCCCGCTGGGGCAGCCTTTATGACGCGCTTTATGGCACCGATGTCATTGACGAGGCCGATGGCAGGGAAAAAGGCAAAGCATTTAATGCCAAGCGTGGCGCAGCCGTTATTGCCTATGCCGCCGATTTCCTGGACCATGCCGCACCGCTGGCAAATGGCGCGCATAATGATGTTGTCAAATATGAAGTCCGCGATAATGGTGCGGGCTGGTGGGCATTGCAGGCAACCCTGAAAGACGGCACCGAAACCGCCCTGGCCCAGCCTTCGCAGTTTATCGGCTTTAACGAAAAAGACGATGCCGTCAGCGCCATTTTGCTGCGCAATCATGGCCTGCATATCGAAATTTCAATTGATCCGACCCATTTCATCGGCAAGGACCACCCGGCCCATGTGGCCGATGTGATTATGGAATCCGCTCTGACGACGATCCAGGATTGCGAGGATTCCATTGCCGCGGTTGATGCCGAAGACAAAACCCTTGTTTACCGCAACCTTCTGGGCCTTATGAAAGGCACGCTTGAGGAACGCTTTGAAAAAGGTGGCAAAACCCTGACCCGCCGCCTGAATGCGGATCGCACCTATCAGGCATTTGACGGCCAGGAAATTACTTTGCCCGGCCGCAGCCTGATGCTGGTGCGCAATGTCGGCCATCTGATGACCACCGATGCCGTGCTGGATGGGAATGGCAACGAAGTCCCCGAAGGTTTCCTTGATGCCATGATGACCGCCGTCATTGCCAAGCATGACCTGGAAGGCAACAGCAGCGTTTCCAATTCCCGCATGGGCAGCATTTATATCGTAAAGCCGAAAATGCATGGCCCCGAAGAAGTCCAGCTGACCAGCGACCTGTTTGCCTTTGCCGAAGAAGCAGCGGGTCTTGCGCCGCAAACCCTTAAAGTCGGCATCATGGACGAGGAACGCCGCACCACGGTCAACCTCAAGGAATGCATCCGTGCCGCACAGGACCGGGTTGTGTTTATCAATACCGGCTTTTTGGACCGTACCGGTGATGAAATCCATACCAGCATGGAAGCCGGGCCGGTTGTGCGCAAGGAAGCCATGAAGGACCAGTACTGGATTCAGGCTTACGAAAACTGGAATGTTGATGTCGGCCTTGAATGCGGCATGAAGGGCATTGCCCAGATCGGCAAGGGCATGTGGGCAAAACCGGACCGTATGGCTGAAATGATGGATGCCAAAATCGGCCATCCGAAGGCTGGCGCCAATTGCGCCTGGGTGCCTTCGCCCACGGCGGCCACCCTGCATGCGATGCATTACCACAAGGTCGATGTACGCGCCGTACAGGATGAAGTCGGCAAGCGTGAACGTGCCAGCCTGGATGACATTCTTGCCATTCCGCGCCTGGGTGACCAGCACCCGATGCGCAGCGAAATCCAGGCAGAGCTTGATAACAATGCCCAGGGTATTCTGGGCTATGTTGTGCGCTGGATTGATGCCGGTGTGGGTTGCTCCAAGGTGCCCGATATCAACAATGTCGGCCTGATGGAAGACCGCGCAACATTGCGTATTTCCAGCCAGCATATCGCCAACTGGCTGCATCACGGCCTGTGCGACGAAGCCCAGGTGATGGAAACCATGAAACGCATGGCCGCCATCGTTGACCAGCAAAATGCCGGCGACCCTGACTATCGCAACATGGCGCCCGATTTCGACAATAGCGTTGCCTTCCAGGCCGCTTGTGACCTTGTCTTCAAAGGCCGCGAACAGCCCAACGGTTATACCGAACCCGTCCTTCACGCCCGCCGCCGCGAAGCCAAGGCAAAATACGGCGCGTAAGGTACGCTTCCCGTCACACAAAAATGCCCCGCAGCCTATGCTGCGGGGCATTTTTCATGCTCCAACCAGATAACATCGCATCAGGTCAGGATTTCGTATCCATTCGGCGTGACAACAACGCTATGTTCATATTGCACTGTTGGTGCGCCGGTATCGGCATATAACGTCCAGCCATCATCCTTGTCTTCGGTTGCCCATTCCGATCCCAGCGACAAAAACGGCTCGATGGTGATGACCTGGCCCTTTTTAAGGGTGCGGCGTTCGCGTGGTTCATCCCAGGTGGCAATGGTTTTGGGGTCTTCGTGCAGGGAACGGCCCACGCCGTGGCTCGCCAGATTGCGGATCAGGGTATAGCCATTTTTACGGGCGAAATTTTCAACCGTCAGGCCAATTTCCCGCAAAGGCGCACCATGGCGCACTGTCTGCACGGCGCGCATCATCACTTTTTTGCCATCGCGGCACAGTTTTTCAATTTCAGGCCGGCTGGCCTCAAATCCGCCCAGCACAAAACTGGCCCCGGTATCGGCGAAATACCCGTCCAGCGATGCCGAAACATCAACATTCACCAGGTCCCCGCGCTGCAACACCCGCGGGCCGGGAATACCATGCGCCACCACTTCATTGACGCTGATACAGGTGGCACCGGGGAAATTATATTCCCCTTCCGGGGCGGAAATGGCACCGGCACGGTCCATCATCGCCCGGCCGATATCATCCAGCTCGGCCGTTGTCATGCCGGGTTCGGCAGCGACACACATGGCATCGCGAATATCGCCGCACAAACGCCCGATACGGCGCATGGCGACAAGGTCCTGTTCGTTTTTGATCGTCATGCATTGGCTATGCGATGTTGCCGGGGCAAAGTCAAGAATGCAGCCTGCGCCAAACGATGCTTGCCCCTGCAAAAATCACACTGGCGAACATCGGGCAGCGCTTTATGCTAAAAAGGGAAACGTCCTAAAACCCCAAATCCTAAAACCCCAAAAACATGGCAACGGATAAAAATCATGATCATGACCATGACCGACATGACCTACTGGCTGGAGCTGACCGGTGTTGCCGTTTTTGCCGTTACGGGCGCGCTCGAGGCCTCCCGCCGGCAGATGGATATTGTCGGCTTTATCCTGATTGCCACCTTTACCGGCATTGGCGGCGGCACCGTGCGCGACGTGATTACCGGTGAAACCCCGGTTTTCTGGATCCGCGATACGGCCTGGATCATCACCTGTATTGGCAGCGCGGTTGTGGTTTATTTCACCGCCCACCTGCTTGAACGGCGCTATGTCGCCCTGCTGTGGCTTGATGCATTGGGGCTGGCGATGTTTGGCGTTACCGGGGCAGCCATTGGCCTTAACCTTAATGTTTCACCGCTGGTTGCCATTATCCTGGGCACAATCAGTGCCACCTTTGGCGGTATGGTGCGCGATGTGGTCTGTAATGAATTACCGCTTATCCTGCGCCCGGAAATTTACATTACCTGTGCCCTGCTTGGTGCGACCATCTATACAGTGGGAGCTGCTATTCTGGAACTGCCCAAACAGCCCGTCGCCCTGGTAGCATTTTTATGCGCCTTTGCCCTGCGGGCTGCGGCTCTTAAATTCCGGCTCAGCTTCCCGGTCTATCGCGCCCGACCTGGCCGCGAATATTAATGGTTCCACGTGCCTGATACCGGCCAATAACCGACTCTCCCTGCTTATGGCTGCATCGGCGCGGAGCTGTTTGGCCTCATGCTCTGAAAACAGGAAAGGCTGGCAACCGGCTTGCGTCAGCCCTATGCCAGCAGCGCAGTTTGCCCGAAAAAGGCAGGAAAAGTGGCCTCCCGGCCCCCGCTTTTCCACCTTTTGAAAAATGATTCGGTATTTTATTGATAAAACACATTTTCCGTGATGTAGTCGCCCAAGCCATTTGCGGGCGGGCGCATCTACACGGCACCGGCTGTGCCCCCGCATTCTGACCCCAATGACAAAATAACAGGCCAGTTTAATGCTTGAACAATCGATGAACGCCCAGGACATTCTGCCGCACGACAGCGCCGCCGCCCTTTTGATTGGCCGGGTATGGGACCCGCGCGCCAATGGTCCGACGCCGGTTTTGCTGGTCAATGGTACATTGCGTGATATCAGCGTCCTTGCCCCGACCACAAGCCAGCTTCTGGAACGCGAAGACCTGTTGGCACAGCTTGCCAATGCCGATAATTTTCCGGTCATCGGTAATCTTGACGATATTCTTGCCAACAGCACGCCAGACAGTGATCTGGCCAAAATGCATTTTCTGGCCCCCAACGATGTTCAGGCGGTAAAAGCCAGTGGCGTTACCTTTGTTTCCAGCCTGTTGGAACGCGTGATCGAGGAACAGGCCCGTGGTGATTCCTCCAAGGCCGATCAGATCCGCCGCGAAATCACCGAGATCATTGGCGAAGACCTCTCGCAAATTCAGCCGGGCTCGGACAAAGCTGCCGACATTAAAAAGGTACTGCTCGAAAAGGGTGCCTGGTCGCAATATCTGGAAGTGGGCATTGGCCCGGATGCCGAAATTTTCACCAAGGCCCCGCCCATGTCATCGGTTGGCCAGGGGGCGAATGTCGGCCTGCATCCGATTTCACACTGGAACAACCCGGAACCGGAACTTGTCCTTGCTGTCACGTCGACCGGCCGCATTGTTGGTGCGACGCTGGGCAATGACGTCAATCTTCGCGATGTTGAAGGTCGCTCTGCCCTGCTGCTCGGCAAGGCCAAGGACAATAATGGCTCCTGCGCAATCGGCCCGTTCATCCGCCTGTTTGATGGCAGCTTTACCCTTGAAAATGTCAAATCGGCTGATATCGCCCTGACCATTGATGGCGAAGATGGCTTTCATCTTGAAGGTGTCAGCTCGATGAGCAAAATCAGCCGCTCGCCCGAAAGCCTGGTCGGGCAGGCAATTGGCAAACATCACCAATATCCCGATGGCTTCATGCTGTTTCTGGGCACCATGTTTGCCCCGGTTCAGGATCGCGGTGCCAAGGGGGCGGGCTTTACCCATGAAACCGGCGATATCGTCAAAATCTCGACCCCACAACTGGGTGCGCTGATCAACCGTGTCGACCGCTCCGATAAAATCAGCCCCTGGACCTTTGGCATCACTGCACTGATGTCCAATCTCGCCCAGCGTGGGCTGCTGGGTTAAGAAATCCCGGCTTCCAAATCCGATCCAAATGCACAAAACCCCGGCGCCAGCATTGGCCCGGGGTTTTGTTTATTCATTTCCTGCGCAAAGGCGGCTCAAAGCCCCTCCGCCCAGAAGACAGCCTAGTTTGCGTTCTTCATTGCCGTGCGTTCGACCAGGGCATTCCAGTTGCCATTGGAAATGAAATGGCAATAAACCAGATGCAGCCAGCCGCGTTTGCGCCATGCGAGGAAGGTTTCATCATCGAGCGCGTTAAACTTGGCTTCATCGATGATCTTGAAGCCCGACAGGCTCAGCTTGCGGCCGTCGGCCAGCGTTGCATCAGCCCGGTTTTCAACCAGAAGGTCGGCTTCGGCAACGGCCTTCAAGAACTCGGCGGTTGCGGCGTAATGTGCCTGGTAATCACGGCAGAAATCCAGCGCACCCTGCGTCATCTTGGACGGCTCACCATCAACAAAGAACGGATTTTCCGTACCTTCGACAACGGTTTTTGCATCTTCATCGACACAAAGGGTGTATTGGCTTTTGTCTTCATTTTCAAAAAAGATGAAGGGATAACGGCGAATATAGGCCGGAACATAGGTGCCCGGGGTCCAATTGCCCTTGTCATCGACCATCACATTTTCAGATGCACGCAGGCCCAAAAGGGCGACCATCTGGGTCTGTGCCCCATCGGTAAACAGGATCGGATAATTCTTGCAGACCATCGGCAGTTCGGTTGCAACAACCGGCACCGAATTGGTGCCCGCAGCAAATGAAAAATCCGAAGTCGGGGTTAACGACATGTTGCCATGACGCTCTGCCAGAACCGCACGCGGCTTGCTGTAAAACAGCGGCAATGCACCAGCAGCAGGCGCTGCCGCAGTTGCTGCAGTTGCTGCACTTTTGGTTGCCGCGCCGTTCGTTTTGCTTTCCTTAGCCAAAATATCCTCACATCTTCCTAACGCCAGCCGAAAACGGCTGCTCAAAAACGGTCCGCAGTTCCTTCCCGTCTCTCTCGACCCGCATCGAAAGCCCCGATCGACAATCATATGTGCGCAGCAAACCTGCCGCAAACCATCCAACCGCCGCCCCTGACAGAACGCAACCGGGAAACGAACCTCCCTATACCTATTCTCAATACACGCCCGGTCCTTGCCGTTGCAACAGCTATCACTGAACGGAACGTCCCATTTTTACGGCGTGTCACCTTAACAAGAGTGCGCCTATGGCGGGATTTTTGTTGATTACGGGGTCCAGATTTTACAGCGGGCTACGCCCTTGCTGTGCCTGCGCAAGCAGTGCTTTGCTTGTCCTGAACAGTGAGCGCAACGCATACAGGCCACACCTACCAGACATTAAAAAAGCCCGCCTGGAGGGCGAGCTGGATGCTTCTTTGTGCTGTATGTGGAGAGATATCCGCAATCTGCGCGCGGCTTTGCCGTGCTCGACCTTCGAGCTAAAAGGTGCCACTGGCACCTTTTCCAAACGCTCTCAGCCTTCAGTTATGAGCCCAGGCCCGTAACACAGGAAGGTTGTCAGTTTAAAGATGGGCCCGGCGGCCTAAAACGACAAAACCCTGCCCGAAGGGCAGGGTTTGACGTTTTTGGTTGCGGGGGCAATCGCCGAATTTCGATTCAAACTTGCGGGGCCGGGTCATTAAACCCCAAAGAGACAAACTCTTAGCCCGCAACGAAGTGAAATCATAACCCTCTCTTTCTTGTCAAGTCGTTAAAGCTGACAAGAGGGACACCGTGATGAAATGGGGACAGGCCAAAATTGAATTTCTCGCACTGCGCGACGAAATTCACACCGCCCTAACCAATGGCAAAACAGCCAAGCGTATTCACGCCGAACTAAAATCCCAAAACCGTATCACCATGTCGCAACGGTCTTTCTATGACTGGTTGCGTCGTGAGCGTCTGGCACTATGTTCCCGCGCCAGTAAATTTGCGGCCACCACAGCGGCAGCCAAACAACCTCCCCCAAACCCTTCTGCCAAACCGTCCATCGAAAACCGTCCATCCGCCGGCCTCACGGCTGCGGGTCGCGATCCGATTGAAGGTTTTTTCGCGACAGAAAAACGAAGCTTTGACGACGCCTGGAATGGCGAACTCTCGGCTATCCCCTCCCCCCTCGACAAACAGGAAAACGAGCAATGAGCGCAGAAGTGCCATTAAGCGACAACGATCCGCCTGCCCTGCCTTCCCATCACCGCCGGGGATCGGACCTGGTCTGGTGATGCCTGAAGGATTGCCCCATTCGGCCCGTTACCCGGTTTGAAGACCGGGTCGGGCCACCAGCAATAGAGGACAGAACCATCGGGGACTTAAAACATGACCATTTTTACGCACGTCACTTCTGGAGCAATTCCGTCGCGCAACAGGCCGCAAAGGACGGAAGCGTGAGCTGGCAATCCGAACTCGTTGTGCTGACGTCGCGCCTGCGTAAAGCGCGGGTCAACAACGGACTAAGCCAATCTCAAGTCGCGAGCCAGCTAGGCATTTGCGAACGAAGCTACCGCGATTTCGAAGCTGGCAAGCGCGACCTTTCTTCAAGCCGACTTTTCAAACTCGCCCAGACATTGGGCATCCGCATTTTGATTTCCTAGGGAGCATTCCATAATGGCACTTATCAATATGACATTGCAGGGCAAAGGCGGTGTCGGCAAATCCTTCATTTCCAGCCTTCTGGCACAATATTACGTACCTCGCGTCGAAAGCCTGCAATGCTTTGATACCGATCCGGTCAACCAGACCTTTGCCGGATACAGTGCATTTCCAGTCGAAACCATCCGTCTGGGCGAACGGCAAGACGAAATCAACGCACGCTATTTCGATGCGCTAATCGAGAAAATCATCGAATTACCCGCAGATTCCGTGGTCGTCATTGACAACGGTGCTTCAACGTTCCTGCCTCTGCTGGGTTATCTGGTTGAAGCCCAGGCTTTTGATGTACTGCGGGAACTCGGTCACGAAATTCGGCTGCACACGATAATTACCGGTGGCCAGGCCGCGACAGACACCATTCAGGGCTTGGGGCAGATACTGACCCATCTACCAGAGCTTCCGATTGTTGTCTGGCTGAACGAGTATTTCGGGCGCATTGAACGCCACACGGCAAATGGCGACACCGAAAGTTTCGAGCAGTCCGGTCTCTATAAAAAGAACCGGGACCGCATTCACGCCCTGGTACGCCTGCCCGAAGTCCGTAAGGAAACGTTCGGGCATGACATCGAACAAATGATGCGGGTGCGTCTGACATTTGATGAAGCAAGCCAGTCAGCCGACTTTCCGATCATGGCCCGCCAGCGCCTGAAAATGACCTGGCGAACCATCCATCATTCAATGGAACAGGCAGTCCTGTAATGGCGGGCCCGCTTGACGATGCACCGCCGCCACCGGTGACGATGGACAGTATCGAGGAGCTGCGCACCTATCTGTGGCAGCAGCACCAGGTCACCGTCGATCACGATGATCCGGTGTTACTGGTTCATACCATCCTGCGCCTGTCGCTCGATGAACAGCGCCGGATCAATGACCAATATAACCGGGCCCTGTCGCAAACCGTGCGCGATGCCTCACAGGATTTCACCAAGGATGTCCTGACCGCGATTGATGCCTTCAAGGCTGAAGCCCTGGGCGATGTCGTGCGCGAACGCATCAAGACCATGAATGAAACGGCAGAAATGGCGGAAGACGCCATCCGCCAGTTCGCCCGCCTGCTGCGCACCCAGAAAATCCTGACCACGCTCAACATTCTCGCCGTCGTCTTTGTCGTCGGCGTGCTCAGTGCCCTGACCCTTTAAGCCCGATTTAACCCTGCATCCAAACCGAGGAAAACATGACTAAAAAAAACACCCTGACTTTGTGCTTTGTCGTAGCACTGGCCACTCTTGCTTTCAGCGATCCTGCTTTCGCCCAGACAAGCACGGCAACCGGATCCGAATGGTACGATCCGATCACCAGTCTCTTTGACAACATCCAGACCGGTGTTGGCAAAATCGGCACCATCATTATCGGCCTTGGCGTTATGTCACTGGGCGTGTGGGCCGGTTTTACGGGCCGTATGGACTGGGTGCGGGCCGGCATGATCGTTTTTGGCGGTGTACTGGTCACATCCGGTCCGGCAATTTCAGCGGCTTTGTTCGGCGGGTCCTGATCATGAAAGCCGGCAGCGCCGTTCTCACCCGCATTCAAAACCAGATGACCATGTTTGGTCTGCCCATGCCGCTGATGATGCTCAGTGTCGTCATCGGCGCACTGGGCCTGGTCGTGATGGTCCTTCTCGAAATCTTCTGGCTGATGCTCCCGACAATGGTGCTGGGCATTGCCGGGGCATGGATGTTCTTCATCCGCAAGACCAAGGACAACATGCATTTTGACCGGGAACTGTCGCTGCCGCCCCGCTTCTGGCGGGCAGGCCGCCACAACCGGTTGCTCAATGCCGGGAGGAAAGACAAATGATCTGGCCTTCCGTCCTTGCCACCTCCCTTGTCGCCACCATGGCCGGAGGCCTTGCGGTCCCCGCCAGCCGCCGCCTGCTCCTTGGCGATGTCAAATATGACTGGTTGCAGGACCAGCTTGAACTTGACTGCATCGAGAGTGATGCCGCCACGATACGCGGCAAGGATAACAGCCTGTCGCGCGTGTTTCGCTTCATTGGCACCTCTTACGATGCCAAGATCGAGGCCGAACAGGAAAACCTGCTGCAAGCCCGCTCGATCCTGGTTCACAAGCTGGGGCAGCTGGGGCTTAGCCTGCGCTGGTTTGGCATCAAGCGCAAACGCGCGATCAATGCCCGGGCAACCTGGCCAAATGCGCCTTTGCAGGAAGTCGGTGACGCCGAAGCCAAACAGTTTCGCTCCAGCTATTTTATCGACTGGTATCTGGTGATTACCGGCACGGCCATGCCGGCCCTGAATGAAGCCACCGACATTATTGATGCCGATGGCGCAAAATACGGGGTGGGCCTGCTGGCCAAAGCCCCGGACGGACAAAACTGTGAGCTGACCGGCTTTCTCAATGGTGTGGTCTGTGGCGAATATCGAGATGATCTTGCCCCGATCCCCCATGACATTTCTGGTGGGTTGCCCGCCAGTGATCTGAACTTTCACAAGGATAACGGGGTGATCCAGAGCTTCACCCCGACCGAGAAAGTCCAAAAGGTCATCACCGTGGCCAAATGGCCCGGCACGGTGACAGGCCAGATCATTAACGACATCATGAATCTCGATGGCGAGATTGAGATTTGCCAGATCTGTGATCCCTTTGATCAGCACAAGGCCCTGCTGTATCTCACCCGCCGTTTAAGCGGCGAACAGAGCGCTCTGTTTGGCAATGCCGAAGCCGCTGCGGAAACCGATGCCCTGATCGCGATGATCAATCAGGGGGATGCCACCCTGTTTGCCACCCAGTTTCTGATCATTGCCCGGGCGGATAACACGGTCAAACTCGACAATTTGCTGCGCAAAATCACCCGCAAACTGTCCAACCACCAGACCCTCTATCATGTTCAGGTGCGCGGGGCGCCGGTATGCTGGTTTAACCGTATTCCCGCCCGATCAAAGGCAAAGTTGATCCCCGGCGGACGGTTCATGTCCTCGCTTGAACTGCGCAGCGAGAATATTGCTGCCCTTTGGGCAATGCAGCATTCCGCCACCGGCCAGACGGAAAGCCCGCTGGGTCCTGCCCCGCTGCGCTGGTTTACCACCACCAGCGGGCAGGCCTATGCCGCCAATTTCCATGTCTTTAACAAAGCCAAGACGCTGGCGAACTTTCTGGTCTTTGCCCCGGCGGGCAGCGGTAAATCCACCCTGCTGATGCACCTTTTGAGCGGGGCAGCCAAGTTTGATCGCATCCGCTCCTTCATTCTCGATTCAAAAGAAGGCTCGCGCTTCATGGTCGAGGCCCTGGGCGGGCTTTACCAGTCCTATGAAAAGCTCTCGCTCAATCCGCTTGATGTTGGTGAAGACAATCCGGGCAATCGCGAACGCATCAATTTCATTCTCAAGGCAATGGCGGGCATTGACCTCGCCCCTGATGATCAGGAAGCGCTGAGCCATGCGATTGATCTGGCCTTCCAGATTGATCCGCCCAATCGCACGCTTAATGCGCTTTACCCTTACGCCTTTGCCAAACGCTCCGAACTACGCCGGGCCTTTTCGCAATGGGTAACGGACGACAAGGGCAATGCCGGACTGCGCAGCCATATCATGAATGCACCCCATGACAGTCTGGGCGGGATGCTGGGCCAGTCACATATGGTCGGCATCAATATGAATGAGGCGCTGAAGGATCCGTCGCTCGGTGCCCCGATTGTCGGCCATATCGCCGAGACCATCGCCAAATCGGTCGCGCCCAATTTGCGCGGCTTCATCATCCTGATCGAAGAAGCGGCCAATTTGTTGCGCAATCCCGGTTTTTGCGAACTCGCTGCTGAAATGTACCGGGAATATCGCAAGCTCAACGGCATTGTCGGCATGATCTTCCAGGACCCGGCAGCTTTGGTCAAAAGCGGCAAGGCGGAAGCCTTCATCGAAAACACGGCCGTTTTCATCTTCTTTCCCAATTCCAAGATCGATGATGAAAGCCTGGAGCCCTTCAATCTCAATGATGAACAGAAAGCGTTTGTGAAGGGCCGCACCCGGTCTGACGAGTTCAATGACCGCCGGGTTTTGATCATCAAGCGCGATGAAGTCAGCGGCTATGAAGAAAGTGCCATTCTCAATGTCGATCTTTCGCCATTGGGCGATCCGCTGCGCTTTTACCGCTCCGGTCCTGACGAAAACAAGCTGATGGAACAATTGCAAAAACAGTGGGGGGACGCATGGCGCAACCACCTCTAGGCATGCCTGCCTTTTGTCACAAGGCAGAGCCTCAAACCCCGATCAACATGGCCGTGCCCTGGGCCGATCTGGTGTTCCTTCTGGTCACCCTGACGGGTCTTGCCCTCACGGCCAGCCTTCTTCTGTTCGCCCCGGCGGCCGGCTTCCTGCTGCTTGGTCTGCAAGTACTCACCAGTCTGCTGGTCGGGCTGCGCTGTCTTTTTGTCTGTCGTTTTAAACGGGGGATGAAATGAACAGAAAACATCTGCGCATTCTCGCCGTTGCTGGCCTGCTTACCCTGACCAGCCTGCCGGCATCTGCCACCTATCCGGTGTTTGACGCCACCTCCTTTGCCAAGATCACCGAACAGTTCAACAAGCTGCAACAGCAGTTTGACGAGCTGATGAAACAAACCGACATTCTCGGCAAGATCAGCAAGACGGCACAGGACCAGATCAATGCCATTGGCAAGCTGGGACAGGTCGCCGTGCCAGTACTCAACCTTGCCAAACTCGGCCAGCAGATCAATCGCGATATTTCGTGTCTGCTGCCGGATTTTTCCAAGCTGATGCCGGGCGTCAATCTTGACGATGTGGACTGGAAAAGCATCTGTGCGCGGCGCTTCTTCTATAACTCCACCCTGTGGTTTGATCCCAGGGATCCCGATAGCTGGAAGTTTGGCGAAGAAGGCAGTCCTGACGACTGGGCCATGCCCGAAGGGGGTTCCTGGGGCGGTGAAGGCAACGAGCCCAACTGGAAAAACCCGGATAGCCCGGCTGAACAGCGGCTTTATTTTGCCGCCCGGTCCGCCGCGCGCAAGGCAACGGAAGAGCGTCGGGCGCAAATGGCGCGTGAGGCGATCAATACCGGTCTCGCCCAAGCCGACCGCACCTCGACCGAGTTGGCCGAGATCAACCAGGACATCATTGAAGAACTGGAATCACAAAGTGATCAGGCGATTGATGTAAAAACACTGCTTGCCACCCTGCTCAAAGCCTCCCTGCATCAAAGCCGTATTCAGGTGCAGCAGCAACAGCAAATGGCGCAGCTGATCCGCATTCAATCCAACATGTTGCTGCAGTTCCGTCCCGCCGGGGATGGCGGCGAACAGGAAGGAGGCGATGAATGAGGATCGCCTCTTTAAACAGTCTATTTTGTGCGCTGAATTCCTTGAAATTTCTTGGTATCGGCAGCCACCAATTCATCTGTACGCCAATCGGGCAGATCGAAACAATTATGCGTAAAAATGTTACGTTTAATTGTTGCACTACACGTCAGGCTTTTGGGAGCCACATTACCGGCAGCATTATTGAAAGAGCCATAAGCTCTTCCCGGCTGAATTTCTACAGCGGGTACCCAAACGCCATTATACGCCAAGTCCAGGTCATGCCCTTGCATAACCTCTTTGGCATTTGGCAGTTGCTCAATACGGGCAAGAACCTCCTCACGGGTACCATCAAAGACGCCCTTTTTCTGGGCTGCTTCATATTGCGTTCCCACACGAGCCCACTCTGCTTCCAACTGATCCCGTGTTTGCAAGTCAGTCCAAGTCTTTTTCGCATACGCAAAGTCAAAGAACTCGCTCTGCTTTGCGCATTTGTTGCACGCGGCATGTGCCGTGCTGGAAAAAGGCAGACACAGCATGGCTATTAACAATACCCCAGCAGAAACCGCCATCAGCTGCCTCATGTGCGATCCAATGCAGCGATATCTGGATGCCGCCGCCGGATATACCGATGCTTTAAGCAATGTGCTGACCACACCGATGGCAGTCATCTTTGGTTCTGTCGTCGCCATTTGGTTTATCGTCCACGGTATCAAGATGGTGATGGCTAAGTCCGATCTGCGAGGATTCTCGCATGAGTTGTTCTTCATCACAATAGGCGCGGGCCTTTTATCTGGCCAGGGCGCTATCCTCGTCAATCTGATCTACAACACTTCCCTTGCCACAATGGGGGGCGCTGCCAGCGTCGTGCTTGAAGCCGCTGCAACTGCAGGCGGTGAAACCAACAATCTGATCAGCCAAGCGGGTAAAGATTATGTCGGCATGACCCAACTGGTCTATGTCGCCGAAATCGGCTTTCGGGCCGTGCTTGGTATGGCCTTTGAAGTCTGGTCCGAGTTTTCGCTCGGCAATCTGATGGCCGGTGTTTATGGCGTTTTGATCGCCATTCCCTGGCTGCTCCTGATGATAATCTATTTCAGTCAGATCGCGGTCAGCATTTTCCGCGTCATGATGCTGGCCGCCCTCTCCCCCTATCTGATGATGGGCATCGGATTTGGCTGGAGCCAGGGCATGGTCATCCAGGCGCTCAAGTCACTGCTGGCCGCCTATATGGTGCTGTTTGGCGCCACCCTGGCCATCGGCCTGGTGCTCTATGCCGTCGCAGCCCTTAATCTTGACGGCTATGTCGATGCCTCGGGCGACCTTGAAGACATGAAGGTCATTGTCCCGGTAGTGCTGGGCTGGATGGGCTTTGCCTTTGTCACCGAGGCCACCGGCATGGCCAATTCCATCACCCAGTCGCAATTCACCAATTCTGCCGTGGCCGCCCTGACCGGTGGGGCACTTGCGACCGGCATGTCGATTTTCAAAAACGTCAAAAGCGGTCGCCTGCTTAATGCGGCACGCGGGGCCAGTGGCGCTGCCGCCAATGCCTTTGGCGCGGGCCAGTCCTTTTTCTCCGATCCCAAAGGCTCGGCTGACTCCTTTGCCGACCGGTTCAATGCCCATCGCGAACGGGTCGCCGAACGTCTCAAAAATCCAACATCACACAAAGGGTCCGGCAAATGACCATGCAAATCCTCCTGCGCCAATGCGGCCAGCGTGCCCGTCAAACCCTGCTGTTTTTGGCAAGCCTTCTCAAAAGCTACTGCCTGCTCGGACTGATCAGCTTTCACGTCATCCTGATCTGGTGGGCGGTTTTTGAGCCCGACATCCTGATCCAGACGATCAAGGCCTTGCAGGTCATTACCCCTGACCAGCTTTCCGGGATCATGCGCACCGCGCTTGCGATCTGGACGCAACTTTTTGTCCTCGGCCTTCTCTTCCTGCTGCTGCTGGGCGTGCTCCCCTTCTGGCCCGCACGCCCCAGCCGTCATTCAGACCCTCTTTCCGAGAACACCCCGAAATCCACAGGAGCCCCGCAATGAAACGCTTTCGCCCGATCCGTCTTGTCTGTTTTGTCACTGTCACCGCTTTGCTGGCAGGCTGTGCCTTTGATGACATCGAACTGCCCAAGGATGGCACCGGTGTCGATAAACTCAAGGAAAGCCCCTGTGTCTGTGATCCCGTCGAGTTCAATAGCGAGGGATACACATGGCGCGGCTAACCCTGAAGCGAAAGCGCAAGGACGCCCCGCCCCTTCCCAAAGGGCGTCATGCCAGCATCGCGGAAAACGACCCATACGGCTTTCAGGCCAGCCATCGCCGTCTCGCCTGGATGTGCCGCATGCTGACCGCCTCGGTCGTGGTGCTGGGTGCTGGCCAGGTGGTGTCATTGCAAACCATCTCGGCCCTGGTGCCGCTCAAGGAAAAGGAATTTGTCTTTGTCCGTACCTATGGCGCGGATGATCGCACCTATCAGATCGAACCGATCTCAAAGCAGGTCGATGGTTTTGATCTGTTCCTTGAAGCAACCGCCCGGCGCTTTATTCGCATTCTGCTGGCGATTGATCCTGTCACCCAGGAAGAACGGCTGCGCGAAGCCTCCAAGCTGTCGTCATTGGCCTATTGGGAACAGTTTCGCAAGGAACGGATTGCCACTGGCGAGTTGCGCGATGCACTGGATCGCGGGGTGGTGCGCAAGATCGATGTTGAGACCATCAACCGGGTGGCCAGCCTGACCGATGATTACAAGTTCGCCATCGATTTCATCCAGACCGACACGATCAATGGCCGCCCGCTGGGCCAGCCGCAGCGCCTGCGCGCTTACCTCTCGCTGATCACGCGCCCGCAACAGGATGTGCCGGTCGCAGAAAAATACACCAATCCCTTCGGCCTTACCGTGACCGGACTGGTCTTGCGCAAACGCAACCCGTCCGGCGCAGGAGAATAATTTTCATGAAAAACCGTCTTCGCAAATTCGCCTGGACTGTGGCACTGGCCACCCTGCTGGTTGCACTGGCTGCCGTTTTTGTCATCCATAATGCGCGCGCCCAAACCGCCGCGTTTACCTCCGGCCGGCCGCCCATGCCGGGACAGCGGCAAAATGGCAACAGCCAGGCCAATTCCGCAAATGCTGGCAACCAGCCAACAGATGCCGCCACACCGGCCAATCCGGCCCCGAAAGTGCCGACCATGCCGGTCCCTGATTCTGTCGTCAAACAGGCCAAGGACCAGGCCGAGGGCCGCTTTGGTCCCATGGTCCGCCCGCGTACCAGCGGCCAGATCCAGGATGCCTGGGATTATGCCGAGAAGAATGACGGGGTTTATGTCACCGATATGTGTGAAACCTGCACCTATCGGGTGCGGACCCGGGAATATCTCGTCACCCTGATCGAACTTCCGGCCGGTGAGGAAATCACCCGTATTGATGTCGGTGATCCGCGCAGCTGGTCGGTCAATAAACGCGATGAACGGCGCATTGCCATTCGTCCGGCCAGTTACGGCTATGACACCTCCATGATTGTTTATGGCGGGTCGGGCCATGTCTATCCCTTCTATCTGCGGGCAGAAGGGGTCAATTCCATCAATATGCCCGACCTTCTGGTGCGCCTGAAAGGCTCGGTCACAACCCGTGACGACATGACCGTGGCCATGGTCCGCCCGCAGCAACGCCTGCGCTATGGCAGCGGGGTACAGCAGACCAGATTGCAAAACGAAGCCGGGATTATCCTGCCTGATCCTGTCACCGGTCAATATCACGACATTCAGGAAATCCCGCTTGATAACCAGGGCAACCCGATCCAGTTGACCGGTCCCGATGGCACACCGCTTGAAAGCGACTATCAACCCCGTGTCACCGGCTATTACCAGGGCCGCCCGATCATTGAAAACATGCCAACCGGCACGGCTGACGCCCCTGGCAGCACCACCCGCCCCGATCTGGTCGCCGGACGGTTCGATCGCAACGGCAATCTAGTTGCCCCGCTTAACTATGATGGCAGCATGCCGGTTTTTAGCGATGAAACCGGCCAGATCATTACCCGGCAAACGGCTAATGGGGATGGAACGGCAGGTGAAACGACAGGCCAGACAACAGGCAATGCCGCGACTGGCAAAACCAGCTCCGGCGTCACAATCACCCGTACCAAAAACGGCATCGTTACCGGCCAGGGGCGCAGCTACAGCAATCAGCCGGTCGCCCGGATCGATACATCAGACACGGTATCGAACACACCGGACAACACTGCTTCAGGAACAGTCGCCAAATCTGCAACAAGCAATCCTGCAGGCGCTGACGACAGCGAGATGGCGAAAGCCGTTCATGATCTCAGTGATACCGATCCTGGCACGCCGAAGGACGATTTTATTGCCGATGCCGGCTTTGATCCCAACAAGCTGCGCGGCTGGGGGGATTATGACCTGTGGGGCGATGATGAACTGCGCCCGATCACGGTGTTTCGCGATGACTATTTTACCTATATCCGCTTTGGCGAGCGCTGGAAGGATCTTGAACTGCCGACCGCCTATGTCGTGGTCGATGGGTTGGACGAGCTGGTCAATACCCGCATCCAGGGTCACACCTATATTGTCGAAAGCACCCAGCGCCTGATCTCGCTTAAAAGCGGCAAGAAGTTCCTCTGCATTGAATATGAGGGGGACTGATGAGCACGGCATTTTGTGACATTGCCCTGGTACTCGGCCTGACCTTTGGTGGCACCTGTGCGGATCCGGGCGCGCTCAAAGCCCCGCCGCAACTTCCGGCGGATGACAAAACCGTGTGGGGCGTACCAAGCGCCCCACCGGCACCGCCCAAAGCGCCCGAACCGGCTCCGAGCTTCCCGCCGGTCGTGGTGACAAAGAAGGTTTATATCGAGCGTCCGGCACCACCTCCCCCGCCGCCTCCGGCTCCGGTCGTGCAACCGGCTCCGCCGCCAAAACCCGATCCTTACCGGCTGGCCCTTGAGGCTGCCTGGGCGCAAGCGGTGCCGGCCAACTGGCAGGTTGCGGGTTACAGCCAGCCCCCGGCTGCCCCGGGCCGCCCGGCACAGCGGGTCTCGCTCACACCCGGGCTGGGCGTTACACCGCAGCAAGACGAGAGCCTGTCGGTTTTTGTACCAGACATGGATCTGTCCAAAACTGGCAAAAGCACGGCCTCTGCGGGTCCATCCGCTTCCGGGCAAACTTCTGGCCTTTCGGCACCCGGCCCTTCTTCCCTGCCGTCATCACCTTCAGGTCAGCCGCTTAGCACGGACGGAATGGTGCCGGTCGGCAGCAATGGCGCTATCCCCAACACACCAGCTACGCGCGATGCATCTGGCACAGCCGTCCGGCTGGAGCCGGGTATGGGGACGACAGGTGAACAGGCTCCCAATGTACAAGCTGGTGACATTCCGATGTCGCTAGATCAGCCAGGCGGCATTCCCGGCAAGCCCGAGCAAGCTGGCCAGACGCAGACTCAGCCCCAGACCAATCCCGCAAATGGGGGCGCTGCAACGGTAAACGGCACAAAAGCGGCAACTGCCAACGGTCAACCAACCGGTACCGTGACCCAACCGGCTAACAACGGTTCGAGCCATTCACCAGCAACTGCGATCAACAATAACGGTGTTTCTGCGGGGGCAGACAGCGCAAACGGCTCTACCGATACCAGCAACCTTGCCGTGCCTGATCTCTCCAAAATGGATGAAGCCGCCCGCCCGGAACATATCCTCGATGCCAAAAAGATGGAGATCGAAGGCGATTATGAAGGCCCGCGCCGCACCTCCAGCCTGCCGGTCGATAACTCGCGTATTTTGACCGCGGATCGTTATATCCCGGTCCAGCTTGAAACCGGGATCAACAGCCAGGTCGGCGGCGAGGATACCGGCACGGTGGTTGTGCAAACCACGCGGGATGTTTTTGGCTATCACAGTCGCCTGGCGCTGTTGCCCAAAGGCTCGCGCCTGATCTGCAATTATATGCCGCCCGAGGATATGGGCAGTTCCCGTCTCGCCATGCAGTGCGAGCGGGTGCTGATTGCCGGGCACCGTGCTGAAATCCGCAATATCAAATCCCTTGTTGCCAATGCGCAAGGCCAGTTGGGCGCATCGGGCGAAGTGGACCGGCGCTTTATGGAACGCTATGGCAATGCGTTTCTTCTGACCGGCATTTCGACAGCGGTGCGCTATGCCGCCGCCTCGACCAAATCCGAAAGCAATGACGGCCAGGTCGCGACTGCCGCCTCGGAAAAAGCCGCCGAGGAACTGTCCAACAAATTTGGCGAGATCACCGCCAACATCCTCGAAGAAACCCTCTCTCTTAAACCCATCATCACCATTCCCCAGGGGACGCGCTTTCAGATCCGCCCCTCGATGGATGGTATATCGCCAAGGTGGAATAAGTCATGAAACCCATTTTGCCTGTTCTGTTATTCATTTGCGCCGGGCTGGCCGTAACCAGCCTGCCCGCTTCCGCCCAAAGCCCCGATGAAGATCTTGCAACGGCCGCGCTGCCGTGACGCAAACCCCATCAGGGTCAAACGGGAATGTATCGAGTGATGATCCCAACATGGCCGACATGGTCAAAAAGGTCAAAATCATCACGCGGAGCAAAGCACTACCGAGCTTCCTGAAAACACCCCGATTGCCCTTGATCTGGGGCTGGTCGATGTGCCCGGGGCCGATAGCAAGCTGACCGAAGGGGTCACGGCCAAAGCCTATGCCCGTTATGTGAAGGTCGAAGAACAGAAAGTTGGCCAGCTTGTGCTTTCCGGTGTCGAAAAGGATGGCCGGGCCGAAGCGCTGAATTCCGATGATTTTGTCGCCCAGTTCGCGCTCGAAAATGACCCCAAACTCGATCCAGCCGCACCCATCACGATTGAGGGCGATCAGAGCGAACTGATTGCAGCCCTCAAGCGCCTGGCTGTGGCCGGGGATGAGGAAACGGCAAGTAAAAAGGAAGTCGAGGAAGCTGGGGTGGGTGCCTCGGATGGCGCAGTCGCCTCGAATGCGGCGAGCAACCCGGATGCCGGATCTTACACCACCCCCGGTGCGCTGGAACTTGATGATACGCCGCAAACCTCCACCCGCATCACGGCGGAAGGCTGCAAGATGCGGATCGATCTCGATCAGCTCCAGGCGATCCAGCAAACCCGTATGGCCACCACAACGGACGGCGAAACCTCTTACGGCACCTGTGCCGATGGCGAAGAACGCTACAAAATCAATAAAAGCTATAGTGCCTGTTCCTATATCGAGGATATGGACGCTCGCACGGCCACAGCTTCCTTCATCTATTATTACACCGATGGCTCGGGCAATCGCGTCGAACATGGCGAGTGTCAGCCCGATCCCGAAGCCCGCTTTGACATTGTTGAAGACAGCGAAGCCTGCCGCGTCACGCTCGATTACGATGCCGGTGACGTCATCACCAATGCCAAACTGGTTTATTCCAACCAGAGCGGCCGCAAGGTCGAAGTCCGTGATTGCAGCCCGTCCGAAGAAATCGCCCCGGCGCCGATGACGGCAACGTCTGAGGGCTGCGACATTCGCGATGATTTTGACGCCGGTGTTTCCTATCAGCGTCACAAATATGTCTATGAACTGAACGGCGTTTCCTACAGCACCGCCTGCACCGATAGCGGTACCGAATTTGCCCATGAAACCGTCTATAAAACCGATGGTGGCGATTATGTCTGCACGCCGCTGATCAACAGCAAGGACAAATCCGTCACCCTGCAAAGCCGGGTGCGCATTCTGGTCAATGGTCTCGAACAGTTCCGCACCGCCTGCACGCCCGACACCACCAGCATGGACGTTATCGCCACCACCGAAGGCTGCGAGGATCCGGCCTATTGGACACACAGCCTCAGTGCCGGCCAGAGTTATGGCAGCGAGCGCTATTACTACTTCTATGACGACAAGCAGGAATTCATCACCGATTGTCAGAAAAGCGATCAGGTTTATACCCACCAGATCGAGATTACCGGCTGGCAGCCCCATGATGACCAGCTTTTCGCCTATGCCCTGTCCACCGTCTATATCGATGGTACGCCGCAAGGGCGCTACAACATCAAGACCAGCGAAGTTCTGCCCGGAACGGCCCAGACGCCCTATAGCTATGATGGGGAAAGTACGGCTCCGACCAACGACATCAGCTATGAAGACTGCACCAAATTCCAGGGCCAGAATCTGGTCAAAAACTATACCCGCCCGGATGGCACCAAATACAGTCTGGTGGCTGGTGAAGCTGATCCGATCAGTGTCGGCGATGTCTGCTCGGTACAGATCACCTGGGGACTGGACACCTACGCAACATATGCCCTGAACAGCTCCAACTACAGTACGGCTGGAAATGTCTGCGGCACAACTAGCCTGAGCTACAATTATTCATCAGGCGACAATGATTTCAGCGGCACTAAGAGCACCGCCAATCATTGCGCGTTTACTGATGCAATTGGTACGAAAAGCATCGTTCGCGAAGATGGCGAAGTGATTGGCGAACCGGTCAGCAAGAGCTGCCGCGCCACAGCCTCAGCACCTTCAATCCAGAACTACCGCACCCAAAACGGGGGTCAGGCAATACAGTTTAGGTCCTTTGGTCCAGCCTATCCTGTCCTGACGACAGCCATCCGCAGCCAGTGCATTGTCAATTGGGGGTGGCCACTATGAACGCCATCAACCCGCTTTATAAAAATATCATGGCCCCGCTGGCACGCTATTACGACGATCCCAAAACCGTCGAAGTGCGGCTTAACCGCCCGGGCGAGATTATTGTAGACCGGCGCGGCGAGGGCAAAATGCGCATTGTCGATGCCGATCTCAGCCTCGCCCGGATCGAACGGATCTGTCGCAGTCTTGGCAACCAGCGCGGGCTGCCCTTTGATGGCGATACCCATCCCATTCTCTCGACGGCCCTTGAAGAAGGCCATCGCTTTGAATGCCTGGTCGGACCCTCGGTCCGCACCGGGCTGAGCCTTGCCATTCGCTGCAAACATCCCTTCACCCCGGGCTGGGACCAGATTGTCCCGCCGGCCAGCAAGAATGCCGGCACCCCGCTTGAAGAAACCCTGCCCCTGCATCGCATCGCCTGTGAAAGCGAGATCCGCGATGTGCTGACCGAGGCCATGCTGGGGGCCAAAAACATCATGATCTCGGGCGGGACCAATACCGGCAAAACCACCCTGCTCAATCTTCTGCTCTCAACACTCGCCGATGACATTCGCGTCATTGCTCTGGAAGACACTATGGAGCTGGCCCTGGATCCCTTCTGGGATGGCAATGGCTTGCTGGCGGCGCGCGAAAGCTCTGTCACCACCGGCATGGTCGATTGGCGGGTTCTGTTTGATCACGTCAATCGCATCACGCCTGACCGGGTGCTGTTTGGCGAGATTTCCACCAAAAACGCCTTTGCCGCCCTTGGCACCCTTAATGCCGGCACAACCGGTGTCACCTTCACCATCCATGCCACCAGCCCCAAACAGGCCATTCATCGCAAGTTCGACCAGAACATTGCCTGGGCAGGCATGAAGATGGACCGCATCCCGGAGTTTTTGACCGAGATGATCGATCTTGTCGTGCAGATCAAACGCGGGCCGGACGGCTTTCGCCGGATTACCGATCTCTGGCAGCCCGCCAATGACCATTACATCCTCAAAGACGGGAGGGCGGCATGACGGCCCGGCTTTATCATTTTGCCATGTTCCTCATCACCTTGGGCATGTTGGCCGGCGTGATCGCCGACTGGCATTTCAGTGTCGGGTTTGATCCGCGCAGCCTTGAATGGTGGCAATGGCTGTATGCCGCTGCCATTCACCCCGCCGGGCTGCCCGATAACATGCAATATCCCGCCCTGGTCATTCTCGGCTCCGGGATGCTGGTTTTGATTGTACTGGCCATCTTCTCGGCCCGGGCGCGCAACGATACGGTTTCGGGCAATCGCAAAGGCAGGGAACTGCATGGCTCAGCCCGCTGGGCCAATTGGCGGGATATCAAAAAGTCCCGCCTGCTCACCCGCAAAGGGGTGGTGATTGGCGGCTTTCCCCGGGCCTTTGGCAAAGTACGCGAATTGCGCCATCACGGCCCCGAACATGTGATGGCCTTTGCCCCGACCCGCAGTGGTAAAGGGGTCAGCATCATTTTACCAACCCTGCTCTCCTGGCCGGAAAGCGGCCTTGTGCTCGACATCAAGGGCGAGAATTACGCCAAAACCGCTGGCTGGAACCGCGATCAGGGCAAAACCGTGCTGCGTTTTGATCCCAGCAATCCCAACAATGATGAAACGGTACGCTTTAACCCGCTCGCCGAAATCCGCATCAATACCCGCCGTGACATCGCCGATTGCCAGAACATCGCCAATATGGTGGTCGATCCCGATGGCAAGGGCATTGCCGGCAATTACTGGCGGGAAGAAGGCTGGGGCTGGCTGTCTGTCGTCTTGCTCCATGTCATTTACAAGGTGCAGAAGGAAGAAGGCCGCATCGCCAATTTTGATGATGTGAATATCTTCCTTTCAGGCATCAGCACGGTCACCCCGCCCGACGAGGCGATTGAAGGCGACGAGGAAACGCCAACACCGCGTGCTTCCGGCAATGGCGATGACATGGATACCGAGGACAACTTTGTCGCCATCCTGCAAACAATGGCCACCTATGAGCATGGCCATGCCCATGTAAACAAGGAGGTTAAACGCGGCGCCAACGGCATGGCAATCAAGGCACCGCAGGAACGCTCGGGCGTGCATTCCAATGCCAAAACCCAGTTAACGCTCTATGCCGATCCCATCATTGCCGAAAATACCGCTGTCAGTGATTTCCGCCTGAATGATCTGATGAATGGCGAAAAACCCACCATGCTCTATCTGGTGTTTTCGCCAGCGGACAAGGACCGGTTGATCCCGCTGATCCGCATCATGATGAACCTGTTTCTCCGCCGTCTCACCGAAAAAATGGAGTTTGGCGATGGCGAGCAAAAGCAGGGCTATAAACACCGGCTGTTGCTAATGCTCGACGAGTTTCCCGCCCTTGGCAAACTCGAAGTCTTTGAAGAGGCCCTGGCCTTCATGGCTGGCTACGGCATCAAGGCCTACATCATCATCCAGAATATCGAGCAGCTTTATAAAAAATACGGCAAGGATGAATCCATCTTTGCCAACTGCCATGTCCGCATTGCCTTCACCCCCAACAAACTGCCGACCGCAGAGCTGCTTTCCAAGCTGGCGGGCAAGCAGACCATTGTCCAGCGCAAGCATTCGCGCTCGGGCAAGTTCGGCACCCCGGGATCACAATCGGAAAACCTCCATGAAGTCTCGCGCGATCTTCTGACCGCCGATGAAATCATGCGCCTGCCCATGATCGATGTGGATCCCGACGGCAAAAAGAAACCCAAGCCCGGCGACACCCTGATTTTTGTCGGCGGTCGCCCGCCGATCTGGGGCCGCCAGAAGCTCTATTTCCTTGACCCGGTTTTGCGCAGCCGCAGCCGGGTCCGGCCGCCAAAAATGACGCAATCCCTTCCCTCCCCCAACAGCTCGCAGGAGACCACCTATGTCTGACATTCCCAAAATCCGTCCTGTTGAAACCGCCAACGCCCATCTTTCAGAAAGCGACTATTTCAAGCTGGCAACCGAAGGGGTGAACCGTGCCGGTGAAGAGGGTCCGCTCCATGTTGATCCCGATGTGGCCGACGATATGGGCGCGTTTCGTGAAACCGCCCTGTCCGACCAGGACGCGCTTGACAGCCATTTTGACGGGCTTGATCCGACCGCTGATGAGGATAGCGGCGAGGATGCTGCCTCATGAGCCTTTCCATTGAAGAAACCGAGAAGATCGCAAACGATTTCTTAAAGGAATATCGTGGCAATATACCCGTGACAGTGCGTGTCGCGCAGGACCCGGAGGACCTTTATGGACCAGACGCCAAAGGCCAGGGCATACAGGGAAGTTACCACCCCGCAAGGGGACTATTTACCCTTGCCAGCCGAAATCTACATAGTGCGCAGGAAGCCCGCACCGTCATCCGCCACGAACTGCTCGGGCATTACGGGCTTAATACCTTTGCGCCGGATGACAAACGCGATCTGCTCCATCGTGTTCTCGAAACACGACAGGAACCATCGCTAAAACCCTTCTGGGACCGGGTTGATCGCGATTACGCCGATCAGCCCGAACTTTTCAAAGCCGAGGAAGTGTTCGCCTTCGTTGCCGAAGATGAACGCAGTTTTACCAGCCGTGCGTGGGACAAAACCCGTGCGGTGTTTGCGCGTGCCTTGCGCACAGCGGGCCTGATCCAAAGCCCGCTCACCCTCCCCGAACTGCGTCAAACCGCCCAATCCGTTGCCACCGGCATTCGGAACGGCACCCGGCTGCAACAAACCTTCCCCGAAAATGACCAGGCTCAGTTCCGAAAGGACACGCAAATGAGCGAGAAAAAATCCTATCGCGACCAGGTGGTCGAAGAATTGCTCACCCATATCGAAGCCGGCACCGCCCCCTGGCAAAAGCCCTGGGACCCGGGCAAAGTCCGCCTTGGGCCGTTCAATCCGGTCTCGGGGGCCAATTATCGCGGCATCAATGCATTGTGGCTGGAAACACGCGGCCATGAAGACCCGCGCTGGATGACCTACCGGCAGGCGACGGCGCAGAATGCCCAGGTGCGCAAGGGCGAAAAAGGCACCAGGATTGAATATTGGAAATGGACCGACAAACAATCCGTGCTCGATGCGGACGGCAAACCGGTTCTTGGTGAAGACGGCAGGGTTAAAACCCGGGAAGTGCGCCTGGATCGTCCCCAGGTCTTTCATGCCGTTGTGTTCAATGCCGAACAGATCGACGGTCTTGCCCCTTTCATTGCCCCGGAACCGACTTTCTCACCGGTCGAGCGGGCCGAAGAACTGCTCAAACAGGGCGAGGTTCCCATCCTTCATGATCAGAAGGACCGGGCCTTTTACCGCCCGATGAGTGATGAAATCCATCTGCCGCCGCAAAATGCCTTTCACAGCCAATATGACTATTACGCAACCGCGCTGCACGAGCTGGGCCATGCCACCGGCCATCAAAACCGCATGGCCCGGGAGTTCGGGCCGTTTGGCTCCGAGGTTTATGCCAGGGAAGAACTGCGCGCCGAGATTGCCAGCTACATGCTGACCACCGAACTGGGGCTTGGCCATTATCCGGAACGTCATGCCGCCTATGTCGGAAGCTGGATGCGCGCCATCAAGGAAGATCGCAACGTCCTGTTCACTGCCGCGCGGGATGCCGAGCAGATCCGAAGCTGGGTGAGCCAACCGGAACTGCGCGAACAGCTCAAGCCTGTTCTGGCACAGGAAAAGCAGCAGGAGGCCACCAAAATGGTCCGCAAGAACAGGATTGTGCCCGAACAGCGCGAAGATATGCCCGGCTGGAATGAAAAGGACGTCCGGGAGAACTGGATGCTCCATGCAGGCCGGCTTGAAAACATGGTCAATATCGATATCGAAAGGATGGTCGAGGCCAAAAACGCCTTTGATCAGATCGATATCGCCGGACAAGGCTCTGACGATCCGGCCATCCGCGCACAGGCAACAAAGCACCAGCAGGAAACCTTTGCCCGTATGGACAAACTGGGGAATTTTACCACCAGCTATGCCGAACTGCTTTCGGTGATGTATGACGCCCATCCCGATCAGGACCATTTTAAGCCCTTTCGCCCCGACTGGTTCATCCCGGCAGAAGAGCGCGAACATAAACTGGCCAAAAGCCTGGGCACGGATCCCGCCCGGGGCGTTGCGGATCGGGTCTTTGAGCGACAGGCAGAAAACACGGCAGTCAAAATCAAAGAAGACTGGATGTTACACGCCGCCCGTCTTGATGGTTTGCCCGACGGCGAGGCCCGGGCCCTGAATGATGCAAAGAACTCTTTCAAACGCATCGATGTCTGGTGGCAATATTCTGATGATCCCGACAAGAAAGACCGGTCCTTTAACCAGGAACGGGAAACCTTCACGACGATGGCCGACCTTGCAGGCCGGTCTGCCAAACATGCCGAACTGCTCTCGGCCATGTATGACGCCCATCCTGATCAGGACTATTTTAAGCCGCTGCGCCCGCAATGGTTTGTGCCGGAAGCACAACGCACCAGTGAACTGGTGAAAAGCCTTGGGGCTGATCCGGGACAGAAAATGGCAGAGCGGTTTATCGCCGAGCAAAAACAGGCACGACAGGAAAGCCGGGCTGAGGAGCTTACGGCACAGCCTGCAAGAACACCACAGCTTCAGGAAAACATGGCCGCTCATGACTCACCCGAGAATAATCCCGGCACACCATCCAAACGCCATTACCTCAATGTTTCCTATAGCGAAAAGAACGACGCCAAGGCACTTGGTGCGAAATGGGATCGCCGGGCGAAATCCTGGTATGTGCAGGACGACGCAGATCTCAAACCTTTTGCCCGCTGGAACGAACAAACTCTCGAAAAACCGCAATCCCGGATGCGCCCGGAAGAGGAATTTGCCCTGGCCTGCCGTGAAAACGGTCTGGTGATCGAAGGCCTGCCCACCATGGATGGCAAATGGCACCGGGTGTCGGTGGAAAGCGACCGCAAGGGCCAGAAAAGCGGTTCCTATCGTGGTTTTATCGAAGGCATTCCGGCCGGCAATATCGTCAATTACAAATCCGGGAACGAGCCGGTGAAATGGGTCAGTTCGGCTGCCGAACGCAACCCGGCCGAGATTGAACGCAGCAAGGCCGAAGCTGCTGCCCGCAAGGCGCAAATGGAAGAAAACCTCAAAGCCCAATACAAACAGGTGGCGAAACGCGCCTATGCGATGGTCCAGGGGGCCGACACGGCCAGTGGAGATCATGTCTATCTGCAACGCAAGCAGGTGGGCGGTGAAACGCTAAAACAGGACATTCACAACAATCTGCTGATGCCGATGACGACCGCCAAAGGCTTCATCGAGAATGTCCAGGTCATTACACCCGATGGCAGCAAACGCTTCCTCAAGGATGGTCGCAAGACCGGGCTGATGCACATGATCCCGGGCAGTAAAAAAGGTCCGATCCTGATTGCCGAAGGATTTGCCACCGGCAAAAGCCTCAATATGGCTACCGGCTATCAAACCGCCATTGCGATGGATAGCGGCAATCTCGCCCCGGTCGCCGAAGCCCTGCAAAAAGCTTTCCCCAACCGGCCCTTGATCATTGCTGCCGATGATGATCACGGGGTTGAAGCCAGACAGGGCATCAATCCTGGCCTCAAGGGAGCTGAACGAGCTGCCGCCCGGGTGGAGGCCGCCGTGATTAAGCCCCCCCTCTCCCCGGCAGAAAAACAGGCGGGGCTGACGGATTATAACGATCTGCATGTGGCACGCGGGATCGACAGCCTGGCCAAGACCGTCAAACAGCAGATCAAAGAGCTGGGCCTGACGCAAAAACTGCAAAAGGCCCGCACCCTGCCTGCACCCAAACAGCAACAGCGTTCGCAACGCCAACAAGTGGCGATCTAATCCTCTGCCGGTGGCTCTCTATAAGGGCCACCGGCATCTTTAGCGAGCATTTATAAAGGATCATGATGATGTCAAAACCTTCTCCCGAGGCCATTTTCCGGGCGCGTGCCCGGCTTGACGAAGCACAGGATGTTTTCTGTGACGACTGTGGCCCGGCCCTGATTTTTGCCCTGCAATCCGGTGAGACCACCCTGTCGCTTGATATGCCGACACTCCTGCAATGTCTCTATGTCGCTGAACAGAAAACCGCCATACCGAGCCTGGGCGCAGACTGGTGGAACAGCGTTGCCAACCATTACAATTTGCGGTCTTCTTTCAGTAAACTTGATGGTGAAGGGAGATGACAATGCGCGTCTACAAATTGCAGCCAAAAGCATACGGCGAAAGCGAAATTGAGCGTACTGCATTTGAGAAAGACACGAGAAAACTGGAGCCCTGGTATCAGGTCAACGGCGAGAAACAACGCGAATATGCTGTATGTCCAGCATGTGATAACCCAATCCAGATTATCGGTTTATATGAAGAGCTACGCCATACTGACCGGCCATATGGTCGCCATACTGGCAAACGCATTAAAGGTTTCGATTATTTTGAACCCGAAAACTTTGAATGGTGCCCCTACATTCGCCAAAACCAGAGTCGTGGTGGCAACAAAAAACGCGGTCTGGAAGGTATCTCCCTTAAAATTCTCGGCATTGTTCTGACGCAGTTTGACCGCGTGATTTATATCATCCGCAAAGAGACCGGCATCCGTGTTTCAGCGAAAATTGCTGTTGCAATGCTCGAAAGCTGGATCGAAGCAGAGGGGTATCTTTTTTATGATGCGACGTTACGTAATATTCCCTGGATGTTCGCTTACCGATCCGCAGGTCTATCCATTTACGGCCAGCAAATCCATGCTGATCAGGTCGATCTCAAACAGGCCATTCGGACAAAAATTCCAGCGGCACGATTTAGCGAAAGCGGACATATCACACAAGGTCCTGAATACTATTCCATTACCTGGTGCTTTGTGGACTATCAACGCAAAATGGAAAATGAAGACCTGATTGAAACGGTCGAGTTTGAAGTTTGTGACAAAGACAGAAACGTTGTCTTTTCCAAGACGATCACATTTGATCCACGCTATTTTTTCAATCTCATCAATTTTAACAAAGACCCCTCCAAACGAGAACCCGAACTGATCAAAAAAGCTCTTGAAATTTATCAACAGAAGTTCGGGAAAGAAGTCACCCAGAACATCATCAATCTGGTCGGCGGGTTCGGGAACGAAATGCCCGAAAGTCTGATGAAGGGCATGATGAACGAAGCATTCCGGTCACATAAAAATATTGATCCGGGACGATAGATCATGGCCACCACCCGCAACCTGGTTAAAACCTATCTTGATGACACCGAACTGGCCCACCTCGACCGGCTGGCCGGACAAATGCGGTTAAGCCGTTCGGAGCTGCTAAGACGGCTGCTCATGAACAGCAAACTGCCCGATCAGCGCACATTTGAAGCCTCCCAGGCCATTCTTGACCTTCTCAGGGTCAATGCCGACCAGGCGCGTCTCGGCAATCTCTTTAAACTCGCCCTCGATGAACCGCTGAGTGCCGATCTGCTGGTCAAGTTTGATCAATTGATCCTCGACATTACCGACACCCAGAATGCGCTTAAAAGTCTGGTGCGCGAGATTGACAGTTCCCTGCATCGTAAAGCGTCATGATCGCCAAGAAGATCCCCAAGAACGCCCATATCGCCGATAACTACAAGGAACTGGCCCATTATATTGCAGCGGCCAAAGAGGCTGGCGAAAAGCTCGACCGTTTCTGGATTGCCCATTGTGGTGCAGGCGAAAGCAAAGAGGATCTTGATCTCGCCCTGGTCGAGATTGAAGCCGTGCGCCGCCTCAAGCCCGATGTCAAAGACAAGTCCTATCACATGATTGTCTCCGTCCGCCCGGGCGAGAAAGACCGGCTGTCGGATCAGGACTTAAAAGACATTGCCGCAACCTATGCCGGGGCGCTGGGTTTTGACGGCCATCAATATGTTGCGGGTACGCATATCAATACCGACAATTTTCATATGCACATCGCCTTTAACCGGGTGCATCCGGAGACGCTTCAGCTCGTCACCCCCTATCGCGATTTTAAAATTCTGGATCGGGTCTCGCGCCAGCTTGAAAAGAAATATGGCCTGTTTGTGGATAACGGCATGGCGCAGCGAAAAGACAATAGCGCCAAACTCTCCCCCTCTGCCCGCGATTATGAATCCCAAACCTGGCAGGAAAGTTTCCAGAACCATGTGCTGGGTCATCGCGACGAGATTTTAAAACAAACCACAGACGCAAAGACCTGGCAGGATCTGCATCAGGTTCTGGCGGAATACGACATCAGGATCAAAAAGCGCGGCAATGGTTTTGTTCTGATGGGGCCGGATGGCCAGGGCATGAAGGCATCGGCGCTGGATCGTTCCATGAGCAAGGCCGTACTGGAAAAGAAGCTCGGGCAGTTCAAACCATCCATTGAAGAGCAGAAAACAACACAGGCAAAACAAACACACCCCAAACGACACTATAAACGCCGCCCGACACTGCGCCATCCGGCCATGCCGCCGCTGTGGCGCAAATATCTTGGCACGCAAAGAATGACACCGGCCCCGCCTTCCAGTCTGTTGAGCCGGTCGCTGTCAAACTGGAAACTGTTTCTGGTCAGTGAGGCCTATCGTGATCCGCTGGCTGCGGTGTTCCTGATCGCCCATCAGGAAATGCTGCATCTGGTGTTTGGCGAGGATCGCCCCACACCGGTGACAAAGCTGGCCAACCCGGCACTGAAAGCCTGGAAAGAGGCTGGACACTGGGCCAAAGCCAAATCGCTTAAATGGCTGTCAGAGACCCGCGCCACCGGTCGGGGCTGTCGCATGGACGATGACGGCAACCTTCTCGTACCTTTTCGGGATCGCAATGGCCATTTGCAGGCTGTGCGGCTTTATTCCCCCGACGGCAAAAGTCTGGACATTGGCAATGAACGGGCACGCGGGCTGGTGCATCTTATTGATTCCCAAAAGCAGATAGACAAAGGCTCGGTGATCTTTACCGCCGATTATGCTGATGCCGTTAAAATCCACGACGCGACACAGCGTCCCGTCGTGGTTCTGGCCAATCCCGATGACATGCGCCAGGTGCTGAAAGAGCATCAGCGGCGATACCCGAACAGCACAGCGATCATTGCTGATCCCGCCATCCCGCGCCAACCCAATGTGCCGATTGTGTCCCTGCCCGATCAGAATGATGCAACTAACATTCGTCGGGCTTTTGCCCCAGTCACCGATGATAAGGCGTTTATGGTGTGGGATACCTGCACCGACTGGGCCAAGCCGGGCAATTCAGCCTGGCTGAAAGCCACCGGCCTGCGCGGCTATGGCGTCAAGCTCACAGCCAAAGGCAACATTGCCTTACCGCTGCGCGACCGCTCTGGCCGGATTGAAAATGTCATGCTGATCGACAAACAGGGGCGCCAAAGCCTGGTGCAGGAAAGCCCGGCAGATCAGGTCCTGATGCACAGGATCGATCCCCAAAAACGCAGGGATCAGGACACGCTGATCATTGCCCGGGATTACGCCGATGCGGCGGCGCTGCATCGGGCGACAAACTGCCCAGTCATCGTGCCTGGCAGACCGGAGGACTGGACGGATCTGGCCCACCATATGCGCGAGAGGAACAATGACGCCCGAATCCTGGTCGCATTGGAGGCAGACGAGCAGCCTGACGACAATGAAAAAGCGGCCAAGCTGGGCATGGAGATTGTACGCCCGAAAATGGCGACTTCGTTCAAAGATTATGCTGCGCCCCATGACGGCAACAAGGCGTCGCGCCTGATCGCCAGCGGCACCGCACATTACAAGTTCGATCCAGAGAAGTCGCAATCCAGTTTTGTCACCCTTCAGGATGCCAGTGGCGTGGAGCGCACGCTGTGGGGTATTGATATTGCGCAGAGCGTTGACCAGGCCGACGCCAGGCCCGGTGACTGGATTACGCTGGAGGTCGCGGAAACCAAAGAAGTCGAGATCGAGGAAGAATATCGTAATGAAACCGGCCAGCTCCAAACCCGGACCATCAAGACACATCGCAATGTCTGGAAAACGCAGATCAGGGAGGATCCAGTCAAAACGCCAATCATGACCGCCCTGCGTAGTGAACTGGCGCAAAAGGTTGGCGATGATGCCTGGGACGTCTGGCAAGCGACCAAGCCTGCTGACAAACAGACCATCAAAGCCAGAGCAGAACTGGGCACCGCCAAAGCGTGGGCGCAATATCGTGTCGATCAAAACGGCAAGGTTCTGATCCCGCTGCGCGATAGCAGCAACCGTCTGGCTGCGCTCTACCGAATTGATGCGGATGGATCAGGCGAGATGATCATGGGGCCGGGCAACGACAAGGGACTGCATCACGTCGTTGGCGGCAAGCTCTCAAAGAACCCCAAAGAACCGATCCTGATTGCTGATGATCTGGCGAGCGCAATTGAGCTTAACCGACTGACAGGAAAGCCGGTGGTGTGGGCGGTAAAAGCAGAGAACCTGAAGGCTGTGGCTGAAAACCTGAGGCAGTTTAATCCCAAGCATGAAATCGTGATTGCGGCGATGGATGCGCATGTGACCAAAGAAAACCGTCCAATGGCGCTGGCAAAAGAAGCGGCGGAAGCTGTCAAAGCAAAGCTGCTTGTGCCGCCGCTTTCGGATAATGACAGGAAACGAAATGTGATGTCGTTTGGAGAAATGTTACGTCAAAACGGGACAAACCAGGTCAGAAAATCACTACAGAAAAATCGGCATTTGTAATATTGTTTATCCCAGCGTGATCCTTAAAAATTGCCGGAATATCTGTCAATCTGCCAAAAAATTGCAGCGCACTTTCTGTTGGAGTTTGCTCCAGGCTTTAATCAACTGGTTCAGCACTTCTGTCGCCCGCGTAGTAGTTTCGCGCCAAAGCAACAAAAAAGTTAGCTCATTTTTTGGAAAATCCCAATCAGTCGTCAGAATCAATCCTCGAGTGGACCGCTTTGGCATAACCAGCAGGATATTCACACGCCATTGTAACAAATGCCTCATCGCCTTCGCTATGAACGGCAAGGAGATATTCAGGACCAAGTGGCTCATCAGAGTACAGATCGAACACTCTTTGCTCGCATAGGCATCCGAGGCTGCGCCCATAAGTCGCTACAACTGCTTCGGATGCCGAATAGGTTTGATCCGAGTACGTTAGGGGCATTGCAACTTCCAGCACTCGAGGACGACCGATACTCATCAGGAGTTCCTTAACATGGGAGCACTGCTGAGAAAAATATACAGACTCACCACCCCAACTGGCTAATAGAGGTGCGACACAACTATCCTTAATACTGATGGGATGAGATACCATCCAAAATTTATCTGAGCGCCCGTCAAACTCATCAGTCTGGAACGGACTATCCCAGAAGAGTAGTTCAACAATGTCTTGAGGAAGTAAGCCCTCTGCTACTTGCGCATTCAAGCGCTTCCGGAGCGTATTGATGGTGGAGAGAATAACTCCGTTTCTAGAAAGCACATCGACTTCTGTATCAGTCATACGTGTGTAGTGCCAAGCACGGATCAAACGTCTTTCCATTAGTAGCATGACATGTTCGGTAACTCTTATAAACTCCTCAGCATAAGGGTTCATTGGATGCGACATGGTATGATCGGACGTTTCTCGCTCAAGACGTTGTCGTCTTAATATTTGGAAGTATTTCCGAATAAGAATCGCGTGCGTATCCAGATCACCGAGCAATTCTTCATCAAAGGTATCAATGTCCCAGACATCGATAGGAGCACAATCATTCATTGCTTTTTTCAGTCACCTTGATTGGCGCTCCTATTTGATCTGGACGCTCAGAGGAACTTCTCAGCCAATGCACGTTTACCGCGGGGATCAAGGTGCGTAATTTTGTGATCAGCGGGATAGTAGAATCCAGTAACGTAGAGGTCGAATTTTCCGATCTCCACGCTCACCGAGATCTCTGCATTGTCGTCCCAGGTGTCCTTTAGCGACGCCTTGCACGTCTCGCCTCGCAGCTCGAAATCGAACGATGCTCTCTCTCGATCCCAGTTCATCACAGCGGTTCGGATGAGCGTCTCGCTGATTGCATTGCGCTTCTTCTGAGAGAGCATCTCAAGTGAAATCTCCTTGATCGGGCCAAACATACCGCTAGCGTTCATAGCCTCTAAGATCTTGCGCATGTGCACACCGGTATCCTGGTTCACGAAAAGTGACGATCGCGATCCGTGCGGAATACCAAGTATAAGCGAGCGGATATTCCACCAAGTCTCGGCCACCTCGGCGTCAGCGGCTTCGGCAGCTGAGAGCTGCACAAACCAGGCCAGGGCGTCCCTGCCTCTAATGGTACCATCTGCTTCCAACGTGATGTCGACGGCCACCACGACCACTGGATGGGCGTTGTCCGAGTAGAGCGGTTGCTCTAGCCGATAAGCGTCTAGCCCCTGCACCCGTCGCACCGCCTGTACGAGTCTATCGGCTCCGTCGTCAGAATACGGGCATGTCACAAAACCTCTTACGAATGCCCTTGTATGGTCTGCCTCGGCATATTCCGCCACTTGGGAGAGACTTCCGATATGCTCAGATCCACGTCGAGGCGGAGCCGTAAGGATCGGATGCCAATCCGGGTATACATCGACCGAATTGCCCAGTTCTTCAATCAGTCTCTCAACTACACGTCGACCTGCCTCAGGATCTTTAAGGTTATTCGTGAGATAGTTGAGCGCATCAGCGTTCTGTTGCGCAGCGACTGTAGGCGCACGGAATTCCATGACTTTCTCCTTTTACGTAAAATATATCTTTTACGTAAATAATATACTTTGCGTGGAAATAGAAAGCAATAGTTTCCCTCATACTCATCGTAAGCGTCCACGCACGGCTACCTTGACAGGCTTGAGATGGCTATTTCCGGGAGGTGATCAGTCTTGGAGGTCAATATTCAATGGAAGCAGATCATCGATCCGATTGACTGGATGATCAGCAATACCACCGAGCACGACAGCCTGATATTTACGCAAATCCAGGCCCTGCATCTTTGCCGTCTCAATCAGGCTGTAAATGGCAGCAGCCCGATCACCTCCTGCATCAGAACCGGCAAACAACCAGTTTTTTCGACCGATGGCCAATGGTCGTATCGCCCGTTCAGCGGCATTGTTGCTAATCTCGCATCTGCCTTCATAAGCATAGCAGATCAAAGCGTCCCACTAGGTCAGAGCATAACGCAACGCCACGGCCAGATCGCTTTTGCCCGGTATCCTGCGCAAGGAATGCTCGAAGCAGGTTTTTTGTTTCATCAAGTTGCCTCAAGCTGTGGGACTACGCACCACCAAACGGTCATCGGACGACTTGTTGATAATCTGCCGTTCGATGTCGAACAGGTGCCCGATATGGTCGAGTGCCTCCCTAGCCAGCTTTGATCCGGTTTTCTCTTACACATCATGGATCTTGCGCCGCACATGCGCCCAACAGGCCACCTCCCGGACAGGCTGATTGCCGGGGCCGTACAAGTTGTTGAACCCGGCATATCCGTCGGCATGCAGATGGCAGGTGAAGTCTTTTAAGACCGTCTGCGGATGCAGGCCCTTGCGATCAGGCGTATAGCGATAAAGGGCGGCTGGCGGTATGTTGCTGCCATGAGGCCGTTCATTGCGAAGATATATCCATAATCGGCCCTGCTTTGTTTTCCTCGACCGGGATCAAGCACCGGCACCGGTGTATTGTCGACATGAAGATATGATCCGGCCAGAACATGCCGTTCAATCGCATCGATCAGCGACAGCATCAGGCTTGAACATTTATCAACCCAGTTGGCCAGTAATGATCGACGCAGTTACATACCGTCGCGGGCATAAATACCGCTCTGGCGCTACAGGGGAAGTTGATCGACATATTTCGAGACCAGCACATGGGCAAGAAGATTGGCCGAGGGCCTGCCCCGTTCAACCGGCAGGGATGGCATGGGCCATTGCACCATGCTCTCGAAAGATCGGCTCGACAGGCTCGGGCGAACATGGCGGATCACGTTATTTCCTGAGCCGTTCGGAGACACCGCTCCCTCCTGCTCCTAAAATCCGGTCTTTCGCTCTCTCCCGCAAGGTAGCCGTGAGTAGACGTTTACGCTTCGTCAATGCAGCGCCTGAGTAGAAGAACATGGCGCTCAACAACAGCGAGAAAATCGCGGCAGCGCCTCCGACAATCGCCCAGGTCTTTGTCGACAACCAAAGCGGTCCATATTTTTGAAGAGCTGTTTCATTGTCACCAGACTTCAGGTGAAAGAGTGAACTGCGGGTTCCTATTGCGGCATCTCGACGATGGACACACCCGGAATGCTCTTGCGAGAAAGCTCCAAAAGGTGCGCATGGTGTGTGAAAATGATTGCCTGACCGCTCCGTCCGATCTCGGCACAGAGATTCAATGCGGCAGATGCGCGGGTATCGTCGAAGGTTTCCATAATATCGTCGAGAACCATGGGGAGGGGCCCCAGATCACGCGCGAAGCTGCGGTAACCGGCCAGACGCAGGGCAAAATATAATTGGCCCATGGTTCCGGTGGACATGTTTTCGACCTTCACGGAGTCGCCGCCGGGTTTGATACCGACCAGCTTTTCGCCCTCGGATTCACTCCAGACATCGACTTTTTCCCATTCCTTGGATGTTATGGTGACAAAAGATTCTTCCACGTCTTTCAGCATTGCGCTTCTTCGTTCGGCAGCCAGGCACTTCAAGGCACCGCGCGCAGCCAGTATCCCGAGCCTTGCGACAGCCGCCTGCCTTGCACCGTTTCGCAACTCTTCAAGGACCGTGGCCTGTTCGGTGATCAGATCGCTGTTGTCAGCGGCATGAAAAGCTTCCTCGTAAAGGCGTTCTTTTTCATTCATTTCTTTTAAAGCGGCATCTCGTGCCGTTTGCGCATCGTCAAGTTCTTGCTGCAGTTCCGCTACTCGCGTTACATCGGGCAATCGCGTCATCTCTTCGTCGAAGAGCGTACGATCCACGCTGTCGCGCGCCTGATTGCGGCTCGTGTCCGCACTGGCCCGATCTTCGCGCAACTCATCGCGCTCGGCAAGAATCCCCACGCGCTCCGTTGGTGAAAGACCTTCACCACCTTGCCCTTCAAACAGGTTTTCCAGCTGGCTTTGCGCTTCGTCGCGGGCAGCTATCGCACGCTTTCGGTCTGTGACCTCTTTGTCTAGAAGCTCAGCCTCTCGTTTTCTCACACGATCCGCTTCAGCCGCTTTGGTTACACGCGCACGAGCGCGATTAATCACGGGAAGGGGGTCGTATATCGGATTGAAAGTCTCCCCGAGGATCTCCGCCAATCGTGCGGCGCTCTTTGCCAGGGTGGTAACGGCCCGTTCGAGGGCTTCAACACGTCCCGCCAGGCTTTTGTGATTGCTGTGAAGCTGTTGCAGCGTGCGTAGCTGCGGCAGCACTGTCTTTACGCCGGTGGCCGAGCGATCAGGAAAAGGCAACGCGGAGGTCAGCGTTTCCAGTTGGTTCAAGGTTGCCTGATGATCTGTCTCAGCTTGGGTTTCGGCTTGTTCGTAGTCGGAAATGTTACTTTCCCCGCGACGCCAGTTCTCCCATGTCTTACGGACACTTTCCTGAAGTGTGAGAGCCTTGCCAACCCGCTCAGGAAGGTCACTTTCTTCACCTTGAATGGTGACTAAGCGGGCTGCGGCGAGCAGATCGTTAAAGGCTGCCTTTCTGCGCTTGGTGCGGTCTTCCAAGGCATTCTCCGCAATCGTGACATCTGTTGCGATCTCAGCCGCTGTCGTCAGGTCGTTCAGTCTCGCAGCAAACGCAGCCGGCCGCGTATCGGCGGGAAGGCCCAGGGTCGTCGCAAGTGACTCCGCCCGCTTCTTCAAGGCGTCGCGTTTCCCGGTCAGTGCTTCAAGCTTGTCTTTTACCGTATCACGTGCGGCTTTTGCAGTGCTTTCCTGTGCGCGCGAGTTTGCAAGCTGTTTTCGCGCCTCCGTTCCCATTAGATAACTCGTTCGGGCGCCATCATCAGCATACATGGCCTCCTCAAAACGCTCTGCCGTTTCGTCGGAGAGACTGCCACGATGGGATTGCCAAGCTGTATCACGCTGACGACGGGTTTCTTCCGTCGCTGCCGCGTCAATCGAATCCGGTGCGCTTTCGTCAGCTTCGCGTTTCGCGCGCGCAGCCTTGTATTCCGCTTCGCGACCTTCCAAATCTTCTGTGACGGAAGCGATGTTGGCAGTCAGGGTGTTCCATTCCCTGAGAATTTCATCGAGACTTTCACGGGCAGGCAGGCCGTTCTCGATAAGTGTCTGCCAGGAGGCAAGCAGACCCGACACTGCTTTGGCTAGCCGGGAGCGTTCCGATGCGAGGTTATGTTCAAGGCCTGACACGTCTGACACTTTCTGCCATGCGTTAAACGCGATCTGCAGGTGGGACAGGTCCTTCGGTTCGGCTGGAGCATCCCCCAGCTGATCGCGTGCGGTCTTCAACACGTTTGAAGCCGCTCGCAGCTCGCCCGCACTGGTCTGACAGGCCTGTGCCGCATCCGAGAGTGTCTCCAGTTCTTCGGTTGTCAGGACCAAGACCTCTGGAGGCTCGTCCCTTACCGCCAACGCTGTCAGAATCTGTTTTATCTGGCGTGCCGCGTCATCGCGCTCACCGATGCGCTTTTCCAGATCCGATCTGGCCGTGTCCGCTCGCGAGGTGAGAGAAGCTCCATCGATCCTGATTTGATCCAGCTCTTTGAGTTCTGCTTCGAGATGACCGGCAGCAGGGTCAGCCTCATTTTCTGAAATGACCGCTTCATGGCGTGCAATTCTGTCATCGGCGCTTGCGATACTCTCTGCTTTCTCCGACAGGGTTGCCACGAGTGTGGCGACTTGCCCATCCGTGCCCTTCTTCAAACTCGGACCTTCCAGAAAACCGGCAAGAGACTCTTCGATTTTCCGAATTTCTTCTGACTTGTCGTACCAGGTCTGCGCCGCAGCTCCCGCTGCCTGTCGTTTTCTGGCCCGAGTGAGGTGGGTATTCGCCTGTTCGAATGCCTTTTGCGCGATCTCTCTGTCTTTCCGAAGAGTACGCTCCCGATCCGGTGTGAGACGTTCCGTTCGCAGTGCCTGATTGATCTCTTTCAGGCGGTCTTTGCCGGTCTTGAGCGCTGTAGCGCGGCCGCTCTTTTTATGGAACTTATCGGCGCGGGCCGTCATGTCTTCCAATGTTGCCGCCATACTGGTCAGGCCCGACACACCTGCATGCAGCAGCTGACCCAGGTCACCTTTTGCCCCAGCAATCCGATCACCGCCTTTGCGGAGTCCTTCGTCATTGAGTGAGAACCTTTCGACATAACCCTCCATGGAAAGGCCGTGGAGCGCACTCGAGAGAATGGCTTCGTCGACCGGGCGGTCCTGATGATCAAGCAGGGAATGAGTGCGTTTGCCGTTGCGGCGAAGAACCGTCACGCCGTGCCCAGGGATATCCAGTTCCGCTCCGACCAGAAGGTCATTGCGTTCAAACCTGAAAGCGTACGGGTGGGTCCCCGCCTTCATACCGAAGAGAAGTTCCAGAAACCCGTTAAAGGCCGTGGATTTTCCCGATTCATTCGGTCCATAGATTACAGTGACATCAGGTTTGCCCTCAGTTGGTGCCGGGAATACGATCTCGGCGCCGTCGAAACGGCCATAGCGAATGAAATCAAGCCGGTTCAGTCTCATTTCGCGGCTCCTGAGTGCAGAGACAGCGTGACTTCAGTGATGGCCTCCTCTAAAAGGTCATCCAAGGCGTCTTCAGTTAATTCGCCGGCAATTTCACGGGGCAATGCGTTTCTGAGTTCTTCAAGGATCTCTTTGGTTGCCAGCTGAAAGCCCGGTGCCGTGAGTTCGGCCCGCATCAGGCGCACCAGGTCATCCGCCTTTGCGTCGACCTGATGTTTGGGGGCAACCACTTTGATTTTGTCGATAAACACGCGCTCGATGTTATCAAGCAATTCGTTCGCTAGGGCCGTTAGTGTCTCAGCAGTATGATGGCCTGTAGTCACCTGCAGGCGCACCGCTGTGTGGTGTTCGGAATGCTGCACCCCTTGGAGTGCAGACCGAAGCGCGCTCAACACCTCTTGCACATCTGAGGATTGGCTGAAATCCAGAACGCATTCGGTAAATCTCAGATGTCCGACGTGATGCTGTTCGATTTTGGGCGCGTCGTCATCAAGCTCGACAATCGCGACGGTGCCGCCAGTACGTTCCCCGAAATGGCGTGGCTGCGGGATACCCGGCATAACAGCGAGAACCGGGCCCGATATGCGCTCAAACGGGGCATGGATGTGGCCGAGGCACCAAAGGTCATAGCCATGCGCCAGCAGATCCTGCTCGGAACAGGGAGCATAGGGATCGTGACCTGGCAAGCCATCGAGCGACGTATGCATCAGTCCTACGTTTTTCTGTCCGGTCACCGGCAGGGGATAGTCGGGCAGGAAGCTCTTTGAGACATGTGCCGTGTCGAACGACAGCCCGTGGAACCATACGCCACCGATTTCGACACTCGGTTCATCCTTGTGCAGCAGATGAATGTTCGGGCCGAGGTCTCCGTAGGCACGGTGATCAAGAAGGGCATCGTGGTTGCCACGAATCAGTATTGTAGGAACACCCGCGTCAGCGGCGCGTGCCAACTGCGAGATGAGAAATGCCCTCGACTTCAGGTCCGGTTGGTCATTATCAAAGATGTCGCCAGCGAGAACCAGAACTTCGATATTTTCCGATATGGCTAGATCGACAATGCGGATGAACGTGTCCCTACTTGCCCGTTTCAGGTGATCGCCCAAATCCGGATTACGCATCGCGGCCGAGCGGATCGGCGAACCCAGATGAATGTCGGCTGAAACGAGAAGGCGCATAGATTTCAAATCTTCCTGAAAACGATCGATGCGAAAAAGTCAATCTGCATAAGGATCTGTCGGGTATCTATAAAATTGAAACCTGGCCGTCCTGGAACAGACCGCGCTCGACCAATTCTTTTTTGGCCGCTTCCGCGTTTCTCGAAAACATCAGGATCCTAAGGTTCACTTCCGCCCGTGAAAAACAGACATAAGCCAGTTTTTGAGTGAGTTCTTGCTGCCGGTCGGTTGGATTGCCCGCGACACTAGGGGTCAGAACTTTCGAAAAGCTGTAGGTATTCCAGGCTGCCTCGATATCGTCGATCATGACCAGCACGTTCTCATACTCTTCGCCTTTCGAGCCGTGCTGAGTACTGAAAGGAGAATTTTCATCCAGAAAATCGATGTATTTTTCGAGTTCGCCAGCCTTCAACTTAAAGAATTCATCTGCCAGCCAATCGCCTTTTTCCCTTTGGTGATCCTCATCGCCGGAGTCATAAGCTTCGCGGGGAGCGCGAGCCAACTGACCTGCAAGGCGGTCCGAAATTGGATAAAGCGCGTTCGCGCTACAGTATTCCAGAATTTCTTTGACCGTATTGCCTTCCCATTTTTCCGCCAAAGCAGCGGCGTGTTTTGAGGCTTCTTCGAGCATCTGTTTGAGGGTTTTTCTCTTGTTCGCTCCAGTGTCGTCAAAAGCAGGGCTTATTCTTCGGAGTGTTTCAATCAGCTTCTTAGGATCGTTGTTGCGGGATGCATCGACCAATGGAAAAATGCCGTCCACAAAGGGTTTGAGAAGATAGTGCGTGCCGTCTTCATAGTCGGATTGGGATCTGGACGACGAATAGTCACCTGTAAAGAGCCTGTGCAGGGTGACAAATCCGAGCCTCCGCGCAATCATTTGTCGCGCCAGAAAAAGGTGCTTCACGAGCACGTCATCGGTCCACCCCCATTTTCCAACGGCTTCGTCGAATTTCGCCGTCACTTCATCGAGTTGTTCGGCGGTGTATGTATTTCTAGAACCAGCAGGTTCAGGGGCCTGAGCGACTGTGATCAAAACGCTTCCTTCAACGTCGGCGTTTTCACCACCAGGAATTTGCTTCAGATCGGTTCTGAAGTTGTTGAGAAGATTGATCACGGAGGTCGAGCTACGAAAATTCTCTTCCTTCGAAATCTTTTCGGAGCCTTCAGGACCGGCAAAATCCCTGGCGCGCTTATCGTAAATCTGCTGCATCGGATCGCCGAAATATCCGACGATTGGTAATCCTTCACCCGTGCACACAGCATTGAGCGCCTCGACGACCTTCGGGAAGGTGTCTTGAGCTTCATCGACGAAGATGTAGGGGTATTTGAACCCGAGGCCTTTGCGCAAGAGCGGTTTGTTCGTGATCAGATAAGCCGCGACGTCAATAACATCATCATGATTCAGGACACATTTGGAATAGTCACTGATAACGGTTTCTTCGTAAGAAACAGATAGTTTTTGTTCGTTTAGCGCGGCAAGTTCGGCGGTCAGGCGTTCCAGATCTTTCCTGGCTTTTTGCGCTGCCTGCGAAGTCCCTCCATTATCTTTCTGGCTGGCCTTTTCCATATGCTTCGGAATGACCGCATCACGAAGGGCCTCCCGAATATCGCCCTGAAAACGAGCAATTTCTGCCCAAAGAAATCCGTGTAAGGTGGAGACGTAAAAGAGTTCATCGAAACCTAGACGAGATGAAATGACTCCAACGGCACGGTTTGTGTATGTGATACACACGACGCGCTGTCCGTTTTTCCGAAGCTCGTTTCCACGGGTCTTCTGAATTCCTTTCAGAGCTTCAACGAGCGATGTGGTTTTGCCTGACCCGGCGCCTGCGATAACCGAAAAAGAAACGTCCTTGGCGATGCACTCAGCAATTTTCTTATCGGCCTCAGTTGGCTTGAGTTTTGCCGTCATTCGCCGGCTCCCTGGTTTTGGGAGAGACGTGTCTCCAGCCATTTTAGGCCTTCGTCGATGTAGTGGGGGACATTCCAGTCCCATTTCTGTTCCGCATTCGCTTCTTCGTCCTCGCCTGCCGGTATTTCGAAGGCAAGGACATCCATGGCAAATTCGGTCTTTTTGAAAGTGTCGCTTTTGATACGTTTCCAAACGACCTCCTGCAATTCGGCTGGATCTGCAGGCAACTCGACGCCTATGCTGAGACCTTTCGCATGAAAATGATCAAGGTTTTCGTAGACAAAGGCTTCTTCAAGGGTTCTACCATGGAAGGTATGGGGATTGCCCTCGCGGTCTATCACTACAGGCTTCTGGAAGGCGACGAAACGCATTCCCTCGGCTTGCAGGCAATCGTCGAAGGTTTTGCCGGAGAGTGCGGCGACTCCAGTCTCTCCAAAGAAATATCCCAGAGTCGCATTCGACGAAACGGCTCCCGGATGGGTGGCGACGCAATTCGCCCGGTTTCTCACGGGATCAACGGAGTCGATGTCGGTGATGACCAAATAGGGAATTTCGAGGAATTCGAGCAATCCGGCAAAGCGCATCCCATAAGCTCCACCTACCTCCAGAATTGTCAAATACTTCTTGTTCAGTTCCTGCGCCGATATGTCGATCATGCGCGGCAAAAGCAGTTTTTCAGCAGCCCCCTCAACGAGTATGGCAGCATCGGAGAAGAACAGGTCGCAATGCGTAAGTCTCAGATATTTTTTGAGAAAAGAAAGTGCTTCCTCTGGCTCAATCACATTCTCTGGCTCAATCACATCCTCTGGCTCAATCACATCCTCTGGCTCAATCACATCCTCTGGCTCAATCACATCCTCTGGCTCAATCACATCCTCTGGCTCAATCACATCCTCTGGCTCAATCACATCGCCGCCCAATTTGAGTGGTTCAGGTTGAAATTGTCGAAGGCTGTGCACGGTCGTTCCCTGATAGGTCACCCCCTCCTGTTCACCGTTGATCCGGCACCGGCGGAAGTAGCGGATTTTTGAGAAATCGACTGTGTCTAAGATGTGCGACGAATGGGTCGTGATTGTGAGCTGGGGCTTGCTTTCGCCTTCTGGTGCGTCGGCGGTGAGCACGTCCCACATCTGGCGAATGAATGTTTGTTGAACCTGAGCGTGCAAATGCACTTCCGGTTCTTCGATAAAGATCATCTGGCACAGCGGACGGTTGTCTTCGGTCGCGAGCCATTGCCGATAAAAATGATCGACCTGAATGGCCATGAACACCAGGTTCTTGAAACCCAGTCCGTTATAAGCCTCGGGAAGCTCATGGCTGGTGCTGGCATCGACGTAGAAGAGTTCGGTGTTTCCGCGTAACGCAACCTCCGAACTGAGTGTCGAAACGACCTTCATCGCGCGGTCGTTGTCGGAGGGAAGGCCAAGTCCTCCGATCATCGCCATCAGGGGTCTGAAGCGTTCGTCATAGTGCCTGGTCAGATTTTCATTATTCTGTTCAATGATCGCGATAGCTTCTTCGGCCAGTTCCGCCTGCTCCAGGTTTCTCCGGTAATACGTCGCAAAGGCGTCTGACAGCCTGTTGCTCCTCGCGGCATTCTCGTCGTCAATATTCCGCTGGGCATCAACGAAATCGACGCGCAGCAGAGAATTGAGAATTTTCTTGCCTTCTTGCGCGGAAAGTGGCGTCGCCACGAGTTCTTGTTCGAGCTTTTCCAGCGAAGACACCTTGATGCCGAAATACTTTTTCAAATTGCCTTCCATTCCAAGGAAGAAGCTCAAGGGGCGCTTGCGGGTGCCATCGTCCTTTGGCGGGAAAGCCGCATCGTAATGCTTCCAGAGTTCTGCTGCGTCATCCACGGCGAACGCGCAGCGCATCCCGATTTCCGAGAAATCAGAGGAAAGGCTCGTTACCAAGGCAAAGACCCGACCGAACGCAATTGATTCCGGATCGATGTGAAACCAGAGATCAAGTTCTATTTGGGGTAGGTTGGTTTCGTTTCCTTGTGCGTATGCGTCGATTAAGGCAATTGCAAGAATAGAGAAGTCATGAATCCTGAATTCCCGGTTCCCGAGAAAGCTGCGAATGGCAGCCGTCGCAGAAGTTTTGCCGCTGTTGTTCGGGCCAACAAAAACAGTTTCCTTGCTTTCGAAATCAACGGACACATCATTTAGACGCCGAAAGTTTCGAATGGATATACTAGCTAGACGCATCCAATCCCCCATAAGTTGCGAACATGATAGCAATCATTGATTGTGTTCGGGAAGGTAAATTCGTCGCCGGTTGACACAACACTGATGCTCGCAAAGGCGTGCATATCACCAAGCAGAGAAAAGCAAGGCAACGGTGTCACCCATCCAAACCCACCTCATGAGGCGGGGCTTGTCTACCGGGAAAGGGGCAGTTCAGTCTAGAAAAGACCGGGCTATTCAGAACGATAAAGGTCTGCAACCTATGGGCCAACCCTGATAATCGATCAACTCGCCTTTAGCACTGAACCGCAGAGTGTTAAAAGAGGCAATAGTTTATGGGTATTTTCAAGTTTTGTGGAAATAGTTGCCGCGCTCCTAACCTTCTCATTGAAATAGATGCGTTGGAACTTTAGGAGAGCCTCCTAAGATCGTTGTTATAATGCACGGGAACTGAGCGCAAATACTACTCAGCACCCCCTTCAACCTTATAACCTGATTATACAAAACTCAGGACAATACAATCCGATCAAATTACCAATATTCTTTGGAGTAATTTACAAAACCCGCCCCAGTTCGGTTAATTCTTCATAATTAAGGAATGAGTTACACAGGCAACATGGCAAATCGACCATTAAAGAAATGCTTATTCAAACTAGAATTGACCTAGCAATAAACTAACTCATCAACGTCTTTGATCTGTACTTCGTTGAGAGGCCGATCCGAATACATCCTACCAATCAACATCGGACAATCATCTGCACAACCTTAACACTGTTTTCGTTGAGCATGGCACCGCCATGCGAATAAGCAGGATGCCCATTTGGGCTGTGTGGTGGGCCCACCACACCTATCCTGCCAGACCAACGACAGGGTAGGGTTGTGCAACCTCGTGCAACGTTATGCAAACTCCCGCATTCTCGTGCAATCTTCTGCAATCTTCTGCAATCTTCTGCAATCTTCTGCAAATAGTTGAAATGTATAGATTACATGGCGGGTTTCCGCCAAAAACCTATCCGTTTTGCAGGTTGCACCATGGCATCCCATGTGGATGATTGGCGGCCTATCACTCCCTCCTCAGATTACCTTTAAGAGCAATAGGCCGAATTACGTGAGAGTTGCCATTTATGCCCGTCATTCGACGGATCGCCAGGCCACCAGCAGCCATGACCAGATTTCAAGATGCGAAGCCTATTGCGTGGCAAAGAACTACCAGATCACCGATATTTACCACGATGAAGCCTTTTCCGGTGCCATGATGGAAAACCGGCCCGGTATTGCCAGCCTGCTGATGGCGGCGTTCGATAACCGGTTTGACCGTATCATTTGCGAAGACCTTTCGCGCATCAGCCGGGATCAGGCAGACACGGCCAATTTCTTTAAAAAGATGATGTTTGTCGGCATTGAAGTCGAAACCATCAGTGAAGGCGTGATCAACGAGTTGCATATCGGCCTTAAAGGCACGATGAATGCCCTTTACCTCAAGGATCTATCAGACAAAACCCACCGTGGAATGGTCGCAGCTGTATTGCGCGGCAGCGTGCCAGGCGGGCGCACATACGGATATGAGATCGTACGAGGCCTGGACGAAAATGGCGGTGTTTTACACGGCAAACGAAAAATCGTTCCAGCTGAAGCGGAAACCATCCGCAAGATATTTACGATGTATCAAAGCGGTGAAAAGCTGCGCCACATCTGCAATGCGCTGGATCGTATGGGCATTGCGGCCCCCTCAGGCGGCAAATGGGCGCCGACGACACTGGTCGGAACAAGGGTGCGAAAAACCGGCCTGTTGCGCAATACTCTGTATCGCGGCATCGTTACTTTCAACCGCATGCAATATCGCAAGAACCCGGAGACCGGAAAAAAGCTCTCGGTGATGCGCCCTGAAAGCGAGTGGATCCGCGTACCAATCCCGGAACTGCAACTTATCGATGATGCAACGTTCGATGCCGTACAGGCCATGCTTGACGAACGTTCCAGTAAAGCAGCCGAATATCGGGAAACTGCCAAACTCCGTGATCCGGTCGAAACCGAGGCGATGGCCAAATCACGCATTCGAGACTGGCGGGAACGACAGATCAAGACCGCTGGCAAAGTTTCCGCGCTATTCGCAGGCCGGCTCAAATGTGCTCATCATAACGTTCGCATGGGCGCACATTGGGCTGACCGCTATTCATGCAAGTACCATCAATGCGCCAATCGTGCTGTTCGCTATGCAGAGCTGATAGAGGCGGTTATTACCGCCGCCCTGCGGCTTAAGCCGGATGACATAAGAGCTTTCTATGATAGCGATGCGATGGAGCGCAAACGTCAACGCCATCAGACCCATCTCGAAAAGTCGCACCAAAAACTGGAAGAATTGCGGAACCGGGCGGAGCATGCACTCAGCACCTTTGGCCTTGGCAGCGACACAAAGGAACTTAAAGCCTGGTTCGAGGATAATACCGAACAAATGCGCCTTACCCGCCTTGACATTGAGCGGGAAAAACGTGCACTGGCAGACCTCTTAGCACCAACCAATATTCGTGAAATCCATTCACGCTTTGTCAAAACCATCAACAAGCTGATGATATGGAGCCGCGACCCGAAGGCCGTCACGCAATTGCGCCATACCATGAAAAGCTACGCCATCACTGCCCATTGGGATCCGGACGGCAAACGCTGGTATCGAACGTGCGAGATTGAATACGACTTTCCAGCGATGGTCCGCATTTTAGGCCAGAGAAAGTGAACCGGCAAAATTTTGCCGGTTCGAAAATCACCTAACTTTTTGGACTGATCCTGTCAGCCAGCCGGGTCATGAGGTCCATACGTTCATGAAAAATCGCAATAATCAACGCAGGTGCATTTTCGCGTGGCAGGCAAAAAACATAGTGGCGCTCACAATGTCCAACTCTAAGCCCGGGAAAGATTTCGCTCATCTCCCTGAACGGTCCTAACCCAATAGCCAGTTTGGAAATTCCCTGCTCCAACCGCGCAATATATCGGCGAACCTGCACAGCCCCCCATTCCTTGGCCGTATAGCGAATGATACCACGCAAATCAGCTTCAGCCGTCAGAATATAATTGATCAACCGCGTTTCCCGGCCAGTTCTTCATCGACAATCTCATCGATACTTTTCGCAGTCACCTTCCCTGCAAGCCCGTCGTTTATACGATTTTCCAGAAGCGACTTCAGGTCATGCCATGCCTTATCAGTGTCGGCATGATCAGGAAACAAGCGCTCCAGTGCATACTGTTTGATGGTCTTTCCCTGCAACGCGGCCATAGCCTTCAGACTTTGGTGCTGCTGGTCGGTTATGTCGATTGTAAGGCGGCTCATAAGGGTAACTCCACGAAATCACACAAACCCACATTAATACATTTGTGGACAAAATACCATTCGCTCACCGTGCGCGACGGGAATGGCAATCCTCCGTGGTATTGGACGGACTACCAACCCGCGCTGCAGAACGCCGACTTTAACCAACATTCCAAGCGTTAAAACTTGAATCCGATTTGCCCGGTATTGTCGACCTCCGTAAGAACTCCTTGAAAATCACTGCAGGAAACCTGAATAAAATCAGGAATCCGATCCAGTCGGCTATGACGATATTCCGGTTTAATATTCTTCATGTTGTTGGCTTTTGCATATTGGCAAAAGACAATGCCTGCGGCCTCTTTAACGCTAAAAGGTGGCCATTCCGCGTAAAAATGCGACCGAAAACCCGTCTCGGAAATAAACGGCAGATCAAGATCAATGGCATTAAATTCAAATCGGCTGCACATATCGAGCGGACAGATAAAATTAACCAGTACACGGGCATAGTCCGTTTCCAGCACAAACAAACCGTTCTGACCCCAATGCGGAACATCGCCGTCTTTCGCTGTAAGTGCCGCTGTGATCACCGCTCCTGCCCCGGCTGGCGCAAAGGTGCCAAATTCGCCTGCTTCACCATTGGCTGAAGCAAGCAGTCCCCGAAAGCCCTGTGCTGCCTTTTGCGCGGCATCACTCTTGTTTGCCCTGACAGCCGTATCAAATTCACCGGCAATCTGCTTGGCGGTGTAAATATCGCGCTCTGTTACCTTGTGCATCATCGTAATCCCTTCTCTGACGGACACCAAAAGGACCGGCCTGGCCGGTTCAACTTCTTCCCGTCGTCAAAAAAGGGTGAATGCCGTCAAGCTGAATATGGGATGTTCAGGCCGTTAAGGCCTGAACCGGGACCCTGATTCTGCTTTACGGCAGAGGGCAAAGCCCTGACTTGGCCCTGGAAGCGGCGACAACATCTTTGCGCTGCTGTTAAAACAACCAAAAGCTAAGCCGTTACTGCGGATTGAAAGACAAACGCCAAGCGAAGGCATCATATCTTAGAGCTATAATCCGACCTTCCAATGATCGTACCCTTTGTGACTCAAAAGACGTGAACCGGTAAAATTTTACCGGTTCAAACATAGTGGCCTTCGAAAGCTGATCTCTGATATTTGGAGGCACTTAGAAATCAAACGATGTCGAAACCAGAAATGTCCGGGGCGCTCCACGTGAGATGCCTGAGACCTGGCCACTTGACGCCGATGCCCAGTAATCAAGCCCCAACACATTTTCAATGCTCAGGCGCACAACGATGGGGTTACTGTCGGGTCGGTCGATGGTGTATCTGGCACCTACATCCAAACGGGTCCAATCGGGCAGCTTTTGGGTATTTGATGCATCAGCATATTGTTCACCAGTGTGGATCACACGCCCGGAAACGGTAAATCCCGGTACGGCGCTGATATCCTGTTCCAAGCCAACAACACTTTGCCAGTCGGGCACACCAACAGGGCGGTTACCATCAAGCGTACCGCCTGCTGAACCGCTGACATCGGCATCATACACCGTTATGCCACCAATGGCGCGCAGGCCTTCTTTCAATTCACCCTGAATATTCAGCTCGACACCACGATTTTCCTGTTCGCCATCGACAGCATAAACATTCGACACAGGATCGGTCACGCCACTTGGCTGGCGAATGTTAAAATAGGCCAATTGCCCGCCCCAGCTGCCCGCATCGTATTTCACGCCAACCTCCACCTGGCGCGATACCACTGGCGCAAAAACATCACCCTGGTTAACGGTTCCTGCCGGTGCAGTCGGTCCCTGTTGAAGAGATTCAACATAATTTCCGTAAATGGAAATATCCGGACGCAGATGCCATGTAACACCAGCCGCCGGGGTCAAACGGGTTTCATCATAACTCGATTTTTGATTACCTGTGGCTGCATCATATCCTTGGGCTTTAATCCGCTGCGAGCGGCCTCCCAGCGTCAATTGTACCTGATCATCAGCAAAGCCGAGTGTATCGGCAGCTATCAGGCTGCTAAACCGGGTTTTGGATGTAGTGCCAAACTCGTCAAGCGTCAGTTCAGAACCCGCCGCCGGCCCGGGGAATGCGACCGGATCGTATATATTTGAAACCCCACCCACACCAAGATCGGCAAAACCCGATTTCAGATCCAGGTCCCATAGCGATGCCGCAAGTACCGTTTCATGGTGCACCGGACCTGTCGAAAAATTGTTTTTGACTCCTGTTTCGGCATAACGATGCTGGCCACCGGATGGAAAACTGTTTCCACCAACAGTAAAATCCCCATTTGATTGCAAAGACGATGGATTGGCGATGGTCCCCTCTGTCGCAGTATGAGCATAACCCAGTTTAAAATAGCCCGTTGTTACCTTTGAAAAATCGTATTCGCCACGCAGCGTGGTAAAATAATCCTCGGTGTCAAAACCAGCCCAATCCTGAGAAAGATTAATTTTTCCGTCGGGCGCATCTGGAACGCGGGCTCCCGGTGCAAGACGAAAAGCCCAATCCGTATTCTCGGTGTGGTTTTTCTGATAGCCGAGATCGGCAAAAAGACGCAGCCTGTCGCCTTGGTAATCCAGCCCCAACACGGCAGATCCAAGTCGTTCGTTATAATCATCAACGGCCAGATCACCATCCCGGAAAGTCAGATTGGTTCGCGCACCAAATTGACCCTCTGAACCAAAACGTCGCCCCAAATCCACACTGGCTGAAGGCTGGGCATCCGAACTGTAGCCAAGCGTCATCCGATGCGTTGGATCGTCCTCAGCATATTTGGGAACGACATTGATGCTTCCCCCAACAGCACTGCCAACGACAGCACCATTAAGAAAGGTATCTGGCCCTTTGAGCACTTCGAAACGATCATAATTTTGCGGTAATACCCGCTGTTTGGGAACCATCCCCGGCATGCCGTCCAAAAGGATGTTGTAGGTAAAATAGCTAAATCCGCGGATATAAAAAACGTCACGATAGCTGCTGCGCGGAAAGGTTTGCGAAACAGAAGAATCATTTATCATCACGTCGCTTAGTGCGCGCGCCTGTTGGTCTTCCGCCAGTTGAGACGTAAATGCCCTGGTGCTAAACGGTGAATCCATATCACTGCGATTGCCCAGGATGCCAAGGCCCGCACCTGCAGCAACCTGCCCGCCTGGATATACAGGTGTCAGTTTTGTGTTTGGTTTATCTGCATTGATGACAATGGGGGCGAGTTCGATATCATTATTCTGGGCTACGGCTCGGTTGGAAATACAAAAAGTTAATGCTGTTCCCAGCCACAAAACGGCCGTAACGACAGGACGCAACTGTCTGGTCCGACAATCTGCCATTTGAAAATTTCTTTCCATGATGATCACTATCCCAAACGGCAGGGTTCACAAGTACCACGTGCGGTACACTCGGGAAAATCTGCAACAGGGACGTTGGTGAGAGTGAATGCATACGGTGTCATGAGCCTGACACCGGGAATATTTATGCTGACATCACACGAAAAGGTGGGGACCGCCCAACAGGCCCAAAAATCGACTGGGAAATCGTCTGGCTGATAGCAACCAGGAAGTCCGGCAACCGCATCCATAGGAAAACCGGGGCATCGAAAAGCGGAACATTTGCATCGATGGCTGCATGGTGAAGGAGCGACCAGCTACAAACGGCACTGGCCGGCGGAATATGTGACTTTTTATTTTTCGGATAAGACGTTTCTGTGGTGCTGGAAACAAACCTGACCGGACCGTGACCAGAACAAATAACGATCTCAATCCCGCCGCTTTTCTTGAAAATCGGCATCGTGCCCGCAGCATTAAATGCAGAAACGAGAACACACAAGATCAATAAAAGACGAAAGAAAACACTTGAAGATTCAGTTCGGGCAAAGCAAGCGGCTCTGTAATCGGCCTGTCGATCCTGGCAATTCATGAGCGTGTGATTACCGATTTTATCGTCCGCGATAATATCAAATCGCACCTCAACCAATACCTGCCGATGATCTCCTGAGAATGGCGTTGCACCATATCCGAACGCGACCATCTCACATTTACAGGATCGCGGAATTGATAAACATCAGTTCCATCACATATCCCGAAAAACATACGCCCTGAATACCACTCCACCGTTGCACCCCCGCCCTGTGTCGGTTTGTCGTCCTTAACCATAGTGGAGTAGACAATCAGGGAAGTGTTTTATTCCACTTCTGTTGAGATTTTTTTTCCTGGCAGGCAAATGAAACAAAGATGTTCGCTCTCGCGATTCCTCAATCAACAAGCACATCACATTAACTTGAGAGCGCTTAACAAATATTTTTGGGAATAATTGAGCTTCCACCTTGTCCATCTTTAACAGTTAACGGAAATACCCAAACAAACTTCATAAATCGCGGCTTTTAATTCGATGTCAAACGCGCGACCATATCGGGAGAAGATAAATGGATGAAATGCTCAATCGCAGAAGTTTCCTGTCCTTTGCAACTGCAGGAGCTGCTGCGGCTACATTACCTGTGGCATTATCCGGCATGGCCCATGCTGAAGATAAAACCCGACCAGCACCCCATATGATGCCAATTCCTGCTGATGCGCCAAACGTGGCAATATTGATCCATCCAGGCATGGTCGCACTTGATTTGGTTGGCCCGCTCACCGTTCTGACAATTCTACGCTGCCGAATATTCCTGGTTTGGAAAGATAAGTCACCGATTGCGACCGAACTTGGTTTTTCGGTTCCCCCCACACACACCTTTAATGAATGTCCTAACGACCTTGATGTATTGCTCGTTCCCGGTGGTACGATAGGAACCATCGCCTATATGAATGACCCGGTAGTTATTGATTTCCTAGCTGACAGAGGATCTCGCGCGAAATGGGTTAGTGCATTTTGCACCGGCTCCATCACACTGGCCGCATCTGGATTGTTAAATGGTTACGATGCCACAGGTTACTGGGCACTGACCCGTTTTCTCCCTCTGATGGGCGCAAGACATGTTGACCAACGTGTCGTCGTTGACCGTAATCGTATTACCGCAGGTGGCACGACAGCAGGCATTGATTGCGCCCTTGTCATTGCCACCAAACTCAAGGATGAGGAAGCTGCACGACGAGTTGCATTAATTCTTGAATATTCGCCCCAGCCCCCTTTTCACAACGGCACCCCCGCAGAAGCCGGGCCTGAACGCACCCAAAAAGCACTAGAACATCGCAAAGGCCGCGATGCAGAAGTTGAAAGAGAAGCAATGCTCGCAGGACAACGCCTAGGAATATAAGGAGTATCGGCCATTACGGCCGCTTTGATTAAACGATCCGGAATACTCCATCACAACCCTCATGATGAATTTCCCTTAGGTATTGAAAGCGCGCACTCCCAGCCCAGCGCAAACAGAGCTCCCCCAACCTGCGACGCCTGACAGTTTTTCCCAATGGGCAAAAGCAACGCTTTAGCGGGCGATACAAACTCTTACTGTCAAAAACGACACTATTGTCTAACCGTTACAACCGAAGCGCGTGATCAGCTAAAAAGCAAATAGAACTGTGCCGGATAGGTAAGACTGTCCGGCTATTTTCATTCCAGCAAAAACTATTGCTCAGAAATACCAATCTTCGTTGATTGATTACACCGTCCGATTGTTGCCAATAGCCACCTGAGTGATTATTTTCCCGGAGCCATTCTGGAACCAGGCTAAATGAACAACGACGCCACAAGATTAACAGCACAGACCAAGTTAACAGCAGCGGCTCGTTCTCCATTGCAATGGATAATGCTGTGCCTGGCGCTTCTCGGCCTGACCATTGTTGGCGGAAGTCTGGCAACGTCAACGACAGGCATAACTCCTGAAACATTCAGGCCCGCATGCACCAACAACCAGAACATACGGGTTTCCTGAAAAACAGGGTGTTCTCCCCGCTGGTGGTGACTATTACGTACTGACTTCCCGACACGCCGCAAGAAAAAAGCATCCGCCATTCAGCGATCCGTCGTTCAATGCTGGCTACTCACGACCGCTCTTATCAAACAACCTCGAACATTGAGTCATCGCCGGACCGATATTAATGACATCATGACCCCAAATGTTTCGGGGATTCCCGCAAATTGCAGACAACCGTCTGCATCTGTCAATAAGACATATATATTGACGAAAAAACCAATATGAACGCAATATATAGACATCACGGTCCTTCGATATTCTCGAAGGCTAAGAGGGAATACGGTGAGCCACAGTCCCTGTGGCAATGCCGAAGCTGCCCCCGCAACTGTAAGCGGCGAGTTTGCATCCTTTTATGTCACTGAAACAAATTTCGTTTCGGGAAGGCTGGATGCAAGCGCCATAACCGCAAGCCAGGAGACCTGCCGTGATGGAATTTATCGTTCACGGGCGGGGTGTCCCAGTGGAGCGCTTGTAACTGGCAATTCATGCCAATATTGCTGCATGCGTCCGCGTGGCCTTTGCCCCCTTTTACGGGGTAAACAATGTCAGACCTACTTGAACAGGAACTTCTTGTACGTTCCTTTCATCCAGAACACTTCTCAGATTCCAGTAAGTCTTTATCAGGCGAGAACACCTATCAGGTGATCCGCCGGAACGGATCTGTTACCGACTTTAACCCGGCCAAAATCAAAACCGCGCTAACAAAAGCGTTTTTGGCCGCCGAGGGTGAAACGGCGTCAGGTTCTCACCGGGTACACGATATTATCGATGATATGACCCAACAGGTATCATCGGTGCTTCTGCGCCGGGCAGCCCCGGGACACACCCTTCAGATCGAAGATATTCAGGATCAGGTTGAACTCGCCCTGATGCGCAGTGAACATCACAAAGTCGCACGGGCCTATGTCCTGTATCGTGAAGATCGCGCCCGTGAGCGCGCCAAAGTTGAAGGGCGTAAAAAGAAAAAGAAGGGCAACCAGCCAAACCTCAATGTCAAAAATGCTGACGGCACGCTTGCGCCGCTTGATTTTGACCGACTGGCAACCGTTATCGATGAAGCCTGCGCCAATCTTGAAGGTGTATCTGCCGATCCTGTTTTTGAGGAAACGAAACGGAACCTTTATGACGGTGTATCCGTCGCGGAATTGGCGCTGGCCCCGATCATGGCAGCGCGCACCTTTGTTGAACGCGAACCGAATTATGCGTTTGTCAGTGCACGCCTATTGCTTGACAAGTTACGATATGAAGCACTGAGTTTCCTCAGTGATCGCCCGGACCAGGCGACACAAAGCGAAATGCAAGATCGCTACGCAACCTATTTCCCAGCGGCTTTAAAAGCCGGCATTGATGCCGGATTGATAGACCCGGAACTAGCGCGCTTTGATCTTAAAAAGATCAGTGCTGCAATCAAACCCGACCGCGACCTGAATTTCCAGTATCTGGGATTGCAAACGCTATATGACCGTTATTTCCTGCATATTAAAGGAACCCGGTTCGAGCTTCCCCAGGCCTTTTTCATGCGCGTCGCTATGGGTCTTGCCATCCGCGAGGTAAACCGTGAAGACAAGGCCATCGAATTTTATGACCAGCTTTCCAGCTTTGTCTTCATGGCATCCACACCCACGCTGTTCAATTCGGGAACATGCCGGCCGCAATTATCCTCCTGCTTCCTGACAACGGTGCCTGATGATCTGGAAGGCATTTTCAAATCCATTCGCGACAATGCGCTTCTGGCCAAATATTCGGGCGGCCTGGGTAATGACTGGACCCCGGTACGCGGCCTTGGTGCCCATATCAAAGGCACGAACGGAGAAAGCCAGGGCGTGGTGCCGTTCCTGAAGGTCGCCAACGACACCGCCATTGCGGTTAACCAGGGCGGTAAGCGCAAGGGGGCAGTTTGCGCCTATCTGGAGACCTGGCATATCGATATCGAAGAATTTCTCGACCTTCGCAAAAACACCGGCGATGACCGCCGTCGCACCCATGACATGAACACGGCCAACTGGGTGCCGGATCTGTTTATGGAACGTGTCGTCAATGATGGCTCATGGACACTTTTTTCACCAGATGACACACCCGATTTGCACGATCTATATGGCAACGCATTTAAAGCAGCCTACGAAGCCTATGAGGACAAAACCGTCGCAGGCCAGATCACTAATTTCAAAACCATCCGTGCGGTTGACTTGTGGCGCAGGATGCTCACCATGCTGTTTGAAACAGGACATCCCTGGATCACCTTCAAGGATCCCTGCAATATCCGGTCCCCGCAGCAGCATCGCGGTGTTGTTCATTCCTCCAACCTGTGCACCGAAATCACCCTAAATACGTCACATGACGAGGTTGCAGTCTGCAATCTCGGCTCAGTCAACCTTGCCGCACATGTCACGGAAAAGGGCATTGACCATGCCAAACTTGCCAAAACGGTTAAAACCGCCATGCGCATGCTTGACAACGTGGTTGATATCAACTTTTACACCATTCCCGAGGCACGATATTCCAATCTGCGTCATCGCCCGGTCGGCCTTGGCCTGATGGGTTTCCAGGACGCCTTGCAAACCATGAAAATTGCTTATGCTTCCCAGGCTGCCATCGAATTTGCCGACGAAAGCATGGAAGCAATTGCCTATCATGCCATCGCGGCCTCGGTCGATCTGGCTGCCGAACGCGGACGGTATGAAAGCTTTGAAGGTTCTTTATGGTCACGTGGTATCCTGCCGATAGACAGCCTGGACCTGCTTGCCAAAACCCGCAGCGAGTTTAACGTCGATCGCAGCACACGCCTTGACTGGGAAACCCTGCGCGAACGGGTAAAAACCGTTGGCATGCGCAACTCCAACACGATGGCCATCGCCCCGACGGCAACAATCTCTAATATCTGTGGTGTCAGCCAGTCCATCGAGCCGGCTTATCGCAATCTGTTCGTCAAATCGAACATGTCCGGGGATTTTACGGTCGTAAACGCCGCCCTGGTTCGTGACCTTAAAGCCCGCGACATTTGGGATGAAGTCATGATTTCTGATCTGAAATATTATGACGGCAGTGTCGGGCAGATCGACCGCATCCCCGATGATCTAAAGGAACTATATGCAACGGCCTTTGAACTGGACTCTTCCTGGTTGATCGAAGCGGCGGCCCGCCGACAGAAGTGGCTGGATCAGGCACAGTCGCTCAATCTTTATATTGCCAATCCGTCCGGCAAAAAACTGGACGATCTCTATCGCCTGGCATGGCAACGCGGCCTGAAAACCACGTATTATCTGCGTTCCAGTGCGGCCACCCATGTTGAAAAATCAACATTGAAGGGAACGGACGGCAAACTGAATGCCGTTTCAACATCCCCTTCGGCCATCATTCCCCAGAGCCCCAAACCAGCCCCGGCCAGCACGGCATCGTCGGCACCAACAGCCGCGCCAGCAACAGTAGCAGCCTCCTCCCCCTCTCCTATTCCCGGCCAAGCAACGGATGCAATTTCGCCCGGCCAGGCATGGGGCAAGGCGTGCCTGCTTGATGATCCGGAATGTGAAGCCTGCCAATAGGCTGAAAAAAACCACCCTAAAAAACGGGAACGAGAACCATGCTTGAATGGGTAGATAATAATGCCGCGCCCATTGGCCAGCAAAACGGTGATACGGCAGCATCAAATGATGCGGCAACCGTTGATGCGACCGGCCTTGGTACCATTGATCGCGGTGCTGCGCGTGTTACGGTAAGCGACAAGGCGATGATCAATTCACGGGCAGATGTAAACCAGCTCCTACCACTTAAATATGGCTGGGCATGGGAAAAATATCTGTCTGGCTGCAACAATCACTGGATGCCAACAGAAGTATCGATGCAGGCAGACATTGCACTTTGGAAATCACGCGATGGCCTGACGGAAGATGAACGTCGAATGCTGAAACGCAATCTCGGATTTTTTGCTGCATCGGAAAGTCTGGTTGCAAATAACATCGTACTTGCGATCTATCGCCACCTGACCAACCCCGAATGCCGCCAATACCTGCTTCGCCAGGCCTTCGAGGAAGCGGTGCACACCCACACCTTTCAGTATATCGTTGAAAGTCTGGGACTTGATGAAGGCGAACTTTTCAATATGTATCGCGAGATACCCTCGATCACGGACAAGGCTGCGTGGGCTCTTGCCTATACCAAACACCTTGATGATCCGAATTTTTCAACCGGCACGCCGGAACGGGACCAGGATTTTTTGCGTGATCTGGTCGCCTTCTATGTCGTGTTCGAGGGAATGTGGTTCTATACCGGGTTCGCCCAGATCCTTTCACTTGGCCGCCGGAACAAAATGGTCGGCATTGCCGAGCAGTATCAATACATCCTGCGTGATGAGAGCATTCATCTGAATTTCGGGATCGATGTTATCAATCAGATAAAGGCGGAAAACCCGCATCTATGGACAGCAGAATTTCAGGATGAAGTCCGCAAGATGTTACGTGACGCGGCGGAACTTGAAGCTGCCTATGGTCGCGATACGATGCCCAACGGCTTTTTGGGACTAAACGCTGATCTTTGCGAACAATACATGCACTTTATTGCCAATCGCCGATGCGGCCAGCTTGGCCTTGCGCCGGTATTCGCAGGGGCGGAGAACCCCTTCCCCTGGATGTCGGAAGCCATGGATTTAAAGAAAGAAAAGAACTTCTTTGAAACCCGGGTGATCGAATACCAGAACGGCGGAGCTCTAAGCTGGGACTGAGCCATACTGTCATTTAAGTATCCCGCAAGGTTAATTTCCAACCTTGCGGGATATTCGTCGCCAAGTGAATCACTTGTTCGCGACGGACAGCAGACTAAAATGCAATCGGTCGATTTTCTTTATCGACCGCAACCATAACGAACTCACCGCTCCCACATAACCGCCGTTTGTCGGCATGCAGATTTTCAGCCCACAACTGAACTTCAATACCAATCGACGTCCTACCGATATGCAGCACCCGAGGCAGCGTAATCACGACTTCACCATTTTGGATATGGCTGAAAAAATCCACTCTTCTTGATCCAGCCATCACTACTGTCTTACGGCAATGACGCGACGCTGCAATAAAAGCTGCTTTTCCCATGGCAGCAAGAGCATTCCCCCCATAGAGGCTGCCGTAATGACTGGTTTTTTCAGGGAAAACGATTTCAACTGTCGCCGGATGCAGGAATGCCTTCGCCAATGTGTGCCGGTCGTTGCTCAAGGGCGGCAACACGCCGCCCTTTGCTTCAAGATGTGCGCCAATTGCGACCATGTTAAAAATACCACGCGAACAATGATGACGTGCACCGCTCAATGGCCCCTCGGCGATCATGTCGACTTCGACAGAAAGCGATTTTCGACCAACACGAACTACACTACCAACCAGTTCGACGATATCGCCGATTTTTGCAGGGGCGCTAAAATCAATACGTTCGCAGGACGCTGTCACGAAGTCGACATGCCCATGTCGCGATGCGGCAATAAAGGCAACCTTATCCATATGCGCAAGACCTGTTCCGCCAAACAGCGTTCCATGATGATTAGCATCGCCTGGAAAAACAATATCAAGCAAACGGACAGGACCTGAAAAAGCCGGATGTTCACCGATCATTTTCGGCCCTCATTAACGCTTTCCCTCAACATACGCGCCGCTTCAACCATATTAGCCAGGGCCGGTTTCACCTCTTCCCATTGTCTGGTTTTCAAACCGCAATCCGGATTAACCCAGATCTGGCTTGTTGCCAGTTGACGGGTTGCAGCAACGAGGAGCTCAACCATTTCATCAATAGCAGGTACCCGCGGTGAATGAATGTCATACACTCCCGGCCCAATATCATTCGGATAGGCATAATTAACGAACGCTTCCAGCAACTCCATTTTTGACCGCGAGGTTTCTATAGAGATGACATCTGCATCCATTGCACCGATGGCCTCAATGATGTCGTTAAATTCGGAATAACACATATGCGTATGAATCTGGGTGTCGTCCCGAACCCCGGAAGCGGAAATACGGAAACATTCAACTGCCCAGTCCAGATAGGTTTTCCATTCCGCGCGGCGCAGTGGTAAACCTTCACGAATTGCTGGTTCATCAATCTGAATAAGCCCGATGCTCGCAGCTTCAAGGTCAATTACTTCGTCTCGCAGCGCAAATGCAATCTGGGCACAAACATCACGCCTTGGCAGATCATCGCGAACAAAAGACCATTGCAACATGGTTACCGGTCCGGTGAGCATGCCTTTAACAGGCAGATCCGTTAACGACTGGGCATATCGTGACCATTTCACCGTCATGGGTTCCGGTCTTGAAACATCTCCGAAAATAACTGGCGGACGAACATAGCGTGACCCATAACTCTGAACCCAACCATACTTGGTGAATGCATAACCGGCCAGCTTTTCACCGAAATACTGAACCATATCATTACGTTCAAATTCGCCATGCACCAACACATCAATCCCGAGGTCTTCTTGCCAACGGATTGCCGCCTCAGTTTCGGACCTTACAAAAGCATCATAGGCGTCTGATGTCAGGCTGCCATTTGCGAAAGCTGCACGCGACTTACGTACTTCCGGTGTTTGCGGGAATGACCCAATCGTGGTCGTCGGAAATGCAGGTAGTTTCAGCTTCTTCTGCTGTAAATCACGCCGTACCGGGAACGGGTTCCGGCGCTGCGACATGTTCGGTGTGATTCCCAAAACACGCCCTGTCACCAATCGGTTATGAACTTTTTCAGATGTCCGCCTTGCTGCAATTGCATTCGAAGCCGCCAGAAACTCGCCTGCAACTACACTGACACCCTGCGCAAAAGCACGCGCCAGGATTTTAAGTTCAGCTATTTTTTGGACGGAAAATGCAAGCCAGCTTTTAAGGTCCGGATCAAGTTCCTTCTCCAGTTCCAAATCTATGGGAACATGCAAAAGAGAACAGGACGGCGCCAATTCAAACTGCCTGTCCTGATGGTCTGCAAGAATTGGCAGAAGCCAATCATAAATCGCCTGAAGGTCTGCCCGCCAGATATTGCGGCCATCAATGACACCGAGAGAAATCACCTGCTCTGGCGACGCACCAGCAATAACATCTTCCAGTTGTTCGGGCGCACGCACCAGGTCGACATGCAAGCCCGCGACAGGTAATGACAGCGCGGTCGACAAATTATCACCCAGCTTTCCGAAATAGGTCGTAAGCATCAGGTTCAGGTTCGATACGGTTTCATTTAAAACATGATAGGCTTTTCGATACGCTGCACGGTCTGTTTCAGACAAATCCAGAACGAGACAGGGCTCATCAATCTGGACCCATTTTGCACCGCTATCACGCAGTTGGCGCAGCACTTCTTCATATACCGGCAGCAGGCGATCCAAGAGCATTACCGGGTTAAAGTCCGCTTCTTTTGATTTTGCGAGCTTCAGAAAAGACACCGGGCCCAGCAATACCGGCCGGGTTTTAAAACCAAGGCATTTAGCCTCCCGAAACTCGTCAACGGCTTTTGTTGATGCAAGTGCAAAGTGCTGATCTGGCGAAAGTTCAGGGACCATAAAGTGATAATTGGTATCAAACCATTTGGTCATTTCCAGCGCAGGAATACCTTTCCGCACGGACTTGCCACAGCAGGAATCCTCCTGAGTTTCGCCACGAGCCATCGCGAAATAGGTCGATGGTTGTATAAGACCGCCCTGCCAGTCATAAATATCGGGAATTGCTCCGACCATGGCACAGGTATCAAGCACATGATCGTAAAGGGAAAAATCGTTACTCGGGATGTTTTCGACACCAAGCGAGTTTTGACGCGCCCAGTTTGCACACCGTAACGCGGCCGTCTTTTCCTGCAAACCTTTCAGGTCCAATTTACCCGACCAGAACTCTTCGAGCACAAATTTAAGCTCGCGGCGTGGTCCGATTCTGGGCGTGCCCAGTGTGGAGACAGGAATTTGAATTTTAGCTGACATAGGCTTACCCCAATCAAATGGGGGCAAAGGCCTGGCGAAAGCACGTACGCCCTCCCATGCAGTAAAGCCTGGTAGAGTGTACAATACTCCACCGGGGCACCCCGCCCGAGGATGTAATATGAGGTCGCAGGCAGGTCTCCTGGCTTACGGGTCAACGCTTTCATCCTGCCTTCCCGAAATATCGGATATTTCAGTGACACCAGATGGATAAAAACTCGCCGCTTACAGTTGCGGGGGCAGCTTCGGCATTGCCATCGAAACAATAGCGCACCGAATTCCCTCTTAGCTTTCATGCCAGTTGGCACGAAAGAACCGTCGACAGATGGAACAATTGCAAAAAATAACGCTCGCCGTCAATAACAATATAAACATTTCTTTATGTCCTTATTGGGAAAACAGCGATACTCTAATTTTTGACACCGAGGCATGTGCATCTCTTTCGGTAGAAACGGCGTTTCCCAACCGGTAACGCTTGATACTGACGTCCAATAAGCAAACAGCAATGGCTTTAACGAGCAATATCAAGTCTCTCCGCGCAAGGGCGATACAGGTGTCCAAACCCTGATGGCAGAGGCACTCAACAACGACGGCGTTGATCCCTCAGGTTTATTCGCCTAATGCCAGGCTCGTGGCATAGGGCATTGCCCTGCATAAAAGCCAGGCTGGTACCTGGAACTTTGTCGTGAACTGTCTTGCACCAATCACCATTCTCACCATTTGCCCGCGGCATCATTATGTGATGAAAACATCTGACAACTGGCGCGGGACGACAAGGCGTCCCGCGAATGCCCGAAGACATCACGCTTTGGAAAGATGCGATTGTGGCGGTGCCCGGTCTGTCCTTGGCCTACCCAGTGGCAGGCCTCACCCATTTGAGCATCATCGCGCTAGATTTTCTGTTGTTAAGCCGAATTACGGCACTAAAACGCGTGATCAGCTAAAAACCAAATAGAACTGTGCCGGATCGTTAAGACTGTCCGGGTATTTTCATTCCAGCAAAAACTATTGCTCCGAAATACCAATCTTCGTTGATTGATTAGACCATCCGATTGTTGCCAATAGCCACCTGAGTGATTATTTTCCCGGAGCCATTCCGGAACTAGGCTAAATGAACAACGACGCCACAAGATCAACAGCACAGACCAAGTTAACAGCAGCGGCTCGTTCTCCGTTGCAATGGATAATGCTGTGCCTGGTGCTTCTCGGCCTGACCATTATTGGCGGAAGTCTGGCAACGTCAACGACAGGCATAACTCCTGAAACATTCAGCCCGCATGCACCAACAACCAGAACATACGGGTTTCCTGAAAAACAGGGTGTTCTCCCCGCTGGTGGTGACTATTACGTACTGACTTCCCGACACGCCGCAGGAAAAAAGCATCCGCCATTCAGCGATCCGTCGTTCAATGCTGGGGCCAACCAGACTGCTCAGCTTCTGGTATGCCTTACATCGCGTTTTTGTCCCTTTTCGAACGATGACAATCGCGTTTCACGGTCGCTCGCACCTTATGCACCACGGTCTCCACCTTTCACCGTCTGATTTCTCAGCCCTACATCGTTTCATGCCATCAGGCGCGATAAATCAAAGTTATCAGACGACAGTGACGGATCTTTCACGACCGGTTCACTGTCCGGAGTTTTGTCATGCGAAATTCGACATGGCGTGTGGTGTTCTATGCCCTGATCCTACTTTTGGGTTTCCTCACAGCGCTACCAAATCTGCTCTCTTCCCAACAGTTGGCACAATGGCCATCCTTCCTACCCTCTAAACAGCTTTCACTTGGTCTTGATCTTAGGGGCGGCTCTCATCTCGTCCTTGAAATCGATACAGATGAAATGATCCGAGAAAGACTGGACATCACCCGAAAGGAAATATCGGACACGCTGAAAAAAGCGGCGATCCGGACCCTCAGCGTAAAAACAAAAGAACATGGCATTATCATTGCCTTAAGCAATTCTGACGAAGTGCAATCAACCCGTGAAGCCCTGAAAAGTCTCACCGACAAAATGGTTGAAACTCCCGGCAATCGCCCGGCTCCTGAATACCTGGAAACCACTGGCGACGGTCACACTCTTACAATAACCCTCTCTGACGAGGGGATACGAAACAGGGTTAATGCTAGCGCACAACAAAGCCTTGAGATTATCCGCAGCCGGATAGATCAGATCGGCATTGCCGAACCGACTATTCAACGTGTTGGTGCTGACCGCGTTCTTGTGCAGCTTCCCGGCGTGCAAAACCCTGCCCAGGTTCGCCAGCTTCTAGGCAGCACGGCGAAACTTGGCTTTTATCTTGTGGTTTCTCCCGCGGAACGGAATTCTCAGTCTTCACCCAGCCTGATAACACTGAAAGGCAAAGACGGACAAAATTATACTGTCGAACGTAGCGCAACGCTGACGGGCGAACACCTGACAGATGCACATGCAGGCTTTGATCCACAAAACCAGCGCCCAATTGTTAATTTCCGCTTTGACGGTTCTGGTGCAACCCGGTTGGCCGAGATTACTCGCAAAAATATTGGTCGCCCACTGGCTATCGTTCTTGACCACGAGGTTCTAAGCGCGCCAGTCATCCAAAGTGCGATCACCGGCGGATCGGGGCAAATCAGCGGAAATTTCACCGTCGCAGACACAGTAACCCTTTCTGCTCTGCTACGAGCAGGCTCGCTGCCGGCACCTATGACCGTCATAGAAGAAAGAACCGTTGGCCCGGACCTTGGCGCGGATTCCATTCAAATGGGGCTGTATACCGGCGCAATAGGTTTCGCCCTTGTCGTCGCACTGATGGTATTTCTTTATGGTCGCTGGGGGCTCATCGCAAACCTCGCGTTAGGTCTGAATGTTATGTTGACCGTCGGCGTACTCAGCGCACTAGGCGCAACGCTCACATTACCTGGGATCGCAGGCATTATCCTTGGCATTGGCCTTGCCGTCGACGCTAACGTCTTGATCAATGAGCGAATAAAAGAAGAAACCAGAAAAGGACTATCGGCATTTATGGCGCTCGATGCAGGTTTCAAACGGGCTTACGCCACGATTGTTGATTCCAACATTACAACATTGATCGCGACCGCCCTGCTATTTGAATTCGGATCCGGACCGGTTAGAGGTTTTGCGATCACCATGAGCCTTGGCATTCTAATTTCCATGTTTACTGCCGTTGCCGTCGTCCGGGTAATCATGAGCGAGATTGTCTGGCGCAAACGGCTGAAAACGCTTGTTATAGAGCCCATTTTTGCCTGCATGCCGGAAAAAACCAATTTTTCCTTCATGCGTGCACGTTTCATGGGTATCGCTGCTTCATTGGTTCTATCTGCAATCTCGGTAGGCCTCTTTCTGAAACCCGGGTTAAATTACGGTGTGGACTTCAAAGGTGGTATACAGATTGAGCTTGCCTCAACAGCACAAAACAGCAACTCACTTGTCAGCGAACTCCCAGAGCTACGCTCCAGCCTCTCGCAACTCGGCGTTGGAGAAATCAATCTGCAGGAAGTAGGAAAAGACGGGCACGTTCTGCTGCGTCTCTCCCGGCAACCTGGCGGTGAGGAAGCACAGACAAAAGCCGTCGACACAGTCAAATCAGCCATCGAACAGCTTGATCCTCATATCTCATTTTCAAGCACAGAAGTCGTGGGCGCCAAGGTGAGCGGCGAGCTTGCAACCTCCGGAGCGACAGCCGTCATTCTCGCCACGTTAGCGATGCTGGTATATATCTGGTGGCGTTTTGAATGGCCCTTTGCTGTCGGGGCAATAGTTACGCTGATTTTAGACGTCACAAAAACAATCGGCTTTTTCGCGATTATGGGTTTGGACTTCAATCTGACAGCAATCGCTGCCCTGCTGACACTCATTGGTTATTCGGTCAACGACAAGGTCGTCGTATATGACCGCATGCGTGAAAATCTCAAGCTGTTTCGCAAGATGCCCATGCGCGAAATTATTGACATGTCGATAAACCAGTCATTGGTTCGCTGTATTTTCACCTCACTCACCACGCTTTTGGCGATTTTGCCCATGGCGATCAGTGGCGGCAATGCTGTTGAAAGTTTTGCTGTACCCATGGTGTTTGGGGTCGCAATCGCGACAACTTCATCAATCTTTATTGCGGCCCCAATTCTGCTGTTTCTTGATACATGGCGCCGTAAGCAACACGAAAAGCATCTGACCAAAGACCTTACCGCTGATAACGGCCACTGATCACCCGTGAACTGAGAATAGCGACGTCAAACAGGCGGCATTTCCCTTGCCGCCTGTTTTCATCTTCGGGTTATCCCATCTCATAGATTTGCGACCTCGCGGGGTTCGGGTATATGGTGTTGAGGCTCCCGATCAAATCGAACCAGAGATCGCATATCGTACCCGTTCGGCGTTTGATGAATGCGCAACCCGAACTCAGGCAATATCGCCAGGACATGATCAAAGACATCCGACTGGATTGCTTCGTATTCAAGCCATTTGACCGTATTTGTGAACGCATATATTTCAATCGGAACACCCTCGGGACCAGGCTGTAGCTGCCGAACCATCAAGGTCATATCCTGTCTGATCCTGGGGTGATCCCGCAGGTAGGCCACAAGATATGCCCGTAACGTTCCTAAGTTAGTCAATCGCCGCCCGTTTACCAACGACGACAGGTCAGTGCTGCGAGTACTGTTATACTGTTTGATTTCTTCAATTTTCTCATCAAGATACGGGGCGAGTAGGCGTCCACGATACAACCGCTTCAAATCTTCTTCTTCCAGAAATTGAACACTGGTTGCATCAAGGTTAAGGCTGCGTTTAATCCGACGGCCGCCAGAGTCACTCATACCCCGCCAGTTTTTAAAGGAATCCGATATCAGCGCATAAGTTGGTATTGTTGTAATTGTATTGTCCCAGTTACGGACTTTGACCGTCGTCAAGCCGATATCAATGACATCACCATCGGCCCCGTATTTCGGCATTTCAAGCCAGTCGCCTACTGACAGCATACTGTTTGCCGAAAGCTGAATGCCGGCAACAAGCCCGAGAATTGGGTCCTTGAACACCAACATCAGAACAGCGGTCATTGCACCCAGACCACTCAGCAGAATTAGCGGAGATTGCCCGATCAGGATTGAGACAATCAGTAAGCCAGCCAGAATTGAAGCGGCGAGCTTTACGCCCTGAAAAATGCCGCGTAACGGCAGGGTACGGGCCGTAATACTGAAACGCAGCACATCGAGCGCTGTATCGAGCAAGGAATACAGCGACATTAACGCAAAGAAAATGATCCATAGTTCTGATATTGTATGGAGTAATTGCAGGGTAAAGGATCCATCTGCAAGCCAAAGCCCGGCCTGGATATGAACAATGATCCCCTGCGCGACGAGAGCGGCACGCCCAAACAGACCTTTCCCTGTCATGAGCTTTTGCCAATTGTGCTGATGGCTGCCGCCGATACGCTCAAGCGAAGGCAACAGCCCCCGGTGCAGCACGATATGAATGACGGCCGATATTGCAAAAATCAGGAATAAAACAACAAGGATAGCGACGGCATCCGCAAACCTGCCCAGAGGCGGATAATACTCCAACAACCATTGCGCTAAATGTTCCTGCATTGTCTTCTCCGCACGTCACTCTTGATAGATCTATTCATGGATCACTCACTGTACCGGAATCGGACACTTCAAGGCAATGAACTGGGACACTTAAATTCATCCATATCGAACTGAAGCGGACAAAATAAGAGCCCTTTTGACCTTGAAAATTTTCGCCATTGCGTTCGATATCTGATCACAACGTAACGAGCCAGATTTCCGTGCAGTTATTACTTAGCTGGACAGCTTTGAATTGATTTTCCCATTAAAATATGCCGAAATTTGAACTCGTTTGCTTCTCGATGTTGCGATCTTTCACCGTGACCCAGTATCAAGAGACGTCCGATGAATACCTCGCGGAAACCTTCGGCCATCGCGTTGACCCTTCTACTGATTGGCGCGGTTCTCCTCACGGTTCCCTTCTTGATGACCCTGTCATCGGAAGCGACCTTTATTATCAGAGCATTTGGCCTGGGGATTCTGGGGATAGGCATTTCGCTAGGAATTTGCAAAATCGGCAAGAAAAACAGTCCTTTGCGATCCAACCCCAGACACGTTCTTACAAAACAAAATCAACAGCAGACAAATTCGCGCTTTGGGTGGCTACCTCCTGTTCCTGTCGGCTCAACATTCCGCAACAGATTGCTTGCAGCATTTGGCGCATTGTTTGGCATTTCATTGACAGGCCTGATATGCGCCGAATTCATCGGTCAAGGTCTTTGGGCCCCCCTGATCGTCGCTCCAATTGGTGCATCTGCGGTATTGCTGTTTGCAGTACCATCAAGCCCGCTCGCGCAGCCTTGGGCGATCATTGGCGGCAACACCCTTTCTGCAGCGATTGGCATGGCCGTTGCGTATTTTGTCGACGATGCTGTGTTGGGCATTGGGTTGGCTGTTTCCTTCGCCATCATCGTAATGTCTTTAACGCGATGCTTGCATCCACCAGGCGGGGCTGCAGCACTAACCGCAGTTCTTGGTGGCAAGGTTGTGTCCAGTTGGGGAGTTCTGTTTCCATTATTGCCTGTCGGCGTCAATTCCTGCCTTCTGGTTATAATCGGTGTGATTTTTCACAAAATTATCGGTCATTCCTACCCCCACCGTAGCGCCACAAGCATCGAACAGGCTGCACATGCACATCACACGCGTGACCTGCCACCTCATATTCGCTCCAGCTTCATACGGTCGGATATAACAACCGTCCTGGAACGTCAGGATGAAACTTTCGATATTGACCCGGAGGATCTTGAAACACTGGTTGAAGAAGTCGCCCTGCAAGCGAGGTGCAGAAAGGATGGACAGGTTACGTGCCAGGAAATCATGTCGAGAGATGTGATATTCGTTGGACGGGAAATGTCGGCAGATATCGCTATCTCACTCTTGCTCCATCATAAAATTCGCACCTTGCCAGTTCTTGATGCGAACGAAACATTACTGGGAACGGTAGGCCTGCGTGACCTGGTCTATTCGAACGGGAAAGTTGGCGACTATCTTTCACCGGCAATCGTCGCGGCTCCTGACGATCTCGCTTTCAATCTGATCCCGCATTTCACAACTGGCGACATTCATGCGGTTGTAATCGCCGACAGGAAAATGAAGATCAAAGGCATCATCTCGCAGACAGATATCCTCTCGAACATGTTTAATATGTCGTTGCTCAAGTAGGTTTCGGGGAAGCTGGATTAGCATATAACCGATCAAACAGATGTATTTCCGGTGGCAACGACGTGCCAACAGCAACATGGGATATCCGGTTTGCCTGGATGCTGATAGTACTCGGCATTAAAAAAGACCGCGCCGCTTTCGCACTCCCACCTTCCCCGGATTTGCCTTCGATCCATCAAAGACATATCTGCCCGACGCGGTCTTCTCCTCCGAACGCAGAAACTCTAACGTGGGAAGTGGTCGAAAAAAACACGTTGGGATAAGAGGCCACTTGCCTCACATAATTTTTGCGGAAAATCAGAGCTCGGTTGTTTCCGCTTACGTAGATTGTGGGACGTATGGCTCTGGCCGGATTCCGGCATCAGCCGGTTCGTTCTAAGTCCCGAGGTTACGCAGCCAATTTTCGTATTTGCGATCAATCCCTGAAACATGAGCAGGTAAAATATCAGTTCCCTTGCGCGAGGCATAAAGAGCACGCAACCCGGATGGTGACATGTTAAATCGCTTGCGAAAGGCACGGCTGAAATCATTTGAAAGCTTGAATCCACTTCGCTCCGCGATGGTCGATATCTGCAGTTCAGGCCGTTTCATCAGTTTCTGAAGAGCAAAAATAAGACGCTCTTCCTGCAGAAAAGCACGAACACCTCCCTCTTCTGAAAACATTCTGTAAAGACTGCTCCGGGAAATATTGCAGTCATCACATACTGTTTGCACATCGAGTGAAGCGTTACCCAAGTTCCGCCGCATATACATTCGAGCACGCCTGCCCATCAGCCATTCGCGCTCAATTGGTGAAGATTTTTGCGTCGAGTCCGTACCATGATTAAGACATGTTGCGATCATCTCCAGAGCACTCGGAACCATTTTTTCAACAAGTGCCGGACTTAGCGCAGGCAGGTGGGAATGCAGCATCAAAATGTACTCATATAACATCCCAGGCAGCGGATGTTCTGCACTCAGATGCTGCATATGATGAGCATCGGGGTCATTCAGTTTCGGGGCCAGCATATGCCGTGGAATGATCAAAGAGAGATTATTGAAACTGGTGGTTTGGCTGGCCATTTCACGTCCAAGATCAAAAACAATCAGATCACCTGAACGGACCAGTCCGGAACGCTGCCCACTTTGCCAGGACATTTCTCCGTCGATATACAACTGGATCATGAAATGATCCATGCCATCCTGCGCTATTTCAATCGGCCGCCGCCGCCAAATCTGCTCAACTGTCCTCGTTTGCGCAAAAAATATGTCACCCAGACGAAAGGCCTCAATAGTTGCGCTAAAGCGATCAGATCCCCGAAGCACCTTTGCGACCTCGACATCAAAAATACAGGAAATACTGCTACTCCAAACATCGTATCGATGTTCCTTGGCGACTTTCCCCAAATCGAAACAGGAATGCTCAAACAGAAAATCGGCCATCTCTCCCCCCATTTGTTTAGCTATATTTTGTCCGATCACCTTCCAAACACTGATGCCAGAACACTCACAGATGTGAACTTATCAACAGTAAAGTTGCCGGCAACACTGCAAATAGAATTGGCAGAAAGCTGCCAATAAACAGTGCCAACACCAAACACATCAAAATGGTGAAAAGCGAAACAAACTTTACAAGCCCCAAATTTTTCATGCTTCCCCCTTCACGCGGCCAACAGCCCGTTGATTCCTGAAGCTAAAAGTCCATCCAATTTTAGTCGGGAAAATCTGTGACACTGTGCAGCACGGAAACCATCAAGGCACCACATCGCTGATCTTCAAGCGTGATCACAAATCAAGAAACGCAGGCATCACCTGCTTACAATTGTCTGACGGACCATCGCTATTGATCGAACCAAAGACAAAATTCCCTAGGAACCCCATCTTTTGTATATGTCTCAACAGACAGAAAATGCAACTGATAATCTATATTAATTCCACGTACCGAAATCATTCCTGATAAAATAAGAGATCAAGAGCACGAAATATCAATCGACACCCGATAGAACTGGGCTAACTATGCTTGGTAAGCTTTAAGCGGCTCGTCAGAAGTTCACCTTGACCTTTTAAAACCGGATAGGCTGCGGCAGCAACAAGATGCGCATTGATCCGTTTTAAATCCCGAACAACATCAAGATGCAAAGTACTGGTTTCCGTACTATCCTGCCGACCAGCCTGTAATCGCTGAAAATGCGCACTAATCGTTCGCTCCTCAAGCTCACGAAACATCTCCTTCTCCTTTGCAAGCTTACGAGCCATGCGCGGATCTTCATTCATGAAAATTGCCGTGGCAGACCGCAAGTTACTTTCGAGACGTTGGAGCATATCAAGCAATTCGCGCTGACCTTCCGGAGAAAAAGACAAGCGGCGCTTAATTCGCTTGCTGGTCAGATTAACCAGATCCCGCTCAATCACATCACCAGCCTGTTCGATATTTGTCGTAAAGATCAATATTTCCCGCATCCGGCGATCATCACGGTCATCGAATGTCTGAGCGTCAAGTGAAGTCAGGTATTCTTTGATCGCAGTATTGAGGTGATCAAGAATATCGTCCAGACGACGTGTTTCCGAAGCGCGCTTTCGATCTCCATTTTCAAGAGCATCACCAACACCGTCCAGCATTTGTTTCAATGTATCGGCCATACGAAGAGCTTCGCGAGCAGCGACCGCCATAGCCGCAGGTGGTGATTTTCTGGCATTTTCCTCGAGGTAAACAGGCTTGGTTGGATCTGCTTGACCTTCACGGACAGGCAGCCAGTGACACAACAAACGGGCGAAAAAAGACAAAAATGGCAAAGTCAAAACCGCGAGGGACAAATTGAAAACGAGGTGATACGCCGCAACGGCTTGTGCCGGGTCAGGAATGATCACGCTAATATAATTAGCGGCGGGTTCCAGGACTGCCAGGCCAATCAAGCACCCTGCTATGCGGTTGAAAAGATTGCCCAACGGCAAGCGCTTCGATTCTGGATCGCTACTGCTTCCACCTTCAAGCCAGGGATTGATCGCGGTGCCCAGATTAGCGCCCAACACGAGAGCAAATGCAGCATCAAGCGGAATTATTCCTGCCGACGCGAAGGGCATGATCAAGAGAACTATCGCAACGCTCGAATGAGCAAGCCATGTCAGCGCTGCCGCCAGAAGCACATTCAACACCGGTGCAGCCGTGATTGCATGCAAGACAGTGCGAAATACCTGCGCCTCCGCATATGGCACCACTGCATTATGCACCAGTTCCAATGACAACAGCATCAAACCGAGCCCAATGACAACCCGACCGAGATCACGCGTCCGAGTGATATTGCCGCGTCTGAACATCCACACCCCGATCAAGATAAAGATCGGTGCAATTTGGGTAATATCAAACGACAAAACCTGAACGATCAGCGTGGTGCCAACATTTGCACCCGACATAATTGCCAATGCCGTAACCAGGCTGATCAGACCTTCAGAAGTAAAGGACGTCGCCATCAATCCCGTCGCAGTGCTGCTTTGCAGTATAGCCGTTACACCAATACCAGCAAGAAATCCCCAAAATCGGTTAGGAAGTGCAGATGAGAGAAGCCTGCGAAGTTCCGGCCCATAGGCACGCTGTATGCCCGTTTGAACCATGTGAACGCCCCACAGAAGCAGAGCAATCATGCCGGAAATCTCTAGCAGTTTAAGGGAAATCTCCATTTGCCCCCTCATTTTTACACTGTTTACCATGCCGGAAGCATTCAATCGTGCCGAATAACAAATTGGCCTGCTATGAAACGGATGTACGATCTGGATGCCTAAGGTCGGATCCTCTCTATCGCCTTCTCAGCATAATGCTAAATTTTCAATTTGGTAATTAAAAGGCACAGCACCACACGACGATCAACTGCAAGTTATCCATCGAAGCAGTGAGCAGCTGCGGACAGCATCTGTAAAAAAGACGCCATCAGCTATCTGGGATCAGCTAAATTCAAGAAAGTTCATAAACAGCTGAGCCGCAGGACTCAGATCCCGGTCAGCGCGCTGCAAGATAGAAATCGGCCTTGTGACGATCGGCAACAAAGGACGTAAAGCAATCTGATCGTCATTGGCAAATATTCGACACGCCAACTCCGAAAGAACGCTAACCCCAAGACCATTGCGCACCATACCTATCGTCGTTGGGACGAAAGAACATTCTATCGCGCTGCCGACACCTTCGACCTTCAGGTGTTCACGCACGCTGGCACGTGTGTTCGACCCCTTGGCACCTTCAATCAACGTTTCTGAGCGTAAATCCTCCCAGGATACGGTTTCTCGATCACCCAGAAAATGACCCGCTGGAAGAACAGCAATGAAACGATCTTCAAACAGCATTTTTGTTTTCAGATTGTTTTCGTCCTCGGCCGGAACACCAAATCCGAGATCAGCCTCACCAGACTTAACAGCTCTCGCAACTTCGGTGTTAAGGGCATCACGCACAGCCACCCTGATGCCAGGATATTCCGCCACAAATCGACGCAATGCAGGCGCCACTATTTCAGCAATCGCTGAAGGCAAAGAGGCTATTGAAAGATGACCAATACGCCCTTCGGCAAGGTCTCTGAGCTGCTGGGTTGCACGCGATACATCTGTAAGAATACGACGGGCTTCGGGGATTAAAGCAAGGCCGGCCGAGGTCGGTTTTGCACGCCGCGAGGTGCGGTCAAAGAGCGCAATCCCAACGATTTCTTCTGCCTGCCGAATGGTCGCACTAAGCGCGGGTTGTGTGACATTGAGTTCCGCCGCCGCCGCGGTGACAGACCCCGCCTCACAAATCGCAATAATTGCAATGAGATGTCGTGTTGAAAGCTGCTGCATTCCTATAGATTTAATTTATGACAGAATAAAAAAAAACAATTTTTTTTATCATTCAGTTTCTGGAATTGTAAAAAAAAAATCATAGGGAGGAACCAATCGATGAAAATATTACCGAAACTCGTTGCAATGACGGTCTTCTTTGTAGCTGGATCAGCAGCTGCGGAAACCCAACTGAACATGGGGGGGTCTACAACGACCTCAACATTTTATCCATATTACAGCGCCATCGCGAACGGCATCACGGACAATGAACCCGACTTAAATGTCACCGTTGTCAGCACCGGCGGCTTTTCTGCAAATTCCGTCCTGTTGCAGGAAGGAGAACTTGATTTTGGGGGGATCTCACCCGACCTCATCGCAGATGCCGAGGCGCAAGGTTACAAGGGCTTTCGTGTGTTGTGGTGGACCTACCCTGCTATTCAGAACATGATGGCAACCAAAGCCAGCGGTATCACTGATCTGGCTGGTTTTGAGGGAAAGTGCTTTCATCCTGGTATGAATGGGTCGTCTCAGCAGACCAACATGCTACGCGTCCTCAAGGCACTCGATATCCAACCAAAACTATACATGTCAGACAGCACAGATGCCATTAACGCACTGAAAAATGGACGCTGTGACGGTCAAATGCGTGCCACACAGGGACCACGGCTTGATAGCGCCTCTGCCGAATTAAACCTGACAACACCCTTGCGGCCAATAGGCTTCACCCACGAGCAGATCGAGAAAATCCATAAAGCTCTACCATGGATGAGTTTTTACGACATGCCTGCCGGTGTCACAGATGGTGCAGACCCTTATACTGTTCATGCAATCTGGATTGGATTTACGGCCACCGAGCGCATGAACGAAGACATGGCCTATCGACTGGTCAAAGGCATGTTGGCCTCAACCAAGGCACAAACAGCCGCACTTCCTGCGCTCAATGGTGTCGACATCGCAAAACAGACACTGGAAGTTTCGACATATCCTCTGCATGCCGGTGCAGTCCGGGCTTACCGGGAGGCCGGTTATCAGGTTCCTGAACGCCTGTTGCCTCCCGGAATGAAGAACTGAAGCCAGACTGAACTGATCATTCCAACATCAACGGGATTGCACGCGGATCTGTTGTCATACGCCAACAGATCCGCGTGAAGAGGGATGCACTGATGAATACCACCGAACCGTCATCCGGGGCAGAAACGCACCAGGGCAAGGCCGCCTGTTTCAGCGTTCGGACCATCGCAACATTCATGCTGTCCGCCGGGCTGATTGGCCTCACTGCCTGGGGAGCCGCTTTCGGCCAACTTCCAAACATTCAGCACCGGGCCATCGTATTGTCATTGATCGCCGGTCTGGCTGTCATTTTAGCCCCCAGTAAATCAGGAGGGATTTTGGGGCGCCTGCTCGATGTGTTAATGCTCGGCGCCATCCTCATCGCTGCAGGTTGGGTATATTTGAACTACTGGGATGTCATGATGAACCCGGTAGCAAACAGGCCTCAGGCAATTGTGCTAGGCCTGGCACTGGCAGCCTCCATTCTTGAACTTTCGCGAAGAACAATTGGCTGGACATTCGCCATCCTCGTTGGCGTGTTCGGAGCATATGCGCTGTTTGGTGATATGCTCCCGGGGCGGCTGGGACACGGTGGTGTCAGCTTACGAATGCTGACTTCGATGCTTTACCTCTCGACAGACGGCATATGGGGCCAGGTCTTCGATATTTTCTGTAGTTTCCTCGTCCTCTTCATCCTGTTTTCTGCCTTGATGATGGCAACAGGTGCTGGCGAGACGATGATGGATATCGCGAAACTTGTCGGGGGTCGCATGCGTGGCGGCCCGGCGAAAATCTCTGTGATTTCCTCGGCAATGGTTGGTTCGATGACAGGCTCTTCCGTGACCAATGTTGCAATGACGGGCAGCTTCACGATCCCCATGATGAAGCGAATGGGATATCGCCCGGAGGTCGCCGGCGGCATCGAAGCAACGGCCTCTTCCGGGGGACAAATCACCCCTCCCCTTATGGGTGCTGGCCTGTTTCTGATGGCAGAATTCCTGAACATGCCCGTCGGACACATGATGGCCTTGGCTCTCGTTCCTGCAGTTCTGTTTTACACCGGTGTTCTTGCATCTGTTCATTTTGAAAGTGTGCGAGCAAATGTCGGAACCCTTCCTGAAGAAGAAATGCCAGATGCTTCCCGACTGAAAAAACCATCAGTCTGGTTACCGCTTGCTGCTCCCTTCTGTGTTCTGCTGTTCATGCTGCTCGCTGGATACGCGGTCAGTCTATCCATCCTGATGGCCTGCATCACCCTCACGGTGTTGTATCTGACCCTTGGCGATTTGAATCCGTCGAGCTTGAAGCAACGCGCACTTGACCTTGGCCAAGCCATCATGGAAGCCGCCTCACCACTCGTTACGCTGGGAGCGCTTTGTGCGGCAGCTGGTGTGTTAATCGGCGTCATCGGTTTTGTCGGAATTGGCGTGAAGTTCGGTGATGCCGTGTTGTCTCTTTCAAACGGAAACCTGTTTCTTTCCCTACTGCTTGCCGGTTTCGTCGTCATGGTCATCGGTATGGGGATGCCAACAACAGCAGCCTATGTTCTCGCGGTATCAACGATATTAACTGCTTTAAACGCCATCGGCATCGAACCGCTTCAGGCTCACATGTTTGTCTTCTACTTCGCCGTCCTTTCAGCAATCACACCACCGGTCTGTTCTGCCGTCTTCGTTGCTGCTGGCCTGGCAAATGCGTCATGGTGGAAAACGGCAGTCCAAACCATGCGATTTGCTGTGATCAAATACATGCTCCCATTCATTTTTGTCTTTCGTCCCGAAACCCTGCTTGAAGGGACAACCCTCAACATCGTGCTGGCACTTACAGCATGCTTTATCGGAACAATCTCTCTATCTGCCGCCTTCTCCAGATGGTTCCTTGGGCCATTGGGGCGGACGCTTCAAGGCTCTCTCATTGTCGGCGGCCTAATGCTGTTCTGGCCCTCTCTACTGATTAACGGCCTTGGTGCAATCGTCGTTTTAGCTGTCGCAATCTGTAGCAAGGCAAGCCAGTCCGAACTGGTAGCAGGAGAACAGGCTTGATTAATCTCCGCAGCTTCTGTTCATCCTTCATGTTGCCTTCTGGTGGACGACTTTGGACCTCAACCAGACAAACTGGAAACAAACCTGTCGTGCTGCTGGTGCACGGCGCATATCACGGCGCATGGTGCTATGCAAAATGGATGCATGACCTACTGCAAGAAGGATATCAAGTCGCGGCAGTGGACTGGCCAGGTCATGGCGGTCTTCCTGCACCGACTGGTTATGAAAATCTGGATATCCCGTATTTCGCGAAGGTTGTCGGGGAATGCATCGACCAGTTGCCCGCTCGTCCGATTGTCATCGGGCATTCTTTGGGGGCTCTCGTCCTCGCCGTTGCAGCGGAACGCCGTGATATAACCGGGATGGCGCTACTTGCGCCTTCCCCCCCGGGCAATATGCCTGGCGTTGCTGCGGTATCCGAACTGCCAACGGGTAAACCCTACCCTCCCCCTTCACTCGAACGTTTCCGCGATATCTACATGGGTGGCGCTGAAAACGCAGAAATATGGTTGCCCTCATTGTGTTCTGAAAGTCCGTGCGCACTGAACGACCGCTACAATCTCCGGATATCAGTCAATCCTCGCCCAACAGAAGGCCTTGTCCTGGAGGCTGGATTGGAAGATCCGCTTCGTCACCCGTTAGGGCAGGACGAAGCTGTCGCCGCATTCTTCGGATATGAATATCACCATCTGCCCCATGCCCCTCACTGCATGATGCTCCACGATCCTGGCAACGCTGCTTACAAGGCGCTCTCAAACTGGTTGAGGCGTCTATGGATAAAGTCAGAGCAAGAGGGAAGCGCCCTTGTTTAAGGGCCAGCCGATTGCCTGAGCTTTGGTTGTGCGAAGTCCACAAAACATTTCTGTCGATTTAGAAAAGTGGCAATTACCGTGACACAAACTGCAATTCCCTTCTTTTTCATGCGTGGGGGCACCTCACGCGGTCCATATTTCAGGCGTTCTGATTTGCCCGCAGATCACGACACACTGGTAAAAGTTCTGCTCGCAACAATTGGATCCGGACATCCGTTAAATATCGACGGGATTGGTGGTGGAGCAGCAGTAACAACCAAAGTCGCCATGCTCTCGCCCTCCAACGATGAATGGGCCGACGTTGACTATTTTTTTGCTCAGGTTTCGGTGGAGCACCAACTGGTAGATTTCAAACCAACATGCGGCAACATTCTTTCCGCTGTAGGACCGGCTGCAATTGAAATGAGCCTCGTTAAACCACAGGAAATCGAAACAGAAATCCGCATTCGGGCGGTAAATACAGGAGCACGGATATTAGCCCGTGTCCAAACACCAGGCGGAATGCTTGTATATGGTGGTGATTTTGCAATTGCCGGTGTTCCTGGCAGCGCGGCACCGGTTGCATTGCAGTTTATGGAAGTCGTGGGAAAGGCTACGGGCAGCTTTATCCCAACTGGAAATCTGCGAGATACAATTGACGGAATTGAAGTTACCTGCATGGACGTTGCCATGCCGATGGTAATAGCGCGGGCGTCGGATTTCGGATTATCCGGCTATGAAAGCGCATCCGAACTGGATCAAAACACTGATTTTTTTGACCGGATGGAGCATATACGTCGGGAGGCAGCAAAAAAGATGGGAATGGGAGATGTCAGTCAATCGGTGACCCCAAAATTTGGACTCCTGGCGCCGGCAAAAGCCAATGGCACCATAGCCGCCCGTTATTTCATGCCGTGGAAAACACATCCCAGTATGGCCGTAACCGGCGCGCAATGTCTGGCCGCCTGCGCTTTAACCCCTGGAAGCGTTGCAGACGGCCTCCTTATGCGCCCTAACAGAAGCCCGGCAAATATAGTGCTGGAGCATGCTTCCGGCACTATCGAAGTTTTAGTCGATTTCGACCTGGCTGAAACCTTTACTCTTAAATCCGCGGGCATATTACGAACTGCTCGCAAATTGGCTGATGGCCGGATTTACGTTCCGTCTTTAATTTGGAAAGGCCATTGACCAATAGTTATTAAAATCGGCGCTCAGATACCCGGAGTTATTTCAACGGCGATACTACAACCCCATAAAACTCAACACAAAGTGGCGCTTTAACCAGTTTGTGGATTGCACAATCCATTGTTCAGCCCTCCCATGCGGGAAACAGCCGCTGCGCCCGATCCAGAAACTGCGCCTCGGCCTTTTGCGGGCTCCAAGGCAGCAAATATTCCGACAAAGGTGCGATTGAACGCGGCACAAAGCCGCGCACCAGGTCCCGATCAACCGCATCACGATATTCCGTCACTTGCAAACGCTGGTCGATGTCGGCCACTTCCGCCACCACATTGGTAGGCCACGGCCAACAAAGTCCCGCCAGCTCCGTGTAAGACTTGCGGATCGGCAAAACGATTTCAGCTTCAAACCGGTCCCAGATCCCCAATTGCCGCATTTGCAGCTTCACAGGTGTAAGCAGATCTCCGGTTTCGTCTTCCTCTATGTCATGGATCAGGGCATAAGGGGCGGCCCGCCGTGAGACGTGATCACATGCCATCACACAATGTTGGGCGACAGAGACATCACAGGCCCCATTCCAGCGCCGTAAATGTGCCAGGCCCCTGGCTTTGCGGGAGAACAAAAGCTGGCAGTCAGAAGGATGTTTAACGGCAGGAAGAAGATCACGCATGACCGCCCTCCTGCTGCTCAATGGCGCGCAAATTATGGCGCACGGTATCGCGCAAACGGGCCGATTTGAGCATGGCATAGAGATAGCCTGCCGGATCACGCACGCCCTGCCGGTCTACTGCCACCATCACGGCCGCCATCGCCGCCCAGCCATGTTTGGCCAAAGCCACCCGCCAGACAGCGGGTCGCAATTTGATCTGGTGAGAAAGAGTTGATTTCACAGCCGCCGCAACCGCCTGAACAGAGGCTGAAGACTGTTCCGGTCCCATGAGGTCACACAGTTCGGCTGCCGTAAGCTGTTTTTGCAAGGTCGGCGAGGCCTGAACCATCAAGAACAGGATCTCCCGATCCACATCGATGTCGGGAATTGTCGGGCACGATCTCTGCCCGGGCGTTGCCTGCGCAGCCCCGCTTTGTACAAGGTTCGTAGAACCAGGACTTAACTTGTAGGATTTAAGGGGGACAGAAATGTCCTCCTCCCCGGACTCTTTGTGTTCATGCAGTGAGTCTGAAGAGGTGTCTTCACAGGCATCCAAACGTGCCAAGTCATCCCGTTCGGCCTTCGCACGCTCTCGAGCGGACTCTATCTTCTGTTCGATAAATTCTGCCGCCTGGCGCAACTCATGCAGTCGTGCCGCGACCGGGCGTAAATCAATCCCTGCATTGCCGTCCGAACGCCGGTTCGAGGCCGAATAACGCCGGACAACCCAGTGATTAGCCTCCAGCAAACATAATGCCCGCCGAATTGAGCGTTCATTCCGGCCGGTCAGTTCCGCCAACCGCCGATTACCCGGCCAGACCATCAAACGGCCACTGCGCCAGGCACGCACATCATAGACATGCTCGATCAGAAGAATAAGAACACGAACGGAAAGATCGGTGAGACAAGGGGATAAGCAGGAAATGGCCCGGCTGACCAAGCCAACAACCGAAGCCGTGGTCACATCATTACAGCCGGTAAAGCCGTCACAGAGGGTCAGTAAATCGCCATAGGTTTCGGTCCGCCCCGCCAGACCGGGGACAGATTTGAGCCTCGAAGGGCAGACAACAGAGTCGTACAGATTCATATTTTTGTCGGCACAGGCCGGTTATTTGCTTTTGTTCTTGACAAAGCAATCCCGTCGCCTAAACTTTACCCATGTTTCGTAGGGGCAAGTTTAAGCCTTTTCAAAGACCCGTTGGTTGCCGCCGACGGGTTTTTTGCATTTGTAAGCTATTGAAAAGTCAGGAAATAAATAGCCTCGTAAGCGCCGCCTCCTCTTTAAGGCGATGCCCGACTGCAAATTTCTCTTGTCGCTAGAATCCTTGGAGTCTATATCTAAGACTTGCCAAGTGAGAGAGAAGTGGTTGCGGGGGCAGGATTTGAACCTGCGGCCTTCAGGTTATGAGCCTGACGAGCTACCGGGCTGCTCCACCCCGCGTTGGTGGGAGATATCTGTTTGTCTTTTTAAACAGATAACGC